>JACWAF010000009.1 GCA_014874185.1 Nitrospirota bacterium | reverse complement strand
GAAAGCCGCCTGGGCATTTCTTCCACCAGCGAGGCTTTTTCGAGAATGGATGTGTCAAGGTCCTGAAGGGAAACGAGCAGTTCCAACTGGGCATTCAATACGCCTAAACCTCCATGAGAATGATGGTGGGCCCACCAGGACTCGAACCTGGGACCAACCGGTTATGAGCCGGTAGCTCTACCAGCTGAGCTATGGGCCCTGTGGAACCTGAAATACTATATTAATTCCTGAACCACGGAACCGTCAAGCTCACCCTCCCCATGCCCCTCCCTGCTCGGCGATTACTGACGCAACAGGCGGGTTCAAGATAGTTTGTCATTCCCGCAGGTAGTAAGCGGGAATGACGAGACCTCAGCTGTTTTGGACAGTACTTGGGGCCTGGTTTTGGAGGGGTAGATTGAATCTGTCTAAAAAACTGCAATTTCAGCAAGTCATTTCTCTTACTAAGGGTCTCATAATTGAACAGATATTTTGGCCGGAAAATCTCCCCTTCCCCCTCTTTTCCAAAGAGGGGCAATCCCTCCCTTTGGCAAAGGCCTTTTGACAAAGGGTAGGTCAGGAGGGATTTTCTAATAATTAAGTGCATCCTGTTATGAGACTGTTAATAAATGGGTCTTTTTGAATTATCTTGGACAGCTGTGGTTTGTAACCTGAACCAGCCGAATGGTCCCTTAATATCCCCTCCCCCTGGAGGGGGGAGGGTGAGGGTGAGGGAGTATGTGAAGAAAAGAGAGCGGAACCGGCAGAAGGGTTGCGGGCAGGGAAATTCCCCCCCTGCCTGACGAAAAAAATACACTCTATTGACAAATTTTGTCACGCTCAAGCCCCGTGCCCGGCCCGTTTTATTTAAAAACCGGCACTTTTGGCTGGCACGGTTTCTGCAATATATTCCCGCAGAGCTTGTTAGAAGGAGGTGGGAGCAGACAGGTTTAGGGTTCAAGCGGTTAGTTGGGGTATAAATTCATATCAATACTCAAGAAGGAGGCAATGATGTACAAGGCAATGGTTAACCTGAGGGAAAGAAAAGGCTTCACCCTCATCGAGCTTCTGATTGTTATCGCGATCCTGGGCATCCTGGCCGCCATAGCCATCCCGGCCTACCTGGGCCAGCAGAAGAAGGCCAAGTGGCGCGCCCTCAACGAGTCCTGCGGCGGCGCCCAGAGAGAATTAATGACCATGATGAACGACCTGACCAATCTGGACCCAATTCTTATACAGAAAGACGCGACTGCCCAATTATGCATTGAGAATACCAACAAGACGACAACTGACGGTACTAACGACATCTGCACGGCTAAATTTAATATGACGGGTTCTCAAATTAGTGGTAATGACTACTCAAGTATTGGAGACCTGGCAAATATCGTTGCTGACGAGGGCTGCGGTGCAACAGCAATTCCTGGGACTGCTAGTGTAAACCCTGATGGTGGTCTTAAGAAGGCCAGCCCGTATAACAGCGCAAACTGCCTCTTTGCTGTTTCTACGACAGGGGTAGCTCCAGCTACTGGTGATACCACCGGTGTCGGCCAGTGCTATATGATAGTAAACGCCACTGGGAACACGATAACCGTGGACGCCCTCGAGGACAATGGCGCTGGCAAAATAGGCGAAATTACATCCTACGTTGCAACGGGCGAATAAAACACCTGAAAAAAGGGCAGGGGAGACCCTGCCCTTTTTTTTTGAAGGAGATAAAAGGGATGAGGAGAAAGGAAGAAGGCTTCACGTTAATAGAGCTTCTTATCACCATATCGATTCTGGCCATACTGGCCGGTATCTCGTATCCTCTCTATATCGGCCAGAGGAGGAAGGCGGCCGAGAGCGAGGCCTACGCCAATTTGCAGAACCTGAGGCTTCTGGAAGAGCAGTATTATGCCGAAAACGGGGAGTATGCCCCACAGGAGGCCACCGCGAACGGCTCCTTTTTCTATAACGCCACGGACGCCTCCATCCGCGACGGCTACCCTTCCCAGACCCCCGCCCTTGGCGGGCTTCCTCAGTTCCAGCCCGGCGACCCTCAGGGCCTGAACTTCAATTACGAGATAGACTATACCGTGGATACCACGCAAAACCCGGCGATCACAAACGGCTTCACCATAACAGCCACCGGGAAGCCCGGCAGGGTAACCGAAGGACTCACGGAATGGATAAACAACAATAACCAGAAGAGCTGGTGAGGTCACCCGCTTCCCCTGAAAGAGAGGGCGCTAAACAGGATTATACCCGGATTTTCGCTCTGGCTCTTTAAGATTTTTGTATAATTCCCTTCTTTGGAAAAGAGGGGTGAGGGGAGATTTTATAAATCATAAGCAACTCCATATCCTTTCCATAACTCCGGCCGATAATCTTTTGCCGATAAAACTGGTGCCCCTTCAATTGCTTTCGTCTCAGTCTTGACCATATTAGTTTTTCCGCATCCGTCATGTTTATTCTGAGGTGCTGCGATAGCACTTTCAATTGTTTATCATAAGGAAGCATTTGCCCTTAAAAATCCCCCTCCATCCCCCTTTTCCAAAGGGGGATAAACAGGATTATACGGTTTTTTTGAGCTTTTGGACTTTTTTAGAGTTCCCCCTCTTTTCCAAAAGGGGGGGTAATCACACGATGCCCGGAAGAGCCAAATTCTGAAATAGGGATCGCTTTGGAGTTCTTATTTGGTCTTATGGCAGCAATACGTGCAGTTGTAGGTGGACGGCGGGGGCAGTTTTCTTTCTTTATGGCAGGCGAGGCATTCCTCTTTGGGCATATTCTGAATATCCAGCTTGGCGGTGATATTTCCAATCCCCGCGTTCTTCACAAAGAAATCGGCAAGCTTGGGGATGCTGTCTCTTCCAACGAAGGTATATAAAAACCGGCCCGGCTTCCAGACGACCGCCGTGGGCAGGGGAATGAAATCCACGCCCAACGCCCTTTGGACCTTCTGGGCCACCAGCCTGGACGGCAAATCCCAGGTGACCTCTTCCAGCACATTCAACGGGCGGACAGTGACATGCTTTTTCACAAGCTCTTTCATCAATTCCACCATTATCGGTTTTGAGGCCTTGCAGTTGGGGCACTCGGGGCTGTAGAAAAAGAACAGCTGCAACTGGGCGATGTTTTCCTTCTGAACGTATCTTTGGACGTATATGGCAAGGCCCAGGTTTGAAACGGCGAGCACCAGTATCAGCGCGATCTCTGCGAAAAACCTCTTCTTCATGGGCGCAATTAATTTAGCAGATTGGGAAAAGTTTAATCAAGGGCGAAAGGGGCCCGCATTCAGGATTTCCCCACGCCACGGAGAAAAAACAACTCTTACCAGGACGGTCGTTAGCAAAGCGATATCCAGTCCTTGTTCTGTCATTCCGGCTGTCCGGAATCTTTCTTTGTTTACGGGAATGACAATTGTGAGGTCATTACTAAACCCCATTATTATCTCCTTTTAAACTTCCCGCTCTTGCCGCCTTCCTTTTCGAGGAGCATGACATCGGAGATGACCGCTTCCCTGTCCACGGCCTTGCACATGTCGTAGACGGTGAGGGCGGCTACCGAGACGGCGGTGAGGGCCTCCATCTCCACGCCGGTAGGGCCGGTGCACTTTACCTGCGCGGTGATGTCCAGGCGGCCTTCGCCCGCGTTTATTTCCATATCGACCTGGACGGAGGTTATCATTACAGGGTGGCACAGGGGGACAAGCTCGGGGGTTTTTTTTGCGGCCATGATGCCCGCGATGCGGGCCGCGGCCAGGACGTCGCCCTTGGGGACGCGCCCTTCCATTATGAGGCTTATGGTTTCCTTCTTGAGGCGGACGGACGCCCTTGCAAGCGCCCGTCTCTGTGTTTTGGGTTTCCGCCCGACATCCACCATGCGGGCATGGCCGCTAGCGTCTATGTGACTTAGCTTTCTTCGCACTTTTTGCGTGCGGCCCCAGACCGGCAAGTTTCTCCCTGGCGGTCTGCGCCTCGTCGCTGCCGGGGTACTTGTCTATAAGCTCCTTGAACAGGGCCGAGGCCACCTTGGGGTCTTTCATCTCCACGAAGGAGAGGCCCTGCTTCAAAAGGGCGGAGGGCACCTTCCTGTTCTGCGGGTATTTCTTTATGACCTCGTCATATGCCAGGACGGCCGTCTCGTAGTCCTTCTGTTTGAAGTAGGTTTCGGCAAGCCAGAACTGGGCGTTGCCGGCCAGGTCGTTATCGGGGTTGTTTTTAAGGAATCCCTGGAACGCCGCCCTGGCGTCGGGATATTTCCCGCCCTCGAAGAGCGAATATGCCTGGTCGTACTGCTCCTGCGCCGACTGGGATGCCGCCGGCTTCGGCGCGGCCGTCAGCGTCTTTATTTCCTGCTCAAGCTGACCGATCCTGTTGGCCTGGTTTATGAGCGCCTCTTCCTGGGCCTTCAGGGTCTGCTCCATCGAACCCATCTGCTGTTTAAGGCCGAGACTGGCGCCGGACTGGTCGTTTATGGCCTTCTCGCTGAAGTGCTTTTCTTCCTCGACCGAGCCGCGCAGGTCCTTCACGTCGCTGTCCAGCGACTGGACCCGCCCCAGGAGGTCGGCCTGCGATGTCTTCAGGGCGTTAAGGGCATCGTCCCGGACGGAGTCGTCCCGTTTGAGCCTGGCGACATCCGTCTTGACGCCGTTCAGCTCCCCGCGCATCTCGAACGCGTAGCTCTTCACGTCGTTGAGGTCGGTCTTCACAGCATCGCCCTGCGACGCGCAGGCCGCCAGGAGCAGGATGGGGACCGCAGCCAAAAACAGCCTGGCTTTCATCTAGCCCTTCTTCACGGCAATCATGTGTGCCCGCCTGTTTTTGTACCAGCAGGACTCGTTGTGCTCGGTGCAGATGGGCTTCTCTTTTCCGTAGCTTATGGTCTCAAGCCTGTCCGCCGGAATGCCCAGCGCGACAAGATATTCCTTCACGGAGTTCGCCCTTTTCTCGCCCAGGGCCAGGTTGTATTCGGCCGTGCCCCTTTCGTCACAGTTGCCTTCTATCATGAGTTTGGCATCAGGATGTTTGCCGAGCCAGTCGGCAACGTTCTTAAGCCCGGGCTTGTCGTTTTCCTTCACATCGTACCTGTCAAAGTCGAAGTGCACATCCTGGAACCTGGCGTTTTTAATCTCCGTCTCCTCGGTGGAGGGGGGGGTGGCCTTTGCCACCTGGCTGGTGTTCTCGGGCTGCGTCTTCACGCCCTCTTCAGAGGCGGGGGCCTTTGGCGCGGGCGCGGGCTGCGTCTGCGTCTTCGCCTGTTCAGGCTGCTTTACGGCGGGCTCGGTTACCACTTTTTTCTTCGCGCATCCCACTGAGACAAGCGCAATGGCGACCGCGAAGATCAGAAAGTACTTCCTCATTATTACCTCCATATAAAATTGTTAATCAGTTCGGAGACCATCTGCCCCCGAAAGCCCTTACGCCAGGCGGACTGATCCTCTTCTGCCCTTCACCGTTGGCCCTCATGACATATACCGCGCTGTAGCCGTCCCTGTAGGAAGTGAATACAATGAATCTTCCGTCCGGGGAAAAGGCCGGGTCTTCGTTGCTGCCCGTGTCCGTGAGCATGACAGTGTCCGAACCGTCCGGCTTCATCGTGAAGATCTGGTTCCGGCCCTGATACCTGCCCGCAAACACAAGCCTGTCGCCCTGCGGAGACCATGAGGGACAAGTGTTATAGCTCCCTTTGAAAGACAGTCTGACGGTATTATAGCCATTCAGGTCCATCAAGTAAATCTGAGGACTGCCGCTCCGGTCTGAAATGAAAACGATTTTTTTCCCGTCGGGCGAAAACGAGGGGGAGACGTCGATGCCCGAGGTCCTGGTGAGCCTTTCCACTTTCCCGTCTGACGCCCTGTAGAGGTAAATGTCCTGGTTCCCGCCGGCCGAGGAGGAGAATACTATGTCGCCCTGGGCGTCTATGTCTCCGGCCAGGTTCGTCCCCCGCCCCGTGTATATCAGCTTCTCCCTGAGGGTTTTAAGGTCCAGGAGGTACACCGACCAGCGCCCCCGCCTCTCTGATGAATAGAGCAGCGAGTTGCCGTCCCTGCTCCAGCGCGGGGTCATCACCAGCCTGTCCATGAGCCCGATGGGCCTGGCCCTCTGCCCGTCCCAGTCAGCCAGGTTTATGTCCCTTATCCCGTGTTTCTGCGTTACGAAGGCAAGCCGCGCGCGGAATGCGCTCTTCGTGCCGGTCAACTCTCTATAAACGTCATCCGCTATGGCATGTCCTATCGGCCGTATCAGGGCCTCAGGGGCCTGGTAGCGCTTCCGGTAGAGCTCTTTTCCGCTCTGCACATCGTAAAGGCTCACCCGGGCATCGAGCCGGCCCTCTCCGTTCAGACTGACATTGCCCTTCATGACGCAGATGACGGAAGTGGCAAGCCAGTTGTCGCGGTTGAAGGGCTCGTATGGGCGCTCGGAAAACCCCTTTTCGCCAAGCAGGACGAAAAGCCCGGTATAATCGAGGTCAGAGGAGACCACTTTCGCTATCTCCGCCCCCATAGGCCCGTTCAGCGGGCTTATGGCAATGGGCAATTTCCGCTCCGGAGAGCTTATGTCTATGTAGATTTTCGCCCCGGCTGGCGCAGGAAGGAGCAGGCCTGTAAGCATGAGAAATGCCGCCGATATCAGGATAAGAGTTCTCATTGCGCACTATTACAAGAGTACCAATATAGACCAGAGATTTGAAGAATTTATGAATAATAGCAGATACAGGCCTTGAAAATAAAGGCGCCAAACAGGCAGTGAAAGGGCCCTCCCCGCCCCCGTGCTCCCAATAGGGTTTTTTCATTTTCATTCCCGCGAAAGCGGCAATCCGGCACGGAAAGTCAGGGCTTTCCCAGGTACTGTATTTCCTTCACCGCCCCGCTTGAATTAATCAAAAACTCCTTGTTTATCCGCCTTTTTCCGCCCCCTTCGCCCCCCATTAACTGGTTTGACAAAAAAGATATGTAAATTTTATAGTAAAAAACGGCAAAGACTTGCTATCAGCAATCGTATGCCAATCAATACGGAGAGGTTTCAAACAGGTATAAATGTGCAGGCTGGCGGCCATAACCTCGGCGGAATATTTTTCACCTCTCGAGAACATCCACGCCCTGGAAACCATGAAAGAGGGGCACGACGGCTCCGGCATGGGTCTGATGCTGAAAGACCTGGGGGGCTGGGCAAAACCCCTTAAGAAATACCCCGTCCTCTCCGGCATCTGCACCAGGGACGGATATAAGAAAGTAAAGGACCATATGGCCGCGCAGGGGTTCAAGGAAGTCCACTCCTGGCGCCCGAAGATAAAGCCCGTCCCGGGGATAACCCACAGGGACGTCTACTTCGCCAATTTCTACGACTACCCCTCAAAGTACAGGAACAAGCCCTGGGAAGAGAAGGAGATGCTGCTCCTCAATACCAGGCTTGCCCTGCGGAATATGGTAAATCCGCCGCAGAACGGGGATATAGACGAATCGATAGTTGTCTTCTCGTTCTACCCCGACGTTATCACCCTTAAAGAAGTGGGCGACCCGCTCACTCTGGCCGAATATTTCGGCCTGGACAAGGGCGAGGAACTGAGGGCCAGGATCATCCTGGCCCAGGGCAGGCAGAACACCAATTACGGCATAAACCTCTACGCCTGCCACCCGTTCTTCATACAGGGCTACGGCTCCATGACCAACGGCGAGAACACGGCATTCGTGCCGATAAGGGAATACCTCACAAGCCGGGGGTTTCCGGGCTACATAGGCTATCAATCGGACAGCGAGGTCTTCACGCACATACTCCATTACGTGCACAAGCACCTGGGCTATCCGCTCACTTATTACAAGGACGTGATAACTCCCCTCAAAAAAGCGGACATGGAGAAGCGGCCGGACAGGGACGCGCTCTTTCTGATGAGGCAGTCCCTGAGGATGCTGATCATCGACGGCCCCAATTGCGTAATCGGGTTCACCCCCGATGGCACCACCTTCATGGTGCAGGACTCAAAGAAGCTTCGCCCCGGGGCGGTTGGCGGCGCAAAGGGCAAGTACGCCCTCATGTCGGAAGAATGCGGCGTGGACAAGGCCATTCCCGAAAGGGACAAGGCCAAGGACATCTTCCCGATGAAGTACGACATGGTCGTGATCCCGCCGGGGGCGGAAGAGGCAAGGGTATGGGACCAACTGGAAGGGATATAGACCACAACCACGAACTCACTCTGAAGGAGTTCCCATATATAGTGCGCTGGAGGGACGACCGGTGCACGCGCTGCGGCCAGTGCACTGCGGTCTGCCCGGTCAAGGCCATTGTGCCCGATGTGGTGACCGAAAGGGTTGTGACCTCGGAAGGGCCGGTCCCCACCCCCAGGGTTGCAAGGCGCACGAAAGAGATAGTGCGCCAGGTGCGCGATATGGACCGCTATTGCGTGGGGTGCGCCATGTGCTCGCTGGTATGCCCCAATGAGGCCATCGAGCCGGAGTTCAACCCCAGCCACAAGCTCCTCCACTTCAAGAACAGGGGGGGCGACGCCTACAAGCGCGGCGGAAGGCGCAACGACCCCGGCGTATCCACGCTGGACAGGATCAAATTCACAAGGATATCGATGCTCACCGACCCGGCCCTGGACGCCGGGCGGCACGAGTTCCATATAAGGAGCTTTTTGGGGCGGATACTCCCGCCGGAAGGACTCCCCATCAAGGCGGAAAACGGCAGGCTGATTGTTGCCAAAAAGGATACGTTCGTTCCACCCGTGCGGGAGGTCTACCCGATAATGATAGGCAGCATGTCTATTGGCGCCCTCTCCCCGACCATGTGGGAAGGGCTTGCGATGGGCGTAGCCTATCTGAATGAAGAATTGAAGATGCCGGTCGTCATGGCGTCGGGCGAGGGAGGCATGCCTCCGCGCCTGCTGAAATCGAAATATCTGAAGTACTACATCCTGCAGATAGCCTCAGGCTATTTCGGCTGGGACGAGATCGTGCGCTCACTGCCCCGGATGCAGACGGACCCGGCCGCGATAGAGATAAAGTACGGCCAGGGGGCGAAGCCCGGTGACGGCGGGCTCCTCATGTCCTATAAGGTCTTGAAGCTCATATCGCAAATCCGCGGCGTGCCGATGGGGGTGGACCTCGCGTCCCCGCCCACGCACCAGACAAAGTATTCGATAGAAGAGGCCGTGGCCAAGATGATACAGTCCATGTCCATGGCCTGGGGTTTCCGCGTGCCGGTCTACCCGAAGATTTCGGGCACGAAGACGGCCCGCGCGGTCTTGAACAACCTGGCAAGGAACCCTTATGCCTCCGCGCTCTCCATAGACGGCGAGGACGGCGGGACGGGCGCGGCATATAATGTCTCGATGGACAAGATGGGCCACCCGATAGCCTCCAACCTGAGGGAGTGCTACCTGGACCTGGTGAAGCAGGGCAGACAGAACGAGCTTCCGCTTATTGCGGCGGGCGGCGTCGGAAAGCGCGGCAACCTGGCGGCAAACGCCGCGGCCCTCATAATGCTTGGGGCCTCGGTGGTCTCGGTGGGCAAGTACCTGATGCAGTCCACGGCAGATTGTTTGGGAGATGAGAACAATCGTTGCAATCTTTGCAACACGGGCCGCTGCCCCAGGGGCATCACCACGCAGGACCCGAAGCTCTACAGGAGGCTGGATCCGGAGAAGGTCGCGGAGAGGCTGGTTGAGGTATTCAAGGCCGCCGATACGGAGCTTAGGAAAATTTTCGCCCCGATGGGCCGCTCCACCGAGCTTCCCATAGGCATGTCCGACGGGCTTTCGATAGACGACAAGGCCATGGCGGAGAGGCTGGGTATATCTTATGCCTGCTAAAAAGAAAATAGAGAGCAACATAAAAAAGGTGAAGGCCGCGAGCGCCCGGAAGAACGGCAGTATCAAAACCGTTCCAGTGGAGCCGGCCGTGAAAACAGACGGTAAGAAGGTGCTCATAAGCGGCAATATAGGCGGCGAGCGCGTCTCCTCGCGCGTCCTTGAAGAGCGTATTCAGAAAGCCGTAAAAGACGGCGCGCGCGAACTCACCGTCCTGGCCGACGGCCAGCACGGCATCGGCGGGCGCATCTGGCCCCAGGGTTCACCTGATAATCCCGGACCCGTGCGCGTCACAGTTGAAGGTCCTGTCGGCCAGCGGTGCGGGAGCATGGGCATGAATGGCACGGAGATCATCGTAAAAGGCAGCGCCTCGGACGACATCGGCTGGATAAACTGCGGGGCGAAGATAACCGTGCTTGGCGATGTGACCAACGGCGCGTTCAACGCGGCGGCCCAGGGCACGCTTTACGTGCAGGGGAGCGCCGGTGCGCGCTCGGACACGCTCACCAAGAGGAACCCGCGTTTCGACCCGCCCCAGAGCTGGTATTTCAGGGACGTAGGCGATTCCTTCGCGGAGTTCAAGGCCGGGGGCTACTCCGTGGTCTGCGGCGTAAACCCCAGGAACCCGCATAACATCCTTGGCTACAGGCCGTGTGTGGGCATGGTGGGAGGCGCAATATACTTCCGGGGCCCCATCCAGGGCTATAGCGAGGGCGACGTGAAACTGGTGGACCTCACCCCCGAGGACTGGCAGTGGCTTACCGCCAACATGAAGCCGTTCTTAAAGGCAATCGACCGCGAAAAGTATTATAAAGAACTCACAAAGGATATAAACGACTGGAAAAAACTCATCGCCTACACCCCGGCCGAGCGCGCGGCAAGAAGGAAGATGCCCCGCTCAATGGCCGATTTCAGGCTCACGGGCTGGGAGAAGGAAGTGGGCGCTGGCGGCATATTCGCCGAGTATCTCTCGCACGACCGCACGCTTCTTCCATACATAACAACAGGCGAAAACAGGCGCAACAAGCCCGTCTGGAACAACGAAAAATACGCGCCCCCATGCGCCTACAACTGCCCCACGCACATACCCACGCACAAGAGGACGGCACTCATCAGGGCGGGCAAGCTCACGGAGGCCCTGAACCTGGTGCTTGAATACAGCCCGCTTCCGGCCACCGTCTGCGGCGAGATATGCCCGAACCTCTGCATGCAGTCCTGCACCAGGGGGCTCTATGTGGACAAGCCCATAGACATAAAAGAGATGGGCAGGCTCTCGCTGGAGCTTAAGGCTCCGAAGCCGGCCCCATCCACCGGGCACACGATCGCCGTGATAGGCGGCGGCCCCGGCGGCCTTTCCGCAGCGTGGCAACTGGCCCTCAAAGGCCACTCCGTAGACCTCTACGAGGCCGAGGAGAAGCTTGGCGGAAAGCTGGAGCTTTGCATCCCGCGCGAAAGGCTCCCCCAAAATATCCTTCGTGGCGAGCTGGAGCGCTTCAAAGAGGTGGGCGTAAAAGTACACCTCAAAACCAAAGTAAACAGGCAGAAATTCGAAGAGATACATAAAGGACACGAGGTGGTGATAGTTGCCTGCGGAGCGCACAGCCCAAGAAAAATCCCCTTCCCGGGCCACGAGGGCACCGTTACCGCCTACGAGTTCCTGCGCGGGATAAACACCGGCATGGCCTCCGAGCTTACAGGCAAAAACGTGGTCATAATAGGCGCCGGGAACGTGGGCATGGACGTGGCCTCGCAGGCATATAACTGCGGCGCGCAAAGCGTGACCGCCGTGGATATCCAGAAGCCCGCCGCCTTCGGCAAGGAGATGGATGTGGCCACGGCAAAAGGCACAAAGATCCTCTGGCCCAAATTCACGGAAAAATACGACAAAGGCGCAAAGACCATCTACTTCAAAGATGGCTCCTCACTACCCGCCGACCTGGTCGTTGTTGCGGTAGGCGAGACCCCCGTCGTGGACTTCCTCACCGAAGAGATACACCGCGACAAGAACGGCTGGATCGAGGTTGACCCCATCGGCCGCACATCAGACCCCAAGGTCTATGCCATAGGCGACGCCACAAGGCCCGGCCTGGTGACAAACGCTATCGGCCATGGGCGCGAAACGGCCCTCAAGATCAACTCCGAACTCATGCACTACGACTACATGCCGGAAGTGAAACAGCAGATACCCTACAAGCGCATAAAAACCACATACTACGAGGCCTGCCGCGGCGAGGCGGGCACCAAGACCGCCCTCTCCGAGGCGAACCGCTGTCTCTCCTGCGCCACATGCCGCGATTGCGGCATGTGCGAGAACGTCTGCTACTGGGGCGCTATCTCCAGGGAAGAAAAACCCGATGGCGGGTTCGAGTACGCCGTCGACGGCGAAAAGTGCATCGGCTGCGGCTTCTGCGCCGCCGTCTGCCCCTGCGGCATCTGGGAGATGACGGAAAATATTTAAAGACAAGAACTTCTTTCTCTTATAAGAGAAAGAAGCAAAGAGAATTTTTACCTTTTCTGCGTGCTTTGCACCGCAGAAAAGAGTAAGAGTTCTTTCTTTTGCTACTTTTCTTCTTGCAAGAAAGAAAAGTAGTCCTTATCCTCGCCGGGCCTTTTTCTTTCATAATCTCTTCAAAACTTGTTCATAGGATTTTCAAAGAGCTGCGGTAGAATCTAATCAGGAAGACAGCTCTCCAGCAGAGCGGAGGTGCTATATGAGAAAGTTAGGTCTTTTCCTCGCCGGAGTTCTTGTATTCATTCAGCTTGCGGGCTGTGTGGCAGAAGTTGCCTATCCCCCTCCCCCGGGAAGATACGAGTACGTGGGGCCTGCTCCGTATTATGGCGCCGTGTGGATCGGCGGCTTTTGGGCCTGGGACGGCAGATGGCTCTGGAGACCCGGTCACTGGGCCAGAAGGCCATATCCCGGCGCGGTCTGGGCGCCTGGGCGTTGGCATGAACGGGAAGGCCGCTGGCGCTGGCGTCCCGGCCGCTGGATGCGAAGATAAAATTTATTCTCCTCCTGATCGCGGCAAGGCCGCGTTTTTGTAAAGGAAAACGCGGCCTTGCCGTATTACACTCACGACTAAAAATCTCCCCTCGCCCCTCAACCTGCACCCCAAAAAGTCTGCGACAATGGCTCACCCTGGCCGAGGCGTGCATATATGCCCCCTCACCCCTCAACCTGCACCCCAAAAAGTCTGCGACTTTTCGGGGACCCCGTTCCAAAGAGGGGTAATCCCTCCCTTTGAAAAAGGGAGGTTAGGAGGGATTTTTGGATAATTTTATTTTTACCTATTCTGCAATAATTAAAACAGCTTTAAAAAACTCCATTCCCGCCCCCTCTGGTATAATATCCTTTCCATGGAAGCTCGCTTGCAGAAGATACTCTCCGACTTGGGCATGGCCTCACGCCGCAAGGCCGAGGAGATGATAGAAGAGGGCCGCGTCACCGTGAACGGCAAGACCGCCGTCCTAGGCATGAAGGCGGACCCGGATATCGATCACATAAAAGTAGACGGAAAACCCGTTAAAAAGCGCGAGGCGAAGATTTACCTCGCCTTCCATAAGCCAAAAAATGTGGTGAGCACGCTGGAGGACCCCCAGGAAAGGCCGACTGTTAAAGACTATTTGAAAAAAATAAGATTCCGCCTCTATCCCGTTGGCAGGCTGGACTACCACTCCGAAGGGCTCCTGCTCCTCACCAATGACGGCGAGTTCACCAACATGGTCCTACACCCCTCCAGGAAGATCCCCAAGACCTATCATGTGAAGGTAAAAGGCGTCCTCGAAGAGGAGGAGATGGAGAGGTTTAGAAGCGGCATAAAGCTGGCGGACGGCATGACCCAGCCCGCGAAGATAAAGCCCATCGGCAAGACCGAGGCCAACTCCTGGCTGGAGGTCATCATAACTGAAGGCAAAAAGAGGCAGATACGCCGGATGATGGAGAGCCTGGGGCACCCCGTAATGAAACTGCAAAGGGTTCAGATAGACGGCATCAAGCTTGGCAATCTTCCGCCGGGACATATGCGGCCCCTTACCGTGGCGGAGATAGAGTCAATAAAGCGCGCTGGAGGCAGGGAAAAGAAGGAGGCGGCAAAGAGATGATCCGGAATTCATACTGCGGCGAGGTGAATGAAACCCGCATCGGCCATGAGGTCACCGTGGCCGGGTGGGTCTACAGAAGAAGGGACCACGGCGGGCTTATCTTTGTGGACCAGCGTGACCGGAGCGGCCTCCTGCAGGTCGTCTTCAGCCCGGAGGTCTCCACCGCCGCTCATGAGCTTGCCCACGGCCTCCGCGCGGAATACGTGATAAAAGTGAAGGGAAAAGTAAGGCCGAGACCGGAGGGCACCGAAAACCCCTCCCTTCCAACCGGAAAAGTGGAAGTGTATGCGGATTATCTGGAGATCCTTAACGAGTCCGCCCCGCTCCCCTTCATGCTTGAGGACGAGGACACATCCGAGGCCCTGCGTCTGAAGTACAGGTATCTGGACCTGAGGCGGCCGGAGATGCAGCGAAACCTGTTCCTCCGCTACCGTGCCGTAAAATCCATGCGCGACTATCTGGACGAGAAGGGCTTCATGGAGATAGAGACCCCCATGCTCACCAAGAGCACGCCCGAGGGCGCCAGGGATTACCTTGTGCCAAGCCGCGTGAACCCCGGCCATTTTTACGCCCTTCCCCAGTCCCCTCAGCTCTTCAAGCAGATACTCATGGTGGCCGGCATGGAGAGGTACTTCCAGGTGGCCCGCTGCTTCCGCGACGAAGACCTCCGCGCGGACCGCCAGCCCGAATTCACCCAGGTAGACCTGGAGATGTCATTTGTCGATATTGATGACGTTATCGGAATAACGGAAGGGCTGATAAAGGCGGTCTTTAAAGACAGCCTGGGCATAGAGCTTAATCCGCCGTTTATCAGGCTCTCATACATGGAGGCAATGAACAGGTTCGGCTCCGACAAGCCCGATACACGCTTCGATATGGAACTCCAGGACATGGCCGGGCCAGCGAGGAAGGGGAGTTTCAAGGTCTTCCTGGACGCCCTCAACTCCGGCGGAAGGGTCATGGCCATTTGCGGCAAGGGCATGGCCGGGCTTTCGAGGAAAGAGGTGGATAACCTCACCGAAGAGGCCAGGGCATTCGGCGCGAAGGGTCTCGCCTGGATAAAAATAAAGAACGGCTTCTTCGATTCTCCCATTGCCAAGTTCTTCCCCGAAGAGGCCTTAAACGAGATGAAGTCCATCCTCCAGGCCGAAGAGGGCGATATGATGCTGTTTGTTGCCGATTCGGAAACAGTCGTCTGGAACACCTTGGGCCGCCTGCGCCTTGAGTTTGGCAAAAGGCTGGGCCTTATAAAAGAGGGCTGGAACTTTCTGTGGGTGACGGATTATCCGCTTCTTGAGTGGGATGAGGAGGAGGGCCGCTTCGCGGCCGTCCACCACCCGTTCACATCTCCGGTGGACGAGGATGCGGAAAGGATACTCACCGGGGACGTCACGGATAAAAAACTCCTCTCATCCCTGCACGCGAAGGCCTACGACATAGTGCTTAACGGCTATGAGATCGGCGGCGGCTCTATCCGTATCCACCGTGAAGACGTGCAGGAGAAGATGTTCCGGATACTTGGCATAACCCAGGAGGACGCGCAGAAGAAGTTCGGCTTCCTTCTGGACGCGCTCAAGTTCGGCGCGCCCCCGCACGGGGGGCTTGCACTGGGGCTTGATAGATTGGTAATGCTCCTTGCCGGGGCGGAGAGCATAAGGGACGTGATAGCCTTCCCGAAGACGGCCAAGGCATTTGACATGATGAGCGGGGCCCCGTCCAATGTGGAGCAGAAGCAGCTTAGGGAGCTTCATATAAAGCTGGACGTGGTAGCGGAAGAGGAGAAATAGCCATTCTTACTCATCCGAAAAGGCCCTCAGCACGAAAAACCGCTGCTTTTCTTGACTAACCCTCCGGCGCTCATTTATGATAACACTCTATGATTATAGCTATAGCCTCCGATCACGCTGGGGTCCAATTAAAGGCCGAAATTAAAGAGTTCCTGATATCCCAGGGAGTGGATTGCAGGGACCTGGGCCCTGAGGGCAGTTCCTCGGTCGATTATCCCGATTACGGCCTCAAGGTGGCGGAGATGGTCTCCCGCGGAGATGTGGAGCGCGGCGTCCTCATCTGCGGCACGGGCATTGGCATGTCCATAGTGGCC
This sequence comes from Nitrospirota bacterium, assembly GCA_014874185.1. Classification (GTDB taxonomy): domain Bacteria; phylum Nitrospirota; class Thermodesulfovibrionia; order Thermodesulfovibrionales; family JdFR-88; genus JACWAF01. Next base: position 25,849 of record JACWAF010000009.1, on the reverse strand, counting down.
AACAAGCTCCCCGGCGTGCGCGCGGCCCTCTGCAGCGAGCCCGTTAGCGCCCGGATGAGCAGACTCCATAACAACGCCAATATACTGGTCATGGGGGGCAGGATGATCGGGGCCGTCATGGCGCAGGAGATAGTGAAAACCTGGCTTGCCACACCTTTCGAGGGCGGCAGGCATGAGATACGATTAGGGAAGATAACGGTAATTGAAAACAAGTATTCAAATGAAATCAAAAAGTCTTAGGGAAGAGGACCCGCAGGTCTACCAGGCGATACAGAACGAGATCGCCCGCGAGAACGAAAAGCTCCTCCTCATAGCAAGCGAGAACTACGCCAGCCCCGCCATCATGGAGGCCCAGGGTTCCATATTCACCAACAAATACGCCGAAGGCTACCCAGGCAGAAGGTATTACGGCGGCTGCCAGTTCGCGGACGTGGCGGAAAGCCTTGCCATAGAGCGGGCCAAAGAACTGTTCGGGGCCGAGCACGTGAACGTGCAGCCCCATTCGGGCACGCAGGCCAACATGGCCGTGTACTTCGCGTTCGTTAAGCCCGGCGAGACCATTATGGGGATGAACCTGCGGCATGGAGGCCACCTCTCGCACGGCGCGCGGGCCAACTTCTCGGGGATTTTTTACAAGACGGTCTCCTACGGGGTAAAACCGGACACCGGTTATATCGATTACGACGAGGTTGAAAGGCTTGCCAAAGAGCACAGGCCGAGGCTCATTCTCGTAGGGGCCAGCGCCTATCCAAGGACCATAGACTTCGAGGCTTTTTACAGGATTGCCCAGTCGGTAGGCGCCTACCTCCTTTCCGATATCGCACATATAGCCGGGCTTGTCGCGGCGGGCATCCACCCTTCGCCATTCCCGCACTCGGATTTTGTGACATCCACCACCCATAAAACCCTTCGCGGGCCGCGCGGCGGGCTCATCATGTGCAAGGGACAATACGCGAAGGCCATAGACAAGATGGTATTCCCGGGGATGCAGGGCGGCCCCCTCATGCACGTAATCGCGGCAAAGGCCGTGGCCCTCAAGGAGGCGCTCACGGACGACTTCAAGACCTACCAGGCGCAGGTGGTCATGAATGCCAGTGCCCTGGCCGAAGGGCTTGTAAAGCGCGGATTCCAATTGGTCTCAGGCGGCACTGACAACCATTTGATGCTAGTGAACCTGGCCAATAAAAAAATCACCGGCCAGGATGCCGAGTGCGCCCTGGACAAGGCGGGCATCACCGTGAACAAGAACGCCATCCCCTTCGACCCGCTTCCGCCCTCGGTCACAAGCGGCATGCGGCTTGGCACCCCGTGCGTAACCACCCGCGGAATGAAGGAGGCCGAGATGGACCGCATCGCCCATTTCATAGACGAGGCCCTGAAGAACACCTCAGACATCTCCAAACTCGAGTCCATCAAGAACGAGGTAAAAGGCCTTACTTCCCTCTTCCCCATCTACCAGGACTAGATCCATAAATATTTTAAAAGGCAAATTAAGGATTAATCAGTAATCCCCCTAAATCCCCCTTTAGGAAAGGGGGATTTCAAGTCCCCTCCTTGGAGGGGTGCAGGGGTGGGTTGTCCCCCTCTTTTCTAAAGAGGGGCGAGGGGAGATTACAGATAAAAATAATGCTCTCCACCAATCCTCCCAAAGAAAAAAAACAGACAGGATGTTAATATTTAATATCTTTAAACGGAGGTATCTTAATTCCATGAAATGCCCTTTCTGCGGCCATCTTGAAGACAAGGTGATAGACAGCCGCACCGCAAAGGAAGGCGACGTCATCCGCAGGCGCAGGGAATGCCTGAAGTGCGAGCGCCGCTTCACCTCATACGAGCGCATCGAGGAGGTGATGCCCCTGGTCGTCAAAAAAGACGGCAGGCGTGAACCCTTCGACAGGCAGAAGATACTCCGGGGCCTTGAAAAGGCCTGCGAAAAAAGGGCGGTCTCCATCGAGGCCCGCGAAGAGGCCGTAAACAACCTTGAACGCAAGCTCCTGGCCCTGGGGGTGCGCGAAGTCCCCTCCACCTGGATAGGCGAGGAAGTCATGAACGCCCTCAAAGATTTGGACAAGGTCGCCTACGTCCGCTTCGCCTCCGTCTACCGCCAGTTCAAGGACATTAATGAATTAATGGATGAAGTAAAGACTCTTTTTGAAAAAAGGCGGGGGTAAAACCGCCGCTTCTCCTATTGCGGACAGGCCCAAGGCCCGAATCCTCTCGGCTTAGATAACTTTTTGCTGCCGCTTTTTTCCCGGTTCCGTTTCAGGGCGCAAACATTCGTCGCAGGGAGATAAGACTATTTATCCGCTCCGCCGGATAAGGCTGATTCCTTACAGACTGACAGGCCCCTTCGGGGTCATTCCCCGGCTCGCTCAATTAAAAACGCTCCTCAGGGTTTGCGCTCCCGAAACGGAACCGGGTTTCCTGGCAAGGCAAAAAATGTAGACAAGGGAAAAAGTAAAAGTTCTTTTTGCTACTTTTTCTTACAAGAAAAAGTAGGATCTTTAGTCTTTTATCAGCGGGTCTTTCAGACCCGTTTCGCGGAAGCCTTTAGCGCGGAAGAGGCAGCTATCGCAGCGCATGCAGGGGGTGCCGTCCGGCAGGGGGTCGTAGCAGCTCCAGGTGAGGGCGTAATCAAGGCCAAGCTCCGTGCCTTTTTTTATGATCTCGGACTTGGCCATGTACAGAAGGGGGGCCATAACGCGGAACCGGAGCTTCCCTTCAATGGAGATTTTGGTGGCTAGGTTGGCCATTTTTTCGAATGCCTGCAGGTATTCGGGCCGGCAGTCCGGGTAGCCGCTGTAGTCCACGGCGTTTGCGCCGATGAATATGTCCGGGGCTTCGAGCTTTTCGGCCCAGGAGAGGGCGAATGAGAGGAATATGGTGTTCCTTGCGGGGACATAGGTTATGGGGATGCCGCCCGGCGGGGGCAGGGCCTCGTTCTTGGGGACTTCCAGTTCGGGGGATGTGAGGGCGGAGCCGCCGATGCTGCCCAGGTTGAAGCTTATTACCAGGTGCTCTTTCGCGTTCAGGGAGCGGGCGATTTTCTTTGCCGATTCCAGTTCGCGGGCGTGCCGCTGGCCGTAGTTGAAGCTGAGGGCGAAGATTGAGTACCCTTCGGAGCGGGCGATCGCGGCAGTGGTGGCGGAATCGACCCCGCCGCTAAGGAGCACAACGGCCTTTTTCATCTTCTAATATACCTCATCCCCGCTGTTTGGTGTCCCGTCCGGGCCAAAGCTGAAGAGCGTAAATCCGGTTTGCGAGGCCGCCGAATAATAATAGTAATTGCCCCACGGGTCCGTCATGTTCGCGATCTTCTCCAGCTTGTCCGGATATTGGCCGTTCTCGGTCTTGTAGACTTCTATCATGGAGCGCAGGCGGTCAAGCTCTTCCGAGGCCTGGAAGGCCTTGGATTTGCGCGGGTAATTGCCTGACAGCGCGACCACCAGGGCCACCACGAACGTGAAGGCGAACACCCCTTCCAGAAACAGGGCGGGGAGTTTACGTCCCGCTTTGGAACTGGATTTGGTCTCTTCGGGGGCCTTTTTCTTTTCTATGGCGCCCTTTTCGAAGAGGCTCAAAAGCGCCTTGGATGTCTGGAAATTGTCCAGCCCGGTGAGGCTTGCTATCTCGCTCACGTCGCACTCGCCGTCGATGCGCCTGATAACTTCCTGCTCCTCTGGCGAAAGCCCCTCAGCCGCCACCTGAGTCCGGCAGAAGACGCTTTCAAGGGTTATTTTCCCTTCCACCAGGGACCATTCGTCCAGGATGCGGAGACCCTCCATGAGTATCTGCTGGGTGTCAAGGGATATGGGGACATCCTTGTCTATGGGGACGCCCTGGGGCCTGAACTCGTAATGACCCTGCCGCCAGGTGAAGAGATAGCTTACAAGCTCGGTGAACTGGGAGGTGAGCGTCTCTTTAAGTTCGTCCCTGGAGATGCAATTGTTTTTGAGAAGGACGCTTCCCAGCCTGGCGCCAGTCTTCTTCTGCTCTTCAAGGGCCTCTCCAAGCTCCTTTTCGGTGACCAGGCCTTTTTTGACCAGTATCCGTCCGATGCGGGTTTCGCCGTGCTTGCCGCTTTCGGCGAATACAATATTGCCTTCATAGAAGAGGAGCCGCACGCGGTCGAAGGTGGACTCCACGGTAAGCACGCCCGTCTTGCGCTGGTAATAGATGAGCTGCAGTATATCGGCCAGGCCGAATTCCTTGAGAGAGCCTTCTAGAGCCATCTCTGCCCGACCCCCTTTCTTATGCTGAAAAAAGACACCAGATAAAAGAATACCGCCCCCGAAGCGCCCAGGACGCCGAGCCAGCCATGGCCCATTCCGGAAAGCCCCGTGGTGAAATACGGGTTAAGCCGGTAAAGGAGCAGGCTGAAGACGAAGCCCCAGAGGAGGAACATCCCCAACATGACCTCGCCCGCGTATATGTGGGCAATGCCTGGCGGAGCGAACCCCAGCGCCCGGATGAGGGCCTCCCGCTTAAGCTGGTAGCCGTGTATCATGAGAAGGCGGGAGACACGCTCTTTGGGGTCCACCACCTCCAGCTTCACGAAGCTGGAGTAGCACTCCTTGCACATCTGCCCCCACTTGGGCTCGCGCTCGCATATGGGGCAGAGTATCTTTGAGCACCGGGAGCACCTGTATGCCCTGGCCCTGCGCCTGCGGTTGTATATGAAGAAGAACACAAGGAGCAGGATGGCGGCCAATGAAGAGACCCCGCTCGGGATGCCGGAAGATGTGAGTTTCCGTTCATGGCCCTTCTCCAGAACGCGCATGAAATCGCCCACGCCAAGCCGCTCGTCCATGAGGAGCTTCCCTCCGCTTTGCTCGTCCGACTTCAGGAAGGCCGAGAGCCCGGCCGGGTTGATGTTTGCGGCCCTGGCGTAAAGCTCGTCCCCCCTGGTATAGTCCAGGGAGTCCCTGTACAGCGTGGAAAGATTGTAATAAGCGGGGGCGCCCGGCCTTATTTCCAGGGCATTTTCATACAGCCCCCTGGCCTTGTCTGTATTGCCCTCGAGGACATAGCAATTGCCCAGGTTCACGAAAATGCGCGGGTCTTTTCTTAGCTCCATGGCCGCCCCATACGAGGCTATCGCCTCATCCAGCCTGCCTTCCCTCTCCAGCGCAAGCCCGCGCGAGAAGAGACTCTCGAAATCCTTCCTGCCCGAGAGCGCATCCAGGGCAAGCGAATTGTCCGAACCCTCGTTCACGGCCACTATGGCCCTCAACTCCGGATTCGACGACGAATAAACCGTGTTCACCCAGTTTTCAAGATAGGGGAGGACGGCAATCAGGATAAGGACGAAATAGACGAGCAGCCTGTTTTTTTTGCTGAAATAGAAGCCAAGCAGGAGGAGCGCGGTCCCCAGGAACAATACCGGCCCCATGAAGGCCGCGGCCAGAAGCACCCCGGGGAGGAAAAGGAGCGACCTGTCCTCATTTATATCGTGCTTCAATAACGGGAACTCCTTCGGGAGCCGTATGAGCACGGTAACCAAAAGCGCGAGCACGAAAGAGACCAGCAGGCAATAGGAGCAGAGCCCCGAGAGGTCCAGCCACCACCACCAGCTCCGCCCGTAAGCGCGGAAACCTTCCACAAAATAATAGGACCAGTCATAGAAAGAGAGCGGGTTTTTGAGAAGATTATAGCCGGCCAGCCTGAAATAGACCGGCGGAAAATCGGGCGATTTTCTGAGGGCCTCTTCCAGCAGCGTTCCGGCATTACCCGGGTTGTGGGCGGCCCTCTGCATCAGGCTTACAGTCTCGGCCTGGTTGCTTCCAAGCCCGGCCCTGTCCGGGGGAGGGCTTGCGGCCCACGCGGCTATCGCCGTGAACAGGCATGCTGCAAGAAACGCGCGGCTAAGCTTTTTCACCTATCTTGCGCTCCCGTCCCTCTAAAAGCCTTTTGATGTTCCCGGAGTGCCTTATCATTATGAGCACGGCCGCCGCACAGGCGACAGCGGTCTTTGCCGGGTCCCGCTCGAAGATGAACACGGCAGCCGGGAACAGGGCGAAAGAGACCACCGCCGCAAGCGACGAGTATCTTTTGGCCACAGCGGTAATCAGCCAGAATGCAATGGTGGAAAGCCCGGCCTCCGGCGAATAGGCCAGCGCCAGGCCAAGGCTTGTCGCCACCCCTTTGCCCCCCTTGAACCCGAGCACTACGGAAAAGTCGTGCCCTATCACCGCGGCCAGCCCCATAAGGCCCTGCCCCAGCACATCAAGTCCCATGAGTTTTCCAAGCGCCACGGCAGCGGCCCCCTTCAGGATGTCTCCCAGAAGAGTAAAAATGGCCGGCCATTTCCCGACTCCGCGCAGGACGTTCGTTGCCCCTATATTCCCGCTTCCCACGCTCCTCAGGTCCACGCCCTTCAACCGGGCGATAAGGAGGCCGAAGGGCACGGAGCCCATGAGATAACCGATGATAATGCCGGCCAGGAGCCTCATATCGCCTTCCAGAAAGAGACCGTGTACCTGAAACCCGAAACCAGCGCCAGTATGAGGGCAACGAAGATGAATATCTGCCCAAGCATATAGAAGTCAATGCCCATCATCTCGCCCCCCAGGACAAGGCTCACTATCCCCATGAACTGCGCCGTGACCTTCAGCTTGCCCCCCATCTCGGCCGGTATCAGGATGCCCTTCGAGAGGGCAACCACCCGGAGGGCGGTCACGAGGAATTCTCTTATGATGAGCGCCGTGGCTATCCAGACCGAGAGCCTGCCCATGTCCACCAGAAGGAGCAGGGCCGAGATGACCAGGAATTTGTCCGCTATCGGGTCCACGATGATGCCGAACTTGGTTATGGCGCCCAGCTTCCTGGCCAGATAGCCGTCCAGCAGATCGGTCAGGGAGGCCAGGGTGAAGATCGCCGCACCCAAAACGGGATCATCGGGCGTAACGAATATGAAGAACGGGATCAGGACGATCCGGCTCAGCGTGAGTATGGTTGGCAGGTTAAACCTGACTATAGGCTCCGATGATTGCATCCCACAGGCCCTTTGCCTTCAAGATAATTTCGGCCGCCTCGCGCACCGCCCCCCTGCCCCCGGCGGATTTGGTTACGTAAAGGGCGTATCTCTTCGCGTCCTCGTGCGCATCGCTTACCGCAATTGGCAGGGCCGTGCGCACGAAGACCGGTATGTCCACTATATCGTCCCCGATATAGGCGGCTTCATTTTCAGTGACACCCAGTCTTTCCAGAAGCCCTTTGTACACGCTCACCTTGTCATGGCAGCGCTGGTGGACCTCCGTGATGCCAAGCTCGCGCGCCCTGCGGGCCACCACGGCCGAGTCCCTTCCGGTTATGATCGCCACCTGGATGCCCGCCTTGGCAAGGAGTTTTATCCCGTGCCCGTCGCGCACGTTGAATTTTTTATATTCCTTGTCCCCGCCGTCCATGATGATGCCGCCGTCGGTGAGCACGCCGTCCACGTCCAATATGAGCAGCTTTACCGTGCGCGCGCGTTTTTTAAGTTCCGCGGGGGTGAGTTTTTTTGCCCTCACGCTATCCCTTTTTTAAGTATGTCGTGGATGTGGATCACGCCCTGGGGGGCACCCCGCGCGTCCACCACGGGGAGGGCGGTTATGGAGTGCTTCTCCATTATTGCCAGGGCCTTCGCGGCAAGCTCGCGGGCGGAGACGGACTTCGGGCTTTTCGTCATTACCTCGCCCGCCGCCTTCTCGAAGAAGTCCTTCCCGTGCCGTTCAAGTCCCCGCCGGAGGTCGCCATCCGTTATCACGCCTTTAACCTTGCCGTCCTCCACCACCAGGGTTATCCCAAGCCTTTTCGATGATATTGCCATAACGGCCTTTATCATGGATGTGGCCGGGGCCACTACGGGCAGATCATCCCCCGTGTGCATGAGATCGCCCACCGTAATAAGAAGTTTCTTCCCCAGGCTTCCTCCGGGATGGAAGAAGGCGAAGTCCTCGGCCTTGAAACCGCGCTTTTTTATAAGGCAGACGGCCAGGGCGTCCCCCATCGCCAGCGCCGCCGTCGATGAGGCCGTGGGCACCACTCCAAAGGGGCAGGCCTCTTCCTTCACGGCCACGTTTATATGCGCGTCGGCGCACCTGGCCAGCGTGGAGCCGGGGTTGCCGCTCATGACTATCAGGGGCACATTGAACCTTTTAAGGTGGGGTACAAGGGAGACAAGCTCATCGGTCTCGCCGCTGTTGGATATGGCAAGCACTGCGTCTGTGGATGTGACCATCCCCAGGTCGCCGTGAATGGCCTCCGCCGGATGCAGAAAACCGGACGGCACGCCAACGGATGAAAAGGTGGCGGCTATTTTTTTCCCTATCAGGCCGCTTTTGCCCATCCCGGTCACTATCACCCGCCCCTTGCAGGCCTCGAAGACATCCACCGCGCGCTCGAAGGAGGCGTCCAGAGCGGCAACCAGGGCGGCCAGCGCCCCGGCCTCTATATTTAGAACCCTTTTCGCCTCGTCCAGTATCGAACTCATAGGGCCTCGTGTATTTTTTTAAGCGCGGTCAAAAGCCCTTCCACTTCGCCAAGCGGTATCATATTCGGGCCGTCGCAGAGGGCCTTTCCGGGGTCCGGGTGCGTCTCAAGAAAAACCCCGTCCGCACCGGCCGCAACCGCCGCCCTGGCAAGCACGGGGGCGAACTCCCTCTGCCCCCCGGATGCCGTCCCCATGCCGCCCGGAAGCTGCACGCTGTGGGTCATGTCAAAGATTACCGGGCAGCCGAAGGACTTCATCACGGGAATCGCCCTCATGTCCACGACCAGGTTATTATAACCAAAGGAACTCCCTCTTTCCGTAAGGAGGAGGTTTTTGTTCCCCGTGGAGATGAACTTCTCTACCGCGTTCCCCATCTCCCACGGGGAGAGGAACTGGCCTTTTTTTATGTTCACGGGCTTGCCCGTCTTCCCGGCGGCCACGATCAAATCGGTCTGGCGAGACAGGAATGCCGGTATCTGCAGGGCGTCAAGCACATCGGATGCCGGGCCGACTTCGAAAGGGGAATGCACATCGGAGATCACCGGAACCCCGAATTTCTCCTTTACCTCTCCAAGTATGGCAAGCCCCCTGGCGAGGCCTGGCCCGCGGAAGGAATTAATGGAACTGCGGTTGGCTTTATCATAAGAGCTTTTGAAGACCAGGGGCAGGGAGAGTCTTTGGCAGATGTCCCTGAGGGCCTCCGCCGTGCCGAAGACCACCTCTTCGGACTCTATCACGCAGGGGCCGGCTATCACCGCGAGCGGCCCCCCGCCCCCAATCCGGGCGCTCCTGATTTCCACTATCCGGCCCATCAGGACTCTATCGGACTGATTTTTCTTTTTGTCTCCGCTCCGGCCCGCTCGGCGTTCAGGCCCGGAAACAGCGAGCGCTTTTCCTTCAGCGATGCCTTTATGAACGCCTTGAAGAGGGGGTGGGGATCAGTGGGACGGCTCTTGAACTCCGGATGGAACTGGCAGCCAAGGAACCACGGGTGGTCCTCAAGCTCCACAATCTCCACCAACTCCTTGTCCGGGCTAATGCCGGTTATCTTCATCCCCCGGCAGGTGAGGGTGTTCCTGTATACGTTATTGAACTCGTAACGGTGCCTGTGCCGCTCGGACAACTCCTTCCGCCCATAGGCCTCCATGGCCTTCGAGTTCTCTTCCAGGACGCAGGGGTACGCCCCGAGGCGCATCGTGCCGCCCAAGTCCGAGTTCACGTCCCGCTCTTCAATCTTCCCCTTCCGGAAGTCGTACCATTTCTCCATCAGGTAGATGACCGGGTCGGGGGTCTTCATGTCGAACTCGGTGCTGTTGGCCTTCAGGCCGCAGATGTTCCGCGCAAACTCTATCACCGCGCACTGCATCCCCAGACAAATGCCAAAGAAGGGGATCTTCTTCTCCCTCGCGTATCTGATGGCCTCGATCTTCCCCTCTATGCCCCTGTAGCCGAACCCGCCGGGCACCAGGATGCCATCCACTTCGGACAAATACTTCTCCGGCCCGTGGGCCTCGATCTCCTCGGAGTCCACCCACTCTATCCTTACCGAGGCGTCGTTTGCTATTCCGCCGTGGGTGAGGGCCTCGATCAGGCTTTTGTAGGAATCCTTGAGGCCGATATATTTGCCGGCCACGGCGATGACGACTTCGTTTTTGGGCTCCCTCAGTTTGTTTACAACGTCTTTCCAGGTCTCCAGATCCGGCTGCCTTGAGTCAAGCCCCAGCCTCTTCGAAATGAAAGACAGCAGCCCCTCTTTCTCCAGGGACAGGGGCACTTCGTATATATGCTGGACGTCCAGGGCGCTTATGACCGCCTCCGGGTCCAGGTTGGCGTAAATGGCTATCTTTTTCTTTACGCCCTCCGGCAGGGGGCGGTCCGTGCGGCACAGGAGGACATCCGGCTGGATACCTATCTCCCTCAGCTTCATAACGCTGTGCTGGGTGGGTTTTGATTTCAGCTCCCCCGCCGTGGGAATGTACGGGACCAGGGTCAGGTGCATGTAAAAGACATTCTCGCGCCCCACGTCGTAGCGCATCTGCCTTATGGCCTCAAGAAAGGGCAGGCCCTCTATATCGCCCACCGTGCCGCCTATCTCCACGAGAACCACGTCGTTGCCGGGGGCCACGGACTTTATGGCCTGTTTTATCTCGTCCGTTATGTGCGGGACCACCTGCACGGTGTCGCCAAGATAATCTCCACGGCGCTCTTTGGTTATGACGTTGTAGTAGATTTTTCCAGTCGTGTAGTTATTGTCCCTGGTGGATTTGGCGTGGGTGAAGCGCTCGTAATGGCCGAGGTCAAGGTCTGTCTCCGCCCCGTCGTCGGTGACGTAGACCTCTCCATGCTGGAAGGGAGAGAGCGTGCCGGGGTCTACGTTTATGTAAGGGTCCAGTTTCTGGAGTGTGACCTTCAGCCCTATGCTCTCAAGGAGCGCCCCCGTCGCGGCCGCCGCGATACCCTTCCCCAGGGCCGATACGACCCCGCCCGTCACGAATATGAATTTAGCCATTTCCCCACCTTTATCAAGTCTTCCGGGGTGTCCACCCCTATTGTTTCAAACCGCGTCTGCCTCGCTTTTATCTTCATCCCGTGCCCCAGGGCCCGGAGCTGCTCCAGTTTCTCGGTCTCCTCAAGCCCCGTGGGCCTGAGGGCGGTAAGCCTCGCGAGGGCCTCTTTTCTGTAGGAATAAATCCCTATATGCTTCCAGGCCGCGGGCAACCCCCCGCCGTCCCTATTATATGGGATTGGCGAGCGGGAAAAATACAGGGCGAAGCCCTCCTCGTCCAGAACGGCCTTTACCACGTTGGGGTCTTCGAACTCTTCCCTGCTCTCTATCCGCTTTACCAGCGTGCCCATATCGGCCCGCCCGTCATAAAGGGCCTCTATCACCGCATCTATCATCTCCGGCCTTATAAGGGGCTCGTCGCCCTGCAGGTTCACTATCACGTCCGCCTCTTCAAAGCCCTTTGCGGCCTCGGCCACCCTGTCCGTGCCCGATGGATGGGCATCCGATGTCATCACCGCCCGTGCCCCGAAATCCAGGCATTCCCGGTATATCCTGCGGTCGTCCGTGGCTATCAATACATCGCGCGCAAGCCTTGCCTTTTTCGCCTTTTCCCAGACATGCCATATAAGGGGCTTGCCGTTCAGGGGTACGAGGGGCTTGCCGGGGAAACGGCTCGAGCGATACCGGGCGGGGATAACCACTACTGCGACCATAACCAGTTATTATAACATGCATAAATTGCCTATGGCCTTAAAATGTGATTATAATAAATTTGTGAAGAAGTTCACAATCGGGCTCGCGCTCGTCCTGTTGGGATTTGTCCTGGGGGGGGTTGCTTTTTACGCTTACGAGGGACATTTAGAGTCCCGCAGGCGCCCGTTCATCTCTACCCCGGTGCGGATAAGGGAGACGGCGCGCGCCTTTTCTGATATAGTTAAATCCGTCTCCCCAACGGTCGTGAACATCGCGGCAACCAGGAAGCGGCAGGCAGGCGGTTCAGGCGATCTTTTCGATTTTTCCGGGCCTTTCGACGACCAGGAAGGGGGCGGGCGGAGCGAGCAGAACCTTGGCTCCGGAGTGATCGTCTCACCCGACGGCTATATAATTACGAACAATCACGTGGTCGAGAACTCCGACGACATCAGGGTCACGCTCTTTGACAAGCGGAGCTTCAGGGGCAGGGTCGTGGGCACAGACCCCAAGAGCGACCTTGCCGTGCTGAAGATAGACGAGAAGGGGTTGCCGGCCGCCCGGTGGGGCGATTCGGACGCGCTGGAAGTTGGCGAGTTCGTGCTGGCTATCGGCAACCCTTACAGCCTGAGCCACACCGTTACCATGGGCATCATCAGCGCCGTGGGAAGGGCAAACGTGGGGATAGCGGACTACGAAGACTTCATACAGACGGACGCGGCCATAAACCCGGGCAATTCCGGCGGCCCGCTCGTAAATGTAAAAGGCGAGATAATAGGCATAAACACGGCCATCTTCTCCAGGAGCGGCGGCTACCAGGGGATAGGGTTCGCCGTGCCCTCCAACATGGCCCGGCTCATCATGGGGCAGCTGGAGGAAACGGGAAGGGTCGTGAGGGGCTGGCTGGGGGTGAACATTCAGGAGCTTACGCCCGAGATGGGCAAGATATTCGGGCTGGACAAGCCCGTAGGGGCGCTGGTGAGCGATCTCGCGAAGGGCGGCCCGGCCCTGGACGCGGGCGTGAGGCGCGGGGACGTGATAACGGCCGTAAACGGCAAGGAGATCGAAGACCCCTCGATGCTCAAGAACCTGGTGGCCGAGGCCAAGCCGGGCGCAAAAGTGACCCTTACAATAGTAAGGGACTCCAGGCGCATCAACCTGGCGGCGGAGGTCAGGGAGAACCCTGGCGACCAGCCCCCGCAGAAGCGGCCCGCCTTCGTCCCAAGGGTCGAAAGCATGCACATGGCCCCGCTGGACGGGCTGAAAGTTGCCGAACTGGGCCGGGACATAAAACGGCAGCTTGGGCTTCCCGCAAGCGAGAAGGGAGTGGTCGTGGTGGATATGGACGACCCCAGCCCGGCCCTTGAAGCGGGCCTCAAGCGGGGCGATATCATCGAGGAGATAAACAGGAAAGAGATAAGGGGCGTAAATGACTTCCTCTCCCGCGCCTCGCGGGCAAGCTCTGAGGACGCGGTCCTCATCCTGGCCAACAGGATGGGCAAACGGTTTTACATCTCCCTGAAACAGTATTAGGCTGGAACTTAAATTTTAAAAATAAATAGAGGTGGATAATGCTTATATTCATAAGGGCAATCATATTCGCCGCTTTTCTTGTGGCGGGCATTTTGATAGGGCGGGCCGATGGGGCCGCCATTGCCGGGGCAATTCTTGGCGCGGTGGGCGGCATCTGCGCCCTCATATTGGAAAGGCTTCTGCGCAAGGTAAGCCTGGGGACCGTTGTCGGCGGCCTGATAGGGCTTGGGATAGGCCTGTTGTTTGCGTTCCTGATATTGCTGCCTGTTGAGGTAGTGATACCGGGGGTGTACAAGGAGCTTGCATTCTTTATAGTTTCAGGCATCCTTGGATGGGGCGGCCTTCTGATAGGGCTGAAAAAGGGACAGAACCTGACCATACCCGGCCTGTTCCGCATATTCAGGGGCGAGGCCCAGCCGGAGTCCATAAAGCTCCTGGACACGAGCGTGGTAATAGACGGCAGGATTGCGGAGATATCGGACTCGGGTTTCCTTGAGGGCACCTTCCTTGTCCCCCAGTTCATACTGCAGGAGCTTCAGCACATCGCGGACTCCCCGGATTCCCTCAAAAGGGCGCGCGGCAGGCGCGGCCTGGACATACTGCACAGGATGCAGAAGATGAGCCAGATAGACGTGCGCATCGTGGAGGAGGACTTCCCGAAGATAAAAGAGGTGGACTCGAAGCTGGTGGCCCTGGCGAAGGCGATGAACGCGAAGATAATCACCAACGACTTCAACCTGAACAAGGTGGCGGAGCTGCACGGCATCTCCGTGCTGAATATAAACGAACTGGCAAATGTCCTGAAGCCCGTGGTCCTGCCCGGCGAGACGATGAACGTCTTTATCATCAAGGAAGGCAAGGAATCCAACCAGGGCATAGGCTATCTTGACGACGGCACGATGGTGGTGGTGGACAACGGCCGGAAGCTCATCGGAAAGACCGTGGACGTGGCCGTGACCAGCGTCCTGCAGACCACGGCGGGGCGCATGATATTCACGAAGACCAAGGAAGACTACGAGCACGAAGAAGCGAGGGCGGCCAGATAGAAAAAGAACAGCTGCAAACCGGCATTTATGCCCTTGTGCCAGCCGCCGGCTCCGGCAGGCGTCTGGGCGCGCCAGCCGGGAAGAGCTTCTTCCATATCAGGGAACAGCCCCTGCTCCTCTGGACGCTTCAGGCCCTGGAGAAAGTGCCCGGGCTCACCGAGATAATCCCCATCATCCGGGAAGAGGATACCGGGCTCGCACTTAGGCTGCTGGAAGACAAAACCCTTCCCAGGGTGCGCCGCATAGCCCCCGGCGGGGTCGAGCGGCAGGATTCGGTCTATAACGCCCTCAAAATGCTCCCCCCCGATGCCGCTATCGTGCTGGTCCACGACGGCGCGCGCCCCCTGATAGACGCATCCTTCGTGACCGGGCTTATTCACGCCCTCCCGGGCTTTGACGGCGTGGCGCCCGGTCTCACGCCGAAGGAGACGATAAAAGAGGTCTCTCCGGAGGGCATCGTTATGCGGACGCTTCAAAGGGAGAGGCTCTCCTCCATCCAGACGCCGCAGGTATTCCGTTACAGTGTGCTTATAAATGCATACCGGCGGGCCATGCACTCCGGCTTTTACGGCACCGATGACGCCATGCTCGTGGAGGCCGCGGGCGGAAAAATAAAGATTGCGCCCGGTGACCCCTGCAATATTAAAATAACCACCAGGGAAGACGTGGCCTATGCGGAAAGGATGCTGAAATGCGAATAGGGACAGGGTACGACAGCCACCGGCTGGTGGAGGGCAGAAAACTTGTCCTTGGGGGCGTGGAGATACCGCATGATAAAGGTCTCCTGGGCCACTCGGACGGGGACGCGCTGGTCCACGCCATAATAGACGCCCTCCTTGGCGCAATGGGCAGGGCCGACATAGGCGCACATTTCCCGGATACGGACCTGCAATATAAAGGGATTTCCAGCATCAGGCTTCTGGAACACGTGAAGAAACTGCTGGATGAGAACGGGTTTGAGATTGCGAACATCGATTCCACGATAATCGCGGAGTCTCCGAAGATGGCCCCCCATATCCCAGGCATGAAAAAAAACCTCTCCGCAGTACTGGGGACTGAAAATATCGCCGTCAAGGCCAAGTCCAATGAGAAGATGGGGTTTTTGGGCCGGGGCGAGGGGATTGCCGCAATGGCCGCCTGCCTTATCAGAAAGACCGGAAAACAGGTCGTTCAGAGGCCTGTGGAGCCTTAAGCGCCGGCGCGCACCGCCTTTCTCTCCGCGGCAAGCCTCCACAGGCCCAGCAGGACGCCTGCCAGCATCATGACCGAGCTCAGTATCTGCCCCATCGTGAAGGGGCCAAGCACGTAGCCAAGCTGCGGGTCCGGCTGGCGCGTGAATTCAACCAGGAACCTGAATAATCCATACAGCACCAGGAAGATGGCCAGCACAAGCCCCCTTGTTTTTATCCTGTCTTTTATTATCCAGAGGACCGTAAACAGCACTATGCCTTCAAGAAATCCCTCGTAAAGCTCCGATGGGTGGCGGGGCACATTGCCGCCCTCCGGAAAGACCATCGCCCAGGGCAGGTTCGAAGGCCGTCCGAACAGCTCTCCATTTATGAAATTCCCCATCCTCCCGAAGAAGAGTCCCGGAGGGGCCGTCGGCACGAACATGTCCGTTATGCGCCAGAAATCAAGTTTGTACTTGCGGCAGAAGAGGACCCCGGCGATTACCACGCCTATCAGCCCGCCGTGAAACGACATGCCGCCCTCCCAGACGGCAAATATCTTCAGCGGGTTCTGGAGGTAGTATGGCAGATTATAGAATATTACATACCCTATCCTTGCCCCAAGCACAAGGGCCAGTATCGCCCAGAAATACAGGTTCTCAACCACCTGATGGGTGAGGTTTTCAATCTTCCTTTTGCCATGCTTTACCTGGTACTGGAACAGGAGATAGGAGGTCACGAACCCCAGCACGTACATGAGCCCGTACCAGCGGAACTCCAGAGGGCCTATCTTTACTATATAGGGCTTGAAATGCGGATAAGGGATCAACGGCCCCTCTGGTATCTGCGGAACAATGCGGAAAGGGCTTGGCCGCCCCGGGTGAACTCTTCCACCAATTGAGGTGACTTGCGCCTCCAGTTCGGATGGCCCCCGGCCGTCCCGGGCATATTCTGCTGTCCGGCCACCCCAAGCCAGTCATCCAGGCTTACGCCAACCGTCAGGGCGGGGGTCCTGGCCAGATAGCCGTATATGGCAAGCATCAGTTCCCGGTCCATCCGCTCCGGCTTCAGGTAATCCGCCGGAAGAAGGCCCTCTTTTTTAAGCGTCTCCATTATCAACCGCCTGTCTCTTTCCCTTGCCTCAATTTCTTTATTATAACTCTCTTCGGATGGATATAGAGACAGGGATTTTTTCTCCGCGATGTCCCTTCCCTCCCAGAATCCGCATATCGTGGGCAGGTCGTGAGTGGTTATGGCGCAGAAGGCGGAATGCGGGTAGTCTTCAGGCGCAACCAGGTCCGGCGCGGGATATTTCCGCTCGTAATAGAAGAGGCGGTAAGAGAGCATCCTGTACCCGGCAAGGGCGCGGCGCACCTCAGGCGGAATGGTGCCCAGGTCCTCGGCCACTATGACGGCCTTCCGTCTCTGGCTCTCAAGCGCCACGATGCCCAAAAGGTCTTCCGAAGGGTAATTCACGTATGTCCCATCGGCTGGTTTCGAGCCCTCCGGGATCCAGAAAAGCCTGAACAGGGAAAGCGCGTGGTCGATGCGCAGCATCCCCCCGTGCTCCAGGTTTTTTCTGATGGTCTTTATAAAAAGCTCGTAACCCGATTCACGCAGCCTGTCAGGGACGAGGGGCGGGAAGCCCCAGTTCTGCCCGGCCAGGCTGAAGTTGTCGGGCGGGGCCCCGGCGTCCGAGCCGATTGCGAACTGGTCCCTGAAGCCCCAGGCGTCCGCGCCGCCCCCAAGCGAGCCTATGGCCAGATCGAAATAAAGCCCCAGCCTCATGCCGCTTTTTCCGGCGGCCATATCGGCCTTCTCCAGCTGGCTTTCAAAAAGCCACTGGGCATAAGCATACAAAAGGACCCGTTCGGGGTTCTTCTCCCTGAACTCCTCCACCGCCTTGCCGTGAGGATTTTTATACCCTTCGGGCCAGTCCATCCAGCCCGTTTTATAAATCTCCGAAAGGGCCGTGAATGTGGCGTAATCAAGGAGGCTCTGTCCCTCCCTCCCAAGCCATGCCTCGAATTCCCTTACCCGCCCGGAGCCCTTTTTATAATGCTCCTCGTAAAAATGCGAGAACATCCCCCTGAGCGCATCCTCTTTAACGGCGTAAACCCCCGGATAATCCACGAATTCCGTATTCCTGAGCGCGGATATCCGCTTCCAGTCCGTCCTGCCCTTTATCGCCTGGAACTCAGGCACGGCCTCGATATCGATGTAGATGAAATTCGAGTAAAGCCTGCTCACGGGCGAATAGGGGCTGATGCCCCCCGGAAGGGGCAGGGCGTGAAGGGGCAGCACGCCGGCGAAGTCCCCGCCAAGCCCGCCTATCCATTTGGCCGCGTTTTCAAGGTCGGTAAGGTCCCCGATCCCCCAGTTCCTGCCGGAACGGAGACTGTAAAGCGCAAGCACCATGCCCCAGGTCTTATCGTAATCTTCAGGTATATAGCAGGCCCCAGGCGTGATTATCAGCCTGGCCGTGCCAGAGAGCTTTTCCCCTTTATACCGGACCTCCGCTGAGAGCCCGTAGTAGCCCGGCGCAAGCTCATGGCCGATCTCAAAAAGGTATCTGCCATAGGTCTGGCCGCCTCTTTCCACCTGTCCTTCCGGCCGAAGGGACGATTCGAAGCCCTCTGAACCGCCCGCTTCGTCTTTCAGGCCGACTCTGAAGCCGGCCTCCCCCAAATAAGGCAGATGAAAGGTTATATTTTTTTTCTCTTCCGTCCTGATTACGTATACCGGCTCCAGAAAAGACGGCGTTCTCTTTTTAATGACCGCTTCTCTCAGGGCCTCTTCGTTCTCCGCGTCATAGCCCATGGAAAAAAGTATTTTCCCCTTGGTTTCCAGGGAGGTCTCGTGCCTCTCTCCCCAGATGTCGTAATAGAAGGGGACTATGCCAGCCATATCAGAGAGCGCGTTTATAAGCCTTTCCATTTCCGGTTTCATTCAATCTCCTGCCCCAGAAACAGAGGGAAATCGCCAAGTGCGTCCCTCAGGTAAAGCACATGCCTGCCATCTTCCTCAACCGTCCCTGTCTCTTTCAGGGTAAAAACGTCCCTGAACCGTCCGGGGCCGGGGAGTACCAGCCTCGTGTCCTGCCAGACCTTGCCTCCGATGGGGAACTCCCCGGGCTGGATGAGGCCGGCAAAGAACCTTGGCGCGGCGGCAACGGCCCGCAGGCCCTCGCTCTTCCTCACGAAAGAGCAGATGTGCTCTCTGAATACGCCGTCCGCATCCAAGGGAATGTACTCGCCTTCCAGAAAAAGTCCCGGGTTGGCCTTTCTGAAATTTAGGGCCTTCCAGATGACGTAAAATTTTATCATCCCGTCCCGGAGGTTCTCCAGGAGATGGCGGCAGAGCCCATCCGGGCCAAGCAGGCCCTCCCTGTCCTTAAGCTCCGTCAGTGTCTTCACCCTCGCATCGTAGTCAACGGGCTTTCTATTGTCCGGATCCACAAGTGAAAAATACCATAACTCCGTGCCCTGGTAGAAGTCCGGCACTCCGGGGCAGGTTATCTTCAGAAACACCTGGCTCAGGGAATTGAACATCCCGTAAAAGGAGATGGAATCCGCGAAGTGTCTGAATTCCTTGAGGAACTGGCCCTCCGGCTTCAGCATCTCGTCCATGAAGCACATTACAGCGTCCTCGTACTCCGTATCCGGGTTTATCCAGCTGGAGTTCTTCTTTGCCTCCCTGAGGGCCTTTATCATGTACTGCTTTATCCGTTCGATGAATCCGGCTTCCGGCGGGCCCTGCGCGGGCAGAAGCGGCCAGGCCCCAAGCAGGCTCTGGAACAGATGGTATTCCTCGTCCGGTTCGGGCGCGGCCTTGCCGTCCAGCAGGCATTTTTTGGCTTTGGTGAGCCTGCGCCATTTGAAGACCTGCTCGCGCCAGGCCCGCGGCATCTCCGTGATGACGTTCAGCCTTGCCCGCATGTCCTCGCCCCTTTTCGTGTCGTGCGTGGACGTGGCCAGCATGGAATAGGGCCAGCCCTTGTGCCGCTCTATGTTCTGGCCGTGAAAGGTCTCGAGGGTGCAGCCGAACCTGTCCGGAGAGCCGCCCACCTCGTTCAGCGAAAGCAGCTTGTTATAGGTGTAGAAGGCCGTGTCCTCCAGGCCTTTCGCCATCACCGGGCCGGAGTTCTGCTGAAAACGCATCACGAAATCCAGCCAGAGGGCCTTGTCCTCGTCGGAATAGCCGGCGGGATAGTCGAGGGAGAGGACCCCCTTCAGGAATTCGAATACCGAGGCGCTCATGGAGGGGTTCATCTTCTGCGCCTTCCGGACGGACTGCTCTATATAGCGGCGGTCGCGCTCGTTTGAGCCCGCGCCGGTTATGTACGTGCGGTAGACGGGAAGCGTGGCGATGACCTCTATGATCGCCCTGGTGAGACTGAGCAGCGTGAAATCCCTTGTCGTCCTGGATTTCTCGGCTATAACGCTCAGCTTGTGCCCCAGCACGTTTATCTCGCCAGACATTGACGCTTCCATTATGAGCTTTTTCTTCTGGTAAAGGATCTCGGGGAAACCCCTTTTTTTCTCCTTTATGAACTTGGCGTATATCTCGTCCATCTGCCCGGAGTTTTCGGTCTTTATGAATATCCCGTTCAGAAGGTTAAGGAAGTCATAGCCGGTGGTGCCGTAGACCGGCCAGTCCTCGGGGAGCTTCTCGCCCTTCAAAAGTATCTTCTCGCCGATTACGTAGAACGGCATGGCTGGACGGGCCTTCTGCAGCTCGCCTTTTATAAGCTCCCGCATGGCGATCTGTTCGGGCTTGGTGGAAGGGGTTGCCGCAAAGACCGCCTCTTCCTGGAGCTTCCTGAGATAATCGCCGGGGTTATAAAGCCCGTCCACGTGGTCTACCCGGAGGCCCGTGATTTTCCCCTCTTTGATGTATTTGAACACAAGGACATGGCTGTCCCTGAAGACGTCCGGCTGCTCAACACGTATGGCGGCAAGCTCGTTTATGTCGAAGAACCGGCGGTAGTTTATCTCTTCCGTGGCGACACGCCAGAGGGCCAGCCTGTATGGCTGTCTTGAAAGCAGGGCGTCCAGAAGGTCGAACTTTCCGGGGTCCGAGCCCCTGGGGGGGTTGAACAGCTCCAGGTTTTCGTCAATGAACTTTTTTACCGCGCCGGATGTTTCATACAGGGCGGCGAGCCTCCTCTTTATCACTTCCTTCTCCCGCTGCCTCTCGCGCATCTTTTCCTGGTCGCGCTCGGCTGGCGGGGGCAGATGGCTTATCGCCGTGAGAATGCTCATCAGCTCCTCAATATCTTCTGAGCCGGCCATCTTCTGCTCCAACCCCTCCAGCCTCTGTCTCAGGATGAACTCGTAGGAGCCGGGCTCCACCGGGAGCGTATGGTCGTAATAGGAGATGAAGAACGAGCCGTCCGTGAAACCCAGCGTGAACTCGCCGTTTTCGAGCGCCTTCCCGTACTGCTCGCCCAGTATCGGCAGCAGCACCTTGCCGTTCAGGGGCTCTTTAACGGGGTCCCAATCGATATCGAAATAGCTGGAATAGGGCGAGCTCATGCCGTTTTCGAGCACGTCTTTCCACCACCTGTTGCCTCCCAGGATGCACATGTGGTTGGGGACGATGTCCAGCACATGGCCCATGTCGAATTCCTTCAGCTCACCGGCAAGCCCGTCGTAATCGGCCTCGGTCCCTATCTCCGGGTTCAACTCGTCAGGCCTCACTATGTCGTAGCCGTGCATGCTGCCCGGACGCGCCATCTTATAGGGAGACGAGTAGATGTCAGTTATGCCAAGCCCGTTCAGGTAGGCGGCGATCTTCCTTGCGTCCTTGAAGGTGAAGAACCTGTTTAACTGAAGCCTGTATGTGGAGACCGGGATGCGAAGGACCTTGTCATTTTTCGGCACGCAGCACTTCCTCCGTATTGAAGAAGAGCGCCTTCCCAAGCTCCATGAATTCTTTAATCCACGTATTCGCCCCTTCGTCTCTCCTCTTCGCGAATTCCTTATAGATGCCCTGCGCCATGCCGTACCATGTGTTCTGTGCCTCCCAGAGGTTTATCTGGAAGGGCAATGTGAACGCGAACCGGAGGAGCGCCCTTATGTTTTTTATGGAATCCACCACGGGGTTTTCCGCCAGGGCGTTGAAGAGGACGTGGAACCTTTTTCTTATTATGAACTCCATCTTCAGGGGATCGAGCTTCACCCCCCATCTGGTGATCTCCTGATAGATGCCTTTGGCCCTGTCCGCATTGAAGGGGTCTTCCTCTATGGCGCGCTTCAGTTCCATGGCCAGGACATGCTCGGCGGCATAGAGAAAAGAGTCCGGTATGGGCGCGCCGAAATCTTTCAGCAGCCCCATCAGAAACCTGTTCCGCTCGAAGAGTTCCTTGTAAAGCCGGTCGAAGTCCTCGTAGGATTCCTTCACGGCCAGGTTCAGTATCTTCCTCTGCTCGTCGGTGAAGAGGTCTTTCAGTGAATAGGTATGCGTCCCCAGGTACTTGTCCATCAGGCGCAGCGTCTCGGAGAAATACCCCTTCAGGAAATTCTCCCTGAGGTTCCCTTTCATCTCCTCGAAATCGCCCTTCGTCTTGCAGAGGCAGAGCCCGCAGTTGATGTCCGAGCTGCCTATTTTTATTACGGCGAAGTCCTCTTCGTTCTCCTCCCGGATTATCCTGGAGCGCACCTTCACCCTGCCCGCGGCAAGCTCGTTGCTGGCCACACTGTAGCGCTCGTAGTCCTTTTTTTCGACATCGTAGCAGTAGAGGGCCTCTTCCTCCTTATATTCCTCGAACAGGGAGCTTATGGCGTAGTGGACGGCCACTTTCTTCAAATCCACCATCTTGCCTTTGACATACCGGTCATATATCTCCCTGCCCGTGCCCTGCCCGGGGAGATTGCTTTTCGCCATGGAGAGCCGCTCCAGATACCGTTCCTGGAGGCTGTCCCCGGCGAGTTCCTCATGAAGCTGGATGGCGCGCCCGGCATACTGGACGACCTGTACGGTCTCTATGCCCGAAAGGTCGTCGAAGAACCATCCGCAGCTTGTGAACATGAGCATGGAATGCCTCTGCATCTCAAGAAGCTTCAGGGCCTTGACGGTCTCGGCAGGATTTAATTTTTTCACCGCGTGCAGGCTGAAGAAATTCTCCACGCTCTCCGGCCCCCGGTCCAGTATCACCTGAATGTATCCGTTCCTGGCCCCCCAGGGGTCGCGGAAATAGTCCCCGCCCATCGTCTCGAATGTCCCGGCCAGTTCCGCGTTCAGCCAGTCCATCGATTCCCTGAGGGGCTTTCTCCATTCCTGGTTCCAGTCCGGGTGCGCGCCCGTGTTGCAGCCGCAGTTGGCCCGCCAGCGCTCCACCCCGTGGAAACAGCTCCATGATGTGTTCTCCTGTATCTCGGCCTCCCACTCGGGCGGGTGCTCCGCAAGGTACTCCCCGTAATTCGTCACATTGGCAAGCTTCTTTTCTTCCACGTAATGTATGCAGTAGGAAAGCGCCATGTCGCCGAACTTGCTATGATGGCCGTAGGATTCGCCGTCCGTGGCGATATGTGCAATCTGCGGCCTGTCCTCTGTGCCGAATATGCCCACAAGCCTGCCCGCGAAGTTCTCGCCGCTTGAAAGCAGGTTCTCAAAGGCTATCGCCCTGGAGACCGGCCCGTTATAGAAGAACACGGTTATCGATCTTCGGGAGGGGAGCCTTACAAGATATGGTTTCCTGATATCCAGCGAGTCCTGGTCCACATGCGTCCAGTCCCGTGCGCCGACCCTTCGCACCCTGTGCGCCTGTGAGGGCGCCAGTATGGTGAATTTGATGCCATTGGCCGCCAGCACTTCAAGGCTCTCCGTGTCCACGGCCGTCTCCGGCAGCCACATCCCTTCCGGGGGCCGCCCGAAGCGGCTTTTGAAGTCCTCGATCCCCCATACCACCTGGGTCTCCTTCTCGCGCCTCGAGGCAAGCGGCATTATGAGGTGGTTGTAGCACTGGGCGATCGCGTTCCCGTGGCCGGAGCGCTCTTCCAGGCTCTGCCTGTCCGCCTCCACTATGGCGTCGTGGACGTGGGGGGCCAACTCCTTCATCCAGCTCAGGAGCGTGGGGCCGAAATTGAAGCTTATCTTTTTGTAATTGCTCACGATCCGGTCTATGCGGGCCTCATTCCCCAATATGCGGGAGAAGGCGTTCGCGGCATAGCACTCGGCGTTTATCCTCTGGTTCCAGTCGTGATAGGGGTAGGCGCCGTCCTGTATCTCGATGGCCTCAAGCCAGGCGTTCTCGCGCGGCGGCTGATAGAAATGCGCATGGATTACGATATTCCTGCCGTTCATGATTTCCTTAAAAGAATAGCATCCCAGGGCGTGAGATGGAGAAAATTTTTTCCGGGCTCATGGGACCCGAGGAGGGCCTCCCATGGGCCTTCCGGGATTTCGACCCGGACCGGTTCGGCTGAGAAGTTGAACGCGCAAAGAACGGCCCCTTCGGCCTTTCTAAACAACATTATAACGTCTTTTTCACGCCAGACCAGAATATCCCTCCTCAGAGCGGGTGAAAGTCCCTTCCTGAGCGAGATGAGCTTTTTATAGAATTCAAGGATTTCTTTATGCGGCGCTTCATTGAGAAGGGCCGTCCGGTTGAGCCTGGAGTCCTCAAAGGTCTTTTCGCTCTGCGGGTCCGGGGGATCGGCCACCCGGGAGAAACCGGCGAACTCCCGCTTCCTGCCCTCCCTCACGGCCTGCACCAGCGCCGGGTCCGAATGGCTTACGAAATAGAGGAACGGGGCCGTCTCACCGTATTCCTCGCCCATGAAGAGGAGCGGCACATATGGGCCAAGGAGCACGGCCGCCGCGGCAAGCTTCAGCTTTTCGGGGGGCAGTTTCATTGAGAGCCGCTCGCCAAGGGGCCTGTTGCCGACCTGGTCGTGGTTCTGGCTGAAGGCGGCGAACCTCTCCGGTTCCAGGTCCTCGGAAGGGCTCCCGTGGCTTCGCCTCCGGTAAGAGGAATACTGCCCCGTGTACACGAACCCCTCGCGAAAGGATTTTTCTATCTGCGCAACGCTTCCAAAGTCCTCGTAGTAGCCGTCCCGCTCGCCCGTGAGCACGGCATGAATCGCATGGTGGAAGTCATCATCCCAATGGCAATCCACCCCGTACCCGCCCCATGGCCTGGGCCTTATCACGCGCGAGTCGTTGCGGTCGGATTCCACGAATACATATACGGGCTTCTGCAGGAGGCCCTTCGCCTTAAACTGGCGTATCCTGTCCGTAAGCTCATCAAGGAAATGCCTCGGGCTCAGGTCGCAGATGCCGTGGACGGCGTCAAGTCTGAGGCCGTCAAAATGGTATTCGGCAATCCAGTACAGCGCATTCTCGATAAAGAACCTCCTCACCTCGTCCGACCAGGCATCGTCGTAATTTATCGCGTCGCCCCAGGGCGTACTGTATTTGTTTGTGAAATAGAAGCCATAATCGTGCAGATAATTTCCTTCAGGCCCCAGATGGTTATAGACCACGTCCAGGATTGCGGCAAGGCCGTTTTGATGGAGGGCGTCCACCAGCTTTTTCAGCCCCCGCGGGCCCCCGTAGGTGTTCTGCGGGGCATAAGGGTACGCGCCGTCGTAGCCCCAGTTGCGCCCGCCCGGAAACTGCGCAACGGGCATCAGTTCCACAGCCGTTACACCCAGGTCCTTTAAATATGGGATTTGCCCTGTTATGGCCTCAAACGTGCCTTCCCGCGTGAACGTGCCTGTGTGCAGTTCATGGATTATATAATCTCTCAAGGGGATGTTCTCCCAGGCCGCGTCATTCCACTTGAACCCGTCCGGGTCCACCACTTCGGAGGGGCCGTGCACGCCTTCGGGCTGGAAGCGCGAGGCCGGGTCCGGCCTTGCAACCTTTCCATCCAGAAGATAGAAATACCTTGTCCCTGGTTTTACGCCGCCGGCAAATGCCTGGTAATACCCGAAGCGGCCCGGCTCCATCAGGACAATACGTTCTTCCGGTTGAACTATCTTTACAGCGACCTCGTTCCTGACCGGCGCCCAGACAAGGAAATCAGTGCCCCCCTCGCCGGGCGAGTAGTTTGCGCCAAGCGGGGCCCGCCAGACCATATTTTTCTTTTCCAATCGGGATGTGCTCATAGCAGGACGGAAAGGCTTTTATTAAAGTATCTCATAAAAGCGGCGGTTAGACGAATTTGAATTTCAATGGCCGCCCCTTTTCTGCATGAGGGGCAAGCCCCTCATGCCTCCTTCCCTGCTGGTTCAGGTTTGTAACCATTGCTGTCCAAGATATTCTAAAAAGCCTCATTTAAGAGAAATAACCTCCTGAAATCTCAGGCTTTTGGACAGGTTTTGCTCTCGCTCTGAAATCAGGCCCCAGATGCTGTCCAAAAGACGCCAGACCTTGTCATTCCCGCCCCGTATCAGGTACGGGGTAGACTCCAGCGGGAATCCAG
>JACWAF010000008.1 GCA_014874185.1 Nitrospirota bacterium | reverse complement strand
GACAGCCGCCCGCCACCTGTTCCAGGGCCCAGAGCAGGAGTTCGAACGCCTTCTGGTTAGGCTCCTTTTCAGGCAGCAGCTTCAGCGCAAGCTCTGCGAATTCCGAGGCGGTCAAAAAAGCGTCCAAGTCCTCCCTTATTTGGGAGAATGGCCTTAAAATATCCGACTGGGTGAGCCTGGGAAGGCGCGCGTCCTCCTTTCCCATAAAGGAGACCGTTGAATGCGTAAGCGGCTCCAGGCTGGCCCCGAAACGGCTCTTTATCTTCCTGGGGCTCTTCGCAAAGGCGGACTGCACGCCAATGTCCCTGGTCAGGTAGTCTATTATCAGGTCGGCCTCGCCAAACGGGCGCGTCCGGAGCACTATCCCTTCAGTACGCCTTAGCATTAATGATTATAACAAGGCGGGAAAGACATCTTCTTTCTCTTATAAGAGAAAGAAGCAAAGAGAATTTTTAGATTTTTTCCGCTCGGATGAGCGGAAAAAAATACTAAGAGTTTTTTCTCTTGCTACTTCTCTTTTTTGCAAAAAAGAGAAGTAGGCCCTGGCCTTACATTATGTTCCCGAAGTCTTCGGGGCGCAGGTTCTTGAGCCAGTCTTCAAGCTCGTCGGAGTTGCGCTGTTCCAGGATGCTGTCTTCGACGAGGATGGCGGCGTTGGTCCGGAGGGCGACGGCCACGGCGTCTGAGGGCCTGGAGTCCACCGGCACTTCTTTTTTGCCGTCGGTGAGGTATATGAGGGCGTAGTATGTGTTCTCCAGGAGGTCTGTTATGACTATGCGGGATATGCGCATCTTCAGGTTCTCTATCATGTTTTTAACGAGGTCATGGGTGAGGGGTCTGGGTGTCATCACCTTCCCCAAGGCAAGGGCTATGGAATCGGCCTCCGGTTTTCCTATCCATATGGGCAGGGTGGAAGTGCCTTCCGTTTCCCTGAGGAGGAGTATGTACATATTGCTCCGGGGGTCGAACAGGAGTCCCTCGACTTTCATCTCTACAAGCATTTTTGCACCTACCTGATTCCCAGTTCGTTTATGGATTTGATGTCTTCCCGCCAGTCCCTTTTGACCTTGACCCAGAGCTCCAGGAAAACTTTCGCGTTCAGGAGGTCTTCTATTTCAACCCTCGCGGACTGCCCCACGGCCTTCAACATCTGGCCGTGTTTTCCTATTATAATCCCTTTTTGGCCTTCTCTTTCAACCCAGATATCGGCGCTGATCGTAAGGCGGGCGCCTTCGGCCTCCTCCCATCTCACGACATCCACCGCGATGGAGTGCGGCACCTCTTCGCGGGTGGCCTCCATTATCTTTTCTCTAATTATCTCAGAAACCATGAATCTTTCAAGCTGATCGGTGACAAGCTCCTCGGGGTAGTATTCAGGCCCTTCGGGCAGGTATTCAAGGAGTTTCTGAAGCAGCGTTTCTATCCCCTCGCCGGTCTTCGCCGATAGCGGGATTATCTCCTGAAAGGGATAGAGCCCGGAATACTCCTCAATGACCGGGAGGAGCTTGGATTTCTTTACGGTGTCTATTTTATTCAGCAGGAGGAAGACGGGTTTCTTCGCGCCGGCAAGGGACTTTATTATTTCATCCTCGGTGTCTCCGGGCGGGCGCGGCTCGGCCATGAACAGCACCACGTCGACCTCGCGCATGGCCTCTTTGGCCTCCCGCATCATGAATTCGCCAAGCCTTGTCTGCGGCCTGTGGAAGCCCGGCGTGTCGATGAAAATGACCTGCGCGTGGGGCAGGTGCTTTATGCCTATTATCCTGTTGCGGGTGGTCTGCGGCTTGTCCGTCACTATGGAGACCTTCTGACCCAGGATGGTGTTCAGGAGCGTGGACTTGCCCACGTTGGGCCTGCCTATAATCGATGCATATCCGGAGCGGAAAGATGAATTCTCTGTCATTGATCTAGTTTAAGTGCGGGGAGTTTTTATTGCAACAATGCCCAGGCGGACGCATCCGGCTTGACAGAGGACCATCCTGCCCTAGAATTTAAACATGAAGAAGTCCCTCCCCGTTTTCCTCATCCTGATTGCAATCAGCATGCTGCAAGCCCCGGCGGGCGCGGCCGGCAGGCAAAGGGAATACAGGGACACCTTTCCCGGCGGCAAGGCGCAGATGCACTGGATGTTCTTCCCGTTCTTCAACAAGGACAATTTGAAGGCCGTGAAGGACGAGGCCGACACGGACGGGGACGGCGGGGTGGGCGTGCTGACCAACGACAACATGGGCGGGTTTGCAAGCCTGAGCTATCTGGTGGCCAAACCGGTCCAGAATTTCGAGTTGTCGGCGATGCTCTACTGCCCGGTAACGGAAGGGAAGAAGGGGCCTCTGGCCGGGCTTGCCTTTTTCATAGACCCCATGGAGGGCGACTTCTACCGCGTGGTATGCGATTTCAAAAAGGACGAGCCCACGATAAGCCTGGCCTTTGTAGGCAGGAGCACGCTTGATTACCCGGTCTACATCAAATTCTGGGGAGCGGACGAGATGCCTGGCGGAGCGCCACAGAAAGCCGGCTGGCACAGGATTGAGATTACATTGGATGATTACAAGGCCAAGATATACTGGGACGGCCAGCTCCTGGACGGGGGCCCTTTCCAGACGGACAATATCAGGAAGGGCTATGTGGGGGTTTACGCCAATTTCGTGGGCGGCCTGGGGAAGGCGAAGGCCATGGTTGACGAGTTCGTTTTAAAACCCGAGGGAGAAGGGATTTCAGCATCAAAAGGGATTGTGCCGCTTACACTGCACTCGGAAAAGCAAACCGGAACTCTTTGTCATTCCCGCAAGCTGAGCGCGTCGGGAATCTTTCCCGCTGTTTCCCATAAGTTTGAAATCAACGACCAGGGAAGATTCCGGACAAGCCGGAATGACAAGGAATCCTTTTAACTTAAAACAGAAGCCCCCGCTTTGGCGGGGGCTTCTGTTTGGATTAAGCGCGGATTAGACGGCCGGCGCCGCTGCCTTCTTCATCACTTCCTTCAGGAAATAGGGCAGGTCCTGCGGCATGCGCGAACTGACCAGGTTGCCGTCCACGACCACTTCCTTGTCCTCATAGACGGCCCCGGCCTCCTTCAGCTCCTTAGCCACCTCCGGCCAGCTTGTCATGTGCCTGCCCTTCACCAGCCCGGCGCTTATAAGTATCTGCGGACCTTGGCATATCGTGACCACCGGCTTGTTGTTCTCCATGAAGTGGCGCGCTATGGCCAGGGCGGCATTGTCCTTTCTCACCTTCGAGGGGGCCTTCCCGCCAGGCAGGAAGAGCATATCGTAATCGTCCGGGTTTATCTCTTCATACATTTTATTGGCCTCTGTCTCATAATCGTGCTTTCCGCTTATCTTGCCCCTCTTCCTGGAGGCGATATCCACCGTGAACCCCTCTTCCAGGAACCTGTAATAAGGGACCAGGAGTTCAAGGTCTTCGAAATTGTCATCGGCCAGCATCAGGATTTTCATTTTTAACCTCCTTACGGCTTTTTTAAACAAAGCCCATAATTAAATCTTAGCCCAGAGGCAGGGGATGTCAAACGGGCCCGGAGCGGATTCCGGCATGGAAAGCCCCGTACAGGTTACAATAAACTCAATGGACATCTATCTCATCGATGGCAGTTCCTATGTCTACCGCGCATACTACGCAATAAGGGGGCTAAGGGACTCGAAGGGCAGGCCCACGAACGCCATCTTCGGGTTCACGAACATGCTCCTGAAGATCATCCGCGACCTGAAACCCGGCGGGCTGGCCATAATCTTTGACACGCCGCACCGCACGGAGAGGCACGTGTTATACGGAGAGTACAAGGGGCACAGGCCCGATACACCGGACGAGATGGTCCAGCAGATACCCTCCATCCGAAAGGTCATCGCGGCCATGCGCATCGCGTTTTACGAGGTGCCGGGCTATGAGGCCGACGACGTCATCGGCACTATTGCCGAGAAGGCGGCCGGCGCCGGGCATAACGTCTTCATAGTCACGGCGGACAAGGACATGCTTCAGCTTGTGGACGGCAGGATAAAGGTGTACGCCCCTATTAAAAACATCGTCCATGACAGCGCGTATGTGGTGGAGCGCTTCGGCGTGCCGCCCGAAAGGGTGCCGGAGTACATGGCCCTCACCGGCGACACCGTGGACAACATCCCCGGCGTGAAGGGCATAGGCGAGAAGACCGCAAAGGAACTGCTGACCGAATTTACAAACCTTGATGAAATTATCGGGCACCCGGAGAAGATAAAAAAAGAGAAGACAAGAAAACTGGTAACGGAAGGAATCGAGGACATAAAACTCTCACGCGAGCTTGCGAAGATAAACCGCGCGGTGCCGATGGATATGGATATCAGTGAGTTTGCCGTGCGCGAGCCGGACTGGCGCGCCCTCTTGGCCATATTCAAGGAATTCGAGTTCACGTCTTTGATGAAGCAGGTGCCGGGCGCGGCCCCCGAAAAGATGGAGTGCAGGGCCGTCCTCGATCCGGTGGAGCTTAAAACCCTTGCCGGGGGAATAAAGGGCGAATTTGCAATCTCCGCATACCCGTTCGATTCCAGCCTGGTGCGCAGCGAGATGGCCGGGTTCGCCATGGCCCCGGATGCGCGGCAGGGTTTTTACGTCCCTTTGAGGCAGGACTATATGGGCGCCCCAGCGCAGATGAATCCGGCAGAGGCGATAAACACGATAAAACCGCTCCTGAAAGATGAGAACATCCCCAAAACGGGCCATAACCTGAAACAGGCGATGATACTGTTCAACAAAGCGGGTGCGGGCCTTAAAGGGATTCTGCACGATACGATGATAGCGTCCCATCTTTTAAACCCGCTTCGGGGCGAGCATGGGCTGGAGACCACGGCCCTGGAGCACCTGGGAATAAAAAAGCCCACCCTGGCCGAGCTGGCCGGGAAGGGAAAGGCCTTCAAAGGCGTCCCAGTAGAGGACGCAGCCAACTTCGCCTGCACCGAGGCGGGGCTTTCGATAGAACTAAGGGACATCCTCTTTCCCAAATTGAAAGAAGAGCAACTGGAAGACTGCTATTACCAGATAGAGATGCCGCTTATCCCGGTCCTGGCCCGCATGGAAGAGGCCGGGATGAAGGTGGACACAGAACGGCTCCATGCCATAAGCGGGGAACTGGAGAGGGAGTTGGACGCCCTCAGAAGCAGGATATACTTCCTTGCCGGATGCGAGTTCAACATCAATAGCCCCCGGCAGCTGGGGCAGATATTGTTTGATAGGCTGGGCCTCACGCCGGGGAAGAAGAAAAAGACCGGCTACTCCACTGAAGTTGGGGTGCTGGAGGAGCTTGCGAAACATCACGAACTCCCGCGCGAACTATTGGAATGGAGGGCGCTCTTTAAATTAAAATCAACATACGTTGATGTCCTTCCCGGGCTTGTGAACGCCAAAACAGGGCGCATACATACCTCCTTCAACCAGGCCGCAACGGCAACCGGAAGGCTCTCCTCCACGGACCCAAACCTGCAAAACATCCCCATACGGGGCGCGTGGGGGATAAAGGTGCGCCAGGCCTTCGTGCCCGAAGAGGGAAATGTGATCGTCTCGGCCGATTACTCGCAGATAGAGCTTCGCGTGCTGGCGCATCTCTCCGGTGATGAAACCCTGCAAAAATTCTTCAGGGAGGGCCGGGACATACACACGGCGACGGCGGCTGAGATATTGGGCATCGCGCCGGAGCGGGTCACCCCCGACCACCGCCGGATAGCAAAGGGCGTGAACTTCGGCGTGGTATACGGCATAACCCCCTATGGCCTGAGCGAGCAGATAAATATAAACACCACGGAGGCGAAGGAGTACATAGACAAGTACTTCGAGCGCCACCCAGGCGTGAAGGAATACATAAGACGCGTTATCGAAGAGGGCAGAAAGAAAGGTTTTGTGCGCACGATATCTGGCCGGAAGCGCCCCATCCCGGAACTTAAGAGCGCGGATGCCCGCACGCGCGCGCTTGGCGAAAGGCTTGCCATGAACTCGCCCGTCCAGGGCTCCGCGGCAGACATCATCAAGAAGGCCATGATAAACATCTCCCAAAAGCTGGAGGGCTCTGGAACAAAGCTAATCCTGCAGGTGCATGACGAACTGGTCTTCGAATGCCCGAAGGCCGAAGCCCCCGATGTAAAAAAATTCATCCGGCGAGAGATGGAGAACGCCGTTTCGCTTTCGGTGCCCGTCGAGGTTCAGGCGGGCGCGGGCCGCAACTGGGCCGAGGCCCACTGACCCGTTCTCAAAATTAAATCTATTTTGGTTGTCATTCCGGGCTTGACCCGGAATCCAGCGACTTTAGTAGCCTGGAGATATGACAACGTCTTCCTTGTAGGCGGGTTCAAGTTTGCAAACCACAGCTGTCCAAGATAATCTGAAAAGGACCTTTCTGTTCCAAAGCGGATCGGGTCACCCGTGGGCGGGTGACTCCCACGAAAAG
>JACWAF010000001.1 GCA_014874185.1 Nitrospirota bacterium | reverse complement strand
GTGACCCGATCCGCTTTGGATCCGGGTCCAAGTTGCAAACTTGGACCCGCCTGCGGGTCTGCAATCTTTTTCCCAGTTCCGCCTCCTTTTCTTCCCCACCCAATTTGGTGAAATTACCGAACCGGAACTGGTAATTTCACCGGAAAGGCCGCCCAGGGAATTCACGGCCAGCCCCGAAACCTTTTAAAGACAGCTACTTACATTTTTTACAAGTCTGGTATGTTCATTGCTCTTACGGGCATCGATGAGAGCTATGAAACTTATGGGTACAGGCATGCCGGGCAGGTTGGGAGTTGTGGCGGTCTGCCTGCTATTGGCGCTTGGGGCCTTGCAGGTGAGTCCCGCTCCGGCCTTTGCGGAGATTGAGGCCAGGTATATGTATAACCTTTCAAATTTCACCGGGGCGGTCCCGTCAAGCTGGCCCAACCTGGCAGTGGACGAATCCAGGCACGAGGTCTACGTGACATCAAACGGGGACGTCCGGGTTTTCAACGATGCGGGCATGGAGGTCTACAAGTTCGGGGACGAGGACTGGAATCTGACAAAAAAGTACGGCCATATAACCAGCCTGGCCCTGGACAAGGATGGCAATCTTCTGGCCATTGTCTACACGGACGGCCAGAAGTTCAACCTGGTGAAGCTGGATTACAGGGGGGATTTCCTCTCCGCCATAAAGCTGCCAGGGCTTGGCCCGGATTTCCATCCCGCTGCGGTCTTTTTCAGCGGCGGGCATATCTATCTGGCCGATTACGAGCGGCTCCAGGTGGCGGTTGTCAATGAGAACGGCTCCCTGGATAAGCTGTGGAAGATCGGGGGCATGTTGAAGTTTTCCAAAAAGGAGGAGGGCGACAACGACATCCGCTCTCTCTGCGTGGACAGGGAGGGCAATATCTTCTTCACGATAGCCACCCTGTTCAGCGCGTTCAGGCTCTCGCCGGACGGGAAGCTGACCGGCTTCGGTGTGCGCGGAAGCTCCCCTGGCAAGTTCAACGTCGCCTCTGGTATAGCCGTGGACGGCAAGGGATATATATATGTTACGGACGCCCTGAAGTGCGCCGTCCTGGTGTTCGACAAGGGCCTCCATTTCGTGCAGCAGTTCGGCTACAGGGGTTTTGACAAGGCGGGGCTGATAGTGCCCAGGGACGCGGCCTTTTCAAACGGGAAGCTATACATAACCCAGAGCGCGGGCAGGGGCGTGAGCGTTTACAGGGTCTACTACAACTAGTAGGCGCTTACCTTGGCTCTTTGCGCTTTGAAAAGGAGGTGATCAGAGAGGAAACGAGAGTGCCTCAAATGACGTGCAGCAAGGGCCGGTTTTTACCGGCTGAATGAATCCATTCGCGGGAATCCGCGGAGGAACAGATCAGAAGGAGATGATGATGAAAGGAATGAAACTCATGACGGTTATCCTGGCAGTGGCCATGATAACCCTCGGCGTGAGCAGCATGGCCTTCGCCTATCACGACGGCGGCGTGGCCTACTGCGAAGGCTGCCACACGATGCACAACTCGATAAATGACGCGGCCGTAACCACCACCGCAGGCGCCGTACAGTTCAACGGCCAGGTCTATCTTCTGAAGGGCAGCGACCAGAGCTCCACTTGCCTGAACTGCCATGCCAACGCCAACCCGGGCGGCTATCACATCATGACCCCCGGCATGACCGCGACGTCATTGCCTGTTCAGATGACCCCGGGCGGCGACTTCGGCTGGCTCCAGGTTGCAGGCGGCGCCGGCGAGATTAACGGCGTAGATCACGGGCATGACATCATTGCGGCCGACTTCGGCCTTACCGGCGATGCCAGGTATACAACGTCTCCCGGCGGCTCTTATCCGGCAGGGAATCTCTATTGCTCTTCCTGCCACGACCCGCACGGCAAATACAGGCAGTATCTGAACGGCGGCACGCTCACGATGGGCGCGCCCACAATAGGCAGCGCACTGGGCCCGATCATCTCTTCCGGCTCTTACGGCGCGGTGCCGGACGGCTTCGGCAACGCGGTTGGCGTCTACAGGCTTCTGGCCGGTGTAAATTACCTGCCTGACTCCGTCAGCGGCACCCCGGCTGCGCAGTTTACCAATCCTTCTCCCTTCGCAGTCGCCCCCAGCACCTACAACATAGGTGAGAGCAATGGAGACACCAGGGTTGCGTACGGCGGCGGCATGTCCGAGTGGTGCGCCAACTGCCATGGGCAGATGCAGAACGTGGGCGCTCCTGACGCTCCGCACGAGCACCCGGCTGGCGACAATGCCGGCGCCGAGCTCAATCAGACCGGCGCACAGGGCTGGACGCTGGAAGCAGGCTACAATGCCTATGTGAAGTCCGGCGACCTCACCGGCACACAGGCGACTTCCTACTCTTCGCTGGTCCCTTACGAGGAGAACATCACCTATAACACGGCTAACATTGCCGCGCTGGCAGCCGAAGCAGGCGACAATGGCAGCGCCAGCAAAGTTGGCCCGGCTACGGGCGGCACCGAGGTTGTCATGTGCCTTAGCTGCCACAGGGCGCACGCGTCCGCGTGGTTCAAGGGCGTAAGGTGGAACCCCAATTCCGAGTACCTGACCGAAAACGGCGCTTATCCCGACTATTCCACTGATACCACTTATGGAAAGTCGGCCAGCGAGGGCATGACCTCAGCCCAGATTCAGAGGGCCTATTATGAAAGGCCGGCAACCAGGTTTGCCAGCTATCAGAGGCAGATGTGCAACAAGTGCCACACGAAAGACTAATTTAGCCTTTCGGCTTTTTGCAGCATAAGGAAAGGCCGGCCCAGGCCGGCCTTTCCAAATAAAAAAACCGGGAGCAGGGATGAAAAAAAACCGGCATTTGGAAGCAGCCTGGTTTTGTCTTTTACTCTCAGGATTTTATCTGCTCGGCATGCCGGGCAGCTCATATGCCTACCATGACGGAGGCGTTGCCTACTGCGAGGGCTGCCACACGATGCACAACTCCGTTAACAATCAGGCGGTAACGACCACCGCCGGGGCCGCGCAGTTCAACGGCCATAATTATCTTCTGATTGGCAGCGACCAGGGCTCCACGTGCCTGAACTGCCACGCCACCGCAGGCAGTTCAGGGCCTGACGGGTACCACATCGCAACATACCCGGTCCCTCCAAACGGCCAGCCGCCCACGCAGATGACCCCTGGCGGGGACTTTGCATGGCTGCGGAAGAGTTATTCCTGGACCACTTCATATGGAGCTCCGGGGTTCAGCAACGGCGAAAATCACGGCCACAGCATCATTGCGGCCGATTACGGCTTCACGGCGGACACGACGATAACCAAGTCTCCCGGGGGCAGCTATCCCGCCTCCCACCTGACCTGCCTAAGCTGTCACGACCCGCACGGGAAATACAGGATTGTAGGAACGAGCGCAACAATAGTTACCACCAGCCTGGGTACCGCTGTGCTTCCCATCTGCAACTCCGGCTCCTACGGGGCACAGCCCACTTCCACTTGTGCGGTTGGGACATACAGGCTTCTGGCTGGCATAGGATATCAGCCCGCCTCTCTGAGCGGGTCTTATGCCTTCAGCTACAACTCCTTTTTTGCCGTGGCCCCGCAAACCTATAACAGGGCCGAGTCCCTTTCGGACACCAGGGTGGCCTACGGGAAGGACGTCAGCTTCTGGTGCGCCAACTGCCACCTGGACGTGCACAGCGCGTTCGGGAACAACGAGCACCCTACGGGGCAGCAGCTCACATCCCTGCAGGTCAGCAATTACAACGCCTACCTGAAATCAGGGAACTTCACGGGGACGAGCGCCACGTCCTACACGTCAATGGTCCCGTTCCAGACTAATGCCTCTACGAACATCTCCCAACTGGCGCTTTTGACCAATTCCACAGCGGGGCCTACTACCAGCGACAAGGTGATGTGCCTCACATGCCACAGGGCGCACGCCTCCGGCTGGGACAGCATGACCAGGTGGAACATGGACTCCACCTTCCTCACGGTGGCCGGGGCGTATCCGGGCACCGACGCGCAGGGAAAGGGCGCATACGGAGAATACGCCATGGGGCGCACGCAGGCCGAGATACAGGCCACTTTTTACGGCAGGCCGGCAAGCGCTTACGCCAGTTATCAGAGGTCTCTCTGCAATAGATGCCATTTGAAGGACTGAAGCACTGAGGACTGAAGGGCCGGGCTGCGCCCGGCCTTCCAACTATAAAAAATATGCTTGTCCGGCTAGCTCATAAACTCGGTAAAACTTCCAAAATTGTCATTCCCGCAAGCCCCGTATCAGGTACGGGGCAGGCTCCACGCGCCGGGGTCCCCGAAAAGCCGAGGGCTTTTTGGGGCAAGGCCGGGAATCTTCCTAACCCCCCCTGTCCCCACTTAATCCAAGGGGGGATGAAAGGGGAAAAAACAGCATAGAATTTAAGGAACGCGACGCTAACTGGTTTTGTGATTCAAACTACATATTTTATTCACAGTTGGAATATAATATACAACGTTTATGCTTGCAGGAGGTTTTTTGAGGCGCCTTTTTCTTGTTATGCTATCCTTTTTCATCCTCTCTGCGTGTTCTGCCGCAAGGCAGGCCGTTATAAGGCCGCCCCTCGATCAGGATGGAGAGGTCCTGCTTTATTTGAAGCCGCTTCCCCAGAATGCAAGCAGGCTTACACTGGTGATCAACTCGGTCTCCGCGGTGAGAGATGACGGGACGCGCCATCCGCTGGAGCTGGCCTATACCGAACTGAAAGGTTACGGGCCGGGGAGAGAGCGCCTGTTTGCGCAGGGCAAGCTCCCGCCGGGCAATTATACCGGCTTCGACGTAGGCGTAAAAGACGCCTTCCTCAAGGAGGAGGAAGGCAGGGCCACTCTGCTTTTCCCTAAGGGGCCCACACTCAGCGCTTTCCCCTTCAAGGTGGAAAGGAAGAAGGCCAGCCTGTTCACGATGGACCTCAGGTACTCCGCCTCCATAAAAAATGAAGTGAATTTCTCGCCTTTCTTTGTCATTTCGCCGCCGCCAAGGCCGCTTGCCGGGGTAGTGGGATATGTCTCCGATTACGGCTCGAACGACCTTACCGTCTTCGACAAGACGGCAAAGGAGCCGGTGGGGATAATAGCGCTTGGCAGGGGCCCGAGAGGGCTTGCGCTTGACCAGCAGGCCAGGAGGCTCTATGCGGCGGTCTCCGGCGAGGACGAAGTGGACATTATAGACCTGAAAGAGCAGGAAATCATCAACAGGATAAAACTGAGGCCCGGAGACAGCCCCAGTGAGCTGGCGCTTACTCCGGACGGCAAGACGCTGCTTTCCGCTAATCCAGGCTCAGACACGGTGAGCATAATGGACCCCGCCCAGCTCATCGAGACCGCAAGGATAAACGTAGGCAAGGACCCGCACTGGATACTGATGGACAGAACGGGCCTCAGGGCTTACGTACTGAACAGGTTTTCCAACTCGGTCTCCGTGATAGACATCGCCAACAAGGCCCTGGTGACCACTATTTTCACCGAGGCCGGGCCTATAAGGGCCCAGTTCAGTTCGCGCGGGGACAGGCTTTATCTGATATACGACATGAGCCCGTACATGACGGTGATGGACACCTCCACGTTCGGCGTCCTGAACCGGATAAAGGTGGGCATGGGGGCCAGTTTTCTGAAAGTGGACCCGATTACCGACCTCATCTACCTGGGGAAAAAAGGCAGCGGGTCTATAGAAATATACAACCCGTTTTCCCTTCTGCCGGTCGATTATGTGGACACCGGGGTGCCGGCTGACTTCATCGCGATAGACGGCGAGGAGAACGCGATCTATTCGCTATCGGAGGACGGGCACAGCGTGGTTGTAAACAACCTTATAGGTAAGCAGGAGATCGGGGAATTTGACGTGGGGTCCGCCCCGTATTGGATTGTGCTGATGGGTGAGAGGTGATGCGCTGGTGCGTTAGGGCCTGGATTTTTTTTTTGTGCGCCTTTTTTATCGCACCGGCGGCTTACGGAATGGGGCTCCTGAGCGGCAGCGCGGAATTGAACTACAATATTTTTGATACAACAAGCAGGGACAAAACGACCGGCGAAACAACCAAATCGCACATAAATACGCTGGACCAGCTCTATTCGCTTAATGCCAACCTGCTGCTCTTTCCGAATATAAGGTTCACCGCCGGGTCCGCATTTGAATATAATACGTCAAAAATCAAGAGCAACGGTACGGAGTCCAGTTCAAATTCCCGGATGCTGAACCCGCATCTGGATATTCAGGGGACTTCGGCTCTTTACAATTACGGACTTGGGTACAACCGTTATGAGACCAAAAGCTCTGGGAGCGAGGCGCAGATAAACGAGGATTACCACGGGATTTTGGGCTGGAAGCCGATAGACCTGCCTACCTTCAACCTGACCTTCGACAAGATGCGAAACTACGACGAGAGCAAAAAATCGATCAATATAGCCACTAACCGCGTCTCCATGGGCGTTTTTTACAGACAGATCAGGGGCCTCGACCTGGACCTCTTTACCGACTACACCAGCTCGGAAGACAAACTGAGCGGGATAAAGACGAATGATCTGACGGTTTCGGGAAGGGGCACATACTCCGCCACTTTTTTCAACAGGGTCAACGTGAGCAGCGGGTATATCTTTACTTTCGACAACACGCAGATGTCTTCCGGAGGGGCTGGTGAGTTTTCGCTTCAGTTATTCCCGACCAGCGGCCTGTATGCGGCCAGCGACACACCCACCCTGGGGGCGCTCACCTCTCTGGGGGGGCTTATAGACGGCAATATTACCGCTCCTACCACCGTGAATATAGGGTTGCCACCCGTGGGACCGAACACGAACCTGCCCAGAAATATCGGCCTGGACCTGCAGAACCCTACCGATGTAAACGAGGTCATCATATGGGTGGACAGGAACCTGCCCAGCCAGATCTACGGCTATTTCGCCTGGAGCATATATACCACCAACGACGACCCCACTCAGCCTACGGCTGCATGGAGCCAATGGGCAACCGTTTCTCAGGCCGCCTTCGGTCCGTATCAGAACGGATACCGGTTCGATATAAAATTCCCGGACGTGAAGGCCAGGGCCATAAAGGTGGTGGTGAGCCCCCTTGCGCCGAATATCCCGGGGGCCAATCTGTATCCGGATATATTCGTGACCGAGATGCAGGCATTCAGCCAGGTGGCGGCTTCCCACGCGAAAAACTCGGTCACCAGGATTTCGAACCTCTACAATTTGAGCATAAGCACTATCCTGACACCCCATTCCGAGTACAATTTCATGTTCACCTTGAACGAGTCGGACAATATATTCAGGTATGACATGGTAAATGCATATTCAACACACTATGTTCTGAACAGGATATTCTCCGTAACGGGCAGTGTGGGCCACGAATACACTTACAACCCCAGTTTCACAAACAACGCCCTCACGTATTCGGCCGGGCTCAGGGCCGTGCCGCTCAGGACCTTGAATGAGAGCCTGATATACAGCGGACAGCTCACGGAACAAAAAGGCAGGTTTACCGCGGGCAACAGCCTATACCTGACCAACAACGCCCAGTTATATCAAGGCGTAAGCCTGGTCCAGTCCGCGGGCTACAGCGCAAATTTAAATGAATATGGAAGCATGGAAGAGAATGTGAGCTTCCTTTTCGGCGTATCCGCTTCGCCACATAGGACACTTGCGCTCGGAACAGATTACAGTTTTACAAAATCATCGGGCTCCGGTATCAGCACCAATGCAAGCCGGTTTGACGCCAACGCCTCATATCGCCCGTTTGACACCCTTTATATTTTTACCTCCTACGCGATCGTGGAGGCTTCGGAAAGAAAGGCCGAGACCCTTCAGGGCTATGGCCTTAACTGGTCGCCCTTCCCCGGCGGGGCCGTCCAGTTCAATTTCACTTACAGCCAGAACCTGGACTCTCTTAATAATACCAAGAACAGCATGTTGAGCCCGTCCGTCTCGTGGAATATCCTGAACCGCACATACCTGGATTTCGCCTATGCCAGGTTCAGCACGGATTCCGACCTCCAGGTCAGCCATTCAGAGAGCTACACGCTGGGTCTGAGGAAAACTTTCTGAGATGAGAGAGATTGATAGAGGGTATGTACATGTGCTATATTAGACAGGCCCTTAATCCAGGAAAAAGGAAACATATGTTTTTCAAGCGTAATTCGATTTTTATCCGCCTTGTCCTGTCTGTTCTTATGCTCCTTCTGGCCGGCTGCGGCG
Organism: Nitrospirota bacterium; assembly: GCA_014874185.1. GTDB lineage: Bacteria > Nitrospirota > Thermodesulfovibrionia > Thermodesulfovibrionales > JdFR-88 > JACWAF01. Next base: position 46,965 of record JACWAF010000001.1, on the reverse strand, counting down.
GTGTGGGGCGTGGGGTTTACAGGGACCAGAACATGGATTTCGGCGCGGTAAAAACAGTCGCCGTACTGCCTTTTGAGAACCTTTCGGGGAACATGAGCTCGGCCGACAGGGTGCGCGATGTCTTCATGACAATGCTTCTGTCCACCGGGGGCGTCTACGTTGTTCCCAATGGCGAGGTGGTCCGGGGGATATCGAGGTCCGGCATGGTGAACCCCACTGCCCCCTCGGCGGAGGAGGTAAAGAAATTTGCTGGCATTGTCCATGCCAATGCGGTCGTTACGGGCGTTATCAGGGAATATGGCGAAATCAGGTCCGGCACCAGCTCCTCGAATGTAATCTCCCTTAGTCTTCAGATGATAGAACCCGAATCGGGGAGGATAATCTGGTCGGCTGAGTCTACCAAAGGAGGGGTTACCCTTAAAGACCGTCTCCTGGGCGGGGGCGGGGAGCCAATGGACAGAGTAACCGAAGCCGCTGTCGATGAACTTATCAACAAGCTCTTTAGGTAAGATGACCTCCCTCCTTTTTGCCGGCTTTCTGTTCCTTTACGGATGTGCGGCGGCAAGACAGGAACAAAAGAGCGCTGCCCCCGGCCCCCAGGGATTGAAGATCGCGGTCTACCCGATAGAAAACCTGAGCGGCGAGCCCGTTCATCTGAACAAGCTAAGAATGGATTTGATATCCGCTTTAAAGAGCAGAGGGATAAAAGTGCTTGACGATCGGGACCTGGACAAGTTCATGACGGAGCACCGCGTTCGCTATATAGGAGGGATCGATGCCGGCAGGGCCAAGGCCTTCAAGGCTGAAACGGGCACAGGGGGAGTGCTTATCACCTCGATTGAGCTTATAAACGAGTACAACCCGCCAAGGCTGTCCGTCGTCTGCCGGCTGGTCTCCACTGGAGATAATCCGCGGATACTCTGGATAGAGGACGCCGGGATGGCAGGGGACGACAACCCAGGCATCCTCGGCCTCGGCATTATCGACAACCTGCCTGGGCTGGAAAAAAGGGCGTTCGGGAAAATAGCGGGATCACTTGCGGGCTATCTTCAAAAAGGAGAGGCCCGGCCGGTGAAAACATATGGAAAGTTCAGCCCCAAGATTCACTACCGCTCGCCCATCCTTGACTCTGATCATGCGTACCGGATTGCCGTTGTACCTTTCTTGAACAGGAGTGAGCGCAAGAATGCGGGCGAGCTGATGGCCCTTCACTTCGTAGACGCATTGCGGAAGGCGGGGTTTTCGGTTGTTGAGCCCGGCATGGTGAGGGAGGGCCTCCTGGATTACAGGGTCATAATGGAGGGCGGGCTTTCAATCCCAAACGCGGAGACCGTATTCAACAACCTTAACGCGGACCTCGTAATAATCGGCTACGTAAGCCAATACCAGGACGCGACGGGCCCGGCTGGCAATCCTGTAGTGGAGTTCTTCGTGAACGCAATCGAAAAAAAGAGCATGGAAGTAGTCTGGGCGTCCGACAGTTACAACAGGGGCGACGACGGCGTCTTCTTCTTCGACCGGGGAAGGGTCAGCACGGCCGGGGTGATGGCTGACCGGATGGCTCAGGCTGTGGTCAAGATGATGAAGATAAAACTGAAAACCAAAAAAAGCAACGGGAGAAACACAAAGTGAGAAAGACAGCGCTTATGCTTGCAGTTATTACAGGGCTGGCGTTTGCCGCCCTTCCGGCCTTTGCCGGAGGAGAAAAGGGTGCTGCGCCCGCGGCGGCCCAGGTAGCCAACTCGACCGGGCCGGGCGCTGCGGAAAAGGGCGCTTCCGGCGGGAAGCCCGCAGACGGCAATATCAGCCTTTATATAAACGCCAGGATACCTCTTTTTTCTCCCCTGTTCCAGAAATTCCCCCTGGCCGTTGTGAATAAAGAACCTATAACCCTGGAGGACCTGACCCAGGCCCTTGCCTCTTCGCACCAGGAAGTGGAGCAGACCAAATCGGCCGGGAAACAGGAAATGGGAGAGACCAAATCGGCCGGGAAAAAAGACTATATGGAGATGCTCGGCCGCTTGATAAATGTAAAACTCTTTGTTTCCGAAGCCGAAACCATGGGCCTTACGGATATGAAGGAAGTCAAGAATCTCATAACGGCCTATTCGCACGGCTCCCTGCGCCAGATGCTCGTAGACCAGCATGAGAAGGGGCTGAAGGCAAAAAAGGCGGATGTGGATAAGCTCTACAAGCAGAACGCCATGCAATATAAGCTGACCACCATACTCCTGTCCAAAGTCGAAGACGAAAAAAGAGTGGAGAAGGAGATCAAGAGCGGCGTCGATTTCGCAAAGATAGTGCAAAGCCATATTGAAAACGGGACGGCGCAGGGCGGCATAGACAAGGATTTCCTGACCAAAGGGGACATGTCGCCGGAAATAGCCTCGGCTGTTGCAAAGGCGAAGATCGGAGTAGTAAACAAAAAGCCCGTCCGGGTGGGGCTTGGGTTCGCCTTCTTCAGGGTCGACAAGAAGCAGGTGCCGGAGAAGGTGGACGAGGCGAAGATGAAGGAAGCCGGGGACACCGCCTATCAAAATGCCAGGCATCGGTCGATAGCCAACTATAAGAAAGAACTCATCAAAAAATATGTCAAGCTGGACAAGAAGCTTTATGCCAGCCTGAATTACGACAAGTATGGCGAGAAGGGCTTTAAGAGATGCCTGAAAGACAAACGCCGGTTGGTCTTTATAAAGGGTGAAAAGCCCGTCACTGTAGCCGAGTTCTCGTCCATGGTCAAGGCAAAGTTTTACCACGGCGTGGTGGACGCATTGAAAAACCATGAGGTAAACGAGCAAAAACCCCAGGTGCTGGATGAGATGCTCTATAGGAAACTCTTCCTGAAAGAGGCCATTGCCAGGGGGCTTGAAAAATCGCCGGAATACAAGCGGAAAATGAAAGAATACACTGACTCGCTGCTGTTTGGGCTATTTGTCGGTAAGGTTATAGCGCCGGACGTGAAGGTGACCGATGCCGACCTGAATGCTTATTACGAAAAACACAAGGGCGAGTATACCTCTCCAGAGAGGATGCGAGTAAAGAGCATCGCCTTCAAGGACGGAAAATCGGCTGAAACAGCGATGCGGAAACTCGTAAAAGGCACGGATTTCGAATGGATGAAGACAAACGCGGACGGTCGTTCGAAGAAGGAGGGCGAGATTGACACCCAGAACGCCATACCCCTTACCCAAATGGCGTCCAAAATGCGCAAGAGCCTCGGCGGGGCGAAGGCCGGCGATTACAGGCTTATGAACGCTGAGGACGGGGCTGTATACGTCCTCTATGTAAAAGACGTGGTCCCGCCCGAACCCGCGCCCCTGTATACCGTGAAGGACGAAATCTCAAAAAAGATATATGGCGAGAAGCTCAATGCCGACATCAATGACTGGGCCGCAAAGCTCCGGAAGGCCTACAAAGTAAAAATCTATTTAACGGATTAAATGAGATCAACACAATTAGGAGAAGGCATGTTTTTTAAGAATGGGAAGCGGAAGCTAGCAGTTTCGGTTTTGTTTGTTCTATTGTCCGGCACCGTCCTCTTCCTTGCGAATTCCGGGACGTCAATGGCCGGGATGAAATTCGCCGCCAAGAGCTGCCTGGACTGCCACAAGAAATTCGCCGACAAGTACATGTCCATGAAGACGGTGCACGAGGTGGTCAAGGAGAAGAACTGCGAGAAGTGCCATTTGAGGCACGGGCTTGTGCCCAAGCTCCTGCTTAAGGGGGAGGGCAACCAGCTCTGTTATTCCTGCCACTCCAGGCAGAAGATCGGCATGGACAAGCCCAATATCCACAGCGCCCTCCAGCAGGGCCAATGCACCACGTGCCACGACCCGCACGCCTCGAACAGCGCCAATCTTCTCAAGTCAGATGGAAACAACGTCTGCTTTAAGTGTCATGACAAGAGCGCCTTCGAGAAGAAAGACGTGCACAAGGTAATTCAGACACAGGGCTGCGGGGCCTGTCACCTGGCCCATGCCTCTGACCAGAAAAATCTTCTCGTAAAAGCGGAGGTCCCCCTTTGCCTGAGCTGCCATGACAAGGGCTCTTCGGGTTTCAGGAAGGCCCATGGCGGCTACCCGGTGGAGCAGGCCAAGTCCTGCGTGATCTGCCATAACCCGCATTCTTCCGAGCAGCCCAAGCTGCTGAAGACAAGCGTCCACAATCCGGTGGAATCGGGGACCTGCAATATGTGCCATAAGCCCGCTGATTCTCCCAAGCCATTCGAGTTGGCCAAAAACGGAAGCGCCATCTGCTTCCAATGCCATGACAAGGCGCAGCTCGAAAACGGCGGCACCGTGGAACACGCCCCGTTCAAGGCCGGCAATTGCACTTTGTGCCATAACCCGCACGCCTCGGAGAACCCGCGTCTTTTTGTCAAGAGCGGCAACCAGCTCTGCATAATGTGCCATAAGGAGAAGGGCTCCCCGGTGGCATTCGCGCACAAGGCGCTGGCCGGCGGCAAAGGCTGCCTGACCTGCCATATGCCGCATGCGGCCAAGCACAAGGATTTGTTGGTAGCCTCAAAAGGCGACCTCTGCCTGAGCTGTCACGCCAAGGAGAAGGAGACCAAAAAAATCGTCCATCCGCCGTTTGCCCAGAAGATGTGCACCACGTGCCACGACCCGCACGGCTCAAATCTCCCGGGGATGTTCAGGGACAGGATGGATAAGGTCTGCTTTACATGCCACCCGGACATGGAAGCGAAGTTCTCGAAGACTTACGTTCACAAGCCCGTGGCGGACTCGCAATGCAATGTGTGCCATAACCTGCATTCCTCTGACGAGCCCAAGCTCCTGAAGGCGTCCGGCTCCAAGCTGTGCGCCAACTGCCATGCGGATATGATGAAGCCGGAAGCGGCCGGAGTGACCCATCCTCCTTTCAAGGAAGGGATGTGCCTGACCTGCCACGACCCGCACGCCTCGAATAAGAAAGGCATCCTCGTTGCCGGGCAGGAGAAGCTCTGCCTTACCTGCCATACCGGGATGGCCAAAGGGCTCCAGACCGGCCAGAGTGCTCATGCCCCTGTAAAGGAAGGGGAGTGCACAAAGTGCCACAACCCGCACAAGGCCAAGCTGGACAAGCTCCTGCTGGCCCAGAGCCCAGACCTGTGTTTAACCTGCCACAAGGACATAAAGGAAAGGATGAAAACCGGTACGGCTCACCCCGCGGCCGCTATGGACTGTCTGATATGCCACAAGCCGCACAGTTCAGCCGAGCGGAAGTTACTGGTGCAGCCGCCCACAAGCGCACTCTGCGGGCAATGCCATGACCTGAAAGACCCCAATTTCAGCAAGGCCCATTTGAACATAGATCCTTCCGTGATGGACTGTGTTTCCTGCCATGACCCGCACGCATCGAAGGATCCCAAGCTGTTCAAGAAGAATGTTCATCCCCCGTTTGCAGGGAGGGAATGCGATGAATGCCACCTGGTGGACAAGCAATGAGAGGTGCAGGTATGAAACATAAATACAGGATATTGATGCTGTTTCTGGTGGTCCTGGCCGTCACGTTCGGTGCCAAGGCCCGCTCGGATGAGAACAAGTTCAGACTGAAGCCCGGTGCCAGGGGGAAGATATGCCTGGAGTGCCATTCGGATTTTCAGGACAAGCTGAAGATGCAATACGTGCATACGCCGGTGAAGATAGGCGAGTGCGTGGGCTGCCATAGCCCGCACACGTCCAATTACGGGAAGAACCTGGCGGCCCCGGAAAATAAAATATGCTTTACCTGCCACCCGGACATAATCCCCGATGGCGCTAAGAGCACCCATAAGGTGGTGGTGGAGGGCAAGTGCGTGAACTGCCATGACCCCCACGCATCCAACCAGCCCTTTCATCTCCTCAGGGCGGGAAACGAGGTCTGCTTCGCTTGCCACAAGGACATCGCCCAGCAGGTGGCCTCCAGCAAGGTCAAGCATCCCCCGGTGCAGGACAGCTGTCTCAACTGCCACGACCCGCATGCGTCCATGAAGTCCACGCACCTTCTCAAGGACGAAGTGCCGGGGCTTTGCAAGACATGCCATCAGACAAGCAATCCCATATTCCTGAGCCAGCATATGAATATGCCCGTCGGCGAAGCTAATTGCGTGATGTGCCACAACCCGCACGGCTCCGACCAGAAGGGCATGCTGTATAACAACGTCCACCCGCCGGTGGCCAGCAGGATGTGCACGCAGTGCCATCAGGGCCCGGACTCGAAGACCCCGCTTGCCCTGAGGAGCCCCGTCTTCGACCTCTGCAAGGGCTGCCATAACGACATGATAAACACCACTCTCGCCAAAACGCAGGTGCACTGGCCGTTTTTAAGGAAAGACGGCTGCCTGAGCTGCCATAACCCGCACGCCTCGCCGGAAAAGGGCCTGCTGAAGGCCCCCAAGATAAAGCTCTGCGGAAGATGCCATGCGGATACCATTAAAAGACAGCAGAGGTCGCAGACAAAGCATCCGCCGGTGGCGGAAGGCAATTGCACGGCTTGCCATGAGCCGCATTCCTCGAACAACAGTTTCCTGCTGAACGCGGCGTCGCCGATCGACCTCTGCGGCAAGTGTCATGACAGCCAGAAGCACGCAACGCATCCTGTAGGGGTGAAATACAAGGACCCCAGGAACCCGAACAAGACGCTCACATGCCTCTCTTGCCACCGGGCGCACGGGACGGATTACAAGAGGATGATACCGTTCCCCACGGTTACGGAACTTTGCGTGCAGTGCCACACATAGTACAGGAGGTGATGATATGAAGAACCTTATTATAGCGGCTTCGCTTTTTGCGGCCCTTTCCCTGGCCCTGCCAGTCAGACCCGTGGCCGCGGCCGGGGTGAAGCTTAAATTTGTCGTGGCCGTCTATGCCGATGGGAAAGGCAACCCGATAAACAGGCCGGAGGCGGTAAGCTGCGACGACCATAGCGTCCTGCTTTCCGATTCGGGCAACGGCCGCCTGCTCACGTTTGCACTTGTAAACGGCACCATGACCGGAGGCAAGGAGATCAAGTCCAGCCAGATATCCTATCCCCTGAGGGCCAGAAAAGGCCCCAATGGCGACATCTTCGTCCTGGACGGCAAGTCGCATAAGATAGTGCACCTGGACGCAAACGGCAATTATGTCAGTACCGTGCAGCCCACCGGGGTAGGGGGCGAGGTCATCCCGGACAGCTTCGATATCGACTCGGCCGGGAACCTCTATCTTGTCGACGTATTCAACAGCCAGGTCGTCGTCCTGGACCCGCAGGGCAGGATGATACGGCAAATACCCTTCGCTCAGGACACCAAGGACAACGGCTTCATTTCGGATATAACCGTAAGCAAGAACGGTGATATCCTGATCGTGGACGGAGTCCGCAAGATGGTCTACAAGGCCGGAAAGGACGCCAAGGAGTTCACGCCGTTTACCAAGAGCCTTGCCGGTTATATGAGTTTCCCGGCCGGCATACAGACAGACTCCAAAGGCACGGTTTACCTTATCGACAGAAACGGCGCGTCTATCGTTACCCTGGGCGCCGACGGCTCCATAAGCGCCACCCAATTGAAGATGGGGTGGAAGGAGGGCCAGCTCTATTATCCCTCCGGCATATGCTTCAACAACAATGGCGAGATCTTCATAGCAGACCGGGAAAACAACCGGATGCAGGCTTTTGTGGCCGAACAATAATCCCTGAAATCCCTGACCGTAACATTAAAGGGCCGCCCTGGGCGGCCCTTTTTTTATGCGCCGCCTCAAGGGGCTTCCGCGCTTCTCAAGGTTTGGTTTTTTTCAGCTATTACGTATTGCGCCCATTTCAGCTTGGACCACAGGGCATAAGTGGTCATCTGCTGGTCATTTGCCTTTATCCCATAAGAGAGCATGTCGTCCTCGATAAGGCTGTTCCTTATCACCCCGGTTTCTATCAACCCGAACCCCGCCCCCGCAACAAGGGCTGAAAACTCCTCAAGCCCGAATGTGCGCAAATGCGTCAGGTCGTCAAAGAAATTCAGTATGCTCACCCTGATACCTTTTTCCGCCAGACTCGTCCGGCTGGGATACGCAGTGGTTGCCGGGGCCGGTATTTCCATGTAGACTGCCCCCCCGGGCTTGAGCACCCTTCTTATCTGGCCTATCAGTCTCTTTTCGTCTTTTATGTGCTCCAGGACGTGGGACATGAGCACGGCATCGAAAAGCCCATCCCGGAACTTTATCGGCTCTGCATCCAGATTGCATATTTGGAAATCCTTGTAGCTGTCGAACTGCGTGCCCCTCTTCAGGTCCAGCGCGTACATCTCTATGTCGCTTCTGCCCGGGCTGGACCACGTCTTCCAGTAGACCAGATTGCCCTCGCCGGCCCCGATATCAAGGAGCTTTGAATTTGGCGAGAGTGTCTTGAAGAACCTGAAGCGTGGATGAAAATTCCAGTAGAAGTGGATCAGTTCCTCTCTTGAAAACCCGGGCTCATCCGGAATTGAGAACCTTAAATCGCCTATTTCCAGCTCCATTAAGCCAATATACACAAAAAGAAATACAACTGCAAGTAGTATTTATTGAGCGGGGGAAGTCAGACGCCGGCCAACAATCTTCTGGCCTGGTTATTTGAGGGATCGAGCCTGATGACCATCTCGAATTCCGTTTTCGCATCTTTTTTATCGCCCTCCTGGAGGAGTAAAAGGCCCAGGCTCATATGCGCACCTTCGTGGGAGGGGTTCAGCATAAGCGCGTTCTGGAAAGACCTGGCGGCCTCATCCGGCCTTTTTTGCGCCATATAGACCAGCCCAATCTGGTAATAGGCCTCGGCATAGCGGGGCTCTATGGAAAGCGCTGCCTGAAAATCGCGCAGGGCGTTATCATACATCCCCTTGCGCTCGTAAATCAGGCCCAGGTTGAAATAGGGATATACAAGGTTGGGGTCTATGGAGATGGCTGCCTCAAATTGCGCTATGGCCTGGTCGATTGAGCTTGCGGCCATATATGCAATGCCGAGGTTGTTCCTGGCCGCGGCTGAATCGGGCTTTTCGCTTATGGCGAGTTGAAGCTGATACAGCGCCTTATCCAGAAGGCCTTTTTGCAGATAGGCGATGCCCAGGTTGTAATGGAGGTTGAAAAGCGCATTCCTGGAATCCGGTGCGAAATTCAATGCCGACACAAAATACTCCAGAGCGGAATCCGTTTTGCCGGCTGAGAGATAGGCGCTGGCCAGGTCAGTGTAGATGGTCATGCTGGCCGGGTTCTGTCTGGCCGCCGTCTCGAATTCCCCGATTGCCTGTCCCAACATCCCCTTCTCCGCGTATGCATGGCCCAGGGCGTCATGGACGCTCGCCTTTCCGGGCGATTTCGCCGCCGTGTCCTTCCACAGGCTTATCTCCGTCTTCCAGACGGAGTTCCTGTGGAATGTCGCGATGGCAAGCACTGCGGCAAGGACGATAAATACCGGTTTCGCAATCCGGCGCGCTCCGGTAAATCCCTTTTCCAGCAGAAAGGCCCCGGAGACAATTGCGGCCAATGCCCCCATGGATGGCAGGTAAACCCTGTACTCGTCAATAAGCATCGGGATCGGGATGATGCTGGATTCCACGGACAATGTGATGAAAAACCAGAATATCCCGAAACCTGGCAGTCTGAGATCCGGTCTTCTTTTCGATTTGGCCAGGAGGTAAATCCCCAGCCCGAAGAGCCCGGCCAGGAACAGAAAAGAAATCAGGACCTGGGGATCAAAAAATGACCGGAAGGTTGTATAGTCGTAATCCAGATCTTGACCTGCGGGCAGGAAGAGAAGTCTTATGTAGGTTATTATCACCCTGAATTGCGTGAAAAGATAGCTCCACCTGTCCATCTGGACATCGCCTCTCGCGGCCTGGGCCATCCCCATTATGACCTCGCCAGGAGGCCTGTCTATTCCCGCCAGGGTCAGCGGCACTATCAGCATCGTGAGAGACAGGGGCAGAAGGCGGATGAGCCTGCCTTTTACAGGCCCCTTGAAAAAAAAGAACTCATAAAGCGCTATTACGGCCGGCAGGGTAAATGCGTTTTCCTTGGTCTTCATGGCGCATACGGCCAGGACCAGCGACAGGATGTAAAGGGAGTTCTTTACGGCCCCTTTCTTTGAGAGCCGTGATGCAGCATAAAAAGTCAGCGAGCCCAGATAGAAGAGCGCAACAAGAGAGGCAAGCCTCTGGAATATGTACGTGACGGCCTCGGTCTCCACAGGATGGCAGACAAAAAGAAGCGCCGTAAAAAAGGCGATTGGCCGCGCGCGGGAGCTGAGATACGAGTCTTCAAGGACGGGTGTCTTGAAAGTAAGGAGCAGCAAGATGTACAGAAGCGATCCGTTCAGCAGATGTACGAGCAGGTTGAAGACGTGATAGCCCAGCACACTGGTGCCGCCCAGCCTGTAGTTCAGCGCAAAGGTAAGAAAACCCAGGTAGCGGCTTTTAAGGGCCGCGTAAAACTCGCTTCCGCTGGCGCTGGCCGGGGAGAGGAAATAACCCAAATGCTTAATGAGCGGGTTGTCGCGTATGAAAACGACATCGTCCCAATGAAAAGAGGCGTTAAAGGTATTGGAGTAGGCCAGGAGGCCGGAAATTATAATCAGGAGTAATTGTACGGAGGGCTCCGTGAGGAGCTTCGATATGTGACGCCCCGGGTCTTTTAAAGACATCAGAAAAACTCTCTCCCTAACAGGGTATGAGGAATATTATACCTCATGGGGCTGCAGAGTGGAAAGGCAATTGAAAGATGCCGGAGACGGGAGTCGAACCCGTACACCCTCGCGGGCGAGGGATTTTAAGTCCCTTGCGTCTGCCAGTTCCGCCACTCCGGCATGGTTGATTTTAAAGGATTTTTTGAGATCCCGTCAACAAAAGCAGCCTCTATTGTAGCAGAATTGTAGCAGTCGGCAAGAAATAAGCTAGTCTTCGTCGATCGTTGTATAGGTCCCCCGGGAGGAAGGATTACCCTTTCACCCGGGGGAATTCTCTGAGATTCAAATCAAATGGAAAGCGATGACATGTACCGGCTTAATACACCGAACGTCCCTGTGAAAAGCAATATGCCGGCAGCCACCAGAAAGAGCCCGCTCATAACGGATATAATCCTCATGTAGCGACTGATCTTTCTGAAATATGGCAGAACGGTGCTGATTGCAAGGGACGCGGCCAGGAACGGTATCCCCAGGCCCAGAGCATACGCGCTCAACAGCTTCATGCCTGATGAGACGGAATTGGCGGTGCTTGCGTAAAGCAGTATCGAGCCAAGCACGGGGCCTATGCACGGCGTCCAGCCGGCGGCAAAAGCCGTACCTACCAGAAATGAGCCCACGAGTCCGGCGGGCTTGTTCTGAATGTGCATCCTTTTTTCACTGGACAGGAAACCGATCTTCAGAACACCCGCTATATACAACCCCATCAGGACGATAAGCACTCCTCCTGTCTTCCTGACAGCGTCCTGATGTTCCGAGAGCATCCCGCCCAGGAAACTGGAAGACGCGCCAAGCAGGATGAATATCAGCGAGAACCCGACGATAAAGGACATGGAGTTCAAAATGGTCATTCTCCTTATCCTTGCCCTGTCCTGCTGTCCGGTCAGGTCTTCAAACGCAATCCCCGTGATATACGAGACATAGGAAGGGATGACGGGTAGCACACATGGCGAGAAGAAAGAGAGGAGGCCCGCGCCCAGCGCCATCAGAAGCGATACGTTCTCCATTCCGGACCTCCTATGCCGTCTTCTTCAAGGCGCTCGCCAGATCGCGCCTGAGGTCTCTTCCAAAATAAATCCCCATGACCTTCTTGATGATCCGGCCATCCCTGCCTATAAGGAAAGACGTTGGAATGCCGGATATGTTTCCATAATTGCTGATCACCTGGTCGTCAGCCATTGCCAGCGGATACGTCATGCCCATCTGTTTGATGAACAATGGCGGCACGTTATCCGTGGCGATGCCGATTATTGTAAACCCCTTGTTCATGTAAGCCTTGTAGACTTTCTCGAATTCGGGTATCTCCATCCTGCATGGCGGACACCAGCTTGCCCAGAAATTGACGAGGACGACCCTGCCCTTGAAATCCGACAGCCGCACATTTTGACCGTTTAACCCCTCAAGGGAGAACGCCGGGGCCATCCAGTTTGCCGCCGGTTTGCTCCCGGCAAATGCTATCCTGTTTTTAATGGACGGGAAGAAATAGATTCCCGCCACAAGAACAACAACAAGCCATATGACGCTTTTTTTCAGCCTCATAGCAAAAAACCTCCTGAATGATTTTTTGAAGTATCGGGAAAATAAATCAGGAGGCGGCTTTGGGAGGATGGAATATGGAGGATGCCCTCGCTTTGGGATAGGTCAAATCCGAACAGGCGTAAAAAGGTTCCGAGCAGCTCTTATCGGGGGTGACGGCGGTCGCGCCACCATCCGTACGGAGCACCAGGTTGAACGAGCTGCAGATGAATGCTCCGTTCTTGTGGCAGAGATGCCCCGTGGAATATCCAGCAAACAAAACTGAAAAACATAGGATTACCAAGACGGCTTGAAAAATTTTCTTCATGGCCTTCACTGAATGTTGATAATCCCCGCAGCAAGTTTTTAGCCATGGGGTATACACTCAACAATCATTTAAACACATTCCATTTTACGGTGTCAAACTCCCTGCATAATCCCAGAACCCCGCCCCGGGACCGGCTCCGGGCTTTCATGCCGGTCCCGGGGGCGAGCCGTTTGCTCAACCTTTAATAATCTCCGGGAGTCGTATGGTATTTGCCTCCTTTTTTCAATATTTTTTCATACCTGAGTTTCTCTCTCTCGTAGGCCTTTTTGTTCTTTATCCGCGGTATGGAAAAATCTCCGCGCAAGTCCCATTTGCCTATCAAGGGCCTGAGCCCTTCGGGGACGGTTTTGCCGTCGGAGCCCGAGATGTCCTCTATCCTCAAGCCTTTCTTGTCCGCCACTATGGCGTAATGGCCGGATAATACATTTTTATAAGCCGCTTCCGGTTTCGCCATCCATTTGTAGTCAACCGTTACCCTCTGTGTTCCATCCGCACCATGGCAGCTGTCGCACGTCCTGGATTTCGTAATCGCATGGGCGACCTTGTCGATATTCAGCCACGCCATTACAGTGCCCTCACCCCCGCCGCTTTCGTACACGCCTGTCACGGCAAAGGCATCATCGGAAGGGTATTGCCTTACCATATTCACATCCGGCCTGCTCCTGAAGAGGAGCCTCCCCGAAAGCCTGACGTACTCTTTTTTTACATCAGCCGATATGTGAGGGACTATATGGTAGGGGTTCCACTGGCCTTTTTTGTTCCTGATGAGAACCGGGGCCATTGCATTCACGTTATAGAACTGGTGCCTGTCCAGAGGGGTATTCATGCCAAACCTCTTGCCGGGAGCCCAGAAATTGAAGGCATATCCCGCAACAAGAGGCGTATGGCATGCCTCGCACGAAAGATACTTGTGGACGCCCTTGTTGTGGGCGGATACCTCATGCTTATGGCACCTCGCACATTGGGCTGGCTCAGGGTTTCTTATCCGGTCCCCCATGTTGTGGGTCTTGTGGTTGCCGCGATGGCAGTCAATGCACGTTATGCCGGCGGCATAATGGGCGTCAGGGGTATCGATGTATCTTTTTGAATTCAGGTCGCCAGGATCGGCCACCGCCTTTTTGGCGAAGCCGCCCTTCATGAACCCGTCTCCCCTTCGCCTTTCAAGCGGGCCCGCATGGCATATCTGGGCCCTTCCGCCGCCCATGCACGAAAGCACCCGGGGCTTGAACGAAAAGGTGTGGACGCCAGCCTCGTTCAGTTTTCCTCTGCCGTCCCCGGCCTCTTTATTAAAAGGGGTGTAATGGCAATCCAGGCAGCCCGCATGGCATATGTTGCAATTTCTTTGGTTTGAGAATGCCTGCTCCATGTCCAGGGGAGCGGTGCTGACGGCATTGTATTTCTCCATGTTGCGCAAGGTGAAATGGTCATTGTCCGGTTTGGTCTTTCCTGCCGTCCAAAGGCCGCAGCTTTGCGGACCCGTCGGGCTGAACCACGTCACATACTGGCGCATGGTTAATGTTAATCCCATTTCTGTCTTCATGTAGCTCTTGACCTCTTCAGGGTGGCAGGTCCCGCAGGTCTTCTCCGCAATGCCCGGATTAAAGGCAATGGTGTTGATATCCTTGTCATGCCACTGAATCACGCTTATCCTCGGATTAAGCGCAAGCTTGCCATCCTTACCCATGACCCTTGGGAAAAGGGCATTGCCTGCAAAATCGCCTTTTGGTCTCAGACTTTTGATAGATTCTCTGTCCTCCCCTTGAAGCTCTCTTCTCGGAATTGAAATGGCGCCCTTTTTCATCACTACAGATAGCCCTAAAATGCCTTTATGGGACCCTTCAACGGTATTGTCATTGGGATTTCCCTGATGACACATCTCGCAGGTCGCGGGCATACCCGTCTGTTTTTCTACACCATTCCGGGTCATGGTAAACTCCGGATAGCCAAGATCCTTCATCCTCTTTGCATCACTGTGGCACTGAAGGCAGGTATTGGTCTCTTCAGCAAATCCATTTCTGTAAAAGAATGTGGCGAATATTAAAGTTAATACGGATAGAAGCAAAATCCTCCTCATTTCAACCTCCGATTGATCTTCCCCACGACAGGGGCCGAGGGGAATCTAATGTAAGGAGGACATCCTCATCGAGTCTTGAGAATAAAGCTGATTTTTTAAGCACTTCAAAACTCTGCAAATGAAACGGTGAATCGGTTCTCATTCATATCCTCCTGGCGATTTCAATGCGCCCTCATACCATTCCCCTCATATAACAAGCTTTGCAAGTAGTAATTGAAAATTTAATTCGCACTGCTAAAGCCGTAGCCGGCGTATATGTCTTGCGCCTGCTTCCTCCTCATAAAGTCAAGAAATGCCGCTGCCGCGACCCTGTGCTGCGCGGTCCTCTCCACGATGGCGATGAAATATGTGCCGCTCTCATTCTGTTCTTCCAGAATAGGAACGTAGTCCAGGGGGCTTCCTATCCTTTTTTGATAAAGCGCTTCGCTGATCCATACCGGCCCGGCATCTGCATTTCCATCCATGAGAAGAAGCAGAGTCTGGCGATGGTGGATTTGGGTAAGGAAGGTCTCTTCATTGGTCAACTTTTTCTCCATAACGGCCTCCACAAGTTCACGTCCTCCTGTTTTTTTCATTGCCTTGAGGATCAGACGGCCAACCCCTTCAGTCTCGGGATTGGGCATGACCACCCGCACCCCCGGACGTCCTAAATCCTGCCACCCTGTAATGCCCTGCGGGTTCCCTTGAGGCACCATGATGGCCAGATGGTTTTTTGCGTAAGGGACATACTCTTTGATAAAACAGTCTTTCAACAGGGATTCCATCTCCTCCCGACCTGCCGTATAGACATCTGGCGGCACGCTGATGATCAACTCTCCCATCCTCAGGGTACCGCAGCGAATCTGCTGCAAGAGTATTCCCGGGGGGAGGGTCTCATAAAAGATATTCTTGACTTCAGGATGTTCCTGATGAAATGCAACAAGCAAATCCTCCATCACCATCCACTGATTGCCGTTCAGAAAGACAACGAGATCAGCACGCAGCGGGTCTCCATGCAGGTCAAGGACCTTATCCACCGGAGGCGCGGTTAATTCAATCTCTCCTGTACTACGATCTGACATAACCCATCTTTCCTTTCTCCTCTGTTCATGGTTTCACATACGCATATCCTTTATGCTGTTTCTTTATGATCTCGGTTATCCCGGCAGGCACTACCGAGGCAAAGGAGGGCAGGTTTTCCTCGCTTATACAGACTGCGCCTTCCGAACACATGCGTTTCAATGAATTTCTGCACACCAGGAACTTTGCGCCCTTTTCAGAAAGGCCTCTCATTGTCTCAACCTTTTCAGTATCGGCATAGACGGCAACAGAAGGTCCGTTGGCAAGAACCGCCACTTCAACAGCATCCTCTCCAACATCGTTTATAAGATTCGTGATATTCCCGAAAGCGGCATCCCATCGGTCAACGTCGTTTACATGAAATAAAACTTTTAATTTACTCATAATACCTCCTGTTCAATGATTCAATCCCATTATACTATGTGGAGCCTGTTTAATAAAAAACGATTACGGCATGAGGAATGTTAATGGCCAAGACGGGCAAGCGCCTGGTCAGACAGGCTCTGGATAGGGGCCACGCTATGACCGCGTTCGTGCGAAACCGGCCAAAATGCAGATAATACATCCTCCCGGACTGTAGCAGAATTGTAGCAGAAAATATCCGAAAGGGCAGAAAATACAGGAAAAGACGTAAAAAACAGAATCGTCTGCCAGTTCCGCCACTCCGGCTAGGGGATTAGGATAAAGGGAATCGGGGCGAAATTTCAAATGGATTGGAATCAGGCGGTCTTATGGGCGGAAAGGAATTTTTCAAGCTCCGCCTCGTCAATAGAGAGTTCTTTGGCCATATGCCTGGCTGATGCGTTCGTCTCTTTCATCACTTCGGCCAGATAATCCCTGAACGAGGCGGCCTTCTCCCAGCAGTTATTGAAGTTTTCCTTAAGGACTGAGGCAAGCCCCTCGGAACGGATCTGGTAGCCCTTTTTGGTGGCCTCCTTGAGGCCCACGCTCTCCGGGACGCCTATCACAACCAGGTCGTCATCCACTACCATGTACCTGAAGTCGTGCAGCATCGAGCAGCTGCTGAGCCTTATCTCGGCCCCGGCCATGGTGTACAGAAAGCCTATATGCAGGCGGTCGTGAAACCGGGGCAGGAGATATTTTATCCTGACCCCTGAACGGGTCATCTTCTCTATGGCGCTGACGATATCGGCCGTCCTTTTCTTGTCCTCATGCGCGGGCAGCCTTCCCGTGATAAGCCCGGTAACCTCCTTTTTGGCGTCGGTGATCGAGTCCACCACGGCCAGAAAATACTCCACCCGGGTGAATGTCTTTGTTGCCCGGTCAACCTCCAGGAGGAGGTGTTCCCGCCCTCTGCCTTCCCTGATGCTGTACAGAAGCAGGATGATAGTGAAGACGAGCAGGACGGACTCCAATACCAGAAGGCTTAATTCAAGGCTCACTTGGTCTGAAAACTCCTTGTCTGGCTCTCCGCGCCCGCGCCCTTCGAGTCTATTGCAGCCACCTTCCAGAAATAGGTCTGCCCCGGCGCAAGCCCCTGTTCGGTATGCGTAATCATGGCCGCAGGCGGAGCCCCTTTGCTTTTTCCGCATGATATGGCCAGAAACGCTATAGTAACAAATAGAATGGCCATAATCAATGACCGCCTTGATTTCCTGAAGCCGATAAGGGCGAGGACCGGAAATCCCATGAGCCATGCGTAGACTTTGCGGGGGCTGTCCAGTTTGGCGGTTATCCGCGCCGGAGAGCAGTTTACGAAAGAGCTGTTCGTGCAGATGAAGAACTGATAAGAGACCGTATCGCCATCGGGGTCCGTAGAGGCTTGCCAGATGAAAGTAACCGATGGGCCCAGCCCCGTTTGCTTGTCTGAGGGAGAATTGAGGACCGGCGTTGAAGGAGGGCTGTTCGGGCTGTTTGCTATCTGGGCAAGGAAGGCGTCGCTTGGTCCGCCGGACGCCCCCTGGTAGGGATTTTGGGTGAGGAAATCCATCGAAAAGGTAGTCCCGGCAACTGTGGTGTTTCCGATGGTGTCCACTTTCACGGCCGAGCCGTAATCGTTGGCCGTGCCGCCGAGATAAGTGGAATAAACCAACGTTGAGCCGCTTGGATGTATTTTGGTTATGAAGGCGTCGGAAGCCCCCCTGTAACCCTCTATCTGGTTCCGGAGCGGGAAGTCCGCAGATGTGGTGCGCCCCGCCACTGTGACTGCGCCGAACGGCTGTATGTCTATGGCCAGGGCCTCGTCATCGCTGTTTCCTCCAAGGTAGGTCGAAAAAAAGGCGGTATTTCCCTGCGGGTTCATCCGGATAACGAACGCATCAAGCCCGCCGGAATATCCCTCGTAAGGCGAGAAGAGCGGAAAATTCGTCGAAGACGTGCTGCCGGCCACAAAGGCGCTGCCCGATGAATCTACCGCTACACCGTAACCTTTATCGTCACCCGCTCCGCCTATGAATGTGGAGTTAACTATCCGGCCGTTCGGGTCCAGCTTCGTAAGAAATGCGTCCGTCAAACCCTGATAACCCTGGAACTGGTTGAGGACGGGGAAATCGACAGACTGCGTGGCCCCGGTTACGTACGCATTGCCCTGCGGGTCCACCGCCAGGCCGAATGCCTCGTCATCGGCCGCGCCGCCAAGCAATATGGAATAGACCACCTGGTTTGAAGGGTTCAGTTTGACCGCAAACGCGTCGTTTCCTATCGGCACGGTGCGCTGGGAATTCAGAATTGGGAAATCGGTGGAAATGGTATAGCCCGCAAACAGCACGTCCCCCATGGCGTCCAGCTTGATAGCGTTTGCCTCGTCAGTGGAACTGCCCCCGTAAAAACTTGAAAACTGGAGCCTTCCCAGTGGATCCAGCTTGGCAACAAATGCGTCATCGCCGCCCTTCAGGGCGGACTGTCCGGATATGGGGTTCATTACGGGAAAATCCACGGATTTTGTAAATCCGGTTATGTAGGCGTCCCCGGCCGTGTTCACCACGACGGCCCGCGCCGCGTCATCAGCCGCTCCGCCCACAAAAGTGGAGTAGAGTAGGTCCCTTCCTGTGTGATCGAACTTGGCTACGAACGCGTCGCCGAAGGCGCTGCCGCCCCTGAAACCAGGTATCGCATGTGGAAAGTTGGGCGACATGCTGTAACCGGCCACATATATATTGCCAAAAGAGTCCAGGCCAACACCGGTTGCGCTGTCATTGGAAGTACCTCCAAGAAAAGTGGAGAACGACAGGGCAGGGTCTATGACAAGGGGCTTTGTCCTGTCATACCGGGCAATTTCGAAACCCGCGATGCCTTTTCCCTTCATTACGAACCGGCTTGGTATTTCTATTCTCTTCCCGGCAATCTCCTGATAGCTTGAGGGCGGGCGGAAGAAGATGCCGTCTCCAAGGAGGAGATCTCCCTTACCGTCTATCTTCGCCCCCGCCGGCAATCTTATCGAAATGAGAGACGGGTCCGCACCCGGGGAAATGGTAAAGTTGTGCTCCAGTTCCTTTTCGTTTCCGTAAAAGACCAGGTCGATGCCCGGATAAATTCCTTTATATTCTAGGCGCGAGTAATTGGGAATGCCGGTTAACCACCTGGATGAATTGTTTCCCACAAAATAATTTGTCTTCCCCGGAAGCAGACCCATTCCCGAGAGGGCAGGCATGGTTTCCGGAAAACTTATCGAATATTCGCCATTTTTTGATGCAAACATTATCTTGTCTTTTGAAAACAGGAGCGCCGCATCCCTCGTCCGGGATACGAATGAATAGTCCCGGTCCGCCTGACCCATATTGGCCTCGAAATGAAGGGGAGGGGATATGAGCACCATCCGTGAAGCATGTACCGGAGCAGCCGGAGAGAACGAGATTTGAACGAGTTTAAAAAGAAGCAGAAGGCCGGCCGATAAGGGAATGAACACACCTGATAAGCGATAAATGCGATCCGGGATGGTTTCCATTTTTGGCCTCTCTTTTTTACGGAATTCTAATATATTTCCTATACAACCTACAAGAGAAAAATGGATATTAGCGCTTATGGCCTGATTCCGGGCAATGCTTTTAGATTGGATAGGAGGGGGGACCGTTCATTATTTTTTTATTATGCTTTCGAGCTGTGAAACAGGCATTGCGGGCAGGCTCAGGAGCTGCACGCTTCCCCTCGAACCAAGTTCTATTGACATCCGGAGCATGGTCTCGTTGTCGGGGGCCTCCACTATGTTGACGAAATCATAAGGCCCAAGGACGGCAAATTGCTCTTTCACCCTCACTCCCATCGCTTCAAGTTCCTTATTGACCTCGTAGAGCCTTTGCGGATTGTTCTTCAGGGTTTTTCTCCCCTCGTCCGTAAGCTTGCTGAGTACGACGTAGGTTGCCATGGCTCCTCCTTTCTCCCCCTCCATAAGGCTTTTTTACTCTTAAAACCGGCCGATGTCAAATCCCAAGCCGGTTTGAAAGGACTGCTTGAGGCCCCGGCGGGGTGCCGCGAAACCGGGAATGAATTATAATATCAGGAAAAATTTTTATAGAAGGGTGGCGCAATGCTCATTGGGATCATCTCTGACACGCACGACGACATGGAGCAGATAAAAAAGGCGGTCATTTTTTTCAACCGGAAAGGGGTAGGGCTTGTCCTTCACGCCGGGGACATCGTATCCCCTTTCACCTTCGAGTACTTCAGGGACCTGGTGGCGGAGTTCGCCGGGATATTCGGAAACAACGATGGGGACAAGCTCCTGGTTAGGGAGAAATCCGGGGGCAGGGTCTTCAATCAGCCCTATATCAAGGATGTGGGAGGGAAGAAGCTTGCCCTCATGCACGAGCCCGATTTTCTGGAAGCCATAGCGGAAAGCGGCGAGTTCGATATAATTATCTACGGGCACCTGCACAGGCCCGATATACGGCAGATAGGAAAGACCCTGGTCATAAACCCCGGCAAGGCCGCAAGGCTTCACAAAGGCCAATCCACCGTGGCCCTCCTGGACACCGACCAGATGAAGGCCGAGATAATAACTTTATAAAGGACTACTTTTCTTTTTTATAAAAAAGAAAAGTAGCAAAAGAAAAAATTTTCACTTTTTTTGCGGGGCAAAGCCCCGCAAAAGCCAAAAGTTTCTTTGCTTCTTTCTTTACAAAGAAAGAAGTCCCTGTCTTTTCTTTTTAGAGGTGTCTTGCTATAGGCAGCGATCCCTCTATGAATTGGGGCTCGTATTTTTGGGGCGCCCGGCCGAAGCAGATGCCCATTTCCTCATACAGGGCGACTTCGTCCATGTTCACAAGCCTCTGTTTAATCACCTGAGCTGTGGGGATGAATTTTACATCCTTTCCGGTTACATCAATGACGCTCACGCCGGTGTGCCCGCTGGCAAGGAGCAGAACGCCCGCCGCCCCGGCTGAAAGGCCGAAGTTCACGTCATAAGCGGAGGTGCTGCCGCTCCTTACAAGGTGCCCGGGAGTGACCTCCCTTATCTCCGGCATCTCGTAGATGCCAGGTGTGTACATATGGGATTTCTTCATGAATTCAATTACATCGGGGTCTTTCTTCATGCGTTCCTCAAGCTGTTTGCGGACGTATTTGCCCGCCCCGGTCAGTTTCAAATGGCCGAAGGCGTCCTTTCCTGCGCTGGTGTCCGCGATGGTCTCGCCCTTTACGTCCTTAAGGCCCTCGGCCACTACTATTGTGTATGTCCCGGCCATAACGTCGCTCGAGAGCACCCTTTCCGTGTAGCGGGCCTTCATGTGGGCGTAGACCTCGTCGAAGTCCACGGGTATTTCGGGTATCAGGATGCAGTCGGCCTCACCGCCGATGCCGCCCCTCATCGCCGTGTGCCCGGCATAGCGCCCGAAGACCTCCATCACGATCACCCTGTTATGGCTCATGCCGGTGGTCTGGAGGTCGCGGGCGAAATTGGCGATGCGGTTCACGGCGGAATCGCCCCCCACGCTGTAGGACTGCAGGTCAAGGTCCATCGTCTTTGGGACGTGGACGCACTTTATGCCCTGTTCGGAGAGGTCCACCATCACGCTTCCGGTATCGTCCCCGCCGCTTATCACAAGCCCGTCTATCCCGAACTTTTCAAGGCCCTTCTTTATGCGCTCGTACTTGTCCGGGTCGTCTATCTTTTTTATCTTCACCCTGGAGTGCCCGGCCTCGGAGCCCGACGGGGCCGCCTTTATGATCTCAAGCCTCGCCTGAGAGAGGGATGCCAGCTTGTTCATCTCTATAAGGTTGTAAAGGCCCGCATAGCCGTTTGGTATGATGACCGCCTCTATCCCAAGCGCGTTTGAGATCAGCCCTACACCCTTTATAACGGCGTTCAAGCCGCCGCAATCGCCCCCGCTTGTGATTACCCCCAATTTCTTGATAGCCATTTTTCCTCCTGAATCAAATAGTTATAGTATTTATATTAAACCAATGCTTCAACTGCGTGCTGTTCCATAAGTGCCTTTACCGGCTCTATCCCGTATGGGCTGCCTTCCTCTATGGCGGTGAGCACCGTGCCCCCGCCCGTGAAGAAGTAATATTGCGTGTTGTCCAGCACGGAGAGGTAGAGGCCGGGGCAGAGGTTCTTGAATTCCTGCAGCGTATCGCCCCCGCCATAGAGTTTCTTGGCGAAGCTGTTTTTATCAGTGGTCTCGTCCAGGGCCTTGGAGCCCTCCGTGAAATGGGGGGTATATCCCATGACGGCATTCACGAATATGGTCTTCGCGGCGAGAAAACTCTCAAGCACCTGCCTTTCGGAAAATGACTCCGCCGCAATGTCCAGGAAGTAATTGTAACTGCTGCCCTTCTTGAAGTCCTTTACCGGCACGGTCCGGTACCTGCCTTCCGTCTTCCCCTCCATGGTGTCCGATTCCACAACGTAGGGAAGCTCTATTATTTTGTTTGCCCGCCTGTCCTCTTCCACAAGCTCCCTGGCCGCCTTCACGTCTTCTGGTGCAATGCCTTTTATGTTTATATCATATTTGGCGGCAAGATAGGCGTTGTATATGACCCCGCCCAGGACAATCTGGTCCGCCTTATCGTACAGTGCGTAAAGGGGTTTTATCTTTGTATCGAACTTGGAGCCCGCCACCACCGCAAGGAACGGCCTTTCGGGGTCCAGCACGTAGTGGAGGTTATCAATGTCCTCCTGCATGAGATATCCGGCATAAGAGGGCAGGTACCTGGTTATATCGTAAGTGGAGGCATGGGGCTGCCAGGAGCCGAAGGCGTCGTTTATGTAGATGTCCGACAGCCCGGCAAGCTGGATGGCGAAGCGGTCGCGCCACTCGTCTTTGGCCTCCTCGCCCTTGAACCACCGGGTATTGGGCAGGTATATGCCCCCGATCTTCCTCTCTTTCAGTGACTTTATAGCGTGGTTTATGGAGGTGTCTATGTTTTTCATGCCCTCGCCTGGCTCTATATGAAACTCAGGCACCAGGAATCTGACGTGGAGCTTCCGTTCGAGGTATTCCACTATCGGCTGGACGGATTCCTCCATGCGGCAATGTATCTCGCCGGTCTTCCTGTCTTTTGGGCGGCCGATATGGGTCATCATGATGGGCCTTCCGCCCCTTTCCACGATGTTATACAGGGTGCCCAGGCTGCGGTCTATGCGGTACGGGTCTCTGATAACTCCGCCCTTCACCACGTTGTGGTCGAAGCGGACCAGGACTGTCTTGCCCTCCAGGGGGGCGTTCTGTATGAGCCTAAGGGGCTTCAGCCCCGTATTTATGTGACTGAGCCTTTCGTTCAGCATGGCTTTGGCCCTCTCTTTTTTTTAAGGTTGGCTCGGATGCGACTATAAATAAAATACCAGAGGGCCGATGTGTTGTGAAGCTTTTTTATTTTTTTTCAGGCATATTCCGGGATTGTGCTCCGGAATTTCCTGGAGTACTATTTAGCCGTAAATGAGCGTGCTATTGGCATCGGAAGCGGGCTCTCGCGATATCGCACAGGCCCTAATTGCCGCGGGCTGCCCCGTCCGACAGGGGAGGCTTGGGGACGTTGCGGCCAGCATTGAAAAGGAGGATTTCAGGCTCCTGATACTGGACTGCGGTCTGGATGTAAGGAGGGGGTTCAAGCTCCTGCAACAGGTAAAGGAGGCCACGCCCGAGGTCCCCGTCCTTTTCATAACCGAGGCCGGTTCCGAGGAGGCGGCCGTAAAGGCGTTCAGGCTGGGCGCGAGGGATTATTTCAAAAAGCCCGTCAACCTCTTCGAATTAAAGGCAACCATCTCCAACATCCTTTCCATGCCGCGTTCGTACAGCCAGCGGTACCATTATCCGCTGGGCGTGTTCGAGCCGCCTCCCGCGCAGTATTCGAAGCACCTGCCTCCAAATATATTGAGGGCCGTTAATTTCCTTGAAGACAGGCTGAAGGAAGATGTGAGCCTTGAGGCCGTTGCCGCCGAGGCCGGCTTGAGCAGGCATCATTTCTGCAGGCTTTTTAAAAAATATACCGGTGCTTCGCCGATGCAGTTTCTGACCAGGCTCCGGATAGAAAAGGCAAAGGACCTCTTCATGAGGACAACCATGAACGTCTCCATGGTTGCTCTGGAAGCGGGCTTCAACGACCTGAGCGGTTTCATAAAGAATTTCAAGAGGACGACCGGCTTCACTCCGAATGCCTTCAGAAAGAAGAAAGAAGCGGCGGAAAAGGGCCTTCAGCTCTTCTAGCGGGCTTGTCTTAAGGGGAGGGGGTCCGTTATAATAATGCCTGGGCCGTTCCTTTGACAATCCGGCAGATTGTGTTGTAGTATAGTCGGCTTGAAAATAGCCGGAAATAAAACATAAATACGGCGGATTTTCATCCGCCTTGGGCATAAATACGGCGGATTTCATCCGCCTTGGGGTACTTTCCGGAGAGGTGACCGAGAGGCTGAAGGTGCACGACTGGAAATCGTGTGTGGATTAAACTCCACCCAGGGTTCAAATCCCTGCCTCTCCGCCATTTGAATTTTATGCAGCTTAAAGCGCCCGGGCGGCCCCGCGTAACAGGATGGTGTGAACCCCGCCAGGTCCGGAAGGAAGCAACGGTAAGCATTTTATCCTGTGTACCGCGGGAATCCGCCCGGGTTAAAATTATCCGCCCATGAGCTACCTTGTACTTGCAAGAAAGTGGAGGCCCGGGGGTTTCGAAGACCTGGTCGGACAGGAACCGATCGCCAGGATACTGAAGAATTCCATCTCCCAGGGCAAGATCGCCCACGCTTATATCTTCTCCGGCCCCAGGGGGGTGGGAAAGACCTCTACCGCCCGCATATTCGCGAAGGCCCTGAACTGCGCCGAAGGCCCAACGGCGGAGCCTTGCGGCAGGTGCCCTTCCTGCAAGGCCGTGGCCGAGGGCTCCAGCATAGACATCATAGAAATAGACGGCGCCTCCAACAACGGGGTTGAAAACATCCGCGACCTCAGGGAGAAGGTCCGTTACGCCCCTTCCAGCGGAAGATACAAGATATATATAATCGACGAGGCACACATGCTCTCGGACTCGGCCTTCAATGCCTTCCTTAAAACCCTTGAAGAGCCGCCCGCCCATGTGGTATTCGTGATGGCCACCACAGACCCCAAGGACATCCCGCTGACGGTCTTCTCGCGCTGCCAGCACCTGCCGTTTAAGCGGATATCCACGAGCACCATAAAGGAGAGGCTCAGAAAGATAACCGTATCCGAAGGCCTGAATATCACCCCCCAGGCCCTGGAGCTTATCGCGCGGGCCGCGGACGGCAGCATGAGGGATTCGCTCACCCTTTTGGACCAGATAGCCTCTGTGTCAAGCGATATAGAAGAAGACCTCGTAAAAGAACTCCTCGGGCTGACGGAGTTCGGGGCGTTGGCGGAACTTACCCGCTCCGTGCTCCTTGCGGACAGGGCGGGGATACTGGATGCAGTCTCCGGTTTTGTGGAGAAGGGGGCCGACCTGAGGCAGCTCCTAAAGGACCTGATAAAGATAGCGCGCGACCTCCTGGTCCTTAAATATGTGAAAAAGCCCGATGACATACTGGACGCCTCGGAAGGCGAGATATCGGCATTAAAAGACCTCTCCGATGCGGCTGGCGAAGAGCAGCTCCTGGTGCTCCTTTCAGAGCTTTTGAAAGCCGAACCGGAACTCAAGTATTCCTTCATGCCCCGTGTCGCGCTGGAGATGGCCCTTTTAAAGGTAAGCTATCTGCGTCTCCTGCAGCCCGTAAAAGAGGCCATCGAGAAGCTTGAATCCGCCGGATTGATAGAACAGGATATCAGGCCTGAGGCGGAAGAGGATGCCCCGCGTAAGCAAACAAAAACCGAAAGACCTGCCACGGAGGTAAAAGAGAAGACCCTTCCTAAAGAGGAGGTAACCTCTGCCCTGGCTGATAAGCCCGAGCCAGAACCCTGGACTGCCGGGATGGTGTCCGATCCTCAAAAGCTCCTTCAGGCCATTGCGGAGAGGATCAATAAGCCGGGCATATCGTCAGTCCTCCGCAACTCGAAGGCAAGTATCGCGGAAGGCGTATTGAGGATCGAGACGGGTCCTGACGGGAAGCTTTATGAGGACGACCTGGACGAGAACAGAAAGATAATAGAAAAGGAAGCCTTCGCGCTATATGGCAAACCGCTGAAATTCAGTTATTCGATAACAAGTGGGGCGGCTGGCGGCAAATCCAAAGGTGAGTTGATACAGGAGGCCGCAAGAGACCCTTTTATTAAAGAGGCCCTGGATCTGTTCGATGGCAAAATAACCGAGATTAAAGAGGTAGAATAGCCGCCTCTCGAAGCGAATTCATTTATAATAAAAGAAAAATAGAGGAGAGTTGAAATGTCCAAAAAGATGCTTGGCAACATGCTCCGCGAGGCGCAGCGCATCCAGGCTGAGATGCAGAAGCTTCAGGAGGAGGCCAAAAACAAGACCGTGGAGGCCACGGCCGGGGGCGGCATGGTAACCGTGAAGGCCAACGGCGCGGGCGAGATAGTATCCATAAAGCTTGAAAAAGACGTGGTGAACCCCGAAGACATAGAGATGCTTGAAGACCTTGTCCTTGCCGCCTCCAACGAGGCCCTCAGGAGGGCCAAGGAGATGGTGAACGAGGAGATGGCGAAGCTCACCGGAGGGCTGAAGCTGCCCGGCATGGGCGGGCTTGGAGACATGTTCGGGGCCTAGATGCCGCGCGGTATAGTTGAAAAGCTGGTCGATGAGCTTTCAAAGCTCCCCGGCGTAGGAAGAAAATCCGCCCAGAAACTGGCCTTTTTCATCCTCAATATGCCCGAAGAGGACGCGCGTTCGCTGGCCGGGGCGATCGTTGAGATAAAAGAAAAAGCGCGGTTTTGCAGTGTCTGCTTCAACATCACGGATGGGGAGACATGCTCCATATGCCGCGATACCCTGAGGGACAAAAGACGGATCTGCGTTGTTGAAGAGCCAAGCAACATAGCCGTCATAGAGCGCTCCGGCGGTTTCAACGGGCTTTATCATGTCCTCATGGGCGCGCTTTCGCCGATAGACGGGATGACGCCTGACAGGCTGAAGATAAAAGAGCTGGTCGACCGCGTGTCCTCGGACGGAGTGGAGGAGGTGGTCATTGCCACCAACCCCAATACGAAAGGCGAAGTCACCGCCCGTTATATAAAAGAGACCCTTTCCCCCTATAACCATGTGCTTGTAACCAGGATTGCCTACGGCCTGCCCATCGGCGGCGATATCGAGTTTGCCGACGAGGTCACGATGAAGAAGAGCCTGGAGGGCAGGAGGGCACTGTAGTGCCGACAATCGCGAAGACCATTATCCTGCTTGTCTTCTCAAACCTGTTCATGACCTACGCCTGGTACGGTCACCTCAAGAACCTGCATGATAAGCCGTGGTACATAGCGGCCGTGATCAGCTGGTCTATCGCTTTTTTTGAGTACATGCTGCAGGTGCCGGCAAACCGGATTGGCTATACTGCGCTTTCACTTCCCCAGTTGAAGATCCTGCAGGAGATAATAACGCTCTCCGTCTTTGTGCCGTTCGCCGTATTCTACATGAAGCAGCCTATAAAGCTCGATTATTTCTGGGCGGGCCTCTGCCTGTTAGGCGCGGCGTATTTTATCTTCAAGACGTGAATTATATTCTATTTGTAAGCGTCTTTCCTGTGCCGGATATGAAAGATGACGATTTCTTTCTGGTCTGAATCCACCTGATAAATTATCCTGTAATCGCCGGCCCTGACGCGAAAACTTGATTCCGAGCCGGTGATTTTTCTGCATCCGGATGGGAATGGGTTATTCGATAATGTTTCCACTCCGGCGAGGATTTTAGGCAGGAATTGGCGGTCTATTTTTTTAAGGTCCGCTTCCGCTGAATGTTTGAATCTTATCTCAAATGAGCCCATCAGCCCGGAGTTTCTTTTTCAGTTCTTTAAGGCTGACAGACGGTTCTTTTTTGCGTTCGGCTATCACGGCCAGGTCATGCAGGTCTTCCAAAAGCTCGTTGTATTCCTCTATAGGCAGCACGACTGCGTTTTTCCGTCCTTCATCATTGATAATGTATTTTTTATGTGATTTTCTCATGGCCTAATTTTAACATAAACTTTTCATGCAAGAACTTGTATTAACGGCTTCCTTTTAATAGGATAATTAGAATGAAATCCAAACCCAAACAGCCCGCCATCCCGGCCGAGCGGAGGGAGACCATCCGGCAGGCGATAATATCCGCCATCGAAGGACGGACGTTATCGGCAAAAGAGATATCCGCCGAGGTGGGCATACCCGAGAAGGACGTCTACTGGCACCTGGAGCATATCCAAATGAGCCTCGGCAAGAAAGAGGCTCGGCTTGTGGTCACGCCCGCGCGGTGCAAGAAATGCGGGTTCGAGTTCAAGGCGCGCGAACGCCTCTCGAAGCCCGGCCGTTGCCCTGCCTGCAAGAACCAGGCGATAGAAGAGCCGATTTTTACGGTAAGGGAATAGTAGATACCCATGGGCAACCCGTTCACCGGTTTGTCATTCCCGCCCCGTATCAGGTACGGGGTAGACTCCAGCGGGAATCCAGGTTAAAAAAATCCTTTAAGGATCAGGCGGGGTCAAACAGACCGGCCCGTTCGGGGAACGGGCCCTACATAAGGAAATTTTAAAAAATTGGTAATCCCCCTCCGTCCCCCTTTAGAAAAGGGGGATTTTAAAGCATGCCTCGGCAGGTCCCCGTATCAAGTATGGGGCAGGCTTAAGCCGAGGTCCCCTCCTTGGAGGGGTGCAGTTATAAAAAAAGTACCGGCGAGAAGATCATCGCCGGGGATTTTAAAGTCCCCTCCATGGAGGGGTGCAGGGGTGGGTTGTCCCTATTTCAGGATAGTTTCTTCTTTAAAAGCTCGTTCAGCAGGGCCGGGTTGGCCTTGCCCTTTGTGGCGCGCATAACCTGGCCCACGAAGAAGCCTATCAGCTTTTCGTCCCCGGCCTTATAACGCTCCACCTCTTTGGGATTCCTGGCCAGTATTTCATCGATAACCGGGGCAAGCGAGCCAGCGTCCGCGATCTGTACAAGCCCCTTTTCCTCGATTACTATCTTCGCCTGCTTTCCTGTCTTGTACATCTCCTCGAAGACGGTCTTCGCGATCTTCCCGCTTATGGTCCCGTTTTCGATAAGACCGATCATCTCTACCAGCATGGCCGGTTTGACCGCGGGCTTTTCCTCTATCGAAAGTCCTTCTTCATTAAGAAGACGCATCAGCTCGCCCATTATCCAGTTGCTTGCCGCCTTCGGGTTTCCGCCAAGCTTCACGGCCTCTTCGAACCATTCGGCAAGGGGCTTCTCCGACGCCAGGAGTTCCGAGTCATACTCCGGCAACTGGTATTCTTTTATAAACCTTTCTATCTTCTGGCCGGGCAGTTCCGGAAGGCCCTTTCTTATTTCCTCTATCCAATTTTTTTCCACAGAGATAGGTACGAGGTCCGGCTCCGGGAAGTAGCGGTAATCGTGTGCCTCTTCCTTGGTGCGCATGGAGAGGGTGACCCCGGCGGCTGAGTCCCACAGCCTGGTCTCCTGGATAATCTTCTCCCCGTCCTCGATGGCCTTTGTCTGCCTTGTTATCTCGTACTCCAGCGCCTTCTCCACGAAGCGGAAAGAGTTCATATTTTTCAGCTCCACCTTCACGCCTAACTCCCTCTGGCCGCGCGGGCGCACGGAGACGTTGGCGTCGCAGCGGAGGGAGCCCTGCTCCATATTGCCGTCGCAGACGCCTATATATCTAAGAATGGTCCTAAGCCTTCTCATGTACTCCGAGGCCTCTTCCGGCGAGCGCAGGTCGGGATCGGAGACTATCTCCATAAGCGGCACTCCGGCCCTGTTCAGGTCCACAAGGCTGTACGGGCCCGCGCCCTCGTGGATGTTCTTCCCCGCGTCCTCTTCCATGTGGATGCGGGTTATGCCGATGCGCTTGGTTCCTTCGGAGGTCTTTATGTCCAGATGACCGCGCTCGCAGATGGGCAGCTCGTACTGGCTTATCTGATAGCCCTTCGGGAGGTCCGGGTAGAAATAGTTTTTCCTTGCGAACCGGCTGAAGAGAGATATTTCGCAGTCCATTGCAAGCCCCGTTTTGATGGCGAATTCCACGGCCTTCCTGTTCAGGACCGGAAGCGAGCCCGGCATCCCCGTGCACACCGGGCAGGTCTGGGTATTGGGGTCCGCCCCGAATTTGGTGGAGCACCCGCAGAATATCTTCGAGTCCGTAAGGAGCTGGGCGTGGACTTCAAGCCCGATTACCGTCTCGTACTTGCCGTTTGCGCTCATAGGGCGGGCCTCATCGTGTGCCAATTGGTTGACTGCTCGTATGCGTGCGCCGCCTTCAATATGGTCTCCTCGTCGAAGTGCTTCCCGATTATCTGAAGCCCTATCGGCAGCCCGCCGGATGTGAATCCGCACGGTATCGAGATCGCCGGTATCCCGGCCAGGTTTATCGATATGGTGAATATGTCCGAGAGGTACATCTGCAATGGGTCTGCCGTCTTCTCGCCTATTTTGAAGGCCGGGGTAGGGGAGGTGGGGGTCGCTATCACGTCCACCTTTTTGAACGCCTCCTCAAAGTCCCTCTTTATAAGCGTGCGCACCTTCTGGCCCTTTCCGTAATAGGCCTCATAATAACCTGAGGAGAGTGCGTAAGTGCCAAGCATTATCCTGCGCTTTACCTCTGCGCCGAAGCCCCTGGCCTTGGTCTCCATGTACATCTCCATAAGGTCTTTCCCTTCCGCCCGGAAACCGTATTTCACGCCGTCGAAGCGGGCCAGGTTTGATGACGCCTCGCTGGTTGCAAGAATGTAGTAATCGGCCACGGCATAAGGGGTGTGGGGAAGGCCTACTTCCACGGGGACTGCGCCAAGGTTTTCAAGATGCGCTATGGCGTCCCTTACGGATTTTTCAACTTCCTTGTCCATCCCCTCTACAAAGTACTCTTTCGGTATGCCAACCTTCAGGCCTTTAATGTCCTTCCCCAGGACGGCGGTGAAATCAGGCACCGGGATGGGGGCGGACGTGGAATCCAGCGGGTCGTGCCCGCTGATTATATTCATAATTATGGCGGCGTCCTCCACCGTCTTCGTTATCGGGCCTATCTGGTCCAGCGAGGAAGCGAAGGCCACAAGCCCGTAGCGTGAGACCCTGCCATAAGTGGGCTTCAGCCCCACGACCCCGCAGAGCGAGGCGGGCTGCCTGATGGAGCCCCCGGTATCGCTGCCCAGTGCGGCAAGGCACTCGCCTGCGGCCACCGCCGCCGCCGAGCCTCCGCTGGAGCCGCCGGGAATGCGCTCCAGGTCCCACGGGTTTTTTGTGGTGAAAAATGCGGAGTTCTCGGTGGATGAGCCCATGGCGAACTCGTCAAGATTGGTCTTTCCGGGCAGGCTGCAGCCTGCCTTAAATAGCCTTTCCGTTACGGTGCTTTCGTAAGGAGGGGTGAAATTTTCAAGAATTTTAGAAGAGCAGGTCGTGCGCACGCCCTTCGTGCACATATTGTCCTTTATGGCAACAGGGAGACCGGCAATAGGGCCGGCTGCGTTTTCGGCCATCTTATAGGCAAGCTCTTCGGTAAGGCTCACATAAGCTTTAACCCGGCCGTCCACATTGCGGATCCTTGTAAAAACGGAATCCAGCACCTCGCGGGCGGAAGCCTTCTTTTCCTTTATCAGACTGAGCGCCCCGGCAAGGCCAAGCTCGTAGAGTTCCAAACCGTCCTCCTTCAAACTGATAGGATAAATCAAAATTGGAGGGGTTGTCAAAAAGAAAAGCCCCCTCACCCTAACCCTCTCCCCCAAGGGGGCGAGGGCATCCTCCCTCTGAGGGGACGGATTAAGGTGTAAGCACATGAGCGGGGCTTTTCCCTCAGCCACATCCCTCCCCTGAGGGTGAGATTTTCGTCCTCCTTTGTGAGCCCAAGGCTCATGTCATTCCGGTCCCGTATCAGGTACGGGGTAAACTCCTCGGAATCCAGCGCTTTGTTTCTTGGGGAAAGAGGGAGACGGACTCTAACCCACCCCTGCACCCCTCCAGGGAGGGGACCCCGGCTTAAGCCTGCCCCATACTTGATACGGGGACCTGCCGGGGCATGCTTTAAAGTCCCCCTTTCCTAAAGGGGGATGTAGGGGGATTACTGATTATAAAAATTCCGATTTTGAAATCAGTTTTATTTTCCGCTTACGGAGACGACCGGCTTCCGGAGCACGTCCAGGCCTGAGAGCCAGGCGGTAGAACTCCCTCCCGTATTATCGGAATCGTCCATGAATGCTATCGCCGCCGCCGTGTGCGGGGGCATCTTTCCGAACGCTTTTTTGTAATCCTCCAGTATGTTGACCTCTTCATCGCGCCATTTGCCAACCTGTCCCCCCCCGGCTTCCAGGACTATGTATTTAATCTGTCCGAAACTGGGGCTCGGGATTATATTCTCTTTATGGGGCTTGTTGGCCCAGATGTAGCAGAGGGCGCTCTGCGGCGGATACCTGCCGTATATCTTCTTTGCGACTGAATATTTTATTTTGGTAAAAAATCCGGCCCTTTTGGGGTTGTATTTGAACATCACGAACAGGCGGGCCGGAGAGTCGTTGCCCTGCTTTTTCCGGATATCGCCTTTTTCGTAGATATTGCTTACCTTCCATCTCCACCTTACTATGGGGTATTTATAGACATCGAATTCCGTCTTGCACAGAAGGGCCGAGGCGGAACGGTCGCTTTGGGCCTTTAAACAGGTGGCGCCATCCTCTTCCGTTGGCGTGTAGACGGTGTTCTTTTTCGCCTTGTCGAAGCGCAGGGGCTTCCAATCGTCAAGGTTCCGGAAGTCTTCCTGGATAATCGCTCCGCTGTTAAAGGCCAAAAGACCGGGAACCATCACAAACTGGATTAAGAAGATGGCGAGGATAAGAGCCCTTTTCCACACAATTTCCCATTTTACAACTATTTTGCCCGCCACGCAAAAAGGGCAGGCAAAATATGACAGGGTATGCCCCGGTTTCAAAAATGGCGAATGAGTGCCTTTTTTGGCCCTGTTCAATTAAAATACCCATTATGGCAAAAAACGCACCGGTTCCGGGCGGACTGAATCTAAGGCGTATTATGGAGGTGGTCAAGCCCTACTGGAGGAGGGTGGCCCTTGCCGGGGTGATAAGCCTCGTCATTTCGGGCCTTAATACGGCCATGGCCTGGCTTGTAAAACCGGCCATGGACGGCATCTTCATTAAAAAGGACACACGGCTCCTGTTCCTTATCCCCCTTGCCATTTTCGTGATCTTCATCCTGCGGGGCGTGTTCAATTTCATGTACAAGTATCTTATGAACTCCACCGGCCAGAAGCTGGTTATGAACCTCCGCAACCGCATGTTCGGCCATATCCTCGATCTGCCCATGGGTTATTTCAACAGCGCATCGAGCGGCTCCCTGATATCGCGCGTTATGAACGATACGATGGCGGTGCAGGAGATAGTCTCGCTTACAATCAACCAGTTCATAGTGGAGGCGGCAACCACCGTCTCTCTCCTGGCCTATGCCTTCTGGCTCCGGTGGGACCTCACCCTTATAGCGGTGTTCGCCCTTCCTTCGGCCTTTTACGGGGTTGGGAGGATCGCGAAGAGGCTCAGGGCCATTGGCAGACGGATACAGGAAAAGGCCGCCTATATAACGGAAGACCTGTCGGAGGCGTTCACGGGCGTAAAGATCATAAAGGCCTTTCTGCGGGAGGATACCGAGAAGAAGCGCTTCACGGAACGCAACAGGGACTTCTACCGGGAGAACATGCGGGCCATAAGGGTGAAGGAATCGACGTCCATTATCATGGAGCTGGCGGGCGGCATTGGCATAGCCTTTGTGCTATGGTACGGCGGCTCACTTGGCGTGAAAGGCGTTATCACAGCCGGAGATTTCAGTTCATTCATAACGGCGATGTTCCTTGTCTATACCCCTGCCAGAAGGCTCTCCCGTGTGAATGCCGAGCTTCAGCAGGTGAGGGCCCCGTTGGAAAGAATATTTGAACTCCTGGATATCGAAAAGGAAAAGGGCGGGAATACAGCCATGCCAGGGTTCGCTTCTCATATTGAATTCAGGGATGTCTCTTTCAGGTACCCGGGGCAGCGCCGTTACGCCCTCCGGGATATAAGCTTCACGGCTCAAAAGGGCCAGATGATCGCCCTGGTGGGCGAGAGCGGCAGCGGCAAGACTACCATGGTGAACCTCCTTCCCCTTTTTAATTCCCCAACCGAAGGGGCCGTATACATGGATGGCAGGGATGTTTCTGCCTTTACCCTTCATTCGCTCCGGTCGCAGTTCGGCATGGTCAGCCAGGAAGTCATTCTCTTTAACGAGACCGTGCGCGCAAATATAGCATTTGGAAAACCCGATGCCCCGGAGGAGGAGATAATCAGCGCGTCGAAGAGCGCCTATGCCCACGAGTTCATAAATGAATTCCCGGAAAAATACGATTCCGTCATCGGCGAAAAGGGCGTGAGGCTGTCGGGCGGGCAGAGACAGAGGCTCTCAATTGCCCGCGCCATTCTCAAGAACCCCCCCATACTCATACTGGACGAGGCCACATCAAGCCTGGACACCGCCTCTGAAATGATGGTGCAGATGGCCCTTGAGAACCTGATGAAAGACCGCACTACTTTTGTAATCGCGCACAGGCTGTCCACCATCAGGAAGGCCAGCCGCATACTGGTCCTTGAAAAGGGGCGCATGGTCTCTTCCGGAACCCATGAGGAATTATTGAAGACCTCTCCCGTGTACAGGAGGCTGCACGACCTCCAGTTCAGCGCCACCGCCTGAAATGCCGCTTCCGTTAATTCACAGCAAATAACCCGATACTTTACTGAATTTATCCCGGGATAGATTCTCTCTCCATCGGAAAGGCCCGCTCCGGCGGGCCTTTTTTTTTTTATGATTTTTTCGCGAAGTCAGTAATTCAGCTCAAGTATCTTGAAGTCGTCGTTCACCCGGATTATGGATAACCTGACCCTGCCGTAGCTGGTAGAGTTGCCGTCCTGATTTATGGCAAACCTTTGCAATATGTAGTCTGCCTCTATATCCGCCCGGCTTGAGTCTCTTATTCTGATGCGGAGGTTTTGCAGGCTCCATCTGCTTTCATATAAGGAGAACCTCTTCTGATAATCGTTGACCAGCGAGGAGACCGCCCTGCCGTTTTCGGTCGCGCCCCGGGCGAAAAGGGCCAGATATTTTTCCACACCCCCCCCGGCGCTAGTCTCTACGAACGCGTCTATGAAATCGTGTATTTCTCCAAGCAGGCCGCCCTGTCTCCTCCGGGTGGGCGGAATGTACAGGCGCGCCATGCTGTCAGGCCGGGAGATTTGTTCTTCCGCATTTGCCGGGGGCTTATCCCCTTGCGCGGGTTTTTGGGAATGCGCTTCTGTTGGGGCATTTGCGTCAGATGCAAAGCTGTTCTTCAGCCCGCCATTATTCTTCTCCGGATGGGTCGTGTTCTTTTTTTGCGGGGTCCTGACCATGGTGACCGCTTTTTGCACCGGGACAACATTGAAGACCTTCCTTTTTTTCCGGACATGAGGACGAGGAGACGGCCTTGTCCTGGCCGTATCCTCTGTTTTTTCGGCGGTCAGGTTGCCGCTCTTTCCGGCAGCTTGATCGGGCACGCTCGGCCCCTGGGCGGCGGCAGCGACCGGAGCGGAGGCCGCATTGCGCGCGGGAAGCGGCGTATCCGGGGATGCGGAAATCTTCCCGGCATTCTGACCCAGCGCCAGGAGGGCAAGGGTAAAAAGCAGTCCCGCGGCGGCCAGAAAAACGGCGGATTTGAAAAGCCATTCCCTCTTCAAGGGGAACCCGTGCAGGAGGTCTTTAAGCCTTCCGCTGTTTATGGGTATCCGGCGCCTTCTTTTTTTTACAGTGTCGTCCAGGTAAATGATCTTGTCCTTCTGATCCAGCGCCTTCCTGTAGGATTCGTTTATTTTCTGGGCCGTCTGGCCGGAATCCGGGCTGCCCCACCTGTCCGGATGATAGAGCCTTATCAGCCTCTTCCAGCGGCTTTTTATTTCGGTTTTTGCGGCCTGGGGCGCAAGCCCCATGGAAAGAAACGGGTCGTTCAGTTCATTGAAAAGAAGAAGGGAGATTATCTCCTGTGCGGTTTCCCGCAGGTCATGGCCGGGCACAAGTCCCGATTCCGCTATGCTTCGCTCCAGTTCAGGGGACTCCTGGATACCGAGGAGGCCCTCGTATGCGCGCTCACCCCGCCTGTAGATCTCCTCCATCGGGCACCCGCGCCTGTAGTGCCGGATCAGCTTTATGGCTGACAGCACTTTTCCGTCCTTTTCCGCGGGTTTGCGTTTTTTCCAGTATCCCATTGCCGGTCCCGAATATGGAGTTTAAAAGGCCCATGTACGCAAAAACAGATCCTAGATCTGCTGCTCCTTGAAATAAGACGAATAGTAATTCGAATAATAATTGTACTTGAGGTCGTTCTCCCTTATGCCGTTCAGAATCACGCCCAGTATCTTCGCGTTGATGCTTTTGAATATCTTCTTTGTTTCCATGAGGGCATGCCTTGAAGTCTCGCCGGCCTTGATCACTATCACCGAGCCGTCCACGATGCTGCTCAGGTATATGCTGTCGGGCATTCCCATGACCGGCGCGGAGTCTATGATGATGAATTCGTATGTCTGGCTCATGGAATCCAGCAGGTCCTTCATCCTCCTGGAGACCACCAGCTCGGATGGGTTCGGGGAGATCGGCCCGGAGGTGATTATGTCCAGCCCGTTGAACGCGGTCTTCTTTACAATGCCCTCTTCAAGCTCCATGTTGCCGGAAAGATAGGTGGTAAGCCCTATGGAGTTGTCCACCTCGAAAGTATGGTGAAGCTTGGGCTGGCGCAGGTCCGCATCTATGATAAGGCCGTTTCCGAGGGACTCCGAGAAGGCCATCGCCGTATTTATGCAGATGGTCGTCTTGCCCTCCTTTTCGCCCGGGCTGGTGACCAGTATCGTCTTCGGGGGCTTCTGCGCCGAGGAGAGCATTATGAATGTGCCTATCGAGCGGAAGGCCTCGGCCACTGGGCCCCTGTTTTTTGAATGGGCTATCATCGGCCTCTTTACCGGGTCGGTCAATTTCTGGTGTGGTATCATGCCTAGGGTGGGCAGGCGGAGGCGGTTCTCTATCTCCTGCGTATTCTTTATCGTGTTGTCGAAATATTCCAGGAAGAAGGCAAGCCCCACGCCGCCAACGAGGCCGAAGAGGACGGAGAGCAGGATATTCTGGGCCTTGTTGGGCTTGAACGGCACATTGGGGTACTCGGCGGAATCCAGCACCTGGATGTTGGTGGCCGTCTGGGTGGAGGAAATACTGACCTGCTTAAGCCTCTGCAGCAGGCCGTTGTAGACCTCCCTGTTGGCGTCAGCGTCCCTTTTCAGTATCTGGTACTGTATGCCCCTTTTCTGGAAATCGAGCATCCTGTCTTTATAGGTGTTGAATTCGCTCGCAAGATATTTCTCTTTCCGCACGGAAGCCATGTAGTCGGACTTGACGGACAGCATGATATTCCTGTTTTCATGGTCTATTCTCGCCTTGATGGCGTCCATCTGGGCTTTCAGCCGCTTCATTTTAGGGAATTCCGGCTTATAGATCTTCAGGTTGTTGAAGTATTCCGATTCCACCGTGGCGTATTCCTTCTTCAGGTCCTGTATCAGCGGGTTGTTCACGATAACCGTGTTGTCCTTGCCCGATTGCCTTATCTGCTTGTAAAGGGCCTCGGCCTGCAGCCTGTTTGTTGTCGCCGTGTTCAATGCCGTGGATATCTCGGAGAGGCTCTGGCTCATTATATTCTGCTTGTCCTGGCCCGAGTCCACAAAGAGCATCTCGTTCTTTGTGGAATAATCATTCAGCTTCTGTTCGGAGTCTTCGAGCTTTGCCTTGAGCACGTCTATCTGCTTTTCGAGGAACTGGCTTGCCTGCTGCGAGGCGTCGAACCTGCTTTCTATATTGAAGCCTATGTAGTTCTGGGCGATGGCGTTGGCCGCCTTCTGCGAGAGCGCCGGGTTTGGCGAGACGAAGCTTATCTGGACCAGCTGCGATTTGTGCACCGGGACTATTTCGCTCATGCCCAGGAACTTGTCAACAAAGTAATTCAGGGCATCTTCATCGGGTTTCTTCTCTTTGGGCTTTTCAGCTCCGCCGCCCGCCGGGAAGCCGAACGTGGAGAAGACGCTTGAAAGGGCCGCCTTCACGGAACCGAAGATCATGGAGGCCGCCGAGGGCCTGGAGTCCGGATTGAAATAGGGGTCGTTGTACAGGTCCAGTTTCTCTATGACCCTTCTGGCAAGGTTGCGGCTCTTCAGTATCTTGTACTGCGTTTCGTAATAGTCCTCATCGGGGGTGACTATCTCGACGTCCTTGAAGGAGAGCACGTTCGGGTTTTCCTTGTCTATCTTGATGACGGCGGTGGCCTTGTAAAGGGGCCTCATTACGAAGGAGGATATGGTCACCGTGAGCACTATAGAGACAAAGAATATGATTATCACCCATTTTCTGCGGAGGATTATGTTCAGGTAATCCCTTAAATGGGTCTCCTCTTCTGGCTCGAAGTCTTCGTATTTGAGGTGCGGGGAAGGCAGCTGTTCGCCCTCGTAGGGCTTCAGGGGGAAGGTCGCCTTTATCTCGTCCGTTTTGTCTTTCAAATTGCTCTCCTTTTTAAAATCCCTTGCCCAGCCTGAAAAAGCCGCCTCCGATGCTGGTATTCAGTCCTTTTATGAAGCTTTTGAAGCCGTTCTTTGGGACTATTATGATGTCCTTGTCCTTTATTTCTATGTCAGGGCTCTTGCCCTTCAGGATGGAGTCGTAATTCAGGGTGATCATCTCCCGCTGCGACTTGCCGTCCGGTTTCGCATCGGACCTGTATATCCTGATATCGTCCTTCTCGGCCTCGAAAGCAAGCCCCTTGGCCATGCTTATGGCCTGCGTTACCGTGATCTTTCCCTTCAGCGGGAACGATCCGGGCGATGTCACGCCACCGTCAACGAAAAAGATGCCGCTTTCGGGGATATTGACGATGTCGCCGGACCTGAGGGGCATATTCAGCTCGGCCTTGCCGTTTACCAGAAGCTCGTCGAGGTCTATGACTATCTTCTCGCTGTCCTTTCCGTTCTTGGACGGCCTCTGCACGATGCATATCGTGCCGGCCTCGTTGGAGAGCCCCCCGGCCATCGAGATCATGTCCAGAAGGTATTTCTGGCCCGAGACATAATAGACCCTCGGGTCCCTTACGGCGCCGAGCACCGCTATCTGCTGGCTCCTGTACTCTTTTACAAAGACGCTTACGACCGGCTCCTCGATGTATTTCTGAAGCCTCCTGGCGATGTAGTTCTCAAGCTGGCTTACAGTCATGTGCTCGGCCTTCACCGCACCCACGAGGGGAAGTTTTATATAGCCGTTTGCGCTCACGCGGACGGTGGATTTCAGTTCGTCCACCTGGAAGACGCTTATCTCCAGCAAGTCGTCCGGGCCCACTTCATAGTCTCCGGAAGCGAACCTGGGCCCCGCTTTTGAACTCTCCGTTATCTGGCCGTTCATGCCGTTCAGCCTGGTTGAGGCCCCTGTCCTGTCCGCCTGCCTCTGGGTCCTGGCCATCTCCGTTTCCCTCTGCCTTACTATTTCTTCCGGCCTTATGCCCGGACCGGCGCAGGAGGTAAGGAGGAGGACCAGAAAGACCAGAAAAAAAAGAATGCTTTCTATCAGTTCGTTCCTGCCGCTGCCGGTCGAGGCGGGCAGGGCGGGTCTTTTTTCTTCCGAAATGTCCGTATACATCTCTGCTCTCCTATGAGGCGGCTTGCACTATGAATACGGGCGAACCGCCGGGCCGATCCGGGCCCCGTCTTTTTCACCTTCATCACCTTTATAACGGGCTGACTTGAAAAATTCAGATACGGCCCTTTTTGCCCTGTAGTTTAGTATGGATGCCTCCTCGTACAGCTTGATTACAAATGCGCGGGCGTCCATGCGGCCCTCTCTGCCGCAGGCCGAGGTCTTCTTCAGGTCTTTCCCTATCGCGGCCAGGACACCTGAAAGAACAACCACGACCATTAAAATTACCGCCGCTCGCCTCAGTGTTCGCAAGATGGTCCTTTTTCGGGCAAGGATTATTTGGAGGTATCTCTGGATTTTAATCAGCAAAATATGTGCCAATAACCGGGAGAAATCTTTTCAAACCGGGGAATATTCAAACCTTTTGCGAGTCTTCCCGGGTCCGGGCATCACGCCCGTCGCCAGCCGGAATGGATTTTGCCTGTAACCGTTGGATACAATATCAGGATTGGACCGCGCCTATTGTTTCTGCCAGAAACAATATTCAGCATCCTCCTTCTCGCATCTGGGCGCCCTCACCGAGATCTCGAATCCGGACGGGGTGCGGCCGGCCTCGATGCGCCAGCGATGGGCCTCGGCGGCTTTTTGGGCCACGAAGAGCTTGAAAATGCCTTCGGGCATCACCGGGGTTAGAGGGTAATCCGGATTCCTCATGTACGCGAGGGCCTCTTCAGGGAGGCTGCCGGCCCCGTTCAAGGCCATTTTTACATGCCCTTCGTCCTCGCTGAAGTTTACTTTCAGAACGCCTTTTTTTCTGAGATAAAAGGACGCCCCTTCCGCAATGTTCAGAAGCATCTTGAACGTGAGGTCGCCGTCTCCTCTGAACCCGGAAAGCCCGCGGGGGACTTTGATAACCAGACGGTTCCCATTCCTTGAGAGCAGGGCTTTCAGGGATTTCATCTCTTTCAGGCGCATGGCGACCTCTGCCGGATTAAGCCGGGTCTTTTTGATGACCTTCGACTCCTCTTCAAGCCTGAGGAAGTCGAGGAGGCCTTCAACCGTGTAGAGGAGTTTGTCCGTCTCGGTCTTTATTATCTGATGAAATTCGTCCTCTTCGGCCCTTTGCACCCCGGCCGGGCTCAACAGGTGGTATATGGCCCCGTTTATGGAATTCAGGGGCGTCCGGAGTTCGTGCGATATCCGGCCCAGGAACTCGGTCCGAACCCTGTCGGCCTCCACCAGCTTATCGTTTACGGCTTCAAGCTCGGCCGCCTTCGTTTTGAGCCGCGCCATGAGGAAGGCGTTTTCCAGGGCTATTGCGGCCTGGTTCGCCATTATCTTCACCAGCGCGAATTCGCCCTGGCTGAACTGGGACCTGTCCTTTCTGCCCACGAGGTTAAGCACCCCGAGAGTGCGGTTCCTGCTCACGATAGGACAGACTATCCTGGAACCCGACATGAAATGCCCTTTCATCTCTCCGCCAGCCCTCTGGCCCGGATTGCGGCTGATCAGGGCCGGTTTGCGGCATTCCGCCATCTTCCCGTGCGGCTGACTGCCGGGGCCGTTAGCGCCTATGGAGGCGATGGTTTGCAGTTCGCCCTCATCCGTTAAGAGCAGGATGGAGCCCTGCTTTGCATTGGTTGAGTTAGCGGCAAGCTCCAGGATTAGTGCCGTTATGCCTTTTATATCGTCGGAGACGATAATGGCGCTCGATATCTCCTGCAGGACGGAGAACCTCTTTTCGATCAACTTTGGGGATTCCATCAAGCTGGATTATAGATGATTACGGGAGAGGTTTTAACCCGGTATTTTGGGAAGAGGGCAGGGCCTCTCCTCCTTGCCATATCCCCCGGCATTCTGGGATAATTGAACTTATGGAAAAAGAAAGAAAATATTACATCCGCACCTTTGGCTGCCAGATGAACTTCCATGATTCGGAGAAGATGGCCGGCATGCTCTCTGAAGGCGGAATGCGCGAGGCGTCAACCGAACAGGATGCCGGGGTCGTCATCTTCAATACCTGCAGCATACGGCAGAAAGCCGAGCAGAAGTTCTTAAGCGAACTGGGCAGGCTGAAGAAACTGAAAAAAAGGAATCCCGGCTTGAAAATAGCCGTCGCGGGCTGCATAGCGCAGCAGATGGGGGCGGAGCTTTTTAAAAAGGCCCCGCACGTGGACTTCGTGATAGGTCCCCAGAATATCCATCTGATAAGGGGGCTTGTCGAAGGGGAAGAGGCCGGGGCCGCCCACCTTGAGGCGAACCCGGACCTTGCCCGGTCGGACCTCCCCGTTCAAAGAAACGGCAAGCCCTCAGCCTGGGTGAACGTGATGTACGGGTGCAATAATTTCTGCACCTACTGCATAGTGCCGTATACCAGGGGCCGGGAAGTAAGCAGGCCCTCTGAAAACATTTTAAGGGAGATCGAGGGGCTTGCCGCTCGTGGCATCAAGGAGGTGAACCTCCTGGGCCAGAACGTGAACTCATACCACGGCGATACCGGCTTTTCCGGGCTTCTGGGGAAGGTGAACGGCATCCCGGCAATAGAGCGGATAAGGTTCGTAACTTCCCATCCCAGGGACCTCTCCGACGGGTTGATCCAGGCCATGAAGTCTCTTGGCAAGGTCTGCGAGCATATCCACCTTCCTCTGCAGTCCGGCTCCAACAGCGTGCTTGGCGGCATGAACAGGAAGTATACGTATGAAAGCTATCTGGAAAAGATAGAGAAACTCCGTGCGGCGATGCCGGGGATAGCCATAACAACAGATATAATAACCGGCTTCCCGGGCGAAACCGAAGAAGACCATGGGATGACCCTCCGCGCCCTTCGGGAGATCGAGTACGACGGGATATTCGCCTTCATGTACTCACCCAGGCCGGGCACGAGGGCTGCCCGGATGGACGGGCAATTGCCCGATGTGGTCAAGTCGGCACGGCTTTCCGGGATACTTTCCCTGCAGGATGAGATGACCCTGAAGAAGAATAAAGCCCTTGAAGGAAGCCTTCAGGAAATCCTTGTGGAAGGGCCGAGCGAAAAGGGCGCTCCCGGCCAGTATACGGGCAGGACCAGGGGCAATAAAATAGTAAATTTCGATTCAGATAAAGACCTTACAGGTCATATCTTAAAGGTGAATATCAAGTCAGCGGGGATTCATTCCCTGAAAGGCGAGCTTATTTGAAGGTAGCCCTCCTTACGCTTGGCTGCAAGGCGAACCAGGCGGAATTTGATGAGATCGAGTCCATGCTGAAGGCCCGTGGACACCAGATAGTCGGGCTTGAGGATGCCCCGGCTTTCTGTCTTATCAATACCTGCTCCGTTACGGCCAAAAGCGATTACCAGTCCCGGCAGCTCATCCGCAGGGCGGCAAGGGCCGGGGCGGAGGTGCTGGTTACCGGTTGCTATTCCGAACTGAACCCCTCGGCCGTGAAAGGCATCGAAGGGGTGAAGGAGATCATAAAAAATGCCGAAAAACAGAATATAATCGGGCACATAAATACCACTGTCTCAAGTAATGCATCTCATAATCCTTCCAAGTCGTCAAAAAGCAGGTATTTTCTAAAAATACAGGACGGCTGCGACCATGCCTGCTCTTATTGCCTGATTCCAAGGGCAAGGGGAAGGGCGCGGAGCTTTGGTCCCGCGGAGCTCATTACAAAGATCCGCCTGGCGGAGAACGCCGGTTATTCCGAGGCGGTCCTTACTGGCATACATATAGGACTCTACGGGGTTGATTTCAAAGGGAAATACCGGCTGACCGAGCTTGTACGTGAGATTCTTGAAAAAACGGAAATAAAGAGAATCAGGCTCTCTTCACTGGAAGTGAATGAGATAACTCCCGCGCTGATAGATATTATGAAAACCGGAAGGCTTTGTCCCCATTTGCACATACCCCTGCAGAGCGGTGATGACCGGGTGCTTTCCCTTATGAAGCGGCCTTATTCCGTGGCCCGGTTCAGGGAGAAAGTAGAAAT
This sequence comes from Nitrospirota bacterium, assembly GCA_014874185.1. GTDB lineage: Bacteria > Nitrospirota > Thermodesulfovibrionia > Thermodesulfovibrionales > JdFR-88 > JACWAF01. Next base: position 3,197 of record JACWAF010000001.1, on the reverse strand, counting down.
GGTCTTGTCCAGGGTCCCCCTTATCGGGCTTGGTACGGACGTGATTGTGGGATTCCCCGGCGAAGGGGAGCGGGAGTTCGAGAACACCAGGCGGCTGTTGGAAGAACTCCCCTTTACCTATATGCATGTCTTTCCATACTCGGAGCGGCCGGGGACCATGGCGGTTGAACTTTTGCCCAAGGTCGGCCAGAAGGAAAAGAAGGACCGCGCGGCCGTTTTACGTCAATTGTCTCTGGCAAAGAGGCGCGATTTTATAAAGCGGCTTAAAAATGTGGATTTAGATGTTCTGTTCGAGCGGCGGACGCCTTCCGGATACACCGGCACGGCAAGCAATTATATCAAGGTTTTTACGCCATTTAAGGGCGAGCTCCCTTTGAAATGCCTTGTAAATGTAAGGATCCTGGGGCAAATTGGCGAACTGGCCCTGGCAAACCCAATAACTTGGTACTAAGCTTCTGACTTATAAAGAAAATCTGACTGCACAAAACCTGACCATCTCCTGATAACCCCAAAAAGGGCAAAGGCAAACTGCAATCCGGTACCAACTTAGTAACATATTCCCAACAAACATTGTTAGGTGATAATGTCCGATAATGTATATTATGTAAAGTTACCAACCGGGGTCCACATTCCGGCGAAAGGGGCCGGAACAGCGGGAACAGGGCCTTTTTGTCCTTGAATTACCGTGGCTTGAGTCTAATTGTCTACAAACCACTTCAATGATAAAACCCACTTTAAAGAAGATTCTCGATGCGCCTGCATCACTTTCTGTGGCAGGAAAGGAGGTTGCCTTCCCGTTTACCAGGACTATTCTGCGGTCATTGACCGGGTTGTAGTCAAGCCCTCCGCTAAGTTGAGTCAAATCCATTTGATTTACTGTTATTATAAGAAATAGCCGTAAAACCGCTAAATTGCTTATACCGGGGCTATATGTTATATTTTTTATTCAAGGCGAAAACGGAGGATCATCTTTGAAGGGAACTACCGTCCTTTGCGTCAGACGAGACGGAAAGGTGGCTATCGGCTGCGACGGCCAGGTCACGATGGGCGACACCGTCCTTAAGCATAATGCCAAGAAGATAAGGAAGCTTTATAACGACCGCATCCTGGCCGGGTTCGCGGGGGCCACGGCGGACGCCTTCACCCTCTTCGAGAAATTCGAGGAGAAGGTGCAGGCCCAAAGGGGCAATATCACCAGGGCGGCCGTGGAGCTTGCCAAGGACTGGCGCACCGACCGCATCCTGAGGCGCCTGGAGGCCCTGCTCATCGTCTCCGACCAGGAACATACGTTCATCCTCTCCGGGACAGGCGATGTGATAGAGCCCGAGGCCGGCGTAGCCGCAATAGGCTCCGGCGGCCAGTACGCAAAGGCGGCCTCGACCGCTCTAATAGAGAACACCGGACTCGCCGCGCGCGATGTCGTCGAACGGGCAATGAAAATCGCCTCCTCCATATGCATTTACACTAACGATCAGATACTGATTGAGGAACTTTGATGGATGACCTTACCCCAAGAAAAATAGTAGAAGAACTGGGAAAATACATAGTCGGTCAGGAGAAGGCGAAGCGGGCCGTGTCAATCGCCCTCCGCAACAGGTGGCGCAGGCAGCAGCTCTCACCCGAACTGAAGGACGAGGTGCTGCCCAAGAATATTATCATGATAGGCCCCACCGGCGTGGGCAAGACCGAGATAGCCCGCAGGCTTGCCAGGCTTGTGAGCGCCCCTTTCATAAAAGTGGAGGCCTCCAAGTTCACCGAAGTGGGCTATGTGGGCCGTGACGTGGAGTCCATGATCCGGGACCTGACCGAGACATCCCTGAACATGGTAAGAAGCGAGCACATAGTGAAGGTGCGCGAGCGTGCCGAACATCATGCCGAGGAAAGGCTTCTTGACCTCCTCCTGCCCCAGACAAGGGCGGGCCGCACCATGCCCCAGACCGAAGAGGAAACCGAAAAGCGCCATGAGACAAAGGAAAAACTGAGGGCACAGCTGCGTGAAGGAAAGCTCTCTGAAAGATACGTGGAGGTCGAGGTCAAGGAAAAGATGATGCCTTTCGGGGTAATCTCTAATGTCGGCCTTGAAGACATAGAATCCAACCTCAAGGATATGCTGGGGAATTTCCTTCCCGAAAAGACAAAAAGGCGTAAAGTGAAGATCTCCGAGGCCATAAACATACTGACCGAGGAAGAGGCCAACAAGCTCATCGACATGGACAAGATCACCAGGGAGGCCATCGAGCGCACGGAACAATCCGGCATAATTTTTATTGATGAAATAGATAAAATAGCCTCCAAGGGCTCCGGCTATGGCCCTGATGTCTCCCGCGAGGGCGTGCAGAGAGACCTCCTGCCCGTGGTGGAAGGCTCTACGGTAAATACCAAGTACGGCACGGTAAGGACAGAGCACATCCTCTTCATAGCCGCAGGGGCGTTCCATACCGCAAAGCCCTCAGACCTCATCCCGGAGCTGCAGGGCCGCTTCCCCATCAGGGTGGAACTGGAGCACCTTGAGAAGAAGGATTTCGTCAGGATACTCACCGAACCGGACAACGCCCTTTTGAAACAGTACACCGCCCTGCTGGCCACGGAAGGCATAGAACTGAATTTCACGGCCGATTCCGTTGACGAGATCGCCCAGCTTGCCGCTACCGTGAACGAAAAGACCGAGAACATCGGCGCGAGAAGACTTCATACCGTCCTTGAAAAGCTCCTTGAAGACATCTCCTTCGAGGCCCCCGAACGCAAGAACGGGAAGCTGGACATAGACCAGGCCTACGTCCTGGAGAAACTGGGCGACATCATCAAGGACGAAGACTTGAGCAGGTACATCCTCTGATAGACTGTGTTTGGCTACGGCGCTCTTTGCCATGCTGAACTCGTGTGTCCCCGGCATGAACATAGATAACGGCTTCGGGGCGGCGTGTCTGGCGCATAGGATCTGCGGGATGAGGTGAGAAAAGCACATTGCCCGGTAGTAAACATTGTGTTTTAGCCCGCTCAATGCTTTAGAATTAGGGCTCTTCCGGGAATCGTGTGGGTAGTCCCCCCCTTTGGAAAAGGGGGGTGAGGGGGGATTTTAAAAATAAATGCTCCACTAAAAAGATTGGCATTCTTGCGGGGGCTTAGAAAAAACATGGCGGATGCCGAAAAGTATCCATGGTCAAGGTTTAAAGAGAAAATTTGGAATTATTTCATGG
>JACWAF010000007.1 GCA_014874185.1 Nitrospirota bacterium | reverse complement strand
GGTCAGAAGTCCCCTCCCTGGAGGGGCGCAGGGGTGGGTCAGACTTGTGTTCTAGGCCCAGGCGACCGCCCTTTTTCTCTTTTCTTTCAAAAGGGCCGTCAATTCCTTAAGTCCAAGCGTGTTCACAATGTCTTTCTTTTCCAACCAGGCCCGGCGGGCTATCTGCACGCCGTATTTCATCATGTTCAGATGGGAAGTAAGGTGAGAGTCCGTGCTTATCGCTATGCGTATGCCCATCTCTCCCGCCCTCATGGCGTTCTGGTCGTTGAGGTCAAGCCTGTCGGGGTAGGCGTTTATCTCCATGAACGTGCCGGTCTCCCTGGCGGTCCTCAGCGCCTCTTCCATGTTCAGATCGTAGGGCTCCCTTCCTCCAATTACGCGCCCGGTGGGGTGGGCGATGATGGTCACGAACGGGTTACGCATGGCGGAAGTGATGCGCTTTGTGATCTGCTCCCTTGACTGCCTGAACCCCGAATGTATGGAGGCGTTCACCAGGTCCAGCTTCGAGAGGATCCCGTCCGGCAGGTCAAGAGTGCCGTCGCTTTTTATGTCCACCTCCAGGCCCTTCAGGATTCTGAAGCCCCTCAATTTTTTATTCAGTGCGTCTATCTCCTGCATCTCTTCCATCACCTTCTCTTCGTTCAAGCCACGCGCTATGCCCAGGCTTTTCGAGTGGTCGCTCATGGCGATGTATTCGTAGCCAAGCCTGCGGGCCGCTTCGGCCATCTGCTCTATCGTGTAGCTTCCGTCCGTCCACTTGCTGTGCGTGTGGAGGTCGCCTTTTATGTCAGAAAGCTCAATCAGTTTGGGAAGCTGCCCCTTCAAGGCGGCATCTATCTCCCCCCGGTCTTCGCGCAATTCAGGCGGGATGAACTGAAGGCCAAACGCCCTGTAGATGTCCTCTTCAGTCTTCCCTGCTATACTGCGGTTATTTTTATCGAAGAGGCCGTACTCGTTCAACTTCCAGCCCTTTTTTACGGCAAGCTCCCGAAGACGGATGTTGTGCTCCTTGCTGCCCGTGAAGTAGCACAACGCGGCCCCGAAAGAGCCCTCCTCCACAACCCTGATGTCTGCCTGGATGCCGTCATAGATGATGGTCGTCTTGGTGGGGCCTTTTGCGATCACCTCTCTCGCCTTGGCCAGCGAGGCGAACGCATCCATCACCTTCTCAGGCTCGCTGGATGTTGCAAGGATATCTATGTCCCGCACAGTCTCTTTCCACCGGCGGATGCTCCCGGCAACCTCCATCTGACACACCGGCGCCCTCTTCCGAAGTATCTCCATTATCTGGTTTGCAACCGGGAGCACCCTGCCCAGGGGCATCCGCTCGCCGCCCTTTTTAACCATCTCTATCCCGCGCAGGATGTTCAGTTCCGTCTTCTCTTTTATCTTCGGAAGGCCTTTCAGCCGGTGGTCGCGCGCCAGTTTCTCAAGGGTGTCCAGGTCGTGCACCTTGAACCTGTCATAGATGAGCTTCGCCGTTTTTGGGCCTAACCCGGGTATCGCGAGGAGGGTTGCGATCCCCTCAGGCGAGCGCCGCTTGAGGGCCTCGTAATCTTTGCACGTCCCCGTTGCCACAATCTCCATGACCTTTCCGGCCAGGTCCGCTCCCACGCCGGGTATCTTTAAAAGCTCCTCTTTTGTAAGCTCGGCCAGGTCCTTCGAATGGCTCTCCAGGTTCTGGGCGGCGCGCCTGTACGCCCTTATCCTGAACGGGTTCTCACCCATTATCTCAAGCATGTCGGCGATGTCGTAGAATATCTTCGCTATCTGGGCGTTCTTCATGCCGGCACCGGCTCTTTTCGTTTGGGCCTGGGCGAAGTCTTTAAAATATCCATCAGCTCCAGCGCGTTTTTGGGAGCGAAGCCGGAGATGTCGTTGTTGAAATAAATATAGACATCGCGCCCCTTTTTCATGTAATCGCGTATCCTCTGAGCGTCATGTGAAAGCTCCTGCCTGGAGTAGTCGGCCCCGTAAGTGCCGTGCCCGTGCCTGCGGATGTAGGTGAAATCCGCCGTCAGCGGAAGCTCGTCCACGAAGGGCGGCCAGTCGGCCATGCAGAGGGCACAGTTCTCCTCTTTCAGTAAATCGAATACTTCATCGGCTATCCAGGAGTCGTTCCTGAACTCGAAGGCGTGCCTGAATTCATAAATCCTCAGCGCCTTCAAGAATTCCTTCAGCCGCTCCGTGTTCTTCTTGAAATTGGGCGGAAGCTGCCAGAGCACCACCGAGAGCTTTTCCGCAAGCGGGCTTACAGTGTCAAAGAGTTTTTTCAGGGGCTCGATGGGCTCGCTGAGCCTTTTGAGGTGCGTAATATAACGGCTCCCCTTCACCGCGAAGAGAAAGTCATCGGGTGTCTCACGGCGCCATTTTTCGAAGGTGGCCTGTTTAGGCAGTCTGTAAAAAGTGACGTTAAGCTCCACGGTAGAGAATTTTTCCGTGTAATATTGAAGCCATTTCCGTTTTGGGAGCCCGTCGGGGTAGAAGACAGCCTTCCAGTGGTCGTAAGAGAACCCGCTGCAGCCCACGAATGCCTTCCGCATAAAAAAATTCTATCACGCTTCTGATAAAATAAAGAGCGCGATGGCGGAACAGTACAGCATAAAGCTCCCCCTCTTCGAAGGCCCTATGGACCTTCTTCTGCACCTCATAAGGGAAAACAAGATAGACATCTACGATATCCCGATCGCGCTTATCACCCATCAATACCTGGAATATATCGGGATGATGAAAGAGCTTAACCTGGATATCGCGGGCGAGTTCGTGGTAATGGCCGCAACCCTCATCCAGATAAAGTCCCGGATGCTCCTTCCCCCGGACGAGAGCGCGGAGGAAGAGGAGATTGAGGACCCGCGCCTTGAGCTTGTGCAGAGGCTCCTTGAGTACAAGGCCTTCAAGGAGGCCTCACTGGCATTGAAGGAAATAGGCGATGAGTGGTCTGACGTGCTGTACAGGGAGGCGGAAGGCGAAGGCGCCTCACAGGAGGAGGGAAAAGAGCTTTCGCTTTTTGACCTCTCGCTCTTCGACCTCCTGGCCGCATTCAGGAAAATACTCGAAAAGGCCCCGCCGGAGTTCGCGAACATCACCAAAGAGACCCTCACGCTCAAGGACTTCATATCCGGCGTGCTTCAGAAACTTGAGGGAAAAGACACGCTTAAATTCGAAGAGCTGTTCGACCCCGGCTCGTCAAGGGGCGTCCTCATAGTGACCTTCGTGGCCATACTGGAGATACTGAAGCTGGGGCTGGCCAAAGTCTACCAGGAGGGGGATTTCGGGGCCATATGGGTCATAAAAAACCAGGATGCCGCGCCCGCAGCTGAGATTGCCGCGGAAGAGGATACTTCACCATTAAACGAGGAGACCGCATGAGAAAATTTTACATATCCATTTTAATCCTGCTGCTTCTGCCCGTTTCGGCCTATGCCCTTACGGTTGATCAGATACAGTCCGCCTACAAGGGGTTGAAGGACATAAAAGGCGTCTTCATCCAGAAGAGCTACCTGAAAGACCTCGGCAGTGAACAGACCTTCGCGGGGGACTTCGCGATAAAGTTCCCGAACAAGATGCGCTACTTGTATAAATCCGGCAGCCAGGACGAGATAATTATCAACAATGACCGGATAATCATATACCAGAAGAAGGAAAAACAGGTCCTTAAGGGCCCCTTCGACCGCAACACGTACGGCGCCGCGCCCGTCTCGCTCCTGAGCGGGTTAGGGGACGTAAAAAAGGAATTTAACGCGGAAGAGAAAGGGGGCAGGCTGCTCCTTAAGCCCAAGTCGCCCATGGGAGGCATCAAGTCCATAGAGTTGGAAGGGGCCGGGGACGCCGCCTTCCCGATAAAGAGCTTCCGCATTACCGACGTGCACTCCAACGTGATCCGGATAACCCTGAAGGACGTAAAAGAGAACACGGGACTGAAGGACAGGCTGTTCGAGTTCACGCCGCCCCCCGGCGTTGGCGTATTCGAGAACCCCTGAGCCCGTGCTCATCCTGGGCATAGACACCTCCTGCGACGACACCTCCGCCGCGCTGCTGGGGCTTGACGGAGGCAGGACAGACGTAATCAGCAGCGCGATTTCCTCTCAATTCGAGATCCATAAAAAATACGGGGGCATAGTCCCGGAACTGGCCTCAAGAAGGCATATAGAGATGATCTGGCCGGTAGTGGAAGAGGCGCTTGGCGATAAGAAACCGGAAGACCTCTCCGCCATATCGGTCTGCATCGGGCCGGGGCTGATAGGCTCGCTTCTCGTAGGGGTGTCTTTCGCCAAGGCGATTTCTTATTCAACGGGTATCCCCCTTATCGCTGTAAACCATTTGGAGGGGCACCTGCTCTCCGCATTTCTTGAACACACGCCCGAATTCCCCTTCATAGCCCTTGTGGTCTCGGGCGGGCATACGTCTTTGTTCAAGGCCGATGGCTTCGGCAGATACACCGGGCTCGGCCGCACGAGGGACGACGCGGCCGGAGAGGCTTACGACAAGACGGCAAAGCTATTGGGGCTTGGCTATCCGGGCGGGCCCAAAATAGACGCGCTTGCCAGGGAGGGCAACCCGAAGGCAATCCCTTTCCCCAGGGCATATCTGGGCGGGAGCTTCGACTTCAGCTTCAGCGGGCTTAAGACCTCGGTGGTGAATTTTCTGAGAGAACAGGAGACCATTCCTGAAAGTTCGCGGGCCGGCCTGAACGATATCGCGGCATCTTTTCAGGCGGCTGTAATAGACGTGCTTGCAAGAAAGGCGGAACGGACGATGATAAAGACGGGCATCAGGCGGCTTGTGGTTGCCGGGGGAGTGGCCTCAAACAGCGCGTTGAAGGAAAAGATGTCCAGGATGGCCGTGAAACGCGATGCGGAACTTTTCATCCCGTCCCCGAAATACTGCACCGATAATGCCGCGATGATAGCCTTCGCCGGCTATCACCACTATCTTAATGGCGAGTTCGCAGGGCTGGACCTGAACGCAAAGGCGTATCTGCCGCTGTAAGCATCAAATGCTGCTTGGCCCTCCAGGCCCGACTCCCTTAGACATAAAATTCTTTTTGCTGCCGCTTTCTCCCCCGGCCCCGTTTCAGGGCTCAGACATTCGTCGCAATGAGATAAGACCATATATCCGCTCCGCCGAAAACGGGAATTACCCTGTACGGTAACAGGCCCCTTCGGGGTCCTCCCCGGCTCGCTCAATTAATAACTCTCCTCAGGGTCTGCGCTACTGAAACGGAACCGGGGCTTTTACCTTAAAAGAAAAGATGAGCAAGAATCCGCATGATCTTTAAATGGATTTGTTTTTCGGGGAGTATGAGGGGCTCCGCCCCCCACACATCCAAAGGGGTGGCGGGCGGGATTAGATAAAATTTCTTTTCTCAGAAGAGGCCAAGCCGAACCTATTTAATCCTGCTTAAAAAACAGACCGCTTCTATATGGTAGGTATCCGGGAAGAAATCGGCAACCCGCACGGAATCTATTTTGTAAGCGCCGGCCATCTTCTTTAAATCCCTCGCCAGCGTGGCCGGGTTGCAGGATATATACACTATCCGTTCCGGGGCAAGCTCCAATATCCTTTTCATAGCCTCTCCGGTGAGGCCTGGCCTCGGCGGGTCCAGCAATACGATGTCAAAGCGGCGGTCCCTGAAGGGGCATTTCTCGATGCCGGACTTGATGAACCGGACATTTTTCAGGCCGTTAAATTCAACATTGCGCAGGCCGTCCTTTACAGAGTGCGGGTTCTCTTCTATGCACAGGACTCTTTCGGCGGATGCGGCAAGGGGGAGCGAGAAATTCCCTCCTCCCGCATAGGCATCCAGTATCTTCATCCCCTCTATGGGAGCGAGCCCCTCGACCAGCGCATCAATTACCTTCAGGTTCAGCTCCCAGTTGCTCTGGAAGAAACTCCACGGCGAGACCGTGTACCTCAGCCCGCGCAGGTCAAATTCCGCATGGCCCTTTCCGCGGTGACTCCGGTCCTCGAAGGCAACCCCCGAAAATCCAGCGTTCACGAACTCCTCGGCAAGCGATTCGTCGAACCCCCTGCCCTTTATCAGGACAACCAGTTCGTCTCCTTCGGTAATATGCATCTCCCTGATCCCCCTGAGGTCGATGCTTTTTATTTTGCTGATGGTCTCGTTTATCCGGGGCGTGGAGATCAGACACTCTTTTATGTCTATAACTTCCCTTGAGGACTCCCTGAAGAAGCCCGCCCTGCCCTCGGCGGATATCTTCAGCTGCGCCCTCCGCCTGTAATGGTGCGGGTTTCCTGTAATCGGCTCCAGCGGCGCGGCCTCTATGCCGCCAAGCCTTTTCAGGGACTCGGCCAGTATCAGGTCCTTGTTCCTGACCTGCTCGGCATAAGACATGTACTGAAGCTGGCAGCCCCCGCAGACGCCGTAATGGGGGCATTCCGGCTCCACCCTGAACGGGGATGGCTCCACCACCTCAAGGACGTTGGCCACGCTGTAGTCCTTTTTCTTCTCGGCGACCTCAACGTCCACGGTCTCCCCCGGGAGCGCGCCCTTTATGAAGACCACACCCTCCGTCCTGGCTATCGTGTAGCCGCCGTAAACAGCGCTCTCGGCCCTGAGCCTTATCATTTGTTCAGCAGCTTCTTTATCATGCTTTTCAGTTCAGTGAGATCGGCGGACTTCACAATGTAAGCCTCCGACGCCCAGACGGCGAAGTCGTCCCTGTAGTCGTATGCCGTGGACATGATTATAGGCACCCTGGGCTTCAGCTCTTTCATGCGCCTCAGGAGCGTTATCCCGTCCATGTCCGGTATAAGTATGTCCAGGGTCACAAGGTCAGGGTTTTCCCTCTCGAAGAGTTCGAGCCCCCTGGCCCCGGTCTGCGCCATGACCACCTGGTAGCCCTCGTCCTCAAGCTCTTCCTTGTATAACCTTAAGATGTGTTCGTCGTCGTCCACAACCAGTATTTTCACCCCTATCCCTCCTTTCTTAGCGGCAGATATATCTTGAACACGGTCCCTCCGTCCGGCCATTTGCTGGAGACCGTTATGCGGCCTCCGTGCTCCTCCACAATCCTTTTTGCTATTGCAAGCCCCAGTCCCGTCCCGGTGGGCCGCGTGGTGAAAAACGGGTCGAATATCCTGGGGATGTCTTCCTTTTTTATGCCGCAGCCGTTGTCCCGGACGGAGACGACCGCTTCCGAGTCCTTGTGGTAAACCCTCACGTGTATCGCACCATGGCCAGTGGCCTGGTTCGCGTTTGTAATCACGTTGAATATGGCCTCTTTCATCCTGTTGGGGTCTATGTAGACGTTTATGGGTTCGGCCTCCCTGACCAGCTTGTTTCCCCTGGCTGCTATTTCGGACTCCAGCAGGTTGCCTATATTCGAGACCAGTTCGTCCAGCGGGGTCGTCTGCTTGGATATCCTGACCTCCTTCACAAAACCCAGTATCTCCTTTAGTATCTGCTCCAGCCTGTCCACTTCCTCGGCTATGATGCCCGCATAATCTTTAAGGTTCCCGTCAAGCTTCTTTTCCAGCCTCTTCGCAAACCCCCCCACTGAGACAAGCGGGTTTCTTATCTCGTGGGCCACCTTGGCCGCCACTTCTCCAAGGGCCGCCATCCTCTCGGCGGTCTGCAGCCTTACCCTCAGCTCTTTCATCTCCGTAATGTCCCTCACCACGTGCACCACGCCCAGGAAATTGCCCTCCGCATCGAAGAGGGGCGACGTGGATGACAGGAACGTGCCGTCCAGGAACGGGTCGTCGTACTCCTCGATATTGGCCACCTTTGTCTGAAACGTCCTCAGGTGCGGGCAGGCCGGAAGCGGCTCATCCGTCCCGTGGAATATCTGGTAGCACTTCTTACCGACCACCTCTTCCAGGGGTTTCCCCACCCTCCTCAGCACGGCCTCGTTGACTTTCTTTATGTTGAAGTCGTTGTCCGTGAGATACACCATGTCCGATATCGAGCGGAATATGTTCTCAAGCTCCGCCTCGGCAACGGAAATCTTCTCGAAGAACCTGGCGTTCTCTATCGCGGAGGCCATCTGGTTGGAGAAGGCGTTCAGGAACCTCATGTCCTCCTCCCCGATAGGGCGTCTGTTGAAGAGGTTGTCCACCCAGAGCACGCCTATTACCTTGTCCCTTGAGACAAGCGGCACCACCGCATACGCGGCCGTGCCTACCTGCTGTATTAGCACCGTGTCGGCAAAAGGCTCTTTCCGGACATCCGTCACGTTGAAGGTCTTTTTCTCATTCACCGCTTTTGTAAGGACCGTCTCCTGCGCAAGCGGTATCTCGATCCCCTTCGTCAGCCGGTCGAAGAAGGACTCCTTCTTGAGCGGGCTTCCCTCCAGCTCGCCGATGACGTCGTGCAGGGTCTTCTGGTTCAGGCTAAGCCCCTCCCATATGCGCCCCGCCTCCTCCGCCGAGGCCGGGCCCACACCCATCGCCCCTCTCAGCGAGTACCGCTCCTCGTCCACAAGGAAGAGGATGGAGCGGTTGAACCCCAGCCCGTCGCTCATGGTGACCGCGGTGAGGATCATCCTCAAGAGCCTCTCCAGCTCCAGCGTGCCCCTCATGGCGCTGGATATGAAGAAGAGCCTCGACAGCTCCTGGTTCCTTCTTATCAGCTCGCGCTCCACCTGCTTCTTCTTGGTGATGTCCCTGGATATGCCGCTTATGCCGATTATCTCCCCGGCAGCGTCCTTTATGGGCGAAAGCGACAGACTCACCTCTATAAGCTCCCCGCCTTTCGTAAGCCTCAGCGTCTCGGTGTTTATCATGTCCCCGGTCTTTATCCGCTCCATGTACTGCTTTTCCTGTTCAAGGAGAAACTCCGGCACGAACGGGAGGAATCTCCCTGCCGCCTCCGGCTCCGTGTATCCGAATATGTCTTCGGCGGCCTTGTTCCAGGAGATCACAATGCCGTTTATGTCCGTTGTGATTATGCCATCGGCGGAGTTTGTAATAAGGCTCTCAAGGTACTCCTTTGTCTGCGCCACCTCACGGTAGAGGCCCATTATCTCTTCCTGGTAGAGTATCCTGTCCGTTATGTCCTGAATGAAGACCACCGCCTCGTTCACGCTGCCGTCCAGCTCCTTCACCGGATAGGCCGTCAATTCCGCGTAATTCAGCCCGCTGGACTGGGTTATTGAGTTTATGTCCCCCGTGTCGAAGGTGGAGCGCGCCGCACAGTGCGGGCATATGCCGCCTTTGGGATGGAAGACGTCCTTCGCGTCCCTGCCGATTATTTCGGCAAGCGGCATGTCAACCCATCTTTCAATATAGCGGTTAGCCGAGAGTATCTTATAGTCCCTGTCCACGGAGATTATCCCGCCCTGGACGGTCTCGAACAGGAGGTCCAGTCTCTTCTTGGCCTCGAATACCTCCTGCCTGCGCCTCCTCTCCTCCTCCTCTATGCGCGCCTTTTCGATAGTGATGGCCGATATCGAGGCAAACCCCTCGGCTATGTTGAGGTCGTCCAGGTCGAAGGGGATGGGGTTCGCGTCCTCGCCTTTTTTGTCGTATAGCCCAAGTGTCCCGATTATGCGCTCCCCCACCCTCAATGGCACGCATATGGCTGATTTCACCTTCAGCGTCCTGGGTTTCATCTCCGGCGGGAGCTTGGATACGTCCTCCACGAAGAGGGACCTGCCCTCCTTGGCCACCCATCCGGCTATCCCTTCGCCTGTCGGGAGCGCCATGTCCTCCGCGGCCTCCTCTATGATGCCGTACGAGGACTTCACGTTCAGGATGCCTTCTTCCAGAAGCCTTATGACGCAGATGCGCGCGCCCGTGAGCTTCGCTATCTCGCTGGAGATCGTCTTCAAAAGCTCCTCAGGCTTGTATACGGACGTCAGGGCCTTGCTGAGGTCGTAGGTAATGCTCAACTGCCTGAGCTGCTTTTTAGCGGTCGTATAAAGCTCCGCGTTTTTCACCGCCACGCCTATCGTATGGGCCAGTATCATTACCGTGTCCTTCTCGTCCGGAATGAACCCGCCAGGCTTCTGCTTCCCCAGGACGAGGAGCCCTTTCAACTGGCTGTCTCTTAATATGGGCGCTATCAGGAGCGACTCGCAGAGATTGCAAAAATCCGAGCCTTCGGGCAGCGCCTTGGTGTCTTCTATCAGCACCGGCTTCAGGGTGTCCAGGACCATCCTGGATATCGGCAGGTCCGCCTTTATCATGGCGGCCAGGGGGATATCCTTGCGGCTTGTGGCCTCAAGGGAAAAGACGTTCCGTTCGGGTTTCAAGAGGAGGAGCGAGCAGACGTCCTTTTCCAGCTTTTCGGCTATCGTGTTCACCACCTGGGCAAGGGCCTCTTTCAGGTCTGGGGTGGTGCCCACGATGCGGGCCACATCCAGCAGAAGCTCTTTCTCTTTCAGCTTGCTTTTATAATTGCGGTCTATCTCCTCGAGGCTTTGCACCATGCTGTCGAACCTGCGGGAGATTATCCCGAACTCGTCTTTTTTCCCGGAATTTATCCTGTAGCCCCGGTTGCCTGAGGCCACCTTCCCGGTGGCGGCAAGCATCTCCCCGAACGGCTGACTGAGCATCCTGCGCATGAACAGGGCCAGGAAGAGGAAGGTGAAAGAGGCAAATGATACAAGCAGGAAGAGATAGGCCGAGGTATTCGACCTCACCCTGCCCGCCAGGTTGACGCTGGTGGTAATGGAAGTTATCGACTGGTCATAGATGCCGTCCAGTATCCGGAAGAGGTCGTCTTTCTGCTCCTCAAACTGCCTCAGGAGCGCAAAAACGTCCGGGTTGCCGGGGCTGGCGCCGATTATACGGTCGGAGAGTTTCTTTATTGATTGAAAGCTGGCCCTTATCGTCCGAAGCTCCCCGGTCTGGCCGGCCATGGACTGGAGGTCCTCCAGTTTGCCGTATATCATTGTCAGGCTGTTCCGGTAATCCTTCCTGTATTTCGGCTGGCCAGTCAGGGCCCATCCCCGCACCGCGTCCGAGAAGAGCCTCACGTCCGAACGGAGTTCGGTGAACTCACGGTTATAGCCTATCTCCCGGTCTATGGAGGTGATGCTGCGGTTCAGGCTGCGGAAGATATAAGACGCCCCGAACCCCAGCAGGGCCGCCGTGGCAAGGAAGGCCAGCATGAACAGGACAAGTTTTCTTCTAAGACTCATCAGCTTCTTCCGGCGGCCTCTTCATAAAGCTCAACATATTTCCTGGCCGATGCCTTCCAGGAGAGATCCAGGCGCATGCCGGTCTTTACCAGCTGCTCCCACCGGCGCGGCTCCGAGCAGGCCAGCAGCGCGGCCCTTGCACACTGCCTGAGCCCGTCCGCATCCGCGCTTTCAAACAGGAAACCGGAGCCGCCTTTCACCGGCGAATAGTCCAGCACGGTATCCGAGAGCCCCCCCGTCTTCCTCGCGATGGGCGGCGTGCCGTAGCGCATGGCTATCATCTGCCCCAGCCCGCACGGCTCGTATATTGACGGCATGAGAAACATGTCCGAGCCCGCATAGATCAGGTGCGAGAACTCGTCCTCGAAGCCTATTGTTACGTGCACCTTCCCTTTATACGCCTCTCCAAGCTCCAGCATTGCGTCCTGGTAGGATTCATCCCCTTTTCCGAGGATCACAAGATTCATCCCCCAGGCTATCATGGCCTCCGCCGCCCCGGCCAGCAGGTCCAGCCCCTTCTGGGCCGAAAGCCTTCCTATGAAGGAGGCCATCGGGGCCCTGGAGTTCCCGAAACCGCATTTCTTGACCAGCGCCTTCCTGCACTCCAGCTTTCCCCGGAGGTCGCGCACGCCGAAGTTTGCCGGTATGGCCGTGTCCTTCTGGGGGTTCCAGTAATTTACGTCTATCCCGTTCAGGATGCCGCTGACCGCACCAGCCCTTTTCCTTAACAGGCCGTCCAGCCCGAACCCGTATTCCGGGGTCATTATCTCTTTGGCGTAAGTGGGACTCACGGTGGTTATCCTGTCCGCGCCCAGGAGCCCGGCCTTGAGGAAGTTCACGTTCCCGTAAAATTCCAGTGTCTCGGGGGTAAAAAATTCAGGCCCGAGTCCGGCAAGGGCCAGGACCTCTTTCGGGAAGATGCCCTGGTAGCCAAGGTTATGAATGGTAATAACGCTCTTTGTATCCACAAAGAAAGGATCGCCCTCATAAAGGGTTTTCAAATAAAACGGCACAAGCCCGGCCTGCCAGTCGTGCACGTGGATGACATCCGGTTTGAAATCCAGGGCCTTTGCCGCTTCAAGCACGGCCCTCGAAAAGAAGATGAACCTCTGGGCGTTGTCCGGGTAGTCGCCCTCCGGGGTGCCATAAAGCTCTTCCCGGTCGAAGAGTTCGTCACATTCAATGAAAACGGCGGGTCCTGACCCGTACAGGCCTCCGGAGTAAACCTTTTCCCCGATCTTTACCCGGAATGGTTTGTTCAGCGGCTCCGCACTGAAACCCTCTTTGACGCGCCTGTAATAAGGCATGACAAGCCGCGCGCTCAGCTTAAGCCTCTGGAATTCCCCCAAAAGCGTGCCCGCAACGTCTGCAAGCCCGCCGGTCTTGGCGTAGGGAATGGCTTCCGGGGTAGCTATCAGTACGTTCATACCTTGAGTTCCCTCATGAACTTTGCGGCCTCCTCCGGGGGCGTGGGGTTTATGTAGAAACCCGTCCCCCACTCGAAGCCGGCTATCTTGGTAAGCTTTGGCATCATTTCTATATGCCAGTGATAGTACTCGCTCTGCTCCTCGTTGAAAGGGGCCGTATGCACAACAAAATTATAGGGCGGGCTTTCCAGGGCCGCGTCGAACTGCTTCAGTATCCTCTGAAGTATATGCGCAAGCCCCCTGAAGCTCTTGCCGTCCGGGCCGAATGCCGGCTGGTGCGCCTTGGGCAGTATCCAAGTCTCGAACGGGGAACGCGGGGCGAAAGGTGCTATGGCCACATAGTTTTCGTTCTCATAGACCACCCGCTTGCCGTCGGCCATCTCCTGGTAGATTATGTCGCAGAATATGCAGCGCTCCTTCAATTCGAAATGGTTCCTTGCGCCCTGGAGTTCGCCCTTTACCGTCCGGGGCAGTATGGGGAGGCCTATTATCTGGGAGTGGCTGTGCTCCAGCGAGGCCCCGGCCGCGTCCCCTTCGTTCTTGAAGACCAGGACGTACTTTATCCGGGGGTCCTTCTTAAGCTCCGTAAGGCGGAGGTAATAAGCCCACAGGGCGTCTTCCACCGATTTTTCGGGCATGGTGGAAAGGGTGAGATAATGGTCGGGGTTCTCCACTATTACCTCGTGTACCCCCACGCCGTTCATCCGGTCGAACATGCCCTCGCCGCTTTTCCTGAGGCTGCCCACCGGGTCCAGGGCGGGGAACTTGTTGGGCATCACCCTGAGCGTCCATCCGGGCTTGTTCGGTTCCGAGCCGTCGGGTCTGAAGGCGATTATCTCCGGCGGGGTGGTATATTCGTTTCCGGGGCAGAATGGGCAGAATCCACCTTTCTTCTTATGGACTATGGGGATAAAATCCTTTGGCCTTTTGCCCCGCTCTACGGAGATGATAACCCACCTGCCCAGGATGGGGTCCTTTCGCAATTCGGGCACTGTCTACCTCCAAAAAATGCTGTATTTTGAAAGGATTTGAAGTATCGTTATATTATAACAGGAAAATAATGAAACCTACGTTCATGCACAGGCCGGTAAGCGGCCCTTTTGACGACCCCTGCCTCTTCGTGAGGCTTCAAAGGGAGAAGCGGGCGATCCTCTTCGATTCGGGGATGGTCTACCCCCTTTCCCCGGGCGATATCCACAAGATATCAGACATTTTTGTAACCCATACCCATATAGACCACTTCATAGGGTTCGACCATATCATGCGGATGCTCCTTGGCAGAGACGCCGTGCTGAACGTCTACGGCCCCCCTCAGATCGTGGAATGCGTCCAGGGTAAGTTGAACGGCTATGCCTGGAACCTGATAAAGGACTACCCCATGAAGATAGAGGTCTTCGGCATCTCGGAAAAGGGAATAAGGCACGTGAGCTTCCATGCATCGGACCGCTTCGCCCCTAAGGAGCGGGAAGGACTTGAATATAAAGGGATTGCTTTGAAAAACGCCTGTTTCAGCGTGAATACCGCCGTGCTGGAGCATGATATAGAGTGCATCGCCTACAGCATGGAAGAGGACTTCCACATCAACATAGACAAATCCGCAGTCGAAGGGCTGGGGCTTGAGGTGGGCTCCTGGCTCACGGATTTCAAGCGCGCCCTGAGGGCGTCCGAGCATGACGAAACGGTAATCCATGTGCAGGAGAGGGACTTTACCCTCGGGTTCCTGGCCGACCGGATCGCCATGATCACCCCCGGCCAGAAGATAGCCTATGTAATGGACGCCTCCCCTGCTGAGAAGAATATTGAACGCGCCATCTCCATCGCCGACGGGGCGCACACCCTGTACATGGAGGCCTATTTCCTCCACGACGACCTTGACCGCGCCAGGGAGCGCAACCACATGACGGCCAGGCTCTCCGGCCTTATCGCCAGGAACGCGCACGTGTCAAGGCTTGTGCTTACCCACTGCTCCCCCAAGTACCGGGAAAACCGCGAGGTCCTTCTGAGGGAGGCCGAATCGGCCTTCGACGGGCCTGTCCAGTTTGCAAGGCCGCTTTCCCCTTTGCCTTTCCAGACATAGCTGGTACAATCTTAAATATGCCGGAAAAGTTCGAGATCAAAATGCCGCGGGAGCTTTGCGCCTCCTGCTCGATGGCCCTGGGCAGGTTTCTGGGCCATATGAAGGGGATAGACTCCGTCAGGGCCGAAGAAGATAAGATCGTGATAGATTACGATAAAGACAAGATCAGCAAAGAGGAGCTTATAAAACTGTCAAAAGAGAGCCTTCAGAAGCTGGGCCATGATCTTGAAATCTGATAACCGGAGGGCAATATGAAGAGATCCATTACGCTTTTTGCAATCATATTTGTACTTATTGCGGGGGCCGCCTGGGCGCAGGATACGGCCCGGCAGCCCGCACCCTGTATTTCAAACGCCCAGGCCATGCCCCCCTGCGCCTGCAATAAAACGGGTATGGGCATGGGCCAGCAAATTGCACCCTGCTGCTGTGCGCAGGGCTGTTTATGCCAGCAGCAGCGAATAATAGGCGGCGGCATGGGCATGATGATGCAGAACATGGGCGGCGGCATGGGCGCGCCCGGCATGATGGCAGGCGGCATGATGCAGGGCAGAGAGCGGCAGATGATGATGCGCCGCAACATGATGGCGATTATCGCCGGAGGCGTTCCCCCGGGGATGGGAATGGGCGAGGTGAGCCCGGCAATGAGACAGTATCTGGCGGACCCCGGAATACAGAAATTCCTGGACGACACGAAAGACCAGAGGAGAGAGCTTTACATAAAAAGATTCGATTACTTCGAGGCCCTCAGAAACCCATATACGCCGCCCGCGGACCTTCAGAAATCCCGGGACGATATCAAAAAACTCCAGACCGATTTATATATGGAATCTCCTTTCTTCCTGGGACCGGAATAGAATATCCCATTTAAGAGTGGAAGGAGGGCCTGAAGAAAATTTCAGGCCCTCCTTCATTTTATTAAGGGTCTCATAACAAAGGTACAAAATTATAAAAAATCCCTCCTGTCCTCCCTTTTCCAAAGGGAGGGATTACCCCGTATTGCCCGGTTAAAATGACGGTGCAGAGATCTGAAAAACCAAATGGAAATGGGCTCTTCGGATTTTTCTGTGGAATTCCCCTCTTTGAAAAAGAGGGGTGAGGGGAGATTTTCCGGTCAAGATGTCTATTCAATTATGAAACCCTTCAATAAGCGCTGTTTACCCCCTTATACAAAAGAGTTAGTATAAGAGAGGAGTTTCGATGAAGCTTAATTTTATGGAACGCATGATGACCAACAGCCCCGTGCGGGCCTATCTGCATTGGCGGGTGGAGGGGCCGGTGCTCAAGTCCTTTGCGCAAAAACAAAAATATCCCAATTGCCTGGAGCTTGGGGCCGGAGTTGGCCGCGGCTCGCAGGTAATCCTAAAATTCTTCGGGGCTGAAAAAGTGACGGCCGTAGACATAGATCCCGCCCAGCTTGGAAGGGCCAAAAAAAGGCTTTCCGGCAAGGGCCTTCTTGGCAAGGTGGAACTCAAGACCGAAAGCGCGATGAAACTGGACGAGGCGGATAATACATATGACGCGGTATTCGCCTTCGGCGTGATCCATCACATGGAGGACTGGCGCGCGGCCCTGCGGGAGATAAGACGGGTCCTGAAGCCCGGCGGTGAATATTTCTTCGACGAGCTTTTAAGCGGGTTTTTGAAAAGTCTTCCCGTAAGACTTACGACCGACCACCCCGAAGGCGGGCGTTTCACCGCGCTGGAATTCCTGGACTATCTTAACGGTATAAATCTTCGGCATGCCGTCCACAGGGTTTATGCCAATTTCTGGCTCCTGGGTTCGGCCGTAAAGGAAGGTTAGATTGGCGGAGAAAGGGCTCAAAAGGATAGACATCCCCATAACCGGCATGAGCTGCGCGGCCTGCGCGGCCCGCATCCAAAACGGGCTCTCACAGATTGAAGGCGTCAAGGAGGCCCAGGTGAACTTCGCCGCCGAGCGGGCCACGATCACTTATGACCCCGAAAAGGCAAACATAGACGTCTTCCTCAAGGCCATTAAAGACCTTGGCTATGGGGCTTCGCTTGCCAAACAGACCATCCCCATAAAAGGGATGACCTGCGCGGCCTGCGTGGCCCGTGTGGAAAAGGGGCTGTCCGGGACGGAGGGCGTTGTGAACGCGAAGGTGAACTTCGCCACCGAGAGCGCCACGGTTGAATACATCCCCTCCCAGATAGGAATCAGGGAACTCAGGAAGGCCATAGAGGAAGCAGGCTATGAGGCCGTAACGGCCGGGCCCGGCGAGGACGTTGTCGAGAAAGAGCAGCGGGAGAGGGAGGCCCATTACCGCTCGCTTAAAAGGAAGGTCTTTACAGGCGCATCGCTCACTGTCCCGATAATCATTCTCATGTACTGGCATGCGCTGGGACTTGGCAGCATCTTCCATCTGCCGATGGAAACCGGTTTTATTATTCAGTTCCTGCTTGCCACCCCGGTGCAGTTCTGGATAGGGCTTCAGTTCTACCGTGGCGCGTTCGCGGCGGCAAGACACAAGACCACGGACATGAACACCCTTATCGCCGTGGGCACATCAGCGGCCTACATTTATAGCGTGCTTGCAACCTTCTACCCTTCCCTCTTCCAGCTCAGGGGCTACAGGGCGGACGTTTACTTCGATACATCCGCCGCGATAATCGTGCTTATACTTTTAGGGCGCACATTCGAGGCGAAGGCGAAGGGGCAGACATCCGAGGCGATCAAGAAACTGATCGGCCTGAAACCCAGGACCGCCCGCGTGGTAAGGAATGGCGCGGAGATGGACATCCCCGTTGAAGATGTTGAGATCGGGGATGTTATCCTTGTGCGCCCCGGCGAAAAGGTGCCGGTGGACGGCGTGATAAAAGAGGGCTATTCCTCAGTGGACGAGTCCATGATCACGGGCGAGCCGATACCGGCCGAGAAGAAGACCGGCGACGGGGTCATAGGCGGCACGATGAACAAGACCGGCTCGTTCAGGTTCGAGGCCACAAAGGTGGGCCGTGAAACGATGCTCTCGCACATCATAAAACTGGTGCAGGAGGCGCAGGGCTCAAAACCGCCGATCGCGCGCCTTGCGGACAAGATAGCATCCGTCTTCGTACCCGCCGTCATATTAATAGCCTCGCTCACTTTTATAATCTGGTATGTCTTCGGCCCGGCGCCATCGTTTACTTACGCCATACTGAATTTTATAGCGGTGCTCATAATCGCCTGCCCCTGCTCGCTGGGGCTTGCAACGCCCACGTCCATAATGGTGGGCACCGGAAAGGGGGCCGAAAACGGCGTCCTCATCAGAAGCGGAGCGGCCCTGGAGACCGCGCACAAGATAACCACGATTGTATTCGACAAGACCGGCACGATCACGAAAGGCGAGCCCTCGCTCACCGACATCATCAGGGCCGACACGATGCCTGAAGACGAGATACTCTCCTATGCGGCATCGGCGGAACGCGGCTCGGAGCACCCTTTGGCCGAGGCGATAGTAAAAAAGGCGCTCGAAAAAAATATTCAAATTGCGGAGCCATACGGTTTCCGCGCCATCCCCGGCCACGGAATAAAGGCCACAGTGAAGGACAAAACCGTCATCTTTGGCAACATGCAGATGATAACGGACGAGGGGATAAGCACAGACAGCATGGGGAATGCCGCGGAACGGCTCGCCTCCGAGGGCAAGACACCGATGTTTCTCAGCGTTGATGGAAAGCTTGCGGGAATTCTTGCGGTCTCCGATACCCTGAAAGAGAACTCCAAAGAGGCCGTCTCCGCGCTTAAAAAACTTGGCGTGGAGGTCGTCCTTCTGACCGGAGACAACAGGCGCACGGCCCAGGCCATCGCAAAACAAGTTGGAATAGAGCGCGTGATAGCCGAGGTGCTGCCAGAGGACAAGGCCAAAATGGTAAAGGACTTGCAGGCGGAGAAAAAGATAGTCGCCATGGTGGGCGACGGGATAAACGACGCGCCCGCCCTTGCCCAGGCGGACGTGGGCATTGCCATCGGCACCGGCACGGACGTGGCCATGGAGGCATCGGATATCACCCTTATAAGCGGAGACCTGCGGGCGGTTGTCTCTGCCATAGCCCTCTCCAAGGCCACTCTCAAAAATATCAGGCAGAACCTCTTCTGGGCCTTTGCCTACAATACGATTTTAATTCCGGTTGCGGCCGGTGTGCTCTTCCCGTTCTTCGGGATTTTATTGAACCCCATCTTCGCCGGTGCCGCAATGGGGATGAGTTCGGTGACGGTGGTATCGAATGCCTTGAGGCTGAAGAGATTTAAAGCACCGGTTTGACACTCTCCCGCCTAAAAACTTGAATTCCCCTTCCCCCGTGTGAGATAATTCGCAACTCACATTCTTTTTCCGAAAAGGAGGATTTACGCCGAGATGGGGAGGATTGACGACCTTTCGATTAATACGATAAAGATGCTGGCGGTTGACGCAGTGGAGAAGGCCAAGTCCGGCCACCCAGGGATGCCCCTTGGCGATGCCGCGATGGCTTACGTCCTGTGGAACAAGTTCCTGAAGCACAATCCCACAAACCCCCAATGGCCTAACAGGGACCGCTTCGTCCTCTCGGCCGGGCACGGGTCGATACTCCTCTACAGCCTCCTCCACCTTACCGGTTATGACATAAGCCTTGATGATATAAAGAACTTCCGCCAGTGGGAGAGCAAGACCCCCGGCCATCCGGAGTATCACCCCCAGTGCGGGATAGAGACCACAACCGGCCCGCTGGGACAAGGGTTCGCAACGGGCGTGGGCATGGCCATGGCGGAGAAATACCTTGGGGATACTTTCAACCGCACCGGCTTCCCAATCGTGGACCATTACATCTATGCCATCACAAGCGACGGCGACATGATGGAGGGCGTGCAGTCCGAAGCCGCATCTATTGCCGGGCACCTTGGCCTTGGAAAGCTCATCTACCTGTATTCGGACAACAAGATCAGCATAGAGGGCCCTACCGATATCTCATTTACAGAGGACGTTGGCAGGCGCTACGAGGCATACGGCTGGCACGTGCAGAGGGTTGGCGGCTACGACCTGCCCGCGATAGAGAAGGCCATCCGCGCCGCGCAGAGAGAAAAGAAACGTCCGTCATTAATAATCGCGCGCACCTCGATAGCGCAGGGCTGCCCCAACCTTCAGGACTCGCCCGCCGCGCACGGCGCGCCCATCGGCGAGAAGGAGGCAGGGCTATTCAAGGAATGCATCTCATGGCCGCAGAACAAACCTTTCTATATCCCGCGCGAGGTGCTCACCCATATGCGGCAGGCGGTGAAGACCGGGAAGACCGCCGAGGCCGCGTGGAACAAGCTCCTTTCGGCTTACACCGGGAAATTCCCTGAGATGGCGAAACTATGGGACAGCTTCGCGGAGAAGAAATTCGCCCCGGACTGGGAGAAGTCCGTCCCGGTCTTCAGGCCGGAGGACGGCGCGGTTGCAACCCGAAGCGCGTCGGGCAAGGTGCTGAACGCCATCGCGGACAAGGTGCCGCAGTTGATTGGCGGCTCGGCGGATCTGGCGCCGTCTAACAATACATACCTCAAAGGCAAGTGCGACTACACCACGGAGAAGGCCGGGCGCAACATCCACTTCGGCGTGCGAGAGCACGCGATGGGCTCCATCCTGAACGGCATCTCGCTCTCCAACATGCTGATCCCGTACGGCGGCACGTTCCTTGTGTTCTCGGATTTCGTGAAGCCCTCGATAAGACTTGCCTCGCTGATGCAGACCCAGGTGGCCTATGTCTTCACGCACGACTCCATCGGCGTGGGCGAGGACGGCCCCACGCACCAGCCAATCGAGCAGCTTGCCGCCCTGAGGGCAATGCCGGGGCTGGTCACCTTGAGACCCGCGGACGCCAACGAGACGGCTGAGGCATGGAAGTTCGCCCTCACCCACAAGGGCCCGGTATGCCTGATACTCTCACGCCAGAACCTGCCCGTGCTGGACAGAAAAAAACTCCCGCCCGCCTCCGATGCGCTTAAGGGCGGCTACATCCTCTCCGATTCCAAAGGGAAGCCGCAGATAATACTCATAGGCGCTGGAAGTGAGGTGCACCTGTGTCTGTCCGCTTCAGAAGAGCTTCGGAAAAAGGGCATAAAAACGCGCGTGGTGAACATGGCGTCTTTCGAATTGTTCGACTCCCAGCCGCAAAGGTATAAAGACAAAGTCCTCCCGCCAGATGTGGAGAAGAGGGTTTCCGTGGAGGCCGCGGCTGTTTTGGGATGGGACAGGTATATTGGCCTCAAAGGCGCGGCCATCGGGATGCGGCGCTTCGGCGCGTCCGCCCCCGGCAAGGTGGTCTTCGAGAAGTTCGGCTTCACGGTGGAGAACGTGGTCAAGACGGCGATGGAGGTTTTGAAGAAGAAATAAGGACCCGTTTAATAGAAGGCGTCCTCGCGCTAAAAAACTGTCACCTCCGCCGGGCGTTTTAGGATAGAATTTATATATGGAAACCATGAAGCTCTCACTCCCCATGACGGAAGGAGATGCCCGCTCGCTCCGGGCCGGGCAGTACGTCCTCTTAAACGGCCTTGTCGTGACCGGCAGGGACAAGGTGCATAAATATCTGGCCGGTTCGGCGCCGCCGCCTGAAACGATCCCGTTCAGGCTGGAAGGCGCGGTCCTCTACCACTGCGGCCCCGTCATCAGGGAGGAAAACGGCGTGCTGCAGGTCGTCTCGGCAGGCCCTACCACCAGTTTCCGCATGCAGATGTACGAGCCGTTCGTGATAGAGCATTACAAGATAAGGGCCGTAATGGGCAAAGGCGGCATGAAAGGGCCCACGGTGGAGGCCATGCGCCGGTCCGGCTGCGTCTACCTGAACGCGATAGGAGGCGCGGGGGCGCTGCTGGCCGAAAGAATAAAGACCGTAAAAGGTGCGTGGATGCTTGAGGAATTCGGCCGCGCGGAGGCGATGTGGGCCTTCGTTGTGGAGGACTTCCCGGCCGTGGTCACCATAGATACCGTTGGGGGCAATATCCACGAGGAAGTGGAAATCCACTCTAAAGAAGCCCTCCGGAAGATAACAGCTTCACATTAAATAAAAAATAAAACGAGAGGTCTGCGATGTTCGTCTTTGTTGCGGGGGGAAGCGGATTCGTGGGGGGCCACCTCCTTAAGGCCCTGAAGGCCAGGGGCATTACGGGCCGCTGTCTTGTGCGGGACCCTTCCAAGGCGCGCCTTTGCGAGGGGTTCGAGCCCGTTGCGGGGGATATAGACCGGGAACTGTCTCCAAAAATCATGGAAGGGGTGGACATGCTTGTCCATCTTGTGGGCATCGTAGAGGAAAAATGGGGGCAGACGTTCGACGCGGTCCACGTGAAAGGGACTGAAAACCTTGTAAACACGGCCCTGAAAGCCGGCGTCAAAAGCTTTTTTTACCAGAGCGCGCTTGGGGCGTCAAAAGAGAAAAAAAGCGCCTACATGAGGACGAAGGCAATTGCGGAAGAGATAGTCGAGGACTCCGGGATGCCCTACGTCGTCTTCCGCCCGTCGCTGATACTGGGCCCCTGGGACAAATTCTCAAAACAGATGGTGGAGTTAATCCAGTCCACCCCCGTTGTGCCCGTTCCGGGGAGCGGCCAGACCTTGTTCCAGCCCCTTTACGTGGAGGATTGGAAAAAGGCCTTCATGAAGGTCCTGGACAGGGAAGTGGCATTCGACAGGACATACGAGCTTGGCGGCCCGGAGCACTTGAGCTTCGATCAGATTACAAGGAATTACATGGAGGCCCTTGGGGTCAAAAAAATGATCGTGCACGTGCCCGTCTCCGTGATCAAGACGGGGCTTCACCTTATGTTCCTTGCAAAGGCGGCAGGCGTGAAGAGCCTGCCCCCCATCTCCAGGGAGCAGGTTGAGCTTCTGGGCGAGGACAACGTCACGGATTTGGATACCATGGAAAAGAATTTCGGTTTCAGGCCGGCCAGGATAATAGACGCGCTGAAAGAATTCGTGCCTACTTCACAACAAGCACAGGTATAGTGGCATAGTCCACGATCCTGGATGATACGCTCCCAAGGAGAAATTTCTTCGCGCCGTGCCTTCCGTGCGAGCCGGTAACTATGAGGTCCACCTTCATCTTTTTGGCCGTCTCTAAGATCTTCTCGGCCGGGTCGCCCTGCCTGAGAACTATTTTCACGTCCATCGACTTTCCGGCGAGGGACTGACGGATCTTCTCCATGGCGTTTCTGGTCTCTTCGGTCATGGTCTCCAGTATGCGCTGCCTGTCCATGTCCGACAGCTCCGTAAGATAGAGTTCCGGGACAACGGAAAGGACGGTTATGGAAGACTCGAATTTAAGGGCGATCTCAACCGCCTTCTTAAGCGCCTTGTCCGAAGCCTTCGATCCGTCATGGGTGACGAGAATACGTTTCAATAAGCGCCTCCCTGTTTTTTCCTGCTATGATTTTAACACAAAACAGCCTGAGAGAAGGAAATTTTCGGCCAACTACCCGAAAGGCGCGGCCTGGGCGAAGCGGTCCGCTCCAGGGCTTTCCCGCGGCCGGGGGGCCGGCATGAATCAGCCAAGGCAATAAAAAGGGGAGCGCCAAGCGCTCCCCTTCAGGTTAGCCGCCTATTGAAGGAATTCCTTGGGGTCTTTGTAGGCGTGGCACTTCACGCACTCGGTCCTTGCTATCTCCTTCGTAACGCGCCAGATATGCGGCCTGTGGCACTCGGTGCAGCTAAGCTTCATCATGCCCACGTGAATAGGGTGTTTGCCCGTATGGAGTATTTCAGGGTGACACTTCAGGCAGTGGTCCTTGCTGGGCATTATGTTCTGAGCGTGCGGCCTGTGACAGTTATAGCAGTAAAACTGCATCGGCGCGTCCTCGGGGGCCTTTATCTTTATCGCCTTCTTCACGGTAGCCGGCAAGGGCTGATAGTGCAGCACGTCTATGCTGCCCTCCGCTATCAGGTCCTTCCTCACCTGCTCCGAGCCGTGGCAATAGAGGCACTTGCTCCTGTCGGGCAGCCGGTTCGAAGTCCGGTCGGTATGGCAATTGAGGCAGGCCAGCCCTTCCATCCCGACCCCGTGCACTTCCTTGCCCTGGTGGCATTTCACGCAGAACCGGGGCTCAGGGGTGAACCTGTGCACTATATAGCCGTGGCAGGCCGTGCACTCTATCCCCTCCTTGAAGGCGTGTATGGCGTGCATCTGCGAGCCCGTTATCTTGGGGGCGTTCGGGTATTCGCTGCTCTTTTCCCAGTGGCAGTCGGCGCAGAATTTCCACGGCACTATTGTCTTTCCGTGCCTGGGGGGCACGCTCGAGGGGTTCTTGAAGATGAAGCTTATAAGCAGTTTGTTCTGATCCATCAGGCTGAGGTGATGACACTTGTGGCAGCTTATGCCCGCATGCACGCTGGAAGCCCAGGCGGTATAAGCGGGCGTCATGAGATGGCAGGTCACGCAAAACTTGGGGTTGTTTTCCTTGAAGTCCCAGAACTTGTAGCTGATAAAACCAGCGGAAGAGACGAAAACCACTATTGCAATTAAAATAATCAGCTTGTACTTGGCAGCACCAAGCTTTTTCATCTCCACTCCTTCTACCTCCCCACTAGAGAAATTACGGAAATTCTCCTGAAAAACTCTCTCCTAAACTCTCCTGAACGAATCGTAAGCCGCCCGCGCGGTCTCATCTATATCGCGCCGGCTGTGTGCGAGGCTCATGAAGCCGGCCTCGAACTGGCTTGGGGCCAGGTTTATGCCATTGCTGAGCATCCGCGCGAAGAACGAGGCGAATTTCTTAGTGTCCGCTAGCTTCGCGGTCTCGTAGTCAACTACCTCCTTCCCTGTAAAATATGTGCAGAACATGCTTCCAGCCCTGTAGAACTTCACGACGGCCCCTGCCCGCTTTGCCGCATCCTTGAGGGCCTCTTCCAGTTCCGCGCTCCGGCCCAGGAGCTTTTCATAGGCGCCGCCCTTGGAAAGTATCTTCAGTGTCTCTATTCCCGCTGTCATTGCCAGGGGATTGCCCGAGAGCGTACCCGCCTGATAAACCGGCCCTTCGGGTGCAATCATGCTCATTATCTCTTTTTTCCCGCCGTATGCGCCGACCGGCAACCCGCCGCCGATCACCTTACCCAGGCAGGTCAGGTCAGGTTTTATTCCGAATGCGGCCTGCGCGCCCCCATAGGCCACCCTGAACCCGGTCATTACCTCGTCGAATATGAGGACGATGCCGTATTTCCTGGTAAGCTTCCGCAGGTTTTCAAGAAAACCCGGTTTTGGGAGCACACAACCTATGTTGCCCACCACCGGTTCCACTATTACGCAGGCGATGGACTTCCAGTCCTTCTCGATAACATTCTTCACCGCTTTTACATCGTTGAAGGGAACGGTTATCGTATTTTTTGCGTAGGATTTGGGCACGCCGGGGCTGTCCGGTACGCCAAAAGTGGTCGCGCCGGAACCCGCCTTCACCAGCAGGCCGTCCGCGTGGCCGTGATAGCAGCCCTCGAACTTTATTATCCTGTCCCTTCCGGTAAACCCCCGTGCCGCCCTGATCGCGCTCATGGTGGCCTCCGTGCCGGAGTTCACCATCCTCACCTTCTCGATCGAGGGGTAAGCGGAAAGCACCATCTCAGCGAGGGTTATCTCAAGGGGGGTGGGCGCGCCGAAGCTGGTGCCGTTCTCCACGGCCTTCTTCAGGGCGGCCACAACCTTTGGGTGGGAGTGCCCCACGACCATCGGCCCCCACGAAAGCACGTAATCTATATAGGAATTCCCGTCCACATCATACAGTCTGGAACCCTTCGCGCTTTTTATGAATACCGGGTTTCCGCCCACGGCCCTGAAGGCGCGGACCGGGCTATTTACCCCGCCCGGCAACAAGGCTGAGGCCTGCCTGAATAATTTTTTTGATTTGGTAAATCTCATAATCCGCCTTAAACTGAAATTTCAAGTAATTTAACTCAAATTTCCATAAAAGTGCAAATTGCTTTCAGATTTATCAACTTTCCTAAATTTATAATTTACTACTATGCTACTTTCCACTGATTTTTTCAATCTGTAAGCTGAAAAATTTTCCAGGATTTAATCCCTCTTTCATGAATGGGATTTTCGGCCCTGCCCCCAATGAGAGAAAACTTTATGATCCAGGTCAGCGCGCTTCCTCCATTAAATGATAAAATTAGATAAGAACGCCTGAAAGGAGGTAGAGGATGCTTCAGGACAAGGTAAAAGCGGTAGTGGACGAGATAAGGCCCATGCTGAAGGCCGACGGCGGAGATGCCGAGGTGGTGGAAGTGACCGAGGGCGGCATAGTAAAGCTGCGTCTTCTTGGCGCGTGCGGGCACTGCCCCATGTCTATAATGACCCTCAAGATGGGCATTGAAAAGCGGATAAAGGAGCGCGTCCCGGAAGTGAAGGAAGTAATAGCCGTCTAGGGGCCCGGATGCCGAGCGTAATAAAAGAGATAAAAGAGCTTGCGCAGAAGTATAGGCCGGACCAGATAGAGCGCTGCATAACGCAGCAGCTCGAGACCGGCGAGAACGTCTGCATCGTGGACGAGACCACAGAGAAGGTCATTGGCGAGCTCTCGAAGGCCTCTTTCATCCGCAGGATGATGGATGAGAAGGGGATGACCCTGCCCGACGCCCTCAGGGAGCTGTCGAACCGCATGCGGGCGATGGTTGAGAGGGCGAGGAAGCAGGAAGAGGAAAACTCCAGGAGACAGGGCAAAAAGGCCTAGGACGCGCGATTAGATAAAACAAGAAAAGGCCCGCCGAAAGGCGGGCCTTTTCTTGTTTTAGGGCGCGGACCTCGGCGGCAATTACTTTTTTCATCCTGCCGCGAATTATGAGAGAATTCTTCGAAGTCCCCTCTTGGGAGGGGTGCAGGAGTGGGTTGAGTAGGGTCGCTACTTGCTGCGCCAGCCTTTCTCTTGAAAGAATTAAGTATGGTGTCCCCGGAATTACCTAATGCCATGTTTTGCGGCCAGCTCCGAAATCGTCAGTTCGCCCTTAATGGCCTCAAGGGCTATTTTGGCCTTTAGCTCCGGGGAATACCACTGCCTCTTCATCTTGCTCATACTGCGATCCTCCTTCCTTCAGACCAGCTATTTTACACCTTAGATAGCTGTCCGAATTCCGGGGACCACCTCTCAGTAAGCGTTTAATAAACCCCATCCCGCTGAAGTTCCCAGCCGTGCCATCTTATGCATGAATAACAAAACAGGAGGTGGCATCTTCTAAAAGGCTCTGATTATTTCGCACCAAGAGGATCGCCGTTGCAATTTAACAGATCTGTTATTTCTCCATCCCACAATGCAAATTTAGGATTTGTATCGGCCATTATGCCTTTATCTAAATTCCAATCATCCAATTTCTCTTTTAAAGCGCGGTATGAATCTGAATTATTGAGAGCTTTTAAAAAATCCTTTAAATGGTTTGTTGCATCGTCCACCGCTTTTTCAAAAACATTGTCTCTATAATTGCCACTTTTCCCATTTGGTAAATTTACATTTTCGTAATAATTCATTTTACCGCAGCCAATTATATCGGCCGCCCTATGATATGCCATACCTGGAACAATTTTCCTTGCTATCACGCCGGTTGCGTCATTCGCTATTGAGCAATACGCTTGATGCCATTCATCAATCTGAGGAGGATTAGTTTTATAAAAGTCAGGATAATTTTGGCCTAATATAGAGTCCCAGAAATTTTTTATTTCCTTATTAAGAAAATTTGGCGGCGGCTCGGTCGGAATCCAGTCCGGGCCTGGTTTTTCCGGACATTTCATAAGGACTCTAATAAGGAATTTTTCATCAATCAAATCTTTCGGCGGAATGGTATAAACATCATAGAAGAGCAGGGAATCCTGAATTACTTCGCAGTGCAAATGTTCGGTACTGTGATTTTCATAGCATCCGCCCACCAGCTTATATACAACCGCATGGATAACAAGGTCAGTTATTACATGCGAATAATATCCCATGAGCCAAGCAGCTTTTTCCAGGAAAACTTCGTCTCTATCCTCAATGGCTCGTAATGCTTGAATTCCTAAATCGATAAAATTGCCGGTATTTTGCTTATGAAATTTATCGCCCCAGGTCCAGCCATTTTTATCTTTTTTCGCATAATCCCCGCCCTCAATCCTTATGGCCGGATATGGATAATCCGGGCTTACCGAACCCAGGCAGACATACTGGAAATATTGTGCATTTTCGTCATAAGTAGTAATACTACGAAACTGAACAAGATCCGGATCATCATACAGTCTTCTTAAAGCTTCTCTCGCTACCAAACAGTGTACGTAAGGACCGGCCATTTTGCTCCTCCTATCCTTTTATAGTTACGAATTCTCGTATACGCGTATGGGTAATGAGTTGGTCCAATGTGGCTGTGGTGAATACTTTCCCATTTATAGAATTCTGGGACATCATGTTTATCGCCGACTCGGTTTTTTCAATTGCAATCTGCGGAATTATAACAGATTTTTTCTGTTTTCAAAAACAAAAAGGGCCTGGCGATTGCCAGGCCCTTTCAATTCTAAAAAGAAATTATATTCTCTAGAACAGCCCCTTCACCTTGCCGGTCTCTGTGTCCACGTCTATGCGGCGATAGGCAGGGTCTGAGCTGGTGCCGGGCATCAGCTTTATCGCCCCAGCCACGGGCACGACAAACCCCGCGCCCTTGTAGGTGAGGATGTCCCTTATCACAAGCCTCCAGCCCTTGGGGACGCCCTTCAGGTTCGGGTTGTCGGTGAGCGAGAGATGGGTCTTCACCATGCAGGTGCCAAGCGTGGAGATCTCCGGGTCTGCCTCCATGCGTTTTGCCTTGGCCAGGGCATCGGGGGTATAATCCGCGCCGTCCGCGCCGTAGACCTCCCTGGCTATCATCTCGATCCTCTGCCTTAGAGGAGTGGAGAGGTCGTAGAGGAACTTAAAATCGTTCTTCTCGTTGCAGGCGTCCACGACGGCATCGGCAAGTTCCAGTGCGCCATCGCCACCGTACTGCCAGTGCTTGCTGACGGCCACTCTGGCGCCCGCCTGCTCGGCAATCCGCTTCACCGCGTTTATCTCGTTGTCCGTATCGGAGTAGAAGGCGTTTATGCAGACGACCGGGTTGATGCCGGCCTTCTTCACGGTCTTGATATGGTGCGCCAGGTTGGCAGTGCCGGCCTCCACCCAGCCCACGTTCTCCTGGCTGTATTCGGCCGGGATGGGCTTTCCGGGGACGGGGATAGGCGCGCCGCCATGACACTTTAAGGCCCTGATTGTGGCCACTATGACGGCAGCATGGGGCTTCAGGCCGGAGAAGCGGCACTTCAGGTTCCAGAACTTCTCGAACCC
The DNA here is from genome assembly GCA_014874185.1 of Nitrospirota bacterium. Classification (GTDB taxonomy): domain Bacteria; phylum Nitrospirota; class Thermodesulfovibrionia; order Thermodesulfovibrionales; family JdFR-88; genus JACWAF01. Next base: position 94,278 of record JACWAF010000007.1, on the reverse strand, counting down.
GATGTCCGCTCCGAAGCCGCTCTCGGTCACGTGGTAGTCGGCCAGTTTCAGCCCTACCCTGTCCGCTATGATGGAGGACTGGCCGATAGCTATGTTGGCGAACGGCCCGGCGTGAACCAGCACCGGCTGGCCCTCGATGGTCTGCATAAGGTTGGGGTTAAGGGCCTCCACCATCCAGGCGGTCATCGCGCCCGCAACACCCAGGTCTTCCGTGGTGACCGGGTTGCCCTGCTTGTCATAAGCCACAACAATTTTGCCCATGCGCTCGCGCATGTCCTTCATGTCTTTTGCCACGGCTAGGATCGCCATGACCTCCGAGGAGACCGCGATGGCAAAACCCGACTGCATCATGAACCCGTCGCTCTTGCCGCCAAGGCCGATCACGATATCCCTTAGCGCCTGCGCGCAGAAATCGATTATCCACTTCATCTCCACGTTGCGGGGGTCTATGTTCAGCCTTTTCAGTTTCCTTTTGGCAAGCTGCGCGTCGTTGTAGTTGAACTCGTGCTGCATGCGGCTTGTAAGGGCCACCATCGCCAGGTTATGCGCGTTCATGATGGCGTTTATGTCGCCGGTGAGGCCCAGCGAGAACGGGGTGAGCGGTATGCACTGCGAGAGGCCGCCGCCCGCGGCCGAGCCCTTTATGTTCATGGTGGGGCCGCCGGAGGGCTGCCGGATTGCCGCTATGACCTTCTTGCCCCTCTTGCCAAGCCCCTCGGTGAGGCCCATCGTGGTGGTGGACTTGCCCTCGCCAAGCGGGGTGGGCGTGATGGCGGTCACGTCTATATACTTTGCGTCAGGCCTGCCCGAGAGCCTGTTCAGTATCTTCTTGAAGTCGAGCTTCGCTACGTAATGCCCATGGGGAAGAAGCTCCTCTTTCTGAAGGCCCATCTCCTCGGCGAGCTGGTAGACCGTTTTCATCGTTTTTTCCGCGTCCTCGGCTATCTGCCAGTCGGCGTGCTTAGTTGGATCAAGCGGCATGCTGAAAAGTCCTCCTTTTGCGATGATTTATCTTAAGCTAAAAAGCTTTCAAGACAAGCTGATGGAAATCCACGGATAAAGAAGGCAACTGAAAGAAATGAAAGAAATCCATCGGAAAAAACAAATGCAAATTCCACGGTCTCCCGTTTAGGGACACCGAAGCCCTGCCCTCTTTTTTGACAAAGACCTGAACCGGACTACTATTCTATTTTAAAACCGGCCCTTTTCACAAGAGGGCTGACCCTCTCCTTAGGGAGAGGGCGAGGGTGAGGGCCGGTTTCAGCACCTTTCGAGCTTTACGGCGCACGCCTTGAACTCCGGCGTCTTCGCCGTTGGGTCGCAGGCGTCATTGGTAAGCACGTTGGCCAGCGCCTCGCTGTAGTGCATGGGGATGAAGACTATCCCCTTTGGTACCTTCGCGGTCACCCTGGTGCCCAGGGCTATCTCTCCCCTTCTGGAGGCCACCCTCACCCTGCCCCCGTTTTCTACCTTCAGGGTTTCGGCGTCATCGGGGTTAAGCTCCACGTAAGGGGTGCCCGCGTGGGCCTCGATGTCCTTCACCCTGCGGGTCATCGAGCCCGAATGGTACTGGAAGAGGTTCCTGCCGGTTGTGAGGACGTATGGATATTCCGCGTCCGGCACCTCGGCGGGCGGGGCCCATTTAAGAGAGGTAAACGGGGCCTTGCCTATCGGGAACGAGCCTTTGTGCAATATGGGCGTGCCAGGATGGTCCCTGGAAGGGCACGGCCAGTGTATGCCGCCCTTTTCAAGCCTTCTGAAGCTTATCCCAGCCATGGCCTGCCAGACGGAGCCTATCTCTTCCAGTATATCCTCCGTCTTGCCGTAATCCATCGGATAACCCATCCTGTTTGAAAGCTCGATGATGATATCCGAGTCATCCCTGGCCTCTCCGGGGGCGTCCACGGCCTTCCTCAAAAGCTGCACCTTTCTTTCCGTGTTGCTGAATGTGCCTTCCTTCTCAGCAAAGCAGGTGGAGGGCAGGACGACATCGGCAAGCTGCGCCGTCTCGGTCATGAATATGTCCTGCACTACAAGAAAATCCAGGGCCTTCAGGGCCGACACCGTATGGCTCTGGTTGGGGTCGGTGGAGACGGGGTTTTCTCCCATTATATAGATGGCCTTCATATTGCCCTTTTTGGCCTCTTCCAGCATCTCGGTGGTGGTAAGCCCGGCTTTGCCAGAGAGCGGCACGCCCCAGGCATTCTCGAATTTCTCCTTAACGGCCGGGAGGTCCACCTTCTGATAGCCGGGATACGTGTTGGGCAGCGCGCCCACGTCGCAGGCGCCCTGCACGTTATTCTGCCCGCGCAGGGGATTCACGCCCGTGCTCTCGCGGCCGATGTTTCCGGTAAGGAGCACCAGGTTGGCAACGGCGCTCACATTGGCCGTGCCGTGCGTGTGCTGCGTGATGCCCATCGTGTAGAAAAGTCCCGCCTTGCGGGAGCCGCCGTAAAGCCTGGCGGCCCTTATCAGGTCTTCTTTCGGCACACTTGTAATCTTCTCCACGTATTCGGGCGTGTATTCCTCCACGGACTTCGTCCATTCCTTAAACCCTGTAGTGCGCTCTTTTATGAAGGACTCGTCCTGGAGCCCTTCCTTGAGTATGACGTGGGCCAGCCCGTTAAGAAGAGCAATGTCCGTTCCCGGACGGAGCTGGAGATGTATGTCAGCGAATTTTCTCATGGGCACCATACGGGGATCGGCCAATATCAGTTTCGCGCCTTTTCTGATCGCCTTTATCATGCGGTTCGCTATGACGGGATGGCTTTCTTTTGTGTTGGTGCCGATTGTCAGGATGACGTCCATCCCCTCTATCTCCTGGATGGAGTTGGTCATGGCGCCGGAGCCCAGGATTGCGGCCAAACTGGCCACGGTGGGGGCGTGTCAAAGCCGTGCGCAGTGGTCTACGTTGTTTGTGCCGATTGCGGCCCGCACGAACTTCTGGAATATGTAGTTGTCCTCGTTCGTGCAGCGGGCCGATGAGAAGCCGCCTATTGAATCCGGGCCGTGTTTCTGCTTTATTCCGGAAAGCTTTTTTGCCACGATGTCCAACGCCTCGTCCCATGTGGCGGGGGCGAACTGGCCGGCCTTTTTAATTAGCGGGGTCGTGAGCCTCTCCGGGCTGTTAATAAACCTGTAGCCGAAGCGGCCCTTTACGCAGAGCCAGCCCTCGTTCCAGGTATCGGGCTTCGAGGACACGCGCACTACCTCGTTGTCTTTCACGTGCATGGTTATGTTGCAGCCCACGCCGCAGTAGCCGCAGACCGTGTCTACCTCTTTCACGTCCTTCTGCCTTCCCTTTTTTGACCAGGCCTTTCCGGTCAATGCCCCGGTAGGGCAGACCGCCACGCACTGGCCGCAGAACTCGCAATTGAGGTCATGCTCAAAGGGGGGGCAGACCTTCGCGTTAAAACCCCTGTAGGCGAAGTCTATCGCGGAGACTCCCTGAACCTCCTTGCAGACCTTCACGCACCTGCCGCAGAGGATGCATTTTTCCATGTCCCTTTCTATAAAGGGGTTGGCGCCGCGTTTTTCGTATTTCCTTCTTTCGCCCCCGAACCGGTTCTCGCGGATGCCGTATGAATAGGCAAGCTCCTGCAGGGCGCAGTCCCCGGCGCGCTCGCATGCCATGCAGTCCATCGGGTGGTCTGAGAGGATGAGTTCGAGTACGGTCTTCCTCAGGTCTTCGAGGCCGGGCGTGCTGGTTGCAACCTCCATCCCCTCCGTGGCCGGAGTAGTGCAGGCCGTGAGCGGCCTTGGTACGCCCTTCACCTCCACCACGCAGAGCCTGCATCCCCCGAATGGGGTAAGCTTGGGGTGATGGCAGAGGGTCGGTATATATACGTTCAGCGCCCTGGCCGCATCCAATATGGTGCTGCCAGGCGCGACGGCTGTCTTTTTTCCGTCTATGGTAATGCTAATCATAAGTTACTCCTTGACCACCGACTTGAACTTGCACACGTCGAAGCAGCTGCCGCATTTGATGCAGAGGGCGGGGTTTATCGAGTGGGGTTTTTTCTTCTCGCCGGTGATCGCACCCGCCGGGCAGGCACGGAGGCACGCGCCGCAGCCCTTGCAGGTCTCCGCGTTTATCCTGAATGTGATCAGGTCCTTGCAGGCCTTCGCGGGGCACTTCTTTTCATATATGTGCGCCTCGTACTCGTGCCGGAAATATTTTAATGTGCTCAAGACCGGATTGGGCGCAGTCTGGCCGAGCCCGCAGAGGGAACCAAGCTTTATGTCTTTGGACAGCTTCTCAAGAAGCTCGATGTCCCCTTCCCTGCCCTGCCCTTTGGTGATGCGGTCCAGTATCTCAAGCAGCCTCTTGGTGCCAACCCTGCACGGCACACACTTGCCGCAGGACTCGCTCTGGGTGAAGTTCAGGAAATACCTGGCCACGTTCACCATGCAGTTGTCCTCGTCCAGGACTATCATCCCGCCGGAGCCCACAATGGCACCCAGTGCCATCAGGCTCTCGTAGTCCACCTTCACGTCAAGCTGGTCTTCCGGTATGCACCCGCCGGAGGGGCCGCCCGTCTGCACGGCCTTGAATTTCTTTCCGTTCTCTATGCCGCCGCCGATCTCATAGATGATGTCCCTAAGCGGTATCCCCATAGGCACTTCAATAAGGCCGGTGTTCTTCACCTTTCCGGTAAGGGCGAAGACCTTCGTGCCTTTGGATTTCTCGATGCCCATGGAGGCGAACCAGTCCGCCCCGCGCCGCACTATATAGGGTATGTTGGCAAGCGTCTCGACATTATTTATGACCGTCGGCTTTCCCCAGAGGCCGCTTACCACCGGGAACGGCGGCTTCGAGCGGGGCATCCCCCGTTCGCCCTCTATCGATGCGATAAGGGCCGTCTCCTCGCCGCAGACGAAAGCGCCCGCGCCCAGCTTCACCTTTATATCGAAATGGAAATCTTTTTCAAGGATGTTCCTGCCCAGCAAACCCTTCTCCCTCGCCTGGTCCAGCGCGATCCGCAGCCTGTCCACGGCCAGCGGGTACTCGGCCCTGATGTAGACATAGCCGTGCTCCGCGCCCACGGCGTAGGCGGCGATTATCATGCCCTCTATTACGGAATGCGGGTTGCCCTCAACGACGGAGCGGTCCATGAACGCACCTGGGTCGCCCTCGTCGGCGTTGCAGATGATGTATTTTGTCTCGCCCGGGGATTTCCGGGCGGCCTCCCACTTAACCCCGGTGGGAAACCCGGCGCCGCCGCGCCCTCTGATGCCCGATTTCTTTATCTCGGCGATTATCCCGTCCGGCGTCATCGTGGCAAGTACTTGCCTGGCGGCCTCGTATCCACCGCGGCTGATGTAGGAATTTATGTCTTCGGGGTCAACATGGCCGCAGTCCGAGAGCACCACCTTCACCTGCCGGTCGTGGAAGGTGTGGTAATCTTTCTTGACGGCCCACTCGCCAACAGGGTTCCCCTCTATGATGTGTTCTTTTACGATGCGCTCCACCATATCGGGCTTTATAAGCTGATAGGTGGTCTCCTTGCCGTCTACGATCACGTCCACCAGGACGTCCCTGGCGCAGAAGCCGCGGCAGCCCACCCTGCCCATCGAGCGGTCTTCCACCGAGCCGTTGAGGCCGTTTTTCTCAAGCTCCTCGCCGAATTTATCAAAGACCTGCTGGCCTCCGGCGGCAAGGCCTCCGGTGCCCATGCAAACCCTTATCTGGATGTTTCTGCCGTTACTTGCCATTTCCGCCGCCCTTCAAGACCTTTATCTCCCTGGCGAGCTTGTCGCTTGTCATCTTGCCGTGAACTTCCTTATTAATGATGACGACCGGGGCTATCGAGCAGGCCCCCACGCAGTTCACCTTCTCCAGCGTGAAGTTCATGTCGGCCGAGGTGTCCTCGCCCTCCGGGATGCCAAGCTCCCGGTGCAGGTTCGCTATAAGCCTGTCCGAGCCCTTCACGTGGCAGGCCGTGCCGGAGCATGCCGTGATTATGTTCCTCCCCCTGGGCTTGAAATGAAACTGGGCGTAGAAGGTGGCCACGCCGAAAAAATGGCTTCTGGGAATGTTCACCCTGTCCGCTATATAGTTCACCGCCCACTCGGGGACGAAGCCGAAGTTCTTTTCCAGTTCCTGCAGGATGGGGATGACCGCGCCTTTTTCGCCTCCGTAGCGGTCTACTATCTCGTTCAGTATGTCCCGCTCGGGGCCTTTCAGCAAGGTTTTCTCAGGCATTTTTACCTCTCTACGCTTGAAATCGAAAATAAAGATAAATAATCTAAAACATTTTTATTTTAACAATCAAGCCCGTTCTTTTTCAAAACAGGGGATTGCCGCGCGCCCTTCGGCCGCTGGCAATGAACCAAGAAGGGGATTACCCGGGCAGGCCTCCGGCTTCACATCGAATGATGGTGCTCCATTGAGGGCATATGCTCTAGATGCAGGTAATGCCGCGCCGGGACCTCCTGCCGCAACAGGGCGGCGCATGCCAATATCACTGCTATAATGATTGCTTCAACCCTGACGCTTCGCGTGAATCTCAAGGCAACGGCGGGGCCGTTTTTTTTGCGCGCAAACGGCGCAAAGGACCGGGCCGCCATCCGGCTTATAAATCCTCTTCTCCCCGGGGAGGCGCCGGCCCATTCCCGTAAAAGGGGGATATTGACATAACGGTTGAAGGCGCCAAGATTGACTAGAAGAAGAAAAAGCACGATCTTCACGATTACGGTCAGCCCATACGGAGTCGTGGTCCATGCGGCAACAGAGCCGCCCACATAAGACCATGCGTCATAAACCGCCGTTATCACTATAACCCCCACCGCGACGCCCGCTATTTTTGAAAACCTGCCAGCCGTGTCCGCAAGCAGGGGCGCTATTCCGTCCGGCTGGCGCAATATTTCCGGGAGGACGAAAAGAGAAAGCGCGAACAGCCCGCCTCCCCAGGCCGAAACGGCCATGAAATGCAGCCAGTCCATCACCTCGGCCAAACTCAGATCGCCCGCATCCGATGGGTGGCCTGATGCGCTCTCCGTCATTGAAATGACAAGCGTGATGACGAGCATGAACAGAAGAAATCCACGTGAACCGCGATGCCGCCTTCCAGCCACGAACGCAGCCGATAAGCAGGTGAGGGCCGCTATGTAAATTATCCAGACCCGCCCGTAGTGCGTCTTGAGAAGGACCGTGGGGAGTATGGGGAAGACATCCGGGATGGGATATGCGCTTATCACCGAAGAGCGGATCAGCAGGTCGGCAAAGCCGGCCATAAACAGCACCGCCAAACAGACGCCGAATAAATGCCACATGCCGGCATATTGAAACTTGCCGGTGGAAGCAGGACTGAAAACCCAGAGGCGAATGACGAGCGAGCCGGTGCAGAAGACAAGCGAGACAATCTCAAACCATATGGGAACGGCGTGAATATAACTTTCCATTTACCCGCCTCCTGTTTCCGCGGCCTGTGTCCTCATTTTATCGAGAAGGTATAATCCCCGTTTGTCCGGTGTCCGTCCCTCGCCACAACGTTCCAGATCACGTGGTATGTGCCAGGGGGAAGAGGGGGCACGCTTACCTCAAGGAGTTTCGGGTCTTGCGGGTCCACACGCCCGTCTCTCTTGTCCACCATTTTGCCCGCGGCGGTATGGACCATAATAGTGGAAAAGGCCGGTTCCAGATCGCTGTCAAACCATATCCGCACCTGGCTTGGCGAGCCTTTGACCTCGGCCCCCACCTTCGGGTCCGAGTGGTCGGGAAATGCGTGGCCCAGACATGTCCCGGGCAAGATAAGCAGAATGGCAAAAAAAAGGGTTGCCATTCTGCTCCTTGTACACATGCCATGCAGCATCATTTTCACTGGAATATCGGTCTACCTATGCTATTTGGGAACAGGTCGTCAATAAAGAAATGAATGAGGGCCAATACCCCGACATTTTTCCCGGAGGCCGAATTGACCGGGACCTGGGCCTCGATGCCAAACTGGCTGTATTTCCCAAACCAGACAAACCCGGGGTCCACAAATCCGGTTGTCTGCCCGCCGCAGCCGGCATCCAGGCAGGTTTGCATCGGAAACTCGGTCAGGAAGATCATGCGGTTAAAAGGCGCGCCGAACCCGATATCTTTAACATATGTTTGAAGGTACTGAAAACTATACTCAAAAGCAAGCCCCCAGCTGAATGTAACCGGATTGCGGTCCATGCTTATTGCTCCGGTTGAAGGATCAAAACTGACATTTTTGCTCCGGGTGGGAAAATCGGGGCCTATAACCCCGGTAATGGCGATTGGCTTCAGGTATTTTACCGAATCGGGCAGGTCCCCGAACCCTTTTCCAAAGTAGAACGACGGCGAAATCGTTGAAAAGGAATCCTGGCCCATATGGCGCGTCCCGGTGCCGCCAAGCTCGGCGTCCACGCCCACGGAAAGGATCATCTCATGCCTCGCGTCCGTAAGGAACTGGTATTTCGTCCCAAGGTCAAGGTTTGAAAAGCCGTTTTGCGATCTCTGCCCTTTGGCGCTCTGGTGCAGGAAAGAATCCCCTATATCTATGCCGAAGTGGGGTGTGATGCGCTTTGAGATGTCCAGGTGAACTTCTGTTGTGACCGGGCTTGGATCATCCCCCGTTTCCTTTATATTGCTTATAACAAGCGAGAACTCATCGGACATGAACGGGTCGTCAACGGCAAGCGTTGTCGGGAAGAACCTCTTCCCGGCGATCCCGTGGGCCCACGACGAGACTGGAATTATTATGACAAGAACCAAAAAAACGCCAAACACCTGATAAGACCGCAAAATTGAATCCTTTATTCTGACCCTCATGCATACCCTCTCTTATCCTTTCTTACGATTATGTCAAACACTACGGGTTCGGTCGACACGACCTGAAAACCCAAAACCTGGAACAGCTTTGAACCGAGGGGTCTAGAGAGCAGCTTTGGGCGGGTGTTCTCCGGGGAGAGCAAAGAGAGAATCTTTAATATCCCGGTCCGGATTATTTAAAGGCCAAACGGTTTCAAAGTATGGCAGATTATTTAAAGGCTCTGCCAATGAAAACATTTCGGCCCCCGATTGCGCGGCCTGGGCGGCAGAATGGCATAGATCAAGAGTGAGAATCGATTCCCCTGAGGCGGTCCTGGTTATATAGAAATGTCCTGCCGGAAGAAACGAAAAGAAAAAAATCAACAAGACAAAAAATGATATTGAACGGACGGACCGCATGAAAGTAGCTTATTTGAAGCCGCTAGCGATAGTCAACGTCAATTTTAAAATTCAGACCTCCGCAGCCGTGGGGAAAGTACGCCTGACATACCAATGAACTTTCCGGTTTTAAAACCGGTTGATTGAACGCGGAATGAGGTCTAGAAAAACCCGAATCTCTTTCTTTTGCGGGAACCGGCGCCTTCCAGTTCGCGGTGCATTTCCCTCAAAAGGTGCAGCACCTCGGCCCTGTCATCGCGCATCTCGCGGGCCAGCTTCAGTATCTCGGTGATCGCCTCATCCGTTTTCCTGTTCTGAAGCGCGCCCTTCACGGACTCCAGCTCCAGGGTCAGCCTGGACAGGGCCGCCTTCATCTCCTGAAACTTGTCATGCGGGTTTTTTGCCCTGACAAACTCGATGATCAGGTCTGAGATTTTCTTTATCCCCGAGTCCAATTCAGCCCGGAGTTCCGCTATGGAATCCCGGAGTTCCGGTTCCGCCGCTTCAATGGACACGGCTTCGGGCTCCAGCACCTCCTGGGCGGGCCAGGGCTCTTCCGCGCCGAACCCTTTTTCGGCCTCCGGAACGGCCTCCATGACCGGCTCCTCCCGCGTGCCTGATCCGGGCGGGTCTTCGGCCGAATAGGCATCCAGCAGCTTATCGGTCTCCGCCCTCACGTTCTCCGGCAGTTCGGAGGGCTCCAGTTCGACACGGACAGGTTTGGGCGAAATCACGGGCGGCGGCATTTCGGTCTTTTCCGGTTTTCCCTTTATTTCCTTTATAAGGGTTTCGTCCGCTCCGGCCTTCTCGAACTGCACGTTGTATCTCTTCGCGAAATCCTTTATAAGGAGTTTTGTAATCGCCTTGAAGGTCTCTTCCACGCCGGCGCCGTTTATCGCCGCTGCCTCATAATATTCGTATCTGCCGGTGTTCAGGTCGCGGTTAAGCTCGTCTATGGCAAGGACGGTCTTCAGGTCTCTTTTATTGAACTGCAGGACGATGGGCATCCTGTCCGGGTCTATGTTGTTTTCTATCAGGTTCTCCCTCATGTTCTGGAAGCTTTCTATATTATGCTCCCTCAAGTCCCTCTGCGAATCGGCCACGAAGACCACCGCGTCCGCCCCCTTCAGCACCAGCCTCCTGGTGGCATTGTACCTTATCTGCCCGGGCACGGTATAGAGCTGGAACCGCACCGTGAAGTCCTTTATCCTGCCCAGGTCCACGGGGAGGAAATCGAAGAAGAGCGTCCTGTCGCTCTCGGTGGCGAGCGATAGAAGCCTGCCCGTCTTGCCGGGGTCGAAATTGGAATGCAGGTACTGCAGGTTGGTGGTTTTTCCGCTCAGGCCGGGGCCGTAATAGACTACTTTTAAAGTCAGCTCTTTCGAGGCGTAATTAAACAGAGCCATCTTGGATTATAGCATACACCCCGTTTCGGGTCCGGTGCTTCACCTTGTACATGGCCTCGTCGGCAAGCCTTATCAGGTCCTCTTTGCCCCTTGCGTTCTCGGGGTAGGCTGCCACCCCGAAGCTTGCGGTTAGCCTCAGGTTATAGCCGTCTTTCTTCAGGAAGGGATGCTGCTCTACGGTCTGCCTTATCCTTTCCGCAATCTTCACCGCCTTCCCGGACGTGGTGTGCGGCAGTATTATCACGAACTCGTCGCCGCCGTAGCGGGCCACGATATCCACGTCCCTCAGGTGCCTGAGGAGCAGCTGGCCTATCTCAACCAGCAGCTTGCTGCCTATCAGGTGCCCATGGCGGTCATTGACGTCCTTGAAGAAGTCTATGTCCATGAAGATGAGGCTCACGGAGGTGTTGTAGCGGTTGCTCCTGGATATCTCCGTCTCTATAGAGCGGGACATGTAGCGGGTGTTGAAGAGCTTGGTGAGGTCGTCGGTTATGACAAGCTCCTGCATCTTTTCATACAGGATGGCCCGCTCTATGACAAGCGCGACATGATCTGTCAGGCGCAGCATGCTGGAGAAGTCCCTCTGGCTGAATTCCTCGTGGCCGGTCTTGTTTATAAGCTCCAGCACGCCCAGGGTCTTCCCCCTGCTCCTTATGGGTACGCATATGACGGATTTCGCCTTGTGCCGGATGGAGCGCTCCAGCTTCTGATAAATTTTCGGGTCCTTGAAGACGTTTTTTATAAGCACCGGTTTGCCTTCGCGCGCAACCCAGCCCACCACGTTGTCCGCTATGGCGGGAATGGCCTTGCCGCCGGGGCGCGTATTGCCTTCGGATTTTTCGATCACCAGGTCGCCGCTGTTCTCGTCAACCAGGTATATGGTGCAGGTCTCCGCCCCGGTCTTCTCGCGTATTTTGGCTATCAGCATCGAAAGCACTCCGGCGGTATCGGATGATCCGGTGATGGCATGGCTCAGGTCCTCGAAGAATTTAATCTCCTTGTCGAGGGCCTGCACCTCCTCTTTAAGCCTCCTGTTTTCTTCTGAGGCGCGCCTCTCCTCGTCTATTCTCTTAACTATCGACAGCAGGTCGCGCGCGGCGGGTTTCTTTACCGAATACGTGAAAGGCTCTTTCGCAATCGAGCCCGTGTCGATGGAGTTGTTCTCGAATGAGACGAGGACTTTTGGAATGCCCTTCGAAGCGGAAAAAACCTCTCTGATGCCGGCCTTGAATGACTTGTCGCCCTTGTCCAGAAGGATCAGGGTTGCGGAGGAAATCTCATCACGGGCATGGTCGAAACTCTCGAACCCCTTAACCTTGTGCCCTTTCGATTCAAAGGTTTCGGAAAAGGCCTCCAGGCCCTTCCCTATCAGGAAGACATTATGCATTCGCTCCGCAGCATTTTTTATACTTTTTGCCGCTTCCGCAGGGACAGGGCTCGTTCCGGCCCACCTTTTTCCCCTCCCGCTTCACTGTTTCCGGGGAACCCTCGCCCCTATTATACACAAGGCGGCGGTTTTTTTCGGTGTTCTGCACTTCCTGCTCGGCCCTGACCTGCACCTTGTAAAGCCTGCTCAGTGTCTCGGTGGCGATGCGGGCCGTCATCTCGCCGAAGAGGTCGAAGGCCTCCTTCTTGTACTCGGTAAGGGGGTCCCTCTGGCCATAGCCCCGAAGGCCTATTCCCTCCCTGAGGTGGTCCATCGCCAAAAGGTGGTCCTTCCACTGGGTGTCCACGACCTGCAGGAGGAGCATTTTTTCTATGTAGCGGGCCATCTCCGGCCCCATCTCCTCTTCCTTGGCCTCGTAGGCAGTCTTCAGTGCGGAAAGTATCTTTTCCCTCAGCTCCTCGATATCCGCGGGTTCCAGCCCCAGGTTCACGGAGAATGTCCCGAATAGGGCCTCGTTGAGGCCTTTCATGTTCCATTCCTCAGCGTGCTTGTCCTCTGGGCAGTAGACATAGAGGAAATCGTCCACCGTGTCTTCCACCATGCCCTGGATGCGCTCTTTGAGGTCTTCGCTGGATAATATCTCGCGCCGGAAGGAATATATCTCCGTCCGCTGCTTGTTCATCACGTCGTCATATTCCAGCAGGTGTTTTCTTATATCGAAGTTATGCGCCTCCACGCGCTTCTGGGCGTTCTCCACGGCCTTCGTCACCAGCTTGTTCTCGATCGGGACGTCCTCTTCCATACCCAGCTTGTTCATTATCCCCGAAAGCCTGTCCGAGCCGAATATGCGCATGAGGTCGTCTTCCAGCGAGAGATAGAACCTGGACGCTCCCGGGTCTCCCTGCCTACCGGAGCGGCCTCTGAGCTGGTTGTCTATCCTTCGGGCCTCGTGGCGCTCGGTACCCAGGATAAACAGGCCCCCGGCCTCCACCACCTTGTCACGGTCCCTCCGGCAGTGCTCGGCGGCCTCCTTGCTGGCCTTTTCCATATCCCCCTCAGTGGGGTCTTCCTTGTCCTTTAAAATTTCCTGTGCCAGACCGGCCGGGTTTCCGCCAAGGATTATGTCCGTGCCCCTGCCCGCCATGTTGGTGGCGATGGTCACCGCGGCGCTCCGTCCGGCCTGGGCGATTATCTCCGCCTCGCGCTCGTGGTATTTGGCGTTCAGGACGGAATGGGCGATGCCTTTTTTCTTCAGGAGATGGCTCAGCACCTCGGATTTTTCTATTGAGATGGTGCCCACCAGCACCGGCTGGCCCTTTTTGTGGACCCCCTCTATCTCGTTCACGATGGCGCCAAACTTGGCCATCTCGTTCTTGTAGATGAGGTCCGGGTTGTCCGCCCTTACCATGGGCCTGTGGGTAGGGACCACGATGACGTCCAGGTTGTAGATCTTCGCGAACTCCGCGGCTTCCGTGTCGGCGGTGCCGGTCATGCCGGCAAGCTTCGAGTACATGCGGAAGAGGTTCTGGAAGGTGATGGTGGCAAGCGTCTGGTTCTCGCTCTCTATCTTCACGCCCTCCTTGGCCTCTATGGCCTGGTGCAGGCCGTCAGACCAGCGCCTCCCCGGCATCAGCCTTCCCGTGAACTCGTCCACTATCAGCACTTCGCCGTCTTTCACCACGTAATCCACGTCGCGTTTATAGAGGTGGTGCGCCCTCAGGCCCTGCAATACGTGGTGGACTATCTCTATGTTCTGCGGGTCGTACATGTTGCCAAGCCCCAGAAGGCGCTCGGCCTTGGCGTTGCCTTCGTCCGTAAGGACCGCGTTTTTAAGTTTTTCGTCTATGGTGAAGTCCGCCTCGGGCTTAAGGGAGGGGATTATCCGGTTTACCTTGTAATACTTGTCCGTGGACTCTTCCGACGGGCCGGAGATTATGAGCGGCGTCCGGGCCTCGTCTATCAGGATAGAGTCCACCTCGTCCACGATGGCGTAATTGTGCTCGCGCTGGACGTAGCTTGAGAAGTCGTATTTCATGTTGTCCCGGAGGTAGTCGAAGCCGAATTCGTTGTTGGTGCCGTATGTGATGTCCGCCCCGTAAGACTCCTGCCGCTCTTCGTCCGTGAGCCCGTGCACTATGACGCCAACCTTCATCCCAAGGAAGTTGTATATGGGGCTCATCCACTTGGCGTCCCTTCGGGCCAGGTAGTCGTTCACGGTCACCACGTGAACGCCTTTTCCATCAAGGGCATTCAGGTAAACAGGCAGCGTTGCCACGAGGGTCTTTCCCTCGCCGGTCTTCATCTCCGCTATCTTGCCCTCGTGCAGCACCATTCCGCCAATGAGCTGCACGTCGAAGTGCCGCATCCCCATGGTGCGCTTCGATGCCTCGCGGACTACGGCGAAGGCCTCGGGCAGGATATCGTCAATGGTCTCCCCGCCTTCGAGCCGCTTTCTGAACTCGTCGGTTTTCGCCTGGAGTGCTGAATCCGAGAGCCCTGAAATTGGGCCTTCCAGGGAATTGATTTTCTCTACAACCGGGAGAAGCCGTTTGATCTCTCTCTCATTTTTCGTGCCGAATATCTTTCTAAGTATCTGGACCATACCTACTAATATAACATTAAATTCCGGGCCTTAGCCATTTCCGGGGATGGGCTTCCGGAGAGGGTTTCAGGGCAGGGGAAAGGGGTTTTGAATAAAGGATTTTTCATCTAATCCCGCCCTCCGCCCCTATTTGGCATGAGGGGCTGAATTTAAATACGGAGGCTATCGCCTCCTTGGGTCTCATGCTCCCCGTGAAGACAAACCGCGCCCGGAAATAAAAGACCCGGAAGGAACAAAAATGATTGGTTAGTCCTTTTCTGTCATTCCCGCGAACGCGGGAATCCAGATGGTAATTCAGGACCTCGTTCCAAACGCATTTTTCGTGGGAGTCACCCGCCCACGGGTGACCCGATCCGCTTTGGAACAGAAAGGTCCTTTTCAGATTATCTTGGACAGCTGTGGTTTGCAACCTGAACCCTTAATTGGTGTTCAGAAATCCAACTATCGGGAGCAGGGAACAGGGAAAAAGACGAAGACTCACCGGATCTGGATTCCCGCTTAAGGACTGCGTGAATGACGAACGAAAGCAAATCGAGGCAAAATACCCCGTGCGGTTTCTTCTCTCCGGGGTATGGAGGCGGCAACACCCATATAAAAAAGGGCGGCGGGCGGGATTAGATTAAAAAATCCCTTTCCACTAATCATTGCAAATCGCTCTCAACAATTTTAAAACGCGCCCAGAGGGATTCGAACCCCCGACCTGCGGATTCGTAGTCCGACGCTCTATCCAGCTGAGCTATGGGCGCGATCTTCGGAAGGCCATGTTATTTTATCCTCAAAAAGGGCGGGATGTCAATTTAAATGCCCGAAAAATAATTGTAAACTTTACAAAATGGCCTTTTTTGTGTTATCTTAGCTAATCGACAAAAGAACAGATACAAAGGGAGAAGAGAAAGAATGGCGTTGAACAAAGAGAAGAAGCAGGAGATCATAGGCAATTACAAGGTCCATCAGACCGATACGGGCTCGCCAGAGGTCCAGGTGGCCCTTTTAACCGAAAGGATAACTTACCTCACAGAACATTTCAAGACCCACACAAAAGACCACCATTCCAGAAGGGGTCTCCTGATGCTGGTCAGCCAGCGCAGGAAGCTCCTCGATTACCTCAAGGCCCATAAGAAGGAATCTTACGAGAAGGTAATCGAGACCCTTGGCCTCAGAAAATAACAGAGAAAACGAGATAAAAAACATGACCACTAATGTAGAGACCGTAATCGGCTCGGGCAAGTTCATTTTAGAAACCGGAGAGATGGCAAAGCAGTCCGACGGCGCTGTTATAGTAAGGTGCGGGGACACCGTTGTCCTGGCCACCGCGGTAGCGGAAAAAAGAGAAAAAGAGGGGATGAGCTTCTTCCCCCTCACCATAGATTACCAGGAAAAGGCATACGCCGCGGGCAAGATACCCGGCGGCTTTTTCAAGAGGGAAGGCAGGCCTTCCGAAAAGGAAGTGCTCACCTCCAGGCTGATAGACAGGCCGGTCCGGCCGCTATTTCCCGAGGGGTTCAACTCCGAGACCCAGGGGATAGCCTCCGTCCTCTCCTACGGGGACGAGAACATATCGGATGTCCTGGGGATAGTGGGCATGTCCGCGGCCCTTACGATATCCGACATCCCCTTTGACGGCCCCATCGGGGCGGCAAGGGTAGGCTATAAAGATGGCGAGATAATCATAAACCCCACCCTGGCCGAGGTTGAAGGGCTTGACCTGAACCTCATAGTGGCCGGGACGGAAAAGCACATCATAATGGTTGAAGGCGGGGCCATGGAAGTCTCCGAGGCCACCATGCTGGAGGCCATAGACCGCGCTCACGAAGAGATAAAAAAGCTCTGCAGGCTTCAAAACGAGCTGAGGGAAAAGGTTGGCAAACCAAAGAGGGAGCTAAAACCGGCCGCAAAGGACGAGGCCCTTGAGCAAAGGGTAAAGGAATTCTCGTTTGAGCGCATAAAGGAAGCGATAAAGATACCGGACAAGCTTAAGAGGCAGGACGCGATGAACGCGATCCGGAACGAGGCCGTCGAGAAACTCAACGATCAGGCGGACGATAAGACCCGTGAGATATCCGATGCCTTCGAAGAGATAGAATACCGCCTCGTCCGGGACATGATCCTTAACGAAAACCGCCGCGCGGACGGCAGGACCCCCGACGAGGTAAGGCCCATATACGGCAAGGTCGGTTTTCTGCCCCGCACCCACGGCTCGGCACTGTTCGTAAGGGGCGAGACCCAGGCCCTCTGCGCGACCACTCTGGGCACGGCGGACGACGAGCAGAAGATAGACGCCCTCGAGGGCGAGAGCTTCAAAAGCTTCATGCTGCATTACAATTTCCCTCCGTTCTCCGTGGGCGAGGTGAAGTTCCTCCGCGCACCGGGCAGGAGGGAGATAGGCCACGGCGCGCTTGCCGAAAGGGCCATAAAAAACATCTTGCCCTCCAAGGAACAATTCCCTTATACCATACGGATAGTATCGGACATCCTTGAATCAAACGGCTCGTCTTCGATGGCCACGGTATGCGGCGCGATCCTGTCCCTGATGGACGCGGGCGTGCCGATAAAGGCCCCCGTCGCGGGCATCGCCATGGGGCTTGTGGTGGAAGGCGACAGGCACGTGGTGCTTACAGATATCCTGGGCCTTGAGGACCACCTTGGCGATATGGACTTCAAGGTAACGGGGACGGAAAACGGCATCACCGCCTTCCAGATGGACGTAAAGACCTCCGGCGTAAGCCGCGCCATAATGGAACAGGCCCTGGAGAAGGCCCGCATCGGAAGACTGCATATACTTGGCAAGATAAAAGAGACCCTCGAGGCCCCCAGGGAGAACCTCTCCCCCCACGCCCCGCGCATATATACCATGATGATCAAGCCCGACAAGATAAGGGAGGTCATCGGCACCGGCGGCAAGGTGATAAGGGGGATAATCGAGGAGACCGGGGTCAAGATAGATATAGACGACACCGGCCTTGTGAACATCGCCTCCGTTGACGAGGCCAGCGCCCTGAAGGCTAAGGAGATAATCCTTGGCATAGTGGCCGAGGCCGAACTGAACAAGGTCTACAAGGGCAAGGTGGTGCGCATAACCGACTTCGGGGCCTTCCTGGAGATACTGCCAGGGGTTGACGGCCTCCTGCACATCTCGCAGATCTCCAACAAGAGGGTGAACAAAGTAACGGACGTCCTCCAGGAGGGAGACGAGATCGATGTGAAGGTCATAGAGATAGACAGGCAGGGAAGGGTCAGACTCTCCAGGAAAGAACTCCTCAAGGGCGAAGGAGACGGCAGCTAGACCTGGTTCCCCGTAAAGGGGTTTTTTTAAGAACGTCTGAAAGGGCATTAAAATGCCCTTTCTTTTTTTCCCGCCGGGAAATGCCGGTATAATAAGGCTGAACAGGCCTGACAGGGTGCTGGAAAAGTCTCATTTTCTCAGTCGTGCCCGGGCGGGTTCAAGCCCCAAGGCGGATGAAATCTGCCGTATTTGTACAACTTGAACCCGGACAGTTCGATTTCAGATCACGAATCTTTTGGTTCAGGTTACAAACCTGAACCAGCATATAAATTTTCTAGTTTCGCTGGGTTTTGAAAGGAGAGTTAAAGCAATTGTTCAGGAAAGAGAAGCTGGCCAACGGAATCATTGTGCTTACCGAACAGGTAAAAGGGGTACGCTCTTTTGCGGCCGGCATATGGGTCAAGGTTGGTTCCAGGAACGAGGCCGGGGCCAGAAACGGGGTCTCCCATTTCCTTGAGCACATGTTCTTCAAGGGCACCAAGAGGCGCTCCGCCCGCGACATTGCCTTCGAGATGGACTCTATCGGGGGCGACATAAACGCCTTCACATCCAAGGAAAATACGGCCTTTTACGTCAAAGTGCTGGACATCCATATGGAGAAGGGCCTCGATATCCTGACTGACATATTCTGCCATTCCGTAATAGACGAAGATGAACTCCAGAAAGAGCGCGGCGTGATACGGGAAGAGATAAAGATGGTGGACGACACACCGGACGACCTGATCCACGACCTCTTCAGCCGCGATATCTGGGGCACGGAAGGGCTTGGCCAGCCGGTACTGGGGACCAAGGAAACAGTAAAGGCGATAACCAGGCAGGACCTCCTCTCGCATATAAAGAAATTCTACGGAACGGCGGACACGATAGTCTCCTGCGCCGGGAGCTTCGACCACGACCGGCTCATCGGGGTGCTGAACGAGAAGATGGGCACGCTGCGGCGCGGCTCGGAGCCCCGGATAAACCATACCCTCCCCTTCACGAACAAGGCCGCTATCTACAAAAAAGAACTCTCGGAGGCCCATATCTGTCTTGGCATCAAGGGACTGCCCCAGGCGGACGAGAAGAGGTTCGAATACTACATACTGAACACCATCCTCGGCTCCGGCATAAGCTCCAGGCTGTTCCAGGAGATAAGGGAGAAACGGGGGCTTGTATATACCATTTACTCCTTCATCTCGGCCTATTACGATACGGGCGTCTGGGGCGTCTACGCGGGGACGGGCAGAAAGAGGGTGGAGGAGGTTGTCAATCTTATCCTTAAGCACCTGGGGGAGCTGCCCGGTTCCCTAACCGAAGACGAACTCCGGAAAGGCAAGGAACAGCTTAAAGGAAACCTGATACTGGGCCTAGAATCCACCAACAGCCGCATGCAGAACCTCGCCAAACAGGAGATATACTTCGGCAGGCATTTCACCCCTTCCGAGATAATCCATACAATAGACGCGGTAAAACTCTCCGGCCTCAAGGAAATGGCCGACAGACTCATGAAGGGGCAGGCTCCCGCCCTTACCGTGCTTGGCCCCGTGGAGGGCGAACCCTTCGGAGATTCCCTGCCCAGCCTTTAAATCTCTGTTCCTGATATCCTTTAATTTTTGATGCTTCCCGCAAGCTGTGAAAGCTGGTCCTTGTCCCTCCCATTTGGCAAAGGGGAGGTTAGGAGGGGTTACCCTTTACTCGGACAGTTTAGCAGGAATCAGGGCCTCATAACTCCCCCTCGCCCCCTCTTATCTTAAGAGGGGGGAATAAAAGCACGAATCCACCCACCCCTGCACCCCTCCCAGGAGGGGAACTTAAAACCTCCTTTTAAAATCGTGTTAATAGATTAGAATCTTTTTTCGGAATTGTTGGGTTACGCTGCGCTAACCCTACTAAATTTATCTAACTTATCCCTCCCCTTTGGCAAAGGGGAGGTTAGGAGGGGTTTGCTCTCACGGCCAGTTTCTTTGCGCTTCCCGCGATAAGCCTGGCGGCCTCTCTTATCTCTTCTTCGGTATTGTATTTTCCAAGACTTATCCTGACCGAGCAGAAGGCCTCCTCGTCAGATAATCCCATCGCCTTAAGGACGTGCGAAGGCACTTTGCCGCACTCGTGGCAGGCCGCCCCGGCAGAGATCGCCACCCTGTTCTTAAGCGCCGCGACCAGGTCGTTGGCGTCCGCGCCGGGCAGGTAAAGATTCAGTGTGTTCGAGAGCCTCTCCGCGCCCGCCCCGTTAGCGCGCGCTCCGGGGATCGCCTTTTTTATCCCGTTGTAAAGCATGTCCCGTAACGCTCGTATCCGCGGCACCTCGCGTCCAAGCTCTTTTCTGGCCACCTCGCAAGCCTTGCCAAGCCCAGCAATGCCGGGGACGTTCTCCGTGCCCGGTTTCAGGCAGCGCTCATGCGGGGCCCCGAAGATTACAGGCTCTAAATCTATCCCGTCTTTCAGGTAGAGCGCACCCACGCCTTTGGGCCCATAGAGCTTGTGCCCGGCTATGGAGAGCATGTCCACCCCCAGCTTCTTCACATCCACGGGATGCTTGCCCACGGATTGCGCGGCATCGGTGTGAAAGAGGATGCCGCGTTCATGGGCGATGGCCGAGGCCTCCGTTATGGGCTCCAGCGTGCCGGTCTCGTTGTTGGCGTGCATTATCGTTATCAGGATCGTGTCCTTGCGGATCGCCCTCCTCAGCCCTTCCAGATCGATGACTCCGTTCTCGTCCACCGGGATGACGCTTGTACTGAAACCCTTCTCCTTCAGGTGAGCGAGCGGGGCGAAAACGGCCGGGTGCTCGACGGTGCTGGTTATGATGTGGCCTTTTCCGATCTTGTAAGCCGTGCCCAGGATGGCGATGTTGTTCGCTTCCGTCCCGCCGGAGGTGAAGACTATCTGCGAGGGCTCCGCCCCGATGAGGGCCGCCACCTGCGCCCGTGCCCTGTCCACCAACTGTCTTGCCTTTATCCCCATCGCGTGCGCGCTGGAGGGGTTGGCATAAAACTCTTCCAGCGTGGAGAGTACGGCCTTCGCGGCCTCGGGGTCCGGCCTGGTGCTTGCGTTATTATCAAGGTATATCATGGGAATATTATAGTGAATCCGGGCCGGAATTCAGACATCTTTTTTTGTGTCCGGCTGCAGGGGCGAAAAGCTGGTAAAATTTCTCTAGAGCGGTTTCTCAAAAAACACACCCTTCAAGCACGCCGAGTGAGAGAGAACGAGGAAAAAGGGAAAGGGAGGATGCGCGGGCGGGTCCGCCATGCGAGGGCGCGGTTCGCCGCTATGGTGGCGGCAAACTCCCTTGGCTCTTTTAATGAAAATTTTTTTAAAGAGGCGGCCATGCTTGTGGCCGTTGCGTCGGGGAAGAGCTATCTGCAGGGTTATGGCGTTATAATATTCACCCTTCCGGCTATCCTGCTTGCCGCGCCCGCGGGGTGGCTGTCCGACAGGTTCCCAAAAAGGCGGGTCATCATCAGCATTAAACTGATCGAGGCAATGGCGATGGGCGGAGGGGCTTACGGATTGTATTCCGGAAACTGGACGCTCATCTTTATAATGGCCAGCCTGATGGCCGCCCAGAGCGTCATATTCAGCCCGGCGGTAAACGGCCTGATACCCGAACTTTTTCTGCCCGAATACGTCACGAAAGCCAATGCCATAATCAAGGTCATTGTGCTGGCGGCGATACTGATAGGGGTCGCCGGGGCCGGATTCGCGCTGGGCCGGAAAGGGGGCGCATGGGGCAGTTTTTCGCCAGGCAGGGCCCTGGTGATGTCCATAGCCATCGGCGTCACGGCAGCGGGTTTCCTCTCCAGCCTGTGGGTCCCCGGCTTCCCGGCCGCGTCCCCCCGGAAAGAGTTCCCCAGGCGCGGCCCGCTGGATACGCTCAGCCGGCTATACGCCTTCCGGAAAGACCGGCTCATGGCGATCGCGGTCGCAATCAACGTGTTCATGTACGTATTGGGCTCGCTCCAGATACAGGTCATAAACCAGCTCGGCATCCGGCAGTTCCATGCCGGCGAGACCCTGACGGGGCTGATGATAGTTGCCGAACTGCTGGGCTTCGGGATCGGGGGGTTCGCAAGCACGCTGCTTGCAAAAGGGGAAAAATGGTACCGGGCGCTTGCCCCCTCGACCGGATTGATGGCCGTCTTCATGGGCATGATGGCGGCCGTTCCCCTGCTGGGGGGGGCGATTCAAATCCAGGCGCTTTTTGTTTTGCTCATCGCGGCTGGGGCCGCCGGGGGACTGCTCATCATCGCCTGCGGAAGTTTTATCCAGATACGTGCCGGGGCCGACAGCAGGGGGACGGTGCTTGCCGCGGTAAACTTCGCCGTCTATTCCGGCGTCCTGGCCTCAGGACCGCTGGCCAACCTCTTGAACGCATATGTCCTGCCGACCGCGAGTTTCGGAATAATGGGACTCGCAACCCTGCCGGCGGCCGGAGTGCTGCACGCCGCTGTCCTGCAAACCAGGAAACAGGAACGGGATGCCGATAAGCGTCAGCCATGACCTGATCGGGCTTCAGTTTACGGGCAGGTCTTCAAGCCCCAGTTCGCGGGCGGCCTCCTCCACCAAAGGCCCGTCGATGGCCTTTAATCCCACGCCAAAACCTTCCAGAAGGGCCGTATGCGCAAGGCTGTTTATCAGCCGGGGCACCCCGCCGGAGTAGCGGTAAAGCGCGCTTATTGCTTCTTCCGTAAAAAGCTCCTCGTCCCTTCCGGCCACACGCAGCCTGTGCGCCACGTATTGCCCCATCTCTTCGGGCGCGATCGCGCCAAGATGATAGAAGAGCCCTACCCTCTGCCTCAGGGGCTCATAACCCTTCTGGGCCAGCCTTTGCCGCAGCTCCGTCTGGCCCACAAGTACAAGCGAGAGCATATTCGAGTCGTCGAGCTGAAAATTGGTCAGGAGCCTGATCTCCTCGAAGGTCTCCTGGCCGGGGACGAGCTGTGCCTCGTCTATTATCACGACCGGCGTTATCCCGGCCTCGTAATCGGCATACACCTTCTCATAGATGGAATCGAGGATGTCGTCCTGCCTGCTGTTGGACACGTCTATGCCAAACCGTTTCGCTGCCTGCCGGATGAACTGGGCCGGGGAGAGCCTGGGGTTGATGATGAGCACTACCCGGTGCTTATCCCCCAGCGAATCGATGAGCGCCCGCGTGAGGGTGGTCTTGCCGCAGCCCACCTCTCCGGTGAGCACCACTATCTCCTTCTCCTCCACGGCATATTGCAGCCTGGCAAGGGCTTCTTCGTGGGTCCTGCTGAGATAAAGAAACTGCGGGTCCGGCGTCTTGCTGAAAGGCCTCAGGGCGAGGTTGTAAAAATCCTCAAACATGCAGGTTGCCTTTTTGCCTCAGGGACTCCTCTATTATGGATTCCACGTCCAGTACAAGTATCACGTCGTGCCGGCCTATCTCAGCCGCGCCTGCAAAGCCTTTAACGCTCCGGAGGTAATCCCCCAGGGACTTTATCACTATCTCCTGCTGGCCGAAAAGCTCGTCCACTAATAGCCCTATCCGCCTCTCCCCAAAGCCCACCACCACGATGAAACTCCTGTCGGACTTGTCCGCCTCGAACTGAAAGACCTCGGAGAGCGATGTGACCGGAAGCATCTCCTCTCTCAGGTTATAGACCTTTCTTCCCTCGATGCTCTGCAGGTCCGGGACGTTTATGGCCTGGGTCTCCGATATGGACGTAAGCGGTATCCCGAAGCGCTCATCCCCTACCCTGACCACAAGGGATTTTATGACCGCGAGGGTGATCGGGAGCGTTACGGAGAAAGTTGTGCCCATGCCCAGCTCGGTCTCTATGTCGTGGAAGCCGCCCATGCCGGAGAGCTTGTCTCGGACGATATCAAGGCCCACCCCCCTGCCCGAGACCTCGCTCACGCTCTCTTTGGTGCTGAAGCCCGGGGTGAAAAGTATCTCCAGCATCTCCCTCTTTTGAAGCACGGCGCCCTTCTCCACCATGCCCTTTTCAACAGCCTTCCGCATTACCCGCTCAAAGTCTATCCCCCGCCCGTCGTCCCTCACTTCAATAACGACGTGGTTTCCCCTCTGGAACGCCTTGAGGACGATGCTGCCTTCTTCCTTTTTCCCGGCCCGGGCCCGCTCCTCCGCGCTTTCTATGCCGTGGTCTATCGCGTTCCGCACTATGTGGACCAGCGGGTCTATCACCTGCTCGGCCAGATATTTGTCCAGTTCGGTCTCCTCGCCGTACATGGCCAGGTCTATATGCTTTCCCGCCTCCTTGCAGTAGCGCTTTATCACCTGCTGAAGCCGCCCGAATATCTGGCCTATCGGGACCATGCGTATCTCGAGCACCTGGCTTTGCAATTCCAGGAGCCTGCGTTCAAGGCTCTGGTTTATCTTGTAGACGTCCAGCACCAGGGCGGAGTGGCCCAGGGTCTCCCGCATCTCGTCGGCCACGCGTTTTACGGCGGACTTCGTGAGCGTAAGCTCGCCTATGGTGTTCAGTATCCTGTCCAGCTTCTCGATATCCACCCTGACCGCGGTAGAGGCGCTTTTCAGCGATATGGAGACGGGTTTCGCTTCCACCGTCCTTGGCTTTACAAGCTCTTCAAGGGCCTCTCCGAAATATTCGGAAAGCTCCTCAAACGGTTTTGGGCAGGAAAAAAGGAGATTAAAACCTATATTGCCGGGCTGCACGCCTTCGGAAGTGGGAAGGGTGCTTATCAGCTCGCCCATCCCCTTTACCTCTTTCATCACGTTTTCCAGGGACCTGTCGAACTCGCCGATATCGAAGACCTTCCTGAGGAAATAGATCCCCTTCCCTTCGGATATGTTCGTCTTCAGGCGGTGCTCCTCGTATTCGGACAGCACCTTCAGGATGGTCTCGTCCAGCAGTCCTTCAAGCGATTGCGTGCTTACCGGCCCGGAGAGCCCTTTTCGGAAGGACTCTATCTCGTCCAGGTCGGCCGCGGTATCCGGCTCCCCGCCGTTTTTCACAAGCTCTATCGCGCCCCTTACGTTGTCCAGTTTGCCGAAGAGGAATTCCACCAGCCGGTCGGAAAAGGCTATTTTGCCAAGGCGGAGGTCGTCCAGTATGGACTCGAGGGCGTGCGAGAGGTCGGTGATCCCCTTATGGCCGAAGAGGCCCGACAGCCCTTTCAGTGTGTGGAAGGCGCGGAAGATGGCATTCACGCCGTCCGGTTTGGGGCCGCCCTCCTGGATCTCTATCAGGAGCCGCCCGGCCTCGTTCAGGATGTCCTCGGCCTCGGCTATGAACTCCCGGTCGGAAGACTTCATGCGGTCAGGACCTTGTTTATGGTCTCCTGCAGGGCTTTCGCCTTGAACGGTTTTGTAATATAGGCGCTGGCCCCCATGGCAATCCCCCGCTTCCGGTCCTCGTCGCTCTTTTCCGTGCTGATGATGATCATGGGGATTCCCTGGTAGCGGGAATCCGTCTTCACGAAATTGATCAGCTCCAGCCCGTTTATGTCCGGCATGTTGATGTCGGTGATTATGAGGTCGAAATTCCTGGCGGGAAGCTGTTTCAGGGCCTCGAAACCGGTCGAGGCCTCAACCGTTTCAAACTCGCCGGCCTCCTCAACGACGGCCCTTATCAGGCTCCTCGTAGTGGCCGAGTCCTCCACTATCAGAATGGATTTCATCGCCCTCCCCAATGCACGAATTTTAGCAGATAGTTTTTCAAAAAGTCACCCGTTCAGCGGCCTTTTTCCAAGTCCTGCAGACGCCTCACCAGCAGGGCCTTCTCCAGCGCCATGCCGGCCTGGCTTATGAATATCTCAAGCCCTTCGCTTTCGGGTTCGCCGCTGCCCCCCTGGTTGTCGCAGTAAAGAAGCGCCACCACCCTTCCTTCCGCAACCAGGGGATAGAAGGCGGCCTCAGGCGGCCAGCCGCCCCCAAGCTCTTTCACCAGTCTCTCCGTAACGGCGTCCTTTTCAAGCTCCCCCTTGCAGGGGCGGGCGGAATTTATTATCCCGCAAAGGAATTTGCTTTTCCTGAGGTCAAGCACGATCTGCCTTATCTTCTCGTCGGCCATGTCGATGTCCAGCCCGAACTGTCCGAGGCCCGCGATCTCCTCAGGGCCTGCCATGAAGAGCACCCCGCGCTGGAATATCTCGCTTGCAAACCTAAGTATAAGGAGGGTTATTTCGGAAGCGGAGTCCGGCACCCGCAGCTCGTTAGTGAGCGCCTTCAGTGAGCTTATGTCTTTTCTTTGCGCGCCCCGGGACCAGTCGTCTTCCCAGGAGGGGTCTTCCTCGCTGCCCCCATTTGAGCCGATCCCGGCCTCCGGCATGAACCCCTGAGAGCTCTCGTCATAGACCCTCGCCCCCTCCATCAAAAGGTACTCCGGCGAGAGCCCTTTCTGCAGCCTCCAGCTTGTCTCCCTCAGTTCAGTCTTGCCCTCAAGGATGTCCTCCTCAAGCTCGAAGAGGAAATCCCCTTCGGTCCACTGCATCACCTCACAGACTACCTTCTCGATCCGCTTTCTCGCGAATTTCTCGACGGTCTCTTTCTTCACAGCGCCAAGTTCGATCAATATCTCGAACAGGCCCTTCCCGGGAAGCGTGCCCTTTACGGATTGCGCAAGCTTGAAGGTTGTTTGCTTCACGGCGCCGGAGGCGGCCAGATCGTCGGAAAGGGTGTGCTCAAAGGCGCTGGTCTCGGCCATCATTATGGCGCCCTCGCTGAAGTCTATGAAGGCCGTCCCCCTGGAACCGGTTATCACGAGGGTCCCGGTCTTCTTCCCTATCCCCAGTATCTGAAATATATCGGAGATGCCAAGGTCTTCGAGTCTTCCGACGAGGCCCAATTACGCTCCTCTAGCCCAAATAGATGCGCTGATTCCGCCGAACGAGTATATCAGCAGAAATCAATAACTGTCAATGAGTTGCGGGCATATGCGGGGGCCGGAGAGCCAAATTTCCCTCCCTTGAAATAAGAGGACAAACAGTATATCCAATTTCCCCTCCCTTCAAGGGAGGGGTTGGGGGAGAGTGTGAACATATCTCGCTCTTTCACCCCCACCCTCGCTCTCCCACTTCGAAGGGGGATGGAATTTTCAGGGCTTTTCAGGGCATTACTGGAAGAATACTGATTTTTATTGTAATATTATTACTTGCGCGGGGCGCTTTCCCCTTTGCGCGAAAAACAATTGAAAAGCAGGTCATCTGGCTGAAAAGACCGGTTTTTGTTGACAAAACCGCCTTTTTTCTTTTATATTATCGAATTCTGGACTGAGGAGTGGAAAGATGAAGACCCGTTTTGCCAGGAAGGACGATATAGAGCGCAAGTGGTACGTAGTGGACGCCCAGGAGATGGTGCTTGGCAGACTCGCCGTCAAGATTGCCACTTATCTCAGGGGAAAGCACAAGCCCATCTTTACCCCCAACGTGGACACCGGCGATTTCATCGTGGTGGTGAATGCGGAAAAGGTAAGGCTTACGGGCAGGAAAATGGACCAGAAGGTCTATTACAGGCATTCCAATTATCCGGGCGGACTCAGGGCGGAGACCGCGCGCGAAATAATTCAAAACAAGCCCGAAAAGCTTATAGAAGAGGCAGTCTGGGGGATGCTCCCGAAAAACAGGCTCGGCCGTAAGATGATTGGAAAGCTGAAGGTCTATAAAGGCGCGGACCACCCCCATGCCGCGCAGCAGCCCGAAAAATTATCGGTTCAATAAGGAGATATAAATGGCAGAGATCAAATACGCGGCTACGGGCAGGAGAAAAAGCTCGGTCGCAAGGGTAATCCTCCTCCCCGGAAACGGGAAGATAACCGTGAACGAGAGGCCCGTCGAGAAGTACTTCCCCAGGGAGACCCTGCAGATGATGATAAAGCAGCCGATGGAGCTGTGCGGGCTTACCGGGAAGTACGATGTTACGGCCAACGTGGACGGGGGCGGCATGAGCGGACAGGCCGGCGCCCTGAGGCACGGCATCTCCCGCGCCCTCACCAGGATAGACAACGATTACAGGCCGAAGCTGAAGAAAGAGGGCTTCCTCACCAGGGACCCGCGCATAAAGGAAAGAAAGAAATACGGCCAGGCCGCGGCAAGAAAAAGATTCCAGTTCTCAAAGAGATAATAAAGGCGTGGATGAATCGTGGGCGGGTCCGGCTGGATTCGCCCTTTTTATTTTTAATTACACCTCCTTGCAGCAGAGCCGCAGGATTCTATTTCCCCTCCCTTTAAGGGGAGGGGATGAAGGGGAGGGTGAAAAAAGAAACACCCCCACCCTCGCCCTCCCCGCTCAAGGGGGAGGGGATAGGGAAATGGGCGATATCTTGATAAGAAAATCTCCCCTCGCCCCTCTTTGCCAACGAGGGGTAAGTCCCTCCCTTTGACAAAGGGAGGTTAGGAGGGATTTTTTTATGAATTTTTGTATATATCCGATTACAAGGTATTGATAAAGGGGATAAAAAAATGCCTTCAGATAAATTAAAGGTTGCCATCTGCGGGGGAAGCGGCTACGCAGGGGCGGAGCTTTTGCGCATACTGGCGGGCCACCCTCACGCGACAGTCACGGCAGTGACCAGCGAGAAATCGAGCGGGAAATCCCCCGTGGACCTGTTTCCGCACCTTGCCACCTATGCCGGGCTTCTGTATGAGCCTCTTGAGCCGGAAACTCTCCTCAAGAAAGCCGACCTCTTCTTCATGGCCCTCCCGCACAAGGCCTCCCAGCCCGCGGTGGCCACGTTTTTCAATAGCGGCAAGAAGGTCATAGACCTCTCGGCGGACTTCCGGCTGAAAGACCCAGCCGTTTACGAGGAATGGTATAAGACGCCCCACGAGCAGAGGGACGTGCTCAAAAACGCGGTTTACGGCCTTCCCGAACTCCACAGGGCGAAGATAAAAAGGGCAAGGCTTGTGGCGAACCCCGGCTGTTATCCCACGGGCTCGATACTGGGCGTCTACCCGGCCCTGAAGGCCGGGCTTGTGCAGCCGGAATCAATCGTTATCGATTCCAAATCGGGCGCCTCCGGTGCCGGAAGGCAATCAGACGTGAAGTACTCCTTCTGCGAGGTGAACGACAGCTTCATGGCCTATGGGATAGCCACGCACCGGCACACGCCTGAGATCGAGCAGGAGTTGTCCGCAATCGCCGGAGGCGAATTAGCGGTGAATTTCACGCCCCACCTCCTGCCTCTGGACAGGGGAATAATCTCCACCATCTACTTGAAACTGAAAAAGAAGGCATCTTCCGAAGATGCGGTAAAAATTTATCAGAAGGCATATAAAAACGAGCCGTTCGTGCGGGTGCTGGAAGGCGAAAAGCTGCCCGTGCTGAAGGCCGTGCGGGGGACGAACCGCTGTGATATCGGTATGAAGGTGAATCAGAGGACGGGAACATTGGTTGTTGTCACGGCGATAGACAACCTGGTTAAGGGCGCGTCCGGCCAGGCCGTCCACAACATGAACCTGATGATGGGCTTCCCGGAAGACGCGGGCCTTACCGCGCTGGCGGTCTACCCCTGATGGAACTGCCGAAGGGATTTTTACTTTCCACGGCCGAAGCCGCCATAAAGAAACCGGGCCGCAAGGACATGGCGCTAATATATTCCGAGGCGGACGCGGCAGTGGCGGGCGTATTTACCACGAATAAGATAAAGGGCGCTCCGGTAAAGCTTGATATCGAGCGCATCCGCTCCGGCCGCGGCAGGGCGATAATAGCAAACAGCGGAAACGCCAACGTCTGCACGGGCCCGCAGGGGATGATGGACGCCAGCGAGATGGCCGCCCTCTGCGCCGGGGGGCTGGGCATAAGCGAAGAGCTTGTATACATCGCTTCAACCGGGGTGATTGGCAGTCCTCTCCCGATGGACAGGATGCGCCCGGCGATAAAAACCCTTGCGGCCAATATCGGCAAATCCAATCTGGAAGACTGCGCAAGGGGCATAATGACCACGGACACGTTCCCCAAGTTCGGGACAAAAAAGATACGGCTTTCGGGCAAAGAGGTGCGACTGGCCGGCGTGGCAAAGGGCTCCGGTATGATACACCCCAACATGGCCACGATGCTCTCTTTCATAATGACCGATGCGGCAATCGATAAAAATACGCTGAAAAAGCTCCTCAAGGCATCGGCTGAGAAATCCTTCAACCGTGTCACCGTGGACGGAGACACTTCTACAAGCGATACCCTCCTGATAATGGCGAACGGGCTTGCCAAAAATGTTCCGCTTAAGGAGGGCACGGCGGATTACGAAAAATTCAGGTCGGCGCTCGATTCGGTCACCTTCGAGCTTGCCCGTATGATAGCCAGGGACGGCGAAGGGGCCACGAAGCTCATTCAGGTTGTCGTGAAAGGGGCCAAGAGCGAAAAGGACGCCCTCAAAGGCGCGTTCGCCATAGCGCATTCCCCCCTGGTGAAGACGGCCATCTACGGCAACGACTCCAACTGGGGCAGGATAATGGCCGCCATAGGGTACGCTGGAATCGATGTTGATGAATCCAGGGTTGATATTTTTCTGGAAAAGGTTAAGCTTGTAAAAAAGGGAAGGCCCAACGGAAAGGACGAAGAGGCCAACCTCGTCCTGAGGAACCGAAGCGAGGTTACCCTAACAGTCAACCTGAACCTGGGCAGTTCCGCCGAGAGAGTGCTCACCTGCGACCTTAGTGAAAATTACGTAAAAATCAACGCCGAATACAGGACGTGAATATATGGAAAGATACAGGGTATTTACCTGCCCGTTTTGCGAGGGCCAGCCGGAGTCGCCCCATGCCATCCGGATGCATTTCGGGGAGATGGTGGGCGGCAGATGCCGGTGCGGAGCGGTTTACGCATATGACGAGACCGGAAGGATGCTTGGAGAGGCGTTCGTGAACGCCATCACCTACCTTTACGGGGACAATTACGACAAGGCCTTCTCCGTCACGGAGGACGAGTACGAGGAGTGCATAATCACCTACGACCGGCGCCTTGGCCGATATCACACCAGCTCCAGCGTGCTTGACCATTCAAGCAAGTTCCTTTTCCTGAAAAAGACAAAAAACGACTAAAAATAATATACTAAAATTATGGCCTTGCTGAGGATCAGGACCTATCCGGACGAGGTCCTGAAGAAAAAATCCGCGCCCGTGGAAGAGTTCGACGGCGCGCTGCAGAAACTGATAGACGACATGATAGAGACCATGTACGCCGCACCCGGCGTGGGCCTCGCCGCCCCCCAGGTAGGGGTGTCAAAGAGGCTCATCGTGGTGGATGTGAATATGCGGGAGAGCGAGCACAAATACCCGCTTCTGGTGCTGATAAACCCGGTGCTGGCCGAAACAGAGGGCGAGGTGGAAAGCGAAGAGGGCTGCCTCTCGCTTCCCGGGCTCACGGGCACGCTCCCCAGGGCCGAAAAGGTGCTGGTCCGGGGCATTGGCCGCGAGGGCAAACCCGCCCGGATATCGGCCGAAGGCCTTTTGGCCATAGCCCTCCAGCACGAACTGGACCACCTGGACGGCATACTCATCCTTGACAAGCTTAGTCCGCTTAAAAAAAGCTTTTACAAGAAGAAACTGAAGAAGACCCCGTCCATGCGGGGCTGATAAATGGCAATCGTGTTCTTCGGCACCCCGGCCTTTGCCCTGCCCTCCCTCAAAGCTCTTATCGAATCAGGCGAGGAGATAGCGGCCGTTGTAACCCGCGCTGACGCCCCTAAGGGCAGGTCGAAAGCGCCCTCCCCGCCGCCCGTGAAAGAGATGGCCCTCGGGTATGGCCTGCGCGTGCTCCAGCCCGCGAAGATGAAAGACCCGGCATTTGTTGACGAACTGATAAATATAAACCCGGAGTTCCTGGCGGTAGTGGCCTACGGCAGGATACTCACCCCGGAGATGCTTGCAATCCCAAGGACAGCCCCTATAAACGTGCACGCATCCCTGCTTCCAAAATACAGGGGGGCCTCCCCCATCGCGTGGGCTATAATTAACGGCGAAAAAGAGACCGGCGTGACCACGCAGGTGATGAGATACGAGCTGGACACCGGGGACATCCTCCTTCAGGAAAAAACCGGGATAAAGGAAGACGACACGGCGGAGTCTCTCTCGGCAAGGCTTTCAGAGATGGGGGCAAGACTTCTGGTGGAAACGATCGAGGGCATGCGCAGGGGGGCGATAAAACCCGTTCCCCAGTCGGGGGAGCCAAGCTTTGCGCCCCCGCTTAAGAAAGAAGACGGGCTTATTGACTGGAAAAAGGGCGCCCGCGAGTTATTCAATTTCGTACGGGGGATGTATCCCTGGCCGGGCGCGTACAGCTTTTTGCGTGGCGAACGGGTTAAAATCATGAAAACCAGACCGGTTGAAGGCGCGGCAGGCCCTGGTGTTATCGAAGAGGCAAGAGGAGATGGTCTTCTGGCGGGGACGGGCGGGGGGCTCCTGATGATACTGGAGCTTCAGCCCGAAGGTAAAAAACCTATGCCCGCGAGGGCGTTTATCCAGGGGAGGGCAATTAAAAAAGGTGATATCTTCCAGGGGGCCTAGGTTCTTGAGGGCGGTGCTTTTAAAGGTGGTCTATCCATTGTTCATGTTCCTGGGGGGGCTCTCCAGGGACTGGAAGGAACGCCTTCAGGCCGCAATAATCCGGCTGAACAATAAACTGGTGCTTGCCGAGAGGGTGCAGGTAAAAAGGCTCCTCCTCCTTCTGCCCCACTGCCTCCAGATAGACGAATGCAAGATACGGATAACCCGCAATATCTACAACTGCGCCCGGTGCGGGAAATGCGAGATAAGGGACATAATCGCCATTGCGGACCAAAGCGGGGTGCAGCTTTCGGTGGCTACCGGCGGTAACCTGGCCAGGCGGATCGTAAAGGACCTCAGGCCAGATGCCATAGTGGCCGTGGCCTGCGAGCGCGACCTCTCAAGCGGGATAGCGGACAGCTATCCCATGCCCATCCTGGGCATCATAAACGAAAGGCCCTTCGGCCCCTGCATGAACACCAGCGTGAGCCTTGCGGCGCTCAAAAATGCCATCCAGGCCTTTATAGGCGATGTCCCGCTCCCCGGCCCGAAAGTCCCGAACATTTGAAAAACCCGCCTCCGATGTGGGAGAATTTAAAGTCATGCTGAAGCTCTTTTCAGCCGTGCTGGCTCTTTTTCTGATGCCGGCGGCGGCCTTTGCGCAGCAACCCCTTGTGGCCATAGACGCCGGCCATGGGGGCTTTGAGCAGGGGATTGCCTATACCGATTCAGCGAACAGGACGGTCTATGAAAAGGACATCGCGCTCTCCCTGGCCAAGGCCCTCTCCGAGGCCCTGGAGCAAAAGGGGATCGATTCATATCTGCTGAGGGACTCGGATGTCTTTCTCGGGATATCAGACAGGGCAGCGATTGCGGAGAAGCGGCCCCCCACTCTCTTCGTGAGCCTGCACCTGTCATCGAAGAATAATTTCAACGTGTATACAACGTGGTTCCCGGAACAGGGCGGAGGACCGGAAGACCAGTACCTCTACTCGAACCGGCAAAAACCCTATCTGGCCGAAAGCAGGAAGTTCGCCGCCATTCTGGAGGGCTCGCTGAAGCAGGCATTCTCTCCCGTGGAGGTGGTGCATATAGAGATGCCGCTTCCGCTTCTGAACGAAATAGCGGCCCCGGCGGTGATGGTGGAAACACCTTATCCGGCCTCATTCAACTACTCCGGCCAGCGGTTAAAGGACCTGCTCAGCTCAGTGATCGCGAACTCCATAGATGAGTATTCGAGGGCTGGCGGCGGATAACGGATAATGGAAAAAGAGCTTCATGCCGGAACGGGCTCCATTCAGCCAAAGCGCAAGCCGAAATGGCCGTTGCTGCTGATGGCGCTCGTCATCTTCGCGGCCGGGGCAGCCGGGGGATATCTGTTCCTGACGAAAGGGGTTTTCAAATGGGTGCAGGTCAATACCGGCGCGCTGGAAGCGCCTCCATCCGGCGCCGTCTCATATATCCGGGTATATTATCCGGTATCGGGCCATCTGCAGATGGAGGAGCGCTCTGTGGCGGCATTCACCGACAGGGAAGACGCGGCATATTCCGCCCTGAAGGAATACCTGAAAGGCCCCGTGGGGATGGGCCAGTCGGCTATACCGCATAACGTAAGGGTACTGAACGTGTATTTCGGGACGGACGGCATCCTGTATGTGGAGCTTTCAGACGAATTCAGGAGCAACTTCCAGGGGGATGCCGTCTCGGAGTTCCTGCTCCTGAGGGGTCTTTATGAAACAATGATGTCCAATGTCGAAGGGATCTCGGACGTCCGGCTGCTGATAGAAGGCAAGGAAGTGGAGAGCATCGGCGGGCATATATACGCGGACAGGCCCCTGGGAGAGCTTGCATTGACCGGAAAGGGGCCCGTGCATGAATAGGAGGGCGATCGGCGTCTTCGACTCCGGCCTGGGCGGGCTCACCGTCCTCAAGGAGATAATCCGCCATTTGCCCGGCGAGAACACGATCTACCTGGGCGATACCGCCCGCGTGCCTTATGGGATAAGGTCTCCGGAGGTAATAGTCCGGTACAGCTTCGAAAACACGGGCTTTCTCATGTCCAGAGAGATAAAACTGCTGGTAATAGCCTGCAATACGGCAAGCGCGATAAGCCTTGAAAAGATACGGGAATCGGTGGATATAGATGTGATCGGGGTGATAGGGCCGGGGGCCAGGGCCGCTTTGCGCGCCACAAAAACAGGCCGGGTGGGCGTCATCGGGACCGAGACCACGATAAAGAGCGGCGCCTACGCCAGGACGATGAAGTCCCTCGACCCGGGGGTGGAGATATTCACGCAGGCATGCCCCCTCTTCGTCCCCCTGGTTGAAGAGGGCTGGGTGGACAACCAGGTGGCCCTTTTAACGGCCGAAAAATACCTGCACCCGCTTAAAAAACATGATATAGACACGCTGGTGCTGGGCTGCACGCATTATCCCCTGCTGAAAAAAACCATCTCTAAAGTGATGGGGAAAAAGGTTATACTGATAGACTCCGGGGCCGAAACGGCCCGGGAGATAAGCGGACTGCTTCAGGAAAAAGGCCTGCTGAACCCGGAAGGGGGAAGCGAGAGGGAATTCTATTCCACCGACGCCCCGCAGAAATTCAAGTTCCTCGGCAGCAGGTTTCTGGGCCCGGACGCGCTTATACAGGATGTCAAACTCACGGAGGTATGGAATGAGGCCCGATGGAAGAAGAAATGACGAACTGAGAGATGTGCGCATCACCCGCAATTTCATATCGCAGGCCGAAGGCTCGGTATTGATAGAGATGGGCCGCACGAGGCTTATCTGCGCGGCCACTATCGAAGAGAAGGTCCCGATGTTCCTGAAGGACCAGAGAAAGGGATGGATAACGGCGGAGTATTCCATGCTGCCCCGCTCCACCCAGACGCGCACCATGAGGGAGAGCACCCAGGGCAGGGTCGGCGGCAGGACCCATGAGATACAGCGGCTCATAGGGCGCAGCCTGCGCTCCGTGGCGAATCTCTCGGCCCTGGGGGAGAGGACGGTCTGGATAGACTGCGACGTCATCGAGGCCGACGGCGGCACCCGCACGGCGGCAATAACCGGCGCTTATCTGTGTCTTCACGACGCCCTTTCGGGCGCGGTCAAGAAGGGGATAATAGAAAAAATGCCCCTCCTGGACTACCTTGCCGCCATAAGCGTGGGCATAGTGAACGGAGAACCCAGGCTGGACCTGTGTTATGCCGAGGACTCGCAGGCCGAGGTGGACATGAACGTGGTAATGACCGGAAGCGGCAAGTTCGTGGAGGTGCAGGGGACCGCCGAGCAGCAGCCCTTCGGGCTCGGCGAACTGAAACAGCTCCTGGCCCTTGCCGATAGCGGGATAAGGGAACTCATTTCGATGCAGAAGACGGAAACAGGCATCCTGAAATAGAGGCGCTTTAATGTTATATGTTAAAATAACTTGTGGAGGTAAGCGATTAAATTGAACATAGCCAGAGGCCTGTTCATATGGCTCCTGATCGGGGTCCTCATGATACTTCTGTTCAATCTCCTCAACACGCCCAAAAAGACCCAGGAGGAGATTGCCTTTTCAGACCTCATGCAGAAAGTGGACCAGGGCCAGGTGGACAATGTAATCATAAAGCAGAACCTCGTGACCGGCCGCTTCAAGGACGGAAAAGAGTTCAAGTCATATACGCCGGAGTACCCGGAGTTTGTCACCGACCTGAGGAACAAAGGGGTGAAGATCACCGCCAAGCCGCCGGAGGAAAATCCCTGGTACGTAAACGTGTTCTTCTCGTTCGGCCCTATTCTGCTTCTTGTCGTGATCTGGATCTTCTTCATGCGGCAGATGCAAACGGGCGGAAACAAGGCCTTGTCGTTTGGCAAGGCAAGGGTGAAGTTGATCTCGGACAAGTCCGTCAAGATAACCTTTTCCGATGTTGCCGGGATAGAAGAGGCCAAAGACGAGGTAACTGAAATAATAGACTTTTTAAAAGACCCGCAGAAATTCTCCCGTTTGGGGGGTAAAATCCCCAAAGGCGTGCTCCTCGTAGGCGCTCCGGGGACCGGCAAGACCCTGCTTGCCAAGGCCATTGCCGGGGAAGCCGCCGTGCCGTTCTTCAGCATCTCCGGCTCGGATTTCGTGGAGATGTTCGTAGGCGTTGGCGCTTCCCGCGTGCGGGACCTCTTCGAGCAGGCCAAAAAGAACGCCCCCTGCATCATCTTCATAGACGAGATAGACGCGGTTGGCAGGCTGCGCGGCGCGGGCCTTGGCGGCGGCCATGACGAGCGCGAGCAGACCCTGAACCAGCTCCTTGTGGAGATGGACGGCTTCGAAGGCAAGGAAGGCATCATAGTCATAGCCGCCACGAACAGGCCGGACGTGCTTGACCCCGCGCTTCTGAGGCCAGGCCGGTTCGACAGGCAGGTGGTCGTGCCGCTTCCGGACGTGAAGGGGCGCGAAGAGATACTGAAGGTGCACTCAAAGAGCGTCCCCCTTGACGAGAACGTGTCCATGGCCCGGATAGCGCGCGGCACTCCGGGGTTCTCAGGCGCCGACCTGGCGAACCTGGTCAACGAGGCCGCCCTTTTTGCCGCAAGAAAGAACAAGGCCAAGGTGGAGCTTGTGGACTTCGAGATGGCAAAAGACAAGCTCCTGATGGGCGTAGAGCGCCGGAGCATGATAATAAGCGAGGAAGAGAAAAAGAACACCGCTTACCACGAGGCCGGGCACGCTCTGGTTGCCAAGCTTATACCCGGCACCGACCCGATACACAAGGTAAGCATAATACCCCGCGGAAGGGCCCTGGGCGTCACCCAGCAGCTCCCGATTGACGACAGGTACACATACTCCAGGGACTTCCTTCTGAAGGTCCTGCGCGTCCTCATGGGCGGAAGGGCCGCCGAGGAGATCGCCCTGGACCACATGACCACCGGCGCCGGAAACGACATCGAAAAGGCCACCGAGCTTGCCCGAAAGATGGTAACCGACTGGGGCATGAGCGACAAGATGGGCCCGCTCACCTTCGGGAAAAAGGACGAACAGATATTCCTTGGTCGTGAGATAGCCAAGCACAAGGACTACAGCGAAAGGACGGCCGAGGACATAGACGAAGAAGTGAAGGATTTTGTCTTTTCGGCCTACAAGGACGCAAAGGACCTGCTTACCAGAAACCGCGGCCTTCTGGAGAAGTTCGCCAAAAAACTCCTCGAAAGGGAGACGATGGATAATGACGAGATCGAGGCCATGATGGGCGAGTATAATTCCGGGACCCCGGCCCTGGAAGGCGTCTAGGGCCGATTGCGTCTCCTCCTGCGCGGCCGGACACCGGGCTTGAATCAAAGGACCTTGATTATGGGGGTGATAAATGTCACCCCCGATTCGTTTTCAGACCCGGGCAAATTCTTCGACTGCCGGGAAGCCGTTCGCGCCGCGTTCAAAATGACGGAGGACGGGGCGGATATACTGGACATCGGGGGTGAGTCCACCCGGCCCGGCTCGGAGCCCGTCCCACTGGAAGAGGAACTCCGGCGCGTCCTCCCGGTAATCAGGGAGATACGGAAGCACTCAAAAATCCCCATTTCGATAGACACATACAAATCCGGCGTGGCCCGCGCCGCGCTGGATGAGGGCGCGGATATCGTAAACGACATAAGCGGCCTGCGGTTCGACCCTGAGATGCCATCCCTTGCCGCCCGGTACGGCGTCCCGGTAATCCTCATGCACATCAAGGGCACACCGCGCGATATGCAGAAGGACCCCGTTTACGACGCCCTGATACCGGAGATAATGGACTATCTGAGGGAGTCAATCCGGATAGCCGCAAAGGCCGGAGTGGCCGGGGACAGGATCATAATAGACCCCGGCATAGGCTTCGGAAAGACATATGACCACAACCTTGATATCCTGAAAAACCTGAACATCTTTACAGGGCTTGAGAAGCCCCTGCTAATCGGGGTGTCCAGGAAGGCGTTCATAGGGCACATACTTGGCGGGCTTCCGCCGGATGAAAGGCTTGAGGGCACGCTTGCGGCCGCGGCGATAGCCGTGATGAACGGGGCCAACATCGTCCGCGCGCACGACGTGAAAGAGACCGTGCGGGCGGTCAGGGTGGCTGACGCGATAAAGAGGGGACGGGTTTAGGCTGCGCCGCGGTGCAGGGCCGGTGCTGGTCATGTTTACTTGCCCCGGTGTTTTCTGTTAATTTATTCCGATGCTGAAAAAAATTCTCATGCTGTTAGCCTTTGCCCTGATTGCCGGATGCGCCGGGCCCAGCAAGCAGGCGGTCATGCATTACGACATGGGGCTCTCCTACATAAAAGACAACCAGTTTCAGCCGGCCTATATAGAGTTCCAGAAGGCCCTGGAATACGATAAAAGCAATAAAGACATCTATAACGCCCTGGGCTTTGTATATCTGAAATTCGACGACCTGCAAAACGCGAAGAACTCCTTTCAGAAGGCCGTCTCGCTGGACAAGAACTACTCAGATGCCTATAACAACCTCTGTACGGTCGAGATAAAGATGAAGCTCTATGACCAGGGCATTGCCGACTGCAAAAAGGCGCTTTTGAACCCCCTTTACGAGACCCCGCAGAAGGCCTTCTACAACATCGCCCTGGCCAACTACCGGGAGCAGAAGTATGATGACGCGGTAAACGAGTTCAAGAGCGCACTGCTCCGGGCGCCGGACTTCTATCCAGCCTACTACGGTCTGGCTCTGGCCTATAAGGAAAGCGGCGATTACGGCTCCGCTTCGGACGCGCTTGGAAAAGCCGTAAAGCTTGATCCGGCATTCAAGGGCGACATGAAAAAGGCCGAGGACGAGATAGGCAGAAAGGCCTCCGTCCCGGTTGAAGAAGACCAGACCCGGAACCTGCTGGAGATATTCAGGTATTAGCCCTTGCTTCAGGACGAGATAGAGCGCCTTGCAAGAGCCGCCGAAGACGCACTCAAAAACGCGATAGCCCCTTACTCAGGATTTAAAGTGGGCGCGGCAATCCTGTCTTCAGATGGAAAGGTCTACACCGGGTGCAACGTGGAGAACTACTCGCTGATGCTCGCGATGTGCGCGGAGCGGGTGGCGCTTCTGAAGGCGTTGTCCGAAGGCGAGAGGGAGTTCACGGCCATGGCTGTCTCCTGTTCGGACGGTGAGGCCTGCTTTCCATGCGGGGCGTGCAGGCAGATGCTCTTCGAGTTCGCACCGAACTTGAAGATTATCGTCTCTTCGAAAGATGCCATCCGGGTGTTCGGAATCAAAGAGCTGCTGCCTTTTCCGTTTGTAAAACCGGAATAATATCTAATCCCGCCCCCCGCCCCTTACCTGTATGGGGGGCAACCCCCAAAAAAGAAATCCAGTTAAAAAATTATCTTCACTGCCCTTATTTTTTATAAGGTAAAAGCCCTGGTTCCGTTCTCAGTAGCGCAAACCCTGAGGAGCAGGGGCGGGGAATCCCGCCCTTTTTGAGCGAGCCGGCTGATCTGACCGGGCAGATGTTTTGAGTGCCAGGCCCGTAACCGTGCAGGGCAATCGCCGTATACGGCGGAGCGGATGAATGGCTTTATTTCCCTGCGACGAATGTTTACGCCCAGAAACGGAACCGGGGAGAAAGCGGCAGCAAAGACTAATCTAAATCTGAGCTGGTTGGGCCCTTTGGGCCAAAAGACGTTCCGATTTTGCGGGTTCCGGTGTTCTCTTTTCTATTTCCCGGAAAACCTGGCCCTGGTATAAGGCAGGAGGCCGCCTGCAAGCACAAGCTCGGCCTCACGCGGGGTCAGGTTGGAGACCGCCTCGAAGGATATGCCCTTTGTGAGGTCTTCAACCACATAGTTTTGCGCGCCCTTCAGGGAATCGCGCACGCCTTTTATGCAAAGCCTGTCGCCCTTGGCTACTTTTGAGTAGTCCTCCGGGTTTTTAAATGTCAGGGGCAGGATGCCGAAGTTTATCAGGTTCGCCCTGTGTATGCGGGCGAAGGACTTCGCGATCACGGCCTTTACGCCAAGGAACATGGGGGCAAGCGCGGCGTGCTCCCTGGAAGAGCCCTGCCCGTAATTCTCTCCGCCAACTATTATTGTGCCGCCCTTCTCCCGCACCTCCCTGGCGCGCCTTGAGAAGCCCTCGTCTATGCCCGTGTAAACGTACTCGGAGATGGCCGGGATATTCGAGCGCAGGGGCAGTATCTGGGAGCCGGCGGGCATGATGTCATCGGTCGTAATGTTGTCGCCCACCACCAGAAGGGCATCGGCCTCTATGGTCTCCTCGACGGGAGTTTTAAGCGGCACTTCTTTAATGTTCGGGCCTTTGCTGATTCCCGCTTTTTCGGCCGAGGGCGGAATGAGCATGTTATCGTTAATGAGATATTTGTCCGGCTCCTTCGCAATGTCAACCTGGATATCGGACTTCAATGGATCAACCATCTCGCCTTTCAGGGCGAAGAGGGCGCAAACGAGCGGGTTCGCAAGGTAAACGGACGCGTCCTTTGTGCCGCTTCTGCCTTTGAAGTTCCTGTTATAGCTGCGGACTGATACATGGCCCGAACCGGGGGCACCGCCCATGCCTATACAGGGACCGCAGGAAGACTCCAGCATCCGCACACCGGCAGAGACCAGTTCGCTTATTACCCCCTCGCCAGCCAGCATCGTGTAGACCTGCTTTGAGCCTGGGTTCAGAAGAAGGCTCACCCCTGGGGCAACGGTCCTGCCTTTCAGGACCGAGGCGACTTCTTTAAGGGCCATGTAGGAGGAGTTGGTGCAGCTTCCGATGCAGGCCTGGTTCACCCTGGTGCCAGCAAGCTCGCGGACGGGCCTTACGCTGTCCGGGCTGTGGGGCATGGCGATTAGCGGTTCCAGGGCGGAGAGGTCTATCTCTATGGTCTGGGAATAAACGGCATCAACATCAGCCGTGAGTTCCACCCAATCCTTTTCCCTGCCCTGGGCCTTGAGGAAGTGGAAGGTCCTCTCATCGCTTGGGAAGATGGAACTGGTCGCGCCAAGCTCCGCGCCCATATTGGTTATTGTGGCCCTTTCCGGCACCGAGAGCTCGCCTACCCCGGGGCCTGAGTATTCGATTATTTTCCCCACGCCGCCCTTTACGGTCAGCCTTCGCAAAAGCTCCAGGATGATATCCATTGCGGCAACCCAGGGCCTCCTGAGCTTTCCGGTAAGCACCACGCGCACAACCTCGGGCATGCGCAGCTCGAAAGGCGCCCCGGCCATGACGGTGGCCGCGTCAAGGCCGCCCACGCCGATTGCCAGCATCCCCATGCCTCCGCCGGTGGGGGTATGGCTGTCCGTGCCGAGGGCGATCTTTCCGGGGGCGGAGAAACGCTCCAGGTTCACCTGGTGGGATATGCCGTTTCCTGGCCTTGAGAACCAGGCCCCGAACGCGGCGGACGAGGTGCGCAGGAACTCGTGGTCATCGGCGTTCATGAAGTTGGACTGAAGCATGTTGTGGTCCACGTAGGAGACCGCAAGCGGCACCTTCACCCTGCCTACCCCGATGGCCTCGAACTGAAGCCAGGCCATCGTGCC
Source organism: Nitrospirota bacterium (assembly GCA_014874185.1). Classification (GTDB taxonomy): domain Bacteria; phylum Nitrospirota; class Thermodesulfovibrionia; order Thermodesulfovibrionales; family JdFR-88; genus JACWAF01. Next base: position 52,532 of record JACWAF010000007.1, on the reverse strand, counting down.
GGTTGCGTCCTGGGTATAGACCTCGTCTATCCGGACCCCCACCTCCGCGCCCGCCTTTGCCTCCCCGTATGCCAGATGAGACCCTATTATCTTCTCTGCTACGTTCTTGCCCATCTATCGCTCCCTCTGCCCCAAAAAAGCCTGCGGTTTTTCGGGGACCCCTATTTACTGGAATCAAGATTAAAAAAAAAGTACTTTAAAACAGCTTTTTAATTTAACACAAGAGCGCGGCTTATGCCAAAATCCGGTTGATTTTATCAGGAAAAATGTGCTAATTTATTGGCTGAATCAAATTTCAAATATGAGGTAAGCACATTTGGCTACTACCAGAAAAAAGAAGAACCTTTCGGCCATCAAGAGGGTGAGGCAGGCGGAAAAAAGGCATGAGAAGAACGTTGCCGTGAAGAGCGCGCTGAAGACCGCGTCGAAGAAGGTATCGAAGGCGGTTGCCGGGGCCGATCCCGAAGTGAAAGCCACGGCCCTGAAGGGCGCCGTCTCCGCTTATGCCAAGGCCGCGTCGAAGGGTGTAATCCACAAGAACACGGCCTCAAGAAAGATATCCAGGCTAGCCAGGGCCGCAAGCAAGCCGGCATCTGTCTAATACCGGCTGAAAAACTGGATTTCATCGTCATTGCGAGCGGAGCGAAGCAATCTGACTCCTTTGAAATCGACGATTTGGAGATTGCTTCGTCGCCCTAGGCTCCTCGCAATGGCCGCTCCGCGATCATCGGCAAGCAAATCCATTTCAGCGCCTTATTAGCCAGCCAGGGCCAGAAGCCTTATAAAAAGCTCCTCGATCGGGTAGACGGCGGATTGCGCCCTGGCCATAATGTCCCTTTCGGCCAGCAGGGCATACAGTTCGTCTTTCTTTGCGGGCGGGAGCTTTCTTCTTTCAAACTCCCTGTTCAGCGCGCCCATAAGCATGATTATCGCCTGCTGGCGGCCGGAGACCTCTTTGCACAATTTAAAAACGGCATTCACGTCCTTGCTCCGGAAGGCGTTTACCAGGTCGAAGGCGCCGTAACCCGCCATGCTCTCCGCGAGCGCCCGGATGTCCTCAACCCCTATGGAAGGCTTCCCCAGGAGGGCGAGTTTCTTTATCTCCATCGGCAGGAGGCCCGGTTCCGTCCCGAACTCCCCTGCCAGATAATTGACCGCCTGGACAGAAAGAGTAAGTCCTTCCCCGGCGGCCTTCTCCCTTATCCAGGTTTGGACGTCCCCAATAGCCAGGCTCATGCACTTTGCCTTCCCGAATCCGGCGGGCTCCTTTTTCGTTTCCATAAGGAGGACCAGCAGGCTTTCGGCAAGCGGGGCGGCGCAATACGCCTTTATCTTCGCAAGCTCTTTTTCCTTTACCTCGTGGGCGGCCTCCACCAGCACGGTCATTCGCCCGCCCATGAACGGGACGGCCTTCAGTGTGTTCAGGAGCGCATCGGCCTCAAAGCCCTCTTCGGCATCGAAGATCGAGAGGGAGAAATCACGGGCCTCCGGCGGCACGGTCTCCTTTATCATGCGTTTGGCCTCATACAAAAAGTAGGGGTCCTCGCTATAGAGGACATAGCAGGGGGACTTGAGCCCTTTTCTTGCTTCCTCCCTGAATAATTTGAGGCTCATTTGTAGACTATGCCGGAGACTATCTCGGTCGAGAGCCCTTTAAGGGCGGAATCCAGGGCGACTTCCCTGTCGGCGAATACGGTGTTCAGGTCCGCGCTGGCAGGAAATGTGGTTATGAAAGGGTTCTCGCCCCTTAGCTGGATGGACTTGCCGTCAGCGGTGCGCAGATAGAATTTCCCCTTCAGGATTATCTCATACGCGTTAAAGACGATCCCGGTCTCGGATATGCCCAGATATTGTATCTTGTCTATCGTGCCGTAGACCTCGTTTTTGGAGTCATCTTTCAATATCAGCCCCTCCCTGAGCATCTCGTTGGAAAGGGCCGCTGCCAGTTTGTCATCCAGCCGGGGCTCCGTGGTGCGGTTTTCTATTTTGCCTATCCGCACGTCCTCCACCCGGAAGTCCTTTCTCTCGTGCAATGAATATCCGCATGAGGACAGGAAAAAAACCAATATGGCAGGAATCAACAATAACCCCCCTCTGCCCCCCCTCAATCTAAGGGGGGATAAAAGTCTGCCCCCCCTTAATTTATTTGTCATTCCGGCTTGTCCGGAATCTACCCACCCCTTAGTCCCCTCCTGGGAGGGGACGGGGGTGGGTTGGATTCCCGGCGCGCTTCGCTTGCGGGAATGACATCCTGCTAACGCACTCATTAGCAACTTTCCTGGCAAGAATCTCTTCACGCTATCACTATGTTTACAAGCCTTCCCCTCACGGTGAAGGTGTTCCTTATCTTTTTGCCGGATGTAAGCTCAAGGACTTTGGGCTCGTTCATGGCCCTGCGCTTCAGTTCCTCGTCCGGAAGCCCCTGCGGCACCATAAGTCTGGCCCTCACCTTCCCGTTTACCTGCACTACCAGCTCCACTTCCTCTTCCCTTGCGGCCTCCTCATTATATCCTGGCCAGGGTATAGATTGTATGCTGGATTCATTGCCCATTGCCTGCCATAGCTCCTCGGCCGCATGCGGGCAGAAGGGGCTTAGAAGAAGAAGCAGCTCTTCCAGGGCGAACCGCATCTCGCGCCACTCGGCTTCCGCCTTGGGCTCGAACGCGCCTGTCATGTTCACAAGCTCCATCATGGCGGCTATCGCGGTGTTGAAGTGGTAGTCCTTTTCGATGTCCCTTGTCACCCGCTTTATGGTCTGGTGGGTCTTCCTGATCAATGGGGTAACCCCTTCGGGAGAGCCTTTGACCGAATTCAGCTTTTCGAGATTAGCATGGACCAATGTCCAGAGCCTCTGGATGAACCTGTAGGCGCCCTCAACGCCCTTCTCGTTCCATTCAAGGTCCCTCTCCGGCGGAGCGGCAAAGAGCGAAAAGAGCCTTGCCGTGTCCGCCCCGTATCTGGTGATCAGGTGGTCCGGGTCTATGATGTTCCTCTTGGACTTTGACATCTTCTCAGTCCTGCCCTTCTCCACAGGGCTCCCGCATAGCTCGCAGCGGCCCTCTTTCACCTGGCTGGGATATAGCCAGCCGTGCTCCGGGCATTTATACGTCTCCATGCAGACCATTCCCTGCGTAAGCAGGTTCGTAAAAGGCTCCGATACGTCCGTTATGCCAAGGTCACGGACAACACGGGTGAAAAACCTGGAATAGAGGAGGTGCAAGACGGCGTGCTCCACGCCGCCCACATACTGGTCCACGGACATGAAGTATTTTACGTTCTCCCTGTCCAATGCGTCTTCATCCTTTTTAGAGCAGTACCGGATGAAGTACCATGATGAGTCCATGAAGGTGTCCATCGTATCGGTCTCGCGCCGGGCCGGGCCGCCGCATTTGGGGCAGGCGGTCTTGACAAAGCTCCCGGTTTCCGCAAGCGGCGAGCCCCCCTTCCCGGTAAGCTTTACGTCCTCCGGAAGTATCACTGGGAGGTCTTTTTCGGGCACGGGGACAACACCGCACTTTTCGCAATATATAACCGGTATGGGCGTTCCCCAGTAGCGCTGGCGCGATATGCCCCAGTCCCTCAGCCTGTAATTTACAACGCGCTTTCCGATGCCCTTCGATTCCAGGAGTTTGGCTATCTCTGTCCGCGCTACCGCGCTCTTCATGCCGGAGAAAGAACCGGAGTCCACAAGCACCCCGTCCTCTTCGAACGCCCTTTCCGGCGGGGCAGGGCCCTCTTCAGGCCTTATCACGGTTCTTATAGGCAGATTATATTTCTGGGCAAACTCATAGTCCCTCTGGTCGTGCGCGGGCACGCTCATGATGGCTCCGGTGCCGTACTCCATCAGGACGAAATTGGCTATATAGACGGGAATGCGCCCGCCGTTTGCCGGATTAATGGCGTAATGCCCGGTGAACAGGCCGTGTTTCTCGTCCAGCTTCCCGTAGTGCTCTTTTATTTTTTCAAGAGCGGCCCGGTCCTCCACCAGCTTTTCCGCCAGCGGATGCCCCGGCGCCAGGCAGACGAACGTGGCCCCGTAGAGGGTGTCCGCCCTGGTAGTGAAGATCAGGACCGGGTCATCCGAGCCCTCTATCTTGAAGAACGCCTCCAGGCCCTCGCTCTTCCCCAACCAGTTCTTCTGCATCAGGATGACGTTCTCCGGCCAGCCCTTGAGGCCGCCCGTGGCCTGGAGCAATTCCTCTTCGTACTCGGTTATCTTCAAAAACCACTGCTCAAGCTCTTTCTGCACGACCACGCTGTCGCACCTCCAGCACCTGCCGTCTATCACCTGCTCGTTGGCCAGCACGGTGGCGCAGGAAGGGCACCAGTTCACGAATGAGGACTTCCTGTAGGCAAGCCCGCGTTCCAGCATCCTCAGGAAGAACCACTGGTTCCATTTATAGTATTCCGGCGCGCAGGTCGTGATCTCGCGCCGCCAGTCATAGGAGAGGCCAAGCCTCACGAGCTGTTTTTTCATATAGGCGATGTTGTCGTATGTCCATTTGGCGGGGTGCGTGCCCTCCTTGATGGCGGCGTTCTCCGCCGGAAGGCCGAAGGCGTCCCAGCCCATGGGGTGCAGCACGTTATAGCCCCGCATCCTCTTGTACCTGGCTATCACGTCCCCGATGGCGTAATTCCTTACGTGCCCCATGTGTATCCTGCCCGATGGGTAGGGGAACATCTCAAGACAGTAGAATTTATTTTTATCCGATACATCGCAGTTGAAGAGGCCGGCCTTCGCCCAGTATTCCTCCCACTTAAGTTCCACCTCTTCGGGGATGTACTTCCTGTTCAATCTGTTCCTCCGGAAATAAAAATGGCAGGGCGCAGCCGCCCTATCGGGATATTTTAAACCGCCGGGCCTTCTCCTGTCTAATTTTCAGGGCTGAGGGGGAGCAGGCGCAAGGGATTTCTTCTCCAGGCTTTTCTTCTTCTCTTCCTTCTGGAGTTTTTCCTTCTCCTTGAGGCTCTTTTGTGAGTCCTTCTCCTGGATGATCCTTTTGACCGTTTGCACCCTGTCCTGGAACTCGGCGGTCATCTCGTCCGCCTCGTCCTGGTTGGCCACCACGTGAGGCGTGACAAGCACGATGAGCTCGGTCTTGTCGTACGTCTCCGTGGTAGCGGAAAACAAATAGCCAAGCAATGGGATCTTGCTTAAAAAAGGTATGCCGGAGCGGCCGAAGTTCTTGCTCTCCCGCATGAGTCCGCCTATGAGGAGCGTATGCCCGTCCTCGACGAGGGCGGTGGTGTCCGTCTTCCTGGTATCGAAGCTCTGGAAGTCCTGCCCGGCCACTGGCACAACGGCCCCGGGCTGGCTCACCTCCTGCTGTATCTTAAGGAGAACATTGTCATGCTCGGTAATGTGCGGGGTGACCGTAAGCAGGGTGCCTATGGTCTTGTACTGTATCTGGCTTGCCGTGTTGAAGCTGATCACATTTGTGCCCGCAGTGGCTGGCTGCTGAACGAACTGGCCGGTTGCGATTGGCACCTCGCTGCCTATCTCTATTTTTGCTTCCTTGTTGTCCATGGCGAGTATGTGCGGGCTGGCGAGCACGTTCAGGCGGCTCATGGTGGAAAGGGCTTTAAGGGCGAGGGCCAGCCTTGTGGAATCGAAGACCCCGGTCATTATGCCCGAGAAGGCCCCTGTTGTAAGCTGGGGCACCAGGTCCCCCGTGTTCGGGTCAATGGCTATGTTGCCGTTATTGAACCCGCCCGCCGCACTGTCTATGCTGCCCATCGAGCCCAGCTTTTTTAACAGCCATTCCACGCCGAACTGGTTCTGGTCTGAGAGCGTCACCTCGGCCACCAGGACCTCTATAAGCACCTGTTTCGGTGGTATGTCAAGCCTCTTCATCAGCTCCAGAAAAGACAGGTAGCCGCGCGGGGTGGTCTTCACTATCAGGGCGTTTATGTCCTCGTAAGCGGTTATAGAGGCCTCGCCTATATCGGCCGGGATCGAATTCGCCCCTCCGGGCACGGCGGCGGGCTGCATGGGCATTCCGGGCAGAACCGGCCTTCTCTGCTGAATGGGGGCCTGGACAGGCCCGGATGAGGATTTCCCCTTTTCGGAAAAGAGCGACCTCAATATGCCTTCCAGCTTCTTGGCCTCCCCGTTCTCCACGTAATAGACGAATGTGCGCACGCTCTCGCGTTCGGTCTCGGCCACGTCCAGGGCCTCTATGATCTTCATGAGCCTGGCCAGCGTGGCGGGCCGGCCGGTGATGATCAGGAGGTTCGCGGGCTCGTAGATCACTATGTCAGTCCCCCGCGGCATCAGCGACCGGAGGACGTTGGCTATATCGCCCGCCTTCACGTATTGAAGGGGCACGAGCTGGGTTATGAAGCTGGAATCGAGCACATACTTTACCTCTTTGCCCTCTTCAACCTTAAGGGGCTGCTGCCTGGCCGTGTCTATCGGAACGATGCGGTATAGAGGCCCGTCCTGGACGGCCGTGAGCCCGTTTAGCTCCAGGATGCTCTGGAATATCCTGAAGAGGTCTTTTTTGGGGAATTTCCTGTAGGACTGTATCGTGACCTTGCCGGATATGCCAGGCGCCATCAGGTAGTTTATATTCAGGAGTTCGCCGAATGTGGCGATCACCGTGTCCATATCGGCGTTGTCGAAATTGAGGACCACGTACTGCTCGTTGTCTTTCGTCTCGACCCTGACCGGCTCCGGCTTCTTCTCTATCATCTGCTCCGGGACACTCGCCAGTACCGGGACCAGGGAGGGAGCGTTCGCGGCGATAACGGCGTTTGTGAGCACGGCATGCCCTTTCATGGCCTCTTTCGGGGCGCAGGACGCAATGAAAGAAAAAACCAGCAACGCACAGACTAATTTTCGGAGCGCCATCCTCACCTCTTTATAGTCCTGATTTTTTCCATGTTGAGGACCATGTCCTCGCCGTAAAACCGGAACACCGCCTGCTTGTCTTCTATCTTCGTAAGCTCCGCCTGGTCCAGGGTATCGCCCACCTTCACGCCGAATATCCCCTGCCTGGTCTCTATTATGGCCATCTGCTTTCCGTTCTCCATCACGATGCCCCTCAGCTTGAAATCGGGCTTTGGCGGCGGCGGAGGCGGCGGAGGCGGTCCTGAGGGCGGAGGTGGCGGTGGAGGCGGCGGCACATATCCCCGTTCTTTGCTGAAGAGGTCCCTGGCATAGATGGCTTTATTCCAGCCCGCACTGAAGCCCTTATTGGGCTTCTCAGGCTTTCCCTCTCCCGTGTAAACCGGTTTTTTTGCCGGGGCAAGCGGGTTGTAAAAAACCGCTTCCTTCAGGAAACCGGCTGCCAGGAATACCACGACGGCCAGCAAAACCCCTGTCAGGCACTTCCTGATCATAGGCGCATGAGCCCCGAGACCTGTACCTTGAGCTTCAGTTGTTTCTGCTCCCCCGCGTCCTTCCGGCTTATCATCAGCTTGTCCACCCTGAACCAAGAACCGGGCCTGTCCATCAGCTTGAGGAAATCGCTTATCTGGCCTATCTTCCCCTCGGCCTCAAGATAGATGGGCAGGCCCTTGTACCCGCCGTCCTTTTCAGGCTTCAGGGGGCGTATCACCTGTGTATCCAGGCCGGCCTTTTTGGCCGTATCCTGCAATTTAAGCTGCAGGCTTGCAAAGGCCAGGGGCTCGCTTTTGTCCTTTATGACACCCCGTTCAAGCCTTTCAAGCCCCTTTTTTTCCTTTTCGAGGTCATCACTGGATGCGTTGGCCAGGCCGACAAAGGCCCTGTATCTTTGGAGCGAGGCGTAATCGCCCTCCAGGGCGGCCCTCAGGTCCGCCTCCCTCTGAAGCATGGGCGAGAGCACAAGCACATAGGCCGATGCCATGACCGCGAGCGCGCCCGCTATAAGGACCGGTCTCCTCATCTTTCAAAATCCATCCTGATGGAAAACCGCTCCAGCCCGCCGCTGACCAGCACCGGGCTTGAAAATTCCACACCCTTGAAGTAAGGCGATTTGTCCAGGGGCCCTATAAGAAGGGCGGAGTTCTTCGCGGACCCTTTTATCTCAACCCCGCCCTTCTCGTCTATCGAGACGCTCGCAAGCCATGCCTCATCGGGCAGTGTGGCGCTAAGGGCGGCAAGTGCCTTTATGGGCATGTTCTTCTTCGATTCGTAATCGAGGAGGAAATCCTTCTTCCGTCTTATCTCCTCGATCTGTTTTTTCGCGTCCAGCAGCCCGGATGCCGAAGACTTCAGGGCCGCTATCTCACGTTTAACGCCCTTTTCCATCGAATAATCCCTGTAATAGGAGACGGCAGGCGTAAGGAAATAAAGGAGCAATGCGGCACCGGCCAGCCCGTATAACGCCTTATTATAGTAGTCCCTAGGGACCGCCCCGGCCGGAGAGAAATCCATCCTTATGCGCCTCCGGCCGTTATAGGAAGAGGCTATCGCGTAAGCCAGGTTTACAGGCAGGTCCTTACAGGCCAGGGCCGGGTTGAAACGGTTCTCTCCCGCCAAGTAGACCTCCACGCCGCCGTCTTTGGAAAGCCGCTCCAGCTCTCCCTGGGCCATCTCCGAAGGCACCGTCCTCAGCCCCTTTGGGACAAGGCCCGTCGCAAGGGCAAGGTGGCAGCCGTCTTTTGCGGCATAGGCCAGCACAACAGGCCTTGGGTTTTGTCCGTGCTCCCGCCAGAACTCGTTCAGCATCTCCACCCCCGCGCAGCGCACCCCGGCAAGCTCTATCCCAGTGCCTGCAAGCGCCTCCCCTATCCACGCCATGGACTCCGTCCTCGTGGCAAGCAGGAAGAGTTTCAGGGATTTATTATCTCTGGCCGTTACGGCAAAATCGAACGAGTATTCCTCCGGCATGAGCGGCAGGTATTTTTCAAGCTCGAAGCGGAGCGCGGCCCTCAGGTCCTCTTTTTTCATCGCGGGCATCTCAAGCTCGTGATAAGAGAACCTGGACTGCGGAAACCCGAATATCGCGCCCTTAATGGCGTAATCCCTTTTAAGCTTGAGCAGTACTTCCTTTATGGCTGCGGTCCTGGCCGCGCCCTCCGGCGGGAGTTCCGCCTCCTCATAATGGAGGCGCCCTGGCGCCCTCCCCGGAAACGCCTTCCTCACCACGGCGGCCTGCATATGGCCGTTCTCCAGATTAAGCCCTGCCAGATTCAAAGCCCTCTCTCCAGTATCTGGTCTTCAGAACCAGCCCATCGGTGCTGTTTGCCTTCTCCACCACCGCGGTTATCTTCACCGCCTGCCTGCTCGCCAGCGGCCTCGCCCAAACCTCTATCCTCAGGTGGCTTGAGACCGTTAGGTTTATCCCGTATGGCAGAAGGGAGGGCGGAACGCTCCTCAGCCCCCCCGCTGTCTCCCTCTCGCCCACTACCTGCTCCGCAAACAGCGGGTCCACCCCAAGGGTCTCCATGGTCTTCTTTGAGACCGTGTTTACGTTTATGCCGGTCCCGTACACGGTGAACAGGTCAGCCAGCGGCCTTGTCCCGTCCGTGCCGTATAGATATTCCCTCTTGAAACCCTTTATCAACAGCAGTTCATCCACGCTGTCCAGGTTGGCGTTCTTCGCGTCATAAGGCGCGGGCAGCGATTCGTAATAGTCCGACTCCGCACCCATCAGGTGCTGGGCGTCATCGGGGTCTTTCCAGTCCAGAAAGGAGTCCACCATGCCGGAAATCCCGTCATCGGGAATTCCCGCGTTCTGAAGCGCCCGCCTGAAGACCCCCGGCGAGACCGTATTCAGGTTAATCCTGGATTCCTCATCAGAGAGGTTGACAGTCAGTTCCATGCCGTCCACCACCTTTTTCCCCGACACCCCTTCCCTTATGCCGTCCGTCCGGAAGACGCCGTCCTCGTCAACATAGTCCACCTGGGGGTCCTGATCGGTATAGAGATAATGGAGCACCTCCTCGTAAGCAGAAAGGGCCGCATAATAGGCGCTGGTCTCTTCCTTGAAATTCCTCACGGACAGCGTCTCCTCGCGCGTATAGTAAGAGAAGCTCATCGCGAGCACTATCAGCAGGGTCATTATCCAGAGGGTCATCATCAGGGCGACGCCGTTTTCCCCCAAAACACATACCCCGTTTGCCCTAAAGCTCAATCTGGGTCACCCTGTAGACCTCGTCTATCGTGGTAATGCCCTCCTTGACCTTTCTCAGCCCGTCCTGCCTCAGCGTGGTCATCCCGGAGGCTGCCGCCTTCTCCTTTATCTCCCTGGATGTGGCGTTCCTGGTTATAAGCTCGCGCAGGTCGTCATCTATGAGCATGAGCTCGAATATGGCAAGCCTTCCCCTGTAGCCCGTGCCGTAGCAGTTCTCGCAGCCCTTCCCCTCCCAGAGCCGCTCGATCCCCTGCTCCCTTGCCTGGCTGTCCGGCTCGCGCTCCGTCTTGCAGTGCGGGCATATCTTCCTCACAAGCCTCTGGGCCATTACGCCTATAAGCGTTGATGAGACCAGATACGGCTCCACTCCCATGTCCACCAGCCTGGTCGTGGCGCTGGGGGCGTCGTTGGTATGAAGGGTGCTGAACAGAAGGTGCCCGGTAAGGGCCGCGTGGATGGAGATGCCCGCCGTCTCCAGGTCCCTTATCTCGCCCACCATTATGATATCGGGGTCCTGCCTCACTATATGCCTGAGGCCGTTTGCGAACGTGAGCCCTATCTTCGAGCGCACCTGTATCTGGTTTATACCCCTCAGGAGGTATTCCACGGGCTCTTCCGCCGTGATTATCTTCTTCTCCGGGGAGTTCAGTTTCACGAGCGATGCGTAAAGGGTTGTGGTCTTGCCGCTTCCCGTGGGCCCCGTGATCAGTATCATCCCGTAGGGCTTCTTTATCAGCGCCCCATACCTGTCCAGGAGGTCACGGCTGAACCCTATGTCATCCAGCGAGATGAACGAGGCCTCCCTGTCCAGTATCCTCATCACTATGCTCTCGCCGTGCACCGTGGGCAGCGTTGACACCCTGATGTCTATGTCCTTGCCGCCAAAGTTCCCCCTTATCCTTCCGTCCTGCGGCAAGCGCCTTTCCGCTATGTTCATGTGGCTTAGAAGCTTTATCCTGGAAGAAAACGCCGCCTGCATCCTGAACGGGAACATCTCCTTGTCGTACAGGATGCCGTCTATCCTATAGCGCACCCTCATGTAGGCCTCCTCCGGCTCCACGTGGATGTCGCTCGCCCTGTCCTTCACGGCGTTCTCTATCACCAGGTCCACAAGCTGGATTATCCCCTTGTCCTGCGCCAGGTCCTTAAGATGGCTTACGTCAGTGCCGCCCTCCTGCACCGCCAGTTCCTCTTCCTCGATCACGCCCTCCACAAGCCTCCGCATCATCGCATCATGCGAGGCGTACAGGGAATCCAGATGGGACAGCAGGGCGGATTTCTTCACTATGCAGGGCCTTATCCGGAAGCCGAAAGAGGCCTTTATAGAATCGATTGCGTCGGATTTGGTGGGGTCGCCAACGGCAAGCGAGAGCAGGCCGTCGTCCAGCTTCAGGGGCATGAGCGCGTTTGCCTTGAGAAACGGGAAAGAGAGCTTGTCCAGGGGCAGGCTCTCCGGAAATTCCTCCCCCCCTATTGGCAGACCCGACTGGACAGACAACGCCCTCACAAGGTCGTCCTCCTTCAGGCCGGAGTCCATCAGTATCTCCCCAACCCTCCGGAGACCCCCCTCTTCCTGCTGCACCTTCAGTGCCCGGTCAACTTCTTCCCCGCTTGCAACTCCGAGCCTGACCAGTATCTGGCCTAGTTTCTCCCGCATGAAATTGAATCCATTATATCAAAAAAAAAGCGGAAGTAGATACTCTGGCGAGTAAAAAAACAAACAGGGGAAAACGGCCTGCCCGCAAGGCCCGTGAATGTCTCATCCCGCTTCACCTGGCGGATTGGGTATGTCCTTTGCGCTCCCGGATTGCAGAGGGTTTTATGGAGAATGGCCCTAGAGCTTGAAGATCGTCTTCTTCCCCCTGGCCTCCTCCACTTCCTTCTTTTTGGCCTCGAAGCCCGGCCTGCCCATGATGCCGAAGGTAAGCCTCTTCGATTCCTCGACGGAAGGCTGGTTGAAGGGGTTTACGCCATAAAGGAATCCCACAAAGGCGGTCATTATCTCAAAGAAATAAAATAGCTGGCCCAGGTGATAAGCGTCTATCCTGGGGATGGTGATGGTCATGTTGGGCCTGCCTATCTTCGCAAGCGCAAGCTCGGTAGCTTCCTCCTCAGCCTTTATAAGCTCGGAGAGGGTATGCCCGGAGAGGTAATTCATTCCGGGGAGGTCGTCGAAACCGTGCGGCATCTGGAAGTCCACCCCGTAGTCCTCCACCCTCAAAAAGATTACCACCTTGTTCTCAGGCCCCTCCATCCACAGCTGCATCTGCGAGTGCTGGTCGGTGGTGCCCACGGAGGGATACGGGGAGAGGCCCATGCCGAGTTTCCCGAGGCTCTCGGCCCAGAGCTGGCAGAACCATTCCGAAAAGGAGCGGAGCCTGTCCGAGTAGGGCACCAGCACGTCTATCCCCCTGCCCTCTTCCCTGTCCATCAGATAGCATAGGCAGGCGGTCATGAGGGCCGGGTTCTCCCAGACCTCATCCTTCAGGCACCTGTCGTGGATATCGGCCGCGCCTTTGAGGAGGTCGCCAGAGTCCACGCCGATTATTTCCGCCAGCAGGAGCCCAACGCTGCTAAGGACGGAATACCTTCCGCCCACGCCCGGCGGAATGGGGAGCGATGCGAAACCTTTTTCATTTGCAAGCCTTCGCAGATCGCCTTTCCCGGGATCGGTGGTAAGCACGAACATCTCTTCCGCCCTGCCGCCAAGGGCCTTTTTCATCTTCTCGTAGACTATCTTGAAGCCTGCCGCCGTCTCACCCGTCCCGCCGGACTTGCTTATGACGTTCACGGCGGTTTTTTTAATATCGATATTTTTAAAGATGCAGTCCAGCGTGGAAGGGTCCACGTTGTCATAGATGAACACCTTCGGCTTTTTCGAGATGTTGTGGAAGGGGCTCAGGGCCTCCAGGATGCACTTGGGGCCCAGGGCCGACCCGCCGATGCCGAGGATGAGGAAGTTCTCCGATACCCCGTTCAGCCTCCTGGCCTCGTCTTTTACCGCGCTCGTGTCATCTTTCAGGAGGTCCATGAACTGAAGCTCGGGCCATTTTCGCTGTTTTATTTCGGAGACGGCCTGCGCGGCCTTTTCTTTTATGTCCTCTATCTTCCTCTCGGAGAGGCCTTTCCCGCCTATCGTCTCGGCCATCATGAATGAAAAATTTATCCCTAGCATGGTGAAGCCGCCTCCTTTTCGATCTCGCCCAGAATTTGCTCCAGGTGCTCCCGGCCCCTGGTCTCAACCGCGAAATGGACCTTCGTCTTTCCGAACCGCAGGCCTTCGGCAAGCCTGTCGTGGTGAATGCTCAGGATATTCGCCCTGTTTGCGGCAATTATCCTGGTTATTCTGTTCAATGAGCCAGGCGTGTCGTCTATTACGAGGCAGAAAAGCCCCACCCTGCCGTTTGCAACCAGCCCCTGCCTTACGATCCTGTCCACCAGGCTGAAGTCTATATTCCCGCCGCTTATGACAAGTACAACACGTCTTCCCCTGAACCTTTCCGGCTCCTTTAATAAAAGGGCCAGCGGCACGGCCCCGGCCCCTTCCACCACCAGCTTCTTCCTTTCCATTAAAAGGAGTATCGCCCTGGCGATAAGCTCATCGGATACGGAAGAAAACGAATCCACGTTCTTCAGGATGATTTCAAGCGGCTTTTCGCCCACCCTGCTTACCGCTATGCCGTCTGCAAGCCCCGTTATGGCAGGCTTTTCGAGAGGGGTGTCCGATTTGGCCTCGAACGAGAGGAGCGCGCTGGTTGCCGCTTCCGCCTGAACGCCTATGACCTCCGCGCCGGGGAAAAGCGACTTCACCACGGTGGAAATCCCCGCAATCAGCCCCCCTCCCCCCACGGGGACTATAACGGCGTCGATATCCTTAAGCTCCTCGGCTATCTCGATGGCTATCGTGCCCTGCCCTGCCATGACATCGTAATCGTCGAAGGGGTGGACGAACAGGTAATCCTTCCGGGATGCCGCATATTCCAGAGATTCGGATAAGGTCTCGCCTAACAGCAGCACGTCGGCCCCGTAGGACCTGGTGGCCTCCTCCTTCACGATGGATACGGTCTGCGGCATGATTATCTTCGCTTCCACGCCGAGGGCCTTCGAGGCGTAAGCCACGCCCTGCGCGTGGTTGCCCATAGATGCGGCGATCACTTTTCCGGCGCGGCTTTTTATTATTTTATTGAAAGAGCCGCGCACCTTGAAAGAGCCGGTCTTCTGCAGGTTTTCGCATTTCAGATAGACCTCCGCATCGAACATTCTGCTAAAGGAATTGGAGTAGACGAGAGGGGTTTTATGGACGAACGACTTGATTTCCCAATAGGCGTTTTCTATGCCGGCCAGGGTCATGATGGAGTGATTATATCACCATCGCCGCCCCGTGTCCTTGCCTCCCTGAGGCCCTCTGCCATGATGACGGCGAAAACCACGGTGAAGCCTATCAGTATGCCTATCGGGTTCACCCTGCCGTATTTGAAGAGGACCAAAAGTATCAGGAAAATGGCTATCAGGCGGAAAAAGGAAAGGGCCATCATCTTGCCGGCGGCCTTCCGGGCGCCCAGAAGCCCATTCACGCTCCGCACCAGCCCGCGCAGGTTCACAAGCCCCAGCACCCCGCCCACTACGGCGCTCATGACGATGCGCTTCGGGTCATAGAAAACGGCAAGCACGGCCGCCAGCGCCAGGACAAGCGCGGAGAGCCTATATATCCTTTTTACCATCGCCGCCGTTCATCTTCTTCTGCGTAAATTTATAAAGCTCGAAAAAGCCGGTCGCTATGCCGAAGAGAAGGAAGACCACCGTAAGCCAGGGGCCCGTGCCAAGCAGCCTGTCCAGGAAATAGCCGATGGCGAGCCCTATGAATGTGGCCACCACCATGTTTATCCCCACCATGCTCGCGTCGAGCATCGTCTTCCAGAACGTGTTCGCCATCAGAAAAATTATACAGCAAACCGGCATTAAAGGAGAAAGGCCCGCAGCCGGTACGGTCACCTTCCCTCAGTTCAGCCTCTCCCTGTACCCTTCGTAATCGGGCACCTGCCGCCTGTATTCGCTCCCCATCAGTGTGGAGGAGACCATGAAATCGGCGGTCGCGCGGTTGCAGGCGACGGGGATGTTCCATACCACGGCTATCCTTAGGAGCGCCTTCACGTCAGGGTCGTGCGGATGGGGCTCAAGCGGGTCCCAGAAGAAGATAAGGAAATCTATCTCGCCCTGCGCAATCTTCGCGCCGATCTGCTGGTCACCCCCAAGGGGCCCGCTCTGGAGTTTGGTCACATGCAATCTCAGCTCTTTTTCAAGCACCGACCCGGTGGTGCCGGTTGCGTAAAGGTCATGCCTGCCCAGGAGGTCGCGGTTGAACCTGGCCCACTGGATAAGGTCCTCCTTTTTATTGTCATGCGCCACGAGCACTATCTTCTTTTTCGACCCGATAAGGGATTTATGGGTGTCCATATTACCCTCCTCTGAATTTACTTTGATGCAAGCCGGATTAAAAAACTTTGAAGATGCAAGGACGGCTGTGAAAGGTTATTTAAAAGACTAGCAGAAAACGCGGGATTTGCAAAGAGAGGGATCCCCAGTGTAGTGTTCCTTAATCCCTGACATGAATCCTTGTCCAGAGAAAGCGGGAATCCGGAACTGGGAAAAATGGATTCCGGGTCAAGCCCGGAATGACGGACAACTTAAGGAACGCTACCCTGGTTCTTCCGGCTTATGTACTCGTGGATGGCGCGGGCGGCCTTTCTTCCGGCGCCCATGGCGGAGATGACCGTGGCGGAGCCGGTCACGATATCACCCCCGGCAAAGACGCCTTCTATATTCGTCCTGCCGGTCTCTGGGTCGGCCATGATATAGCCCCTGCCGTTTACGGAAAGCCCCGGCGTGCTCTTTTGCACCAGGGGATTTGCGCTTGTGCCCAGGGCCATGATCACCGTATCGGCCGGTATCAGGAACTCGGAGCCCGGAACGGGTTTGGGCCTCCGCCTCCCTGATTCATCAAGCTCGCAGAGGTCCATCCGCACGCATTCCAGGGATGTTACCAGGCCATCCTTTCCTACTATGCGCACGGGGCTTGCGCAGTACTCGAACTGCACGCCCTCCTCTTTCGCGTGATGGATCTCCTCTTTGCGCGCGGGCAGCTCCTCCTCGGAGCGGCGATAGACAAGGCTCACCTTTTTTGCCCCAAGCCGCAGCGCCGTGCGCGCGGAGTCCATCGCCACATTGCCCCCTCCGATAACCGCCACCCGCTCTCCCCTTTTTATGGGCGTATCGAACTCGGGGAAGGAGTGCGCGCTCATCAGGTTTACGCGCGTGAGAAACTCGTTGGCCGAATAAACGCCGTTTAAATTCTCGCCCTCTATGCCCATGAACTTGGGAAGCCCCGCGCCCGTGCCGATGAAGCACGCATCGTAGTCCGCAAGGATCTCCTGCATGGTGATCAGCCTTCCAATGACTGCGTTCGTGATTATCTCCACGCCGGTCTTTTTAAGGTTCTCTATCTCGCGGGCCACTATCTTTTTTGGCAGCCTGAACTCCGGTATCCCGTAGAAGAGGACGCCTCCTGGGGCGTGCAGGGCCTCGAATATCGTCACCTTGTGCCCCAGCTTGGCCAGGTCATAGGCGCAGGCAAGCCCGGCAGGGCCGCTCCCGATGACAGCCACTTTCTTCCCGGTGGGCGAGGATATTTCCGGCATGGCCCCGACCTCGTTCAACTGGGAGTCCGCGGCAAACCTCTCAAGCCTTCCTATTGCCACGGGTTCAAATTTCTTTGCCAGCGTGCACATCTTCTCGCACTGGCTCTCCTGCGGGCAGACCCTGCCGCAGACGGCGGGAAGCAGGTTGGATTCCTTTATGATGGAAAGCGCCTTCGCGTAGTCGCCTTCTTTTATTGCGCTTATGAAACGCGGTATGGGGACGTTCACCGGGCAGCCCTCGACGCATTTGGGCGCCTTGCAGTTCAGACAGCGGCTTGCCTCTTTTCGGGCAAGCTCCGCCGTGTACCCCAGCATTACCTCGTAAAAATTCCCGCTGCGGACCGCCGGGTCCTGCTCCGGCATCGGGGTCTTGTGCGGTATTATCTTTTTGGGTCCAGGCTTCATTTTAAAACTACCCGGCTTTCTCCGTAATGGCACCGGCGTGCCGCCTCTTCCAGGCCTCGAATGACTCCCTCTCTTCGGGGTTGTAGTTTTTCTGCCTGTTCATGAGGATGTCCCATTGCACCTCGTGCCCGTCGAAGTCCGGGCCGTCCGTGCAGGCGAATTTCGTCCCGTTCGTCATCGGCACCCGGCAGCAGCCGCACATCCCGGTGCCGTCTATCATTATAGTGTTCAGGCTTACGACCGTCTTTACCCCGTAAGGTTTTGTCGCATTGCAGACGGCCTTCATCATCGGGGCGGGCCCGATCGCAAGGACGAGCGCGGGTTTATTTGCGTCCAACTCCTTCTCAAGCCCCGTGATCACATTGCCCTTCACGCCTTTGCTGCCGTCATCGGTGGTGACAACCACTTTATCGCAGACCTCTGAAAGCTCTTTTTCATAAATGAGGAGATCGGCGCTCCGCGCGCCCATTACCATCACGACCTCGTTTCCCGCCGCCTTCATGGCCCTGGCAATCGGGTAAAGAGGCGCCACGCCGAAGCCGCCGCCCACCAGCGCAACACGCCCGAACCTCTCTACATGGGTGGGCTGGCCCAGCGGGCCGCAGAGGTCCATGATCTCGTCCCCGGCTTTAAGTGTGCTCATCTCGGACGTGGTCTTCCCCACTGCCATGACTATAAGGCTTATCGTGCCTTCTTCCGGGTTGATGCCGGCAAGGGAAAGGGGTATCCGCTCCCCTTTTTCATGCAGCCTGATGATTACGAACTGGCCTGGTTTTGCCTTCCGGGATATGAGCGGCGCGCTCAGCTTGTAATAGAACACATCCGGATCGCGGATTATCTTCTTATCCAGTATCTTGGCCATAATTACTAAACAATTCTATTATATAAACTATAAATGATTTTTTTCCAGGACTGCTCTATTGTGCTCCGGTGCGCTTGATAATATGCTTTAAATAACCCCGGGCGCATGCGGGGAAGGCACTCGATGCTTCTAAAAAACCTGAAATACAGGAATAAAGTCCTTCTCATACTGGCCCCCGTCCTGCTGGCTGTCTTCGCCGGTCTTTTAGTGGTTTATACGATCTCCTGCCGGGACCTGACAAAAGAGCACACGGAAAGGCTTGAGCGGGCGAGCCGCCGCGCGCAGGACCTCATGGGTGTGGATGTCTCGGTGCTCCTTGAAAACCTGAACGCCTTCCGCACGGATGAGGGCATCATAAGTTTCTTTCAGGGTAAAACCGCCAGCCTGGAACTGCGAAAAAATCTGGGGCCCGCTTTTAAGAGATTGTCCATGGACAGCCTGGAACTCTTTAATAAAGAAGGAAGACCCCTTTTCATATTGAGTAAAAAGGGCCTGCCTGTCCCAAGCCGCATCATGAACAAAAACGTGGTCTCAGGGTTCGGGAAAACCCCTCGGGGAATTGAAATCATCGCGGCGGGCCCGGTGATAAGGAACGGCGGCATAATCGGTTTCGTCGAAACAAGCAGGGTGATGGACAACTCCTTTCTGGCGGAACTGGCGGAGACAACCGGCGCTGAGCATTCCATCATAACGGATTCCGCCGTAGCCGCATCCACGCTTGCAAATACAGGTCTTCCATACCGCCCCAAGGGGGGAAAACTGAACATCTCGGGGAAAGTCTATTCGGTCGATGAAATGCCTCTCAAGGACATGAGCGGAAAGGTAATCGGCCGGTTCGTGACCGCCATATCCGATGCCCCCCTCGAGGGCTCTCTGAAGAGGATCAGGCTTTATACCTCGCTTGTGGGCGCATGGGCAGTCCTTGTGCTGGCCGGCCTTGCCGTTCTTCTGATCAGCACCCTGGTGAACCCGTTAAAAGAAATGGTGCAGGTCGTGGACCGGATCGCCCGCGGCGAGTTCAGGCCCCTTGTGGTCCGGGGCAAAGACGAGATAGCGGTCCTCTCCGGGCGCTTCAATATGATGCAGTCGCAATTAAAGACCAGCCGCGGGGAGATCGAGAGATACACGCAAAATCTGGAGAAGATAATCGAGGAGCGCTCTGAGGAACTGAAGAGGGTGGAGCGGCAGCTCATGCGCTCCCGGAAGATGGAAAGCCTTGGAGTGCTGGCCGGGGGTATAGCGCACGATTTCGGCAACCTGCTCTCGGCCATACTGGGCTATGCCAGCATAGCAAAGGACGAACTGGGCCCCGAAGACCCGCAATACAAGTATTGGGACATAGTGGAGCAGGCCGCCACGCGCGGGGCCGACCTCGTGGCACAGCTCCTCACGTTCTCACTGGGTACGGCCGAGGCGGGCAGGATGCAGAATGTGAACATAAACCGTCTGGCGGGCGAGTTTGTGAAACTCATAACCGCCACCTTCCCGAAATCCATATCGATCCAGACCGGGTTTTACGGCAAGCCCCTCCACATCCGTGGAGAAAGCACGTCCATATTCCAGGCCATGCTGAACATCGCCATAAACGCCAGGGACGCGATGCCCGAAGGCGGCAGGCTCCTGATGGAAACCCGCCCGTTCAGGGCCGATGAGGATTTCGTGCGCTCCCACCCGGAGGGCCTGCCCGGTGATTACGTCCTCATATCCATATCCGATACCGGCGCCGGAATAAAAAAAGAAGATATGGAGCGGATATTCGAGCCGTTCTACACGACCAAGCAGGCCGGCAAGGGCACGGGCCTCGGCCTCGCCATCGTCTACGGAATAGTTAAAAAACACGGCGGGTTCATAGAGGTGGATAGCCAGGAGGGCAAAGGCGCCACCTTCACGCTTTATCTGCCCGCCTCTGCCGAACCGGAAAATACCGCCCCGCAGGCCCTCTCGAAAACCCAAAAAAACTGAAAATTCCAATGCCTTCTTTCTCTTGCAAGAGAAAGCCCACGGACCGTGGGACACCAAAGAGAATTTTTACTTTTTTGCGGGGGCTAAAGTCCCGCAAAAAAATATAAGACCCAAGGGGCTTTAGCCCCGTATTTAATGTTTTTCTCTTTTGCTGCTTTTCTTTCTTGCAAGAAAGAAAAGCAGGCCTTTCAAAAACAAAGGGGGGCGGCCATATGGCCGCCCCCCTTTGTTTCTTCTTAGAAAAATTTACGCGCTTACGCCCTTTTCCGTCTCCTTGAGCCACAGGAGGCGCGAGCCGTTGATGACGGCGGCGTTTATCGATTCCACCAGATCCTGCTCATTGACGGAATAGCTCTTCCGGTCAAAGGGCCGTGCTGAGGGCCTGCCCGGTTTCATTGCCTTTTTTATCTCGCTCTCGGTGGGCCTCTTCATCTTCTGGCCCATCTCGGAGGCTACAGCCATCAGTATCTGCACGTTGTCCTTCGCCTCGCCCTGCGGCTCCACGATCCTGGGCAGGGATTTCATCCTCCCCAGATAATCGAGGATTGTGCCCGTGGTCTCGAAGAATGTGGCCGAGGGGAGCACCAGGTCGGCCTCTTTGGCCAGACCGGAGAGATGCGAACTTGCAACTATCAGGAAATCAGTTTTCGGCCTTGCCTTTACGGGCACCTCGCCCATCACGAAGAGGGCCTTTGTCGCGGCGTTCGATGCCATATCGGCGTATCCGAGCCCGCCGTTTTCAAACCCGGCGAATGCCACGCCGCGGGCATTGGACTCCAGCGGCACGGCTATTGCCTTGCCCTTCATAAGGGCCAGGTTATTTGCCGCATTGAAGAGGGCCGGGCTGGAGAGCACAAGCACCTCTTTTGCCGCCGCGATAAGCTCGGCGGCTTTGGCTATCTCCGCGGAGGCGGCCTCTGCGCCGGACACAGCTTCGGTTATGCCCTTGTCCGCCTTGAGCCCTTTATCCACAAGCGCCTTGATGAGAGACTTTATCGAGGACACCTCGTCGGCCCTGATGCTGACCGTGGCGGCCTCGGCTATCCTGGCGTCCCCTGAGTTTATGACCACGAGTTTTCCGCCCCTCTGCACCCGCCTGCGCAGGGCCGCATCCAGGGCCGGGAGCACCCTTTTACGCTGCGAGGGATTGAGCCCGGCCAGTATGATGACATCCGCCGCGTCCAGGTCGCCCGTGCCGGAGAGCCTCATCGAGTCCTCGTCCGAGTAGAGCGAGAGCGTGGTGTCCAGGTTATTGGATTTGACTACCTTTGTGGCGAAGTTCTTGAGTACAATCGCCTCTTCGTTGGTTATGGATGCGGTGGAGAGAAAGCCAGCGTCTTTGCCGGCCCTGCCAAGGACATCGGCGGCTATGCCGACGGCGTCTTCCCAGGTGGTCTCCTTGAGTCCTCCCTCCACACGTTTCATGGGCACGGTAAGCCTCGAATCGCTTTCTATGCAGTCGAACCCGAACCGGCCGTACGCGCAGATATAATCCGCAACCGAGCCTTCTTTTCCGCCCGCGTTCACTTTGGCCACCCTGCCGTCCCTGGTGCTGACCGTAACGTCGCAGCCGTTTCCGCAGAGGAGGCAGGCGGAGTTCGTGCTCTGGTAATCCCACTCCCTGCCCTTCCTCCAGCGGTCGGCCTCGATAATGGAGTTGACGGGGCAGGCGTCCAGGCAGGAGCCGCAGAAGGTGCAGCCGGATTCCTGCAGGGGCTTGTCGATGGCGGTGGTGACCTTCGCGCCGACGCCCCTTCCCATGAAGTCCAGCACGTTCGTGCCCTGCTCTTTGCAGACCCTCACGCAGCGGCCGCACAGGACGCAGTAGTCAGGGTCTCTTTTTATGAACGGGTTTCCGGCGTCCACCGGGTGGCCGAATTTCTTGCGGGTAAAATTAGACTCCTTTATCTCGAACTCATAGGCATATTCCTGAAGATTGCAGACGCCCGCCTTTGTGCAGGTCATGCAGTCCAGGGGGTGCATGGAAAGGACAAGGTCTATTATGAATTTCCTGGTCTCGAGGATGGCCGGGGTCTTCGTGTTGACCTTCATCCCCTCTTTTACTTTCGTGTTGCAGGCGATCATGGGCGCCTTCATGCCCTCGACATCCACCAGGCAGAGCCTGCATGCGCCTATGCCCTTCATCCCTTTCAGATAACAGAGGTTCGGGATGTGTATTCCGCCCATTTGCGCGGCGTCGATCAGGTTAGTGCCCTCCGGGGCCTCTATCTCCCTGCCGTCAATGGTTACCTTTACGTCAGCCATCCTGTGTGTCCTCCTTCAGAATTTACGCCTTGACCATGGCGGCTGCCTTGTCGATTATCAAAATGGCGCCCTCAGGGCAAGCCTCCAGACACTCGCCGCACTTTATGCACCTGGCCTGCCTTATCTCATAGGGCAGGTAAGCGGTCAGATACGGTTTCCTTTTCTCCCCGAATATAGCGCCGTGCTTGCAGGCATCCCTGCAAAGACCGCAGTTTGTACACTTTTCCGGATCTATACTGAACTCTACAAGCCCCTTGCACTCCTTCTCGGGGCAACGGCCTTTTATATGCTCGTCATAGACCCCGGCGGCCATCCAGTCCGCGATGAACCTGCCCGTGTCCTTGCCCTTCTTGCAGAAGGAGGCAAGCTGCATCTTTTCGGCTATCAGCTTCAAGGCGTCCAGGTCCGCCTGGGTGCCATTGCCCTCGGCAAGGCTCCTAAGCCTGTTTCTGGCCTCGTAAGAGCCCATCGAGCACGGGAAGCACTTGCCGCACATGGGGCCATCGAGAAAACCCGAAACGTAATAGAGCGCCTGCTGGACCGGGCACCCCCTGGCCTGTGCGGCGGCCTTTATCTCTTCAACCTTCAATTCCTTCTTCTCATTCATTAAGCTTCCCCTAGTAGATGTCTTCGGCCATGAAGATGATTTCAGGCAGCAGGTATGAGACGAGGTCCCTGTAGGAGACCACGCCTATTATCTTTTCGTCCTCCATCACAGGCAGGTGCCTTATTTTCTTCTCGGACATGAGGCTTACCGCAACGCTTATGTCCGTGGCGGCATCGAGCGTTACGGGGTTTGGCGACATCACGTCCTTCATAGTCTTCTGCTTGAACTGGACGTTTTTTGCGAAACAGTGCATGATGTCCCTCTCCGTGAATATGCCGACCAGTTTCTTCTCTTCATTCAAAACGAGGATCGAACCTACGTTCTGGCCGTCCATTATCGTGACCGCGTCAGCAACGATGCAGCTTTCCTGGCAGGTCACCATCTTCGTTGGCTTTACCTTTACAAGGTCCTTCAGTGTCATGCTGGCCCTCCTTTCAAGGATCTCTATTTTGTCCGAAGGGATCCTGAACTGCTCCTGAAGCCTGGCTATACTGTGCTTCCTTATCTTTACCGCGCCGATCGGGCAGGCCGTGAAACATGCCTTGCACTTCCGGCACTTGTCCTGGTCTATGAAAAAGGCCCTGCTGGACTCTTTGACGGCGCCGTAGGCGCACGCCTTTTTGCAGAGCCCGCAGAGGAAGCACTCGGCGGAGTTGATAACGAACACTCCTGTGCCCTTGCAAACCTTGGCCCTGCAGTATTTATCGTAGATGTGCTCCTCGTATTCCTCCCTGAAATACTTTATCGTGCTCAGGACGGGATTGGGCGCGCTCTGGCCCAGACCGCACAGGGAGCCCTTCTGCACCATCTTGCCTATGTTTATAAGCTTTTCTATGTCGCCAGGCTCGCCCTGGCCGGAGCAGATGCGGTTCATTATCTCCAGCATCTGGTATGTGCCGATCCTGCACGGGGGGCACTTGCCGCAGGACTCGCTCTGGGTGAACGAGAGGAAGTACCGCGCCACGTCCACCATGCAGGTGCTCTCGTCCATGACGACCATGCCGCCCGAGCCCATGATGGAGCCCACCTTATTGAGTGAGTCGAAGTCCACGGCCAAGTCCAGGTACTTTTCGGGGATACAGCCCCCGGAGGGGCCCCCGGTCTGCACGGCCTTGAACTTCTTGTCACCGAGGATGCCGCCGCCGATATCGAAGATTATCTCGCGCAGGGTCATTCCCATCGGCACTTCCACAAGGCCCGTGTTCTTCACCTTTCCGGTAAGCGCGAAGACCTTTGTGCCGGGGGAGTTCTCCGTGCCGATGGAGCGGAACCAGTCCGCGCCCTTTTCGATTATGGGCGGCACGCAGGCGTATGTCTCTATGTTGTTCAGGTTGGTGGGGTATCCCCATGCGCCGCCACCGTGCTCGGAGAGCCTTGGCGGCCTCGGGCGGGGGAAACCCCTCTCGCCCTCGATCGAGGCTGTCAGCGCGGTGGACTCGCCGCAGACGAACGCGCCCGCCCCCTCCCTTATATCCATCATGAAACTGAAGTCCGTGCCCAGGATGTCCTTACCTAAAAGGCCAAGCTCCATGGCCTGATCTATCGCAATCTGAAGGTTCTTGACCGCGAGGGGATATTCGTGCCTCACATAGATCACGCCGTACTGCGCGTTAATGGAATAGGCGCAGAGCATCATGCCCTCGATCAGGCTGTGCGGGTCGCCTTCCATGATTGCCCTGTCCATGAACGCGCCGGGGTCGCCCTCGTCACCGTTTGCCACCACGATATTTATCTTTGATTTGGCCCTTTTTGTGTGCTTCCATTTCTGGCCCGCCGGGAAGCCCGCGCCGCCCCTGCCCCGGAGGTGGGCCTTGTCCACCTCTTCAAGCACCTGGTCCGGCGTCATCGTGGAGAGCGCCTTTTCCATGGCGGCATAGCCGCCCACGGCGATGTAATCGTCTATGTTGCGGGGGTCCACCGAGCCGTTGTTTCTGAGGGCTATGCGGACCTGTTTTTTATAGAATGGCACGTCCATCATCTGCGGGACGGGCTCGGAGAGGATGTCCTGGCGCCAGAGGCTCCCCCTGTAAGGGAGGCCGCCCTGGAGCGTGTAGCTTACCACCCACGGGGCCTGTTCGGGCTTCATCCTCTGATAGAAGATGCCCTCCGGCTCCACTCTCATAACCGGGCCTTTCTGGCAGAGGCCCTGGCAGCCGGTCCTGACCACGTTGATTTTTATCCCCTTTTTATCCGCCTCGGACTGCAGGTCCTCTATGACCTTTTTGGAGCCGGTCGCCGTGCAGGCGGTCCCGCAGCAGGCCCTGATAGTGGCCCCGCCTTGGCGGGACTCCCCGGAGCGGCTTTCAGCAAGCCTCCTCCGGTATTCCGCCAGCTCCTGGATGCTCCTCAGTTTTTCCATCATTTCCCTCCGAGGCCGTCGATGATCACGTCAAGCTTGGCCGGCGTCATCTCGCCGGAGACGTCCTCGTTCACGGTCACTACCGGCGCGAGTCCGCAGCATCCAACGCAGCCCACCGTTTCGAGGGTGAGAGACATGTCCTTCGTGGTCTCGCCCTCTTCTATGCCGAATTTCTCCTTAAGCTTCTCAAGTATCTTGCTTGCGCCCCTCACATGGCAGGCCGTGCCCATGCACACGCAGACCACGTTTTTGCCACGGGGCTTGAAATAGAAATGCTTGTAAAAGCTAGCGGTGCTGTATACGTCCGAAAGCGGTATGTCCAGCTTCCTGGAGAGGGCCTTCAGCTCCTCCTCCGGAAGGTAATTGAACTCCTTCTGTATCTGCTGAAAGGCGTAGATGAGGAGCCCGCGCTTCTTCTGGCTCTCGTCCAGTATCTCGCCCACATTGCCAATCTGGGAATAAACGTTCAGGTCTTCCGCTCTCATCGCGATCTCTCCTAAATCCCGATATGTGGTTTACCGCCGGCCCTCTCGATCTCACGTCTGGCGGCCATGTCCATAAGCACCCTTTCCGTGCCGAACCTGCCCGGCTCGTACTTCCTGAGCTTCAGGGCGCCCCTCGCGCTGTCTATATACTGAAGCGCAAGGGCCAGTATCTTCTCCGGGTCCGGCTCGAAGTGCAGAGAGCCCTTGAAGCGCTCGAACCAGACCTCGGTCATTATTTTTGTGACTTCCTTGCTGGCCCCCACCGGGGACTCTCCGCCGAATATGACCGGCACACCCGATGCCGCGAAGTAGCACCCTATGGCGATGGCCTTCTCGCTCATCCACTCGGGGGCGATGCCCACGGCGGGCATGCCGCCTATCTCGTCCGAGAGGCCGCCCTCGGCCGCCATGGCGCTGGCTATCGTGAGGATCCTCGAATTGTCCACGCAGGCGCCAAGGTGCAGAATGGGCGGGATGCCGATGGCCTCGCAGACCTCGCGGAGGCCCGGCCCGGCGTTCTCAAGCGCCATCTCAGGCGTGAGGTATCCGGCCGTGCCGCAGGCCGCCGAGCCGCATCCGGTGGATACTATGAGCACGTCGTTTCTTATAAGCTCCATGGCCAGATAGCGGTGCAGTCCGGTGGAGGGCACGCGCGGGTTGTCGCACCCGGCAAGGCCCACCACGCCGCGAACGCGCCCGGCCATGATGGCGTCGTTCAGAGGCCTGTACGAGCCGCGCCACCTTCCGCCCTGCATATACTGTATGTACTCGTCAGAGAAACCAGCTATCACCGGGAACTTGTCCGTGATATGGCTTCCCTTCGCCTTCCTGTTCGGGTAATTGTCTATGGCAAGTTTTACGATCTTCCTGGCGATCTCCTTGGACTTGTGCTCGTCATACTCGATGTGCACAGCGCCCTTCATCATCGCCTTCGGGGAGGTGGTGATGACCTTCGTGTGGAACTTCGAGGCCATCTCGGCTATGGCGGGCATTATGCACTGCACGTCCACGCTGATGGCGTCCACCAGGCCGGTCATTATCCCAAGCTCCTGGTTCGTGAAGCCTCCCGCCGTGGGGATGCCGTGGCGCATCAGGACTTCGTTTGCCGTGCAGCACATGCCGCCCAGGTTTATCCCTTTCGCGCCCTTGGATTTGGCGTAGGCTATCATCTCCGGCTCACCGACCACGTCCACTATCGTCTCGGCCAGCGTGGGCTCGTGCCCGTGGACGACCAGATTGACCTCGTCTTCCTTGAAGATGCCCAGCGACGCCTCGCTCTTCACCGGCTTAGGGGTGCCAAAGAGTATGTCGGTTATGTCGGTGGATATCATCGAGCCCGCCCAGCCGTCGGCAAGGGCGCACCGGAGGCCGCCCAGCAGCAGGTGGTCCGGGTCGTGGTCCACGCCCACATTGGTGCGGTGAAGGGTCTCAACCACTTCCCTGTCTATGCTTCTGGGGATTATGCCCCATTTTTTCCAGCGCTCCTGCGTCTTCCCGGGGGCGCGGTTCAGGTAATTTATAAAACCCTTCTGGCGGCCGAAGTCGTCCAGAAGCATCTTCGCAACGTCGCGGGCCACGTCGTTCACGGGCCTTCCGTTTCCGAACTCTATGCCCAGTATCCCGGCCACTTTGTAGAGCTTTCTCACATCCTTGATCTGGAAGTCTTTGGCCTCGCCCTCGGCCACGGCCAGCAGGGTGAACGCCATGTCGCGGGCATGGTCGGAGTGTGCCGATGTGCCCGCCGCGATCATCCTCACCATGTTCCTTGCGGCGACTGTTGGGAGCGTCGCTCCGCAGATGCCCCTGGCTTTCTCCTCGGCGTCGGCGCCCACAAGCCTGCAGGGGCCCATGTGGCAGTTCTTGCAGCATGCGCCCGTTTCGCCTATGGGGCAGGGTTTCAGTTTCTGGGCGCGGTCGAAGCAGGTCTGAAGCCCCTCCGCCTCGCCCCACTCTATAATCTTCTGCGCGGCGTCACTCGCGCTCTTTCTTATCTTCTTTTCCATTTATCACATCCTCCAGTGTATCTTTGCGTCCATCATATCATCGGGTCCATGCTGAGGGCCGGATGGCCAGCCTGGGAGAGGAACTCAAGGAGCTTTTCCGAGTCCTCGGCCACGCTCTCGTCGGCTATCTTGTCGAGGAGGTCAGGCTCCCCGGCTTCCGCGGCCCTCTGGTTGAAGACATCCCTCAGGCTCTCCTTGAGGTTCTTCGTCATCCAGACGATCCTCTTTATCCCGCCGTCTCCGGCAAGGAACTTTTTCGAGGCGATGAAGTTCCTTCCTATTCCCATGAAACCGGGGGTCTGCGCGCCTCCGCCAACGGAGCCCGCCAGCGTTGAGAATTTCATGCCGGCCGGGGTCATCCCCTGATGCCCCCTCTGCACTATCATCACCCCGTTGGCCTCGGGCACTATCGCCACTATACACTCGAAGCACCCGCACGAGGTCATCGGGTTTTCCATTATGGTGTACAGGTTCAGGGTTTCCACCTGCCCGCCGGTGGACTTCTTCAGGTAATCGTCAACGCCGGTGTATCTGCCGTAACGGGTATCCAGGACGCCGCCCTTCTGGACGGGCTGGTTGCCGCCCGTGGGGTCTATCTCGTAGGCGGCCTTGCCGTCAAGCCAGTTGTACGCGCCGCAGAGGCCCAGCCTCTCCGGGGTTATGATGCACACGTGGCTTGGCGCGAAGCTCTGGCAGAGGAGACAGGAATAGAACGTGTCCACGCTCTCGTCCGTCAGCGAGCCAAGCCTCTGGTCCCTCTCCTTGTACGCGGCCCTTGCCTGGTCCTGGATCTCCAGGACGTCCTTCTCGTCCACATACATGGTGACCTGCACCTTGTCCACTATGGATTGGAAGCGGTGGCGGGTCATGGTGGTCATAATGTGCCCCAGGTGCTCCAGCGTGACGCCCGCCTGCTGGGCGGCCTTCGATATCCTTATCCAGTTCAGGTCTCTCTGGCCCATGTGCCAGAGCCCCTGCCCCTCGTTTATGTTATGGTGGGTCTTTCTCTCTATAACGGACTCGAAGTCCTTCTGCATCTTGCGCCCGGCCACGTCCACAACAAAGCCCAGCGGCATGGAGCCGCCCTTTTCGTAGCGGGCCTGCCAGTCCGCGCCTATTATGGTTACCTTTCCGTCCTCTATGTCTTCCAGTTCGCGCATCCGCACCCATTCGAAGGCGGGCGTCCTCTGGCCGCCGAACTCGATGAACATGTCCTCTTTCCTGATGCGCTCGCCCTCGAAGGCCGGGCCGTAGGCGACCGGTATCGGGGGCTTTTCGACGGTGATCTTGAGACCGCGCACCTCTATGACCTTCTGCACTATCTTCGAGTGGTCAAGCTCCTTGTCCACTTCCTCGTAGATGCAAACCCCGGTGGGGTGGATGACGGGTATTTCGCTGTCCGCCACGGCGGGGAACCCCATGTTTATTGCGCCAGCGCCCGTGGTCCATATTATCTCGTCCAGGGGCCCGAGGACCATCGCGAAGGCGAAGACCCTGTCCTTCTGGTATTTCAGATGTCCGGCATAGTCGCCGGGCTTCTTGCCGCCGAATATGAGTGAGGCCCTGATAGCCCAGTCAAGGGCGTAGAGGGTGTGCTCCGTCTCCGGCCCCAGGGGGACGATGCGGGTGTCCCAGCCAAGCTCCACGTCTTTCCGGAGCAGCTGTTTGGTCACGCTGTTGCCGTTTACATTGCCGGAGAGGAATATCAATATGTTCTTCTCCTGCAGCTCGCGAACGATCTTCACGGCGGTATCGTCGTCCGGGGCCGCCCCGATTATGGCGGCGAAGCCGGGCATCGTGCCGTCCACAAGCTGTATGCCAAGGTTCCTCTGTATCGTGTCGGTTATGAAACCGTTATAGACGTATCCGGTCTCCGGGTCGGAGTCAGGCTCCATCCCGAGGATATAACGGCAGGCAAGCCAGATCTCCTCCGCGAACAGTGACGCCATGCCGCTGTCCAGGGCCTCCCCAAGATACGGTTTCCAGAGGTGCTCTTCCGGCAGTTCATGGAGCATCTCTTTTGCCATCTGCAGGGCTATTTTCATGTCCCCCAGCGTCTTTACCGGGAAACCCGTCATTGCATAGATCATGGGAAGGTAAAAGGCCGTGTCCGTGAACTCGAACTGATAGGCCTCGCCTTTTCCGGTAATTGCCTTGGTTAACATCTCCTCAGCATTCCTGACCAGCTTATGGGCCCCGCTTATGGCCGCTGAGGCGATTATTTTAGACATCCGAACCTCCTTGTCCTTTTATTCGGCAAACTCTTTTTCTCCTCATGTACTCGGGAATTTCCGGGTATAAGACCCCAGTATCCTATTTTAAAAAACAAAAACTTTATAAATCAAATAAAAAATTACGCAACCCTGGATTTTAGAAAAGCCGGAAGCCCGTTGGCCTCCCTAGGGCCGACCGTAATCTTCCATCCCTCAAGCTTGTCTTCGATGGAGCCGGAGAGGATGGCCACATAGCCGGGGATTATAAGTTCCTTTGTGCCGCCAAGCTCGCCCTCTATGCCGCTTTCCTTTATGAACTGGGCTATTTTGGAGGCCGTGAACTTCCCGGCGGCCCAGGCCGTGAGCACCGAAAGCCCCTCGCTGTCCAGGACGGCAAGCCTTGCCGGGACCTTGCTGTTTTCAATCTCACCCGATACTATGAAGTAGGTGAGCGAGAAGTTGGTGGTTATCATGAACGGGGCCTCCGGGCCGGGCTCCCCTATCTTGTATATCTTCTGCTCCACCTGCATGGGGACCTGAGGGTCCGTGTAGATGTTCTGCCTGAGGGAGAAGAGCGCCAGGTCCTTCCACTTCTCCATGCTGCTCAAAACAACGATGGACGAGTACTTCGCTATCGCGGCCGAGGCCACAAGCGTCTCCAGCATGTTGTCATCGCGCATGGCGAATGTGATCACCGGATAGCCAACGGATTTCACGTTCTTCTTTATGGCCGCGCGCCTTATCAGGGTGTTGTCGCGGATTATCTCGCCGGCCTTCCTGGCCCCGGAGTCTATCACCATGTCCTCAACTCCCGCTGCCTTCGCCTTCTCCGTTAAATCAGAAAGCTCGTCCAGGCTGGCTGCCGCTATTCCCAGGGTGGCCTTTGCGGCCTTCGCCCAGGCTGCCATCGCGTCCAGGTTGGATGCGTTCGCCCCGTAAAGGACGGCCCCTTTGTTAGAGAAATGCTTGAGCGCGGCTTCAGCGGCATCGGGGCTGGTTGTGGAAAGTATCACGGCAACGGCGGGGGCCTTTTCGGCCACCAGTTTGGCCATCGCCTCGAACTTGCCCGGGTCGCCGGAGTCGTTGGTTATCGCGATCGCGTCTATGCGGAGCTTCTGCCCCACCCGGTCTATCTCGCTGCCAAGGACGGCATCTATAAGCTTCTGCGCGTCGGCTCCACTGGCTGTGTCCTTCATGGCCACGGCCAGGGCGCAGGGGTTCACGAACTTCTTCTCGTGCCTGAAGAGGACGGTCTCTTCGCCCATCTTCACGGCGCGGTCGCCCGTGCCAAGCTTTATGGGCCTTATGGGCGGCGCGGAGGCCTCGCCCAATTTCTGTTTCGCTTCCGCCGAAACGTCCGGGCACTGGTCCAGGGAGGCCTGCCTCTGCGCCAGTTTCATGGCGAAGGCAAGGCAGGTGGGCTGGCCGCATTTCTTGCAGTTGGTCTTCGGTAACAGTTTGAATATCTCTACGCCGGTTAATGCCATCTTCCTAGACCTCCATCTCTGCTATGAACTTTTTTACCGCGTTTATGGAATCGGGGTGCCTCATTATCAAAACCTCCGCCCCGGCTATCAGAAACGATGCGGCGGTCACGGCCTCCCAGGCTATGCCCCTGTCCTTCAGGCTGCCCCAGGCCGGCATGTCGGCCTCCGGGGCCTGCGTCTCTTTCACCTTCCACACCATCATCCCCACGTCCGCCAGGATGGGCGGCTGAAGGGTGGGGTCGTTCTGGGCCAGTGCCGCAAGCTTTATCCTCTCCATGACCGAGTATGTGTACTCCAGCCCGTAGGAGAGGGCCGAGCTCATCGGGTCCGTCATCAGCTTTGCCTTGTCGAAGCCCATCTGCGTGATAAGGATGTTCAACTGCTTGGAGAGGTTTATGTCCAGCTCGCTCATGGCTATGAGCTTCAGGTCGTTTGCCATAGCGGCGGCCACTATCGTCTTGTGGTTTGCCTCCTGGGCCTTCCCAAGGACGCTGTTTGTGCCTTTTGCGGCCTCGGCGCATTTTATCAGGACGGATGAGTCCTTTTCCGCGTGCTGGGAACCCAGTATTATGAGCGGCACGTCTATGGCCGCGAGCATCTTCCTTACCGTCTCCGCCGCCTCATCGGGAGAAAAATTCTGCCTGTCCGGATGGGTGCCCACCAGTCTGAGGGCTATGGTCTCTGCGCCCAGTTTCTCTATGCAGTATTTTGCCCAGGTTACCGGGTCGCCGGAGACCCCTTTATAGACCTCTTTTACCACTTCCGGCCAGTCCTCCGGCGGCACGTCCTGCACCTCGAACGCTATCACCGGCTTATGCGGCGTGGCGCCCTCGAAAGAGTGGAACGGCAATACGTTCTCTCCCCCGACCGTTATTGCTTTCGGGCCGGAGCCGATTGTCTCCTCGAATATCTTCCCTGAGTATGATTCCCTTGGCGGCGTAAATGGCATTTATGTCCTCCTCTACATCTCGAGATATGAATGTGCGTAAAGGGTCTTGCCCATGATGACGTCATAGGTCTTCGCAACTTCCGCGATCTCGTGGGCGTCGGCTATGGCGGCCGTCAGCCCGGCGTTCAGCAGAAGCAGGGCGTAATATTTGTTTATTATCGGCCTCAGGGCCTTCGGGGCCCCGTTTGAGATGTTGCTGAGCCCCACCACAGTCTTCATGGCCGGATCGTTCAGCTCCTGGAACATCTTTATGGCCTTTATCACATGGGCGGCATGGTCCTGGCTTGTGGCTATCTGGAGCACAAGTGGATCGAGATAGAGGTCCTCAAGCGGCACGCCGTACTCCATGGCGCGGGCCATGATCTCGGCCGCTATGGCGCATCTTTCCTCGGCATCGGCCGGAAGCCCGCCTTTGCCTACGGTAAGCCCTATCACCAGGGCGTCGTATTTCGCGCCAAGCTCCAGTATCCCGAACCTTTCCGGGTCGTTGGAAGTGGAGTTTATCATCGGCTTGCCCCACTGGCCGTTGTGCACCTTGAGGCCGGCTTCAATCGCCTTCTGATTGGTGGTGTCCAGGCAGACGGGCGCGGCAACGGCCTCCTGGATGGTGGTGACCATCCACTGCATAAGCTCCTCGCCGCCGTCCTCGGCAGGACCGATGTTGGCGTCTATCATCCTTGAGCCCTCGTTGTACTGCCTTTTAGCTATCTCCTGGATGGGCGCTTTGTCCCTTGCAAACATGGCCTCACGCACCCGTTTTGCGATGATGCTGAGCTTTTCACCTATGATAAGCATGCCTCAAACTCCTTTGCCGTTATTTTTCGAAAAGGGTAAAGGCTTAATTATAAACAGATAATTAGGAAAACAAATAGCTTTATTTTTTAATAAACCTATAAAAAATTATGATAAACTTTTATCAGGTCTATAAAATTTTTTATGTTGCTTATAACTGGTTGATTAATCGGCCTTTAAGTGCTACTTTTACTTACTTATGAAGCGTGTGGGTTTTTTATACGATGAGATTTTTTTAAAGCATATCATGCCGCAATTCCACCCGGAATCTCCCGAACGGCTTGAGGTGATCCTGAAAACCTTAAAAAATTCCGATATATGGGATAAGCTGATACACAATGGGCCCCGCCGCGCGACGGTAAAAGAGATTGAGGCCGTACACGATCCGGATTACGTGAAATGGATGAGCGGGTTCACCGGCTATGCCGACCCCGACACCTATGTATCCGGGGATACCTACGAAGCCGCCCTTTACGCCGCGGGAGCGGTGCTCACGGCCGTTCACTCAATAAAAGAGGGCTGGCTGGACCGGGCCTTCTGTGCCGTAAGGCCGCCCGGCCACCACGCCGAAGCCAACCGGGCGATGGGGTTCTGCATATTCAACAATATCGCCGTGGGCGCAAGGGGCGCTCAGCGGCTTGGAATGAAGCGGGTATTCATAATAGATTTCGATGTCCACCACGGAAACGGCACGCAGCATATGTTCGAGGCAGACCCGTCCGTATATTATCTCAGCACACACCAGTACCCGTTTTATCCCGGCACCGGGGCGGACTCGGAGACGGGCTCCGGCGCGGGCGAGGGCACGGTCTACAATATCCCCATGCCGCCCGGCTCCGGCGACAAGCAGTACATGAGGGTCTACCAGGACATAGTGCCCCCGCTTGTCTCGCGTTTCAACCCCGACATCGTCCTCGTCTCGGCCGGATACGATATTTACAAGGACGACCCGCTGGCAGGCATTCGGGTATCGGAAGAGGGCCTCAGGGCCATAGTCAAAGCCATCCTCAGCGCGGCGGGCGACCTGCCGGTTGTGTTCACTTTGGAGGGGGGCTATGACCTTTCCGCCCTGGGAGGACTGGTTGAGATCACCCTGAGGGAGATGCTCTACTCCGTATAGATGACAGACTTCATCCCGTTTGCCCTTAACCTGCCGGACAGGCGGCCTGCCTCTTCCATGCTTTTGAACTCGCCCGCAAGCACCCGGTAAACGGTCTGCCCGCTTCTGGTGTCTTCCTTAATATAGGCGTTTATCCTGAACATCCTGGAGCAGGTGCGGGATATCTTTTCCGCGTCCTCGCGGCTTGAAAAGACCCCAAGCTGGACTGCGTGAATGCGCGGGTCCCGCGCGGCCGCCTTTGGCTTTTTTTCAGCCGTTCCGTTTTTTAAACGCCTCACAACCAGGTGATGAGACATGTATTCTTTTAATGTATTATTCGTGATCGTCTGCCTTGAAGGGTCAAATATCTCCGGCCTTCTCTCTCTGGCCGCTGGGGCGGGGGCCGCCCTCCTCTTTTCAGCCGCGGTCTCCGGCATCCTTTTCCCCCGGACGGCCCCGGCATCAGGTCCCATTGCCATCCGAACCGGCACCGGTGCGGCTTTTTCATGCTGCACGATGTTGAGATAGATAAGCCCCGCGATAATGGCAAGCACGGCCGAAGACACCAGGAAAAGAGTTCCCGGCCTTATATAGTTCTTTCGGGATTGCTCATCACGGATCGCAGGACCGGTTTCGTTTTGTATTTTCAACGTGCGAGCCGTGCGTTCATGCTGAGATATAACGGGAAGACCAGCCGCTTCCGGTTCAGCTGGCCTCTCTTCGGCGCCGGTTCCGGGCGGTTCCGGTTTCGCCTCCAATCCTTCACTTAAAAGGGCCGGCTCCGGCTTTTTCTCCGGCGGGGCAAAAAGGGGGACATTGTCCGGGTAGACGGCATCCCTTACTTTTTCGAGCAGTTCCTCCGGGCCGGGCGGCTTTTTCAGGAAATCGACCACCCCGTACCGCTCCTTGTAACCCGGGTCGAACTCCCGGTCTTCGTCCGCCAGGAGCAGTATCGGGATGTCTGTTGCCTCATGCCTTTCCCGAAGCCTCGCCGTGTACTCGAAGCCGCCGGAACCTTTTACGAACAGATTCAGGATTATGAGGACGGGTTTTATTTTTTCAACAAGGATGAGTCCCTCGCCGGCGGTGTAGGCTGAAAAAGTGGTCCAGCCCGCGTCCATCAGGGCCTCGGCAACCAGGATAGAGGTATCCAGATCGCTTTCGATTATGAGGACGCTTTTAGTCACATCACGGACTACCCGGAATAGTGAATGGGCCTGAAGCCCTGCTTTTTCAGTTTCTTATACATGGCATCCGCCTTGCGCGGGTTGTTGTACCTGCCAACAAGCACCCTGTAGACAGTCCTGTTCCTGGCTCTTACGGATTTTACGTAGCCCATGAATCCTTTGGCCTTCAGGGATTTAAGCGTTTTTTCGGCGTTCGCCTTCTTGCTGAATACGCCAACCTGGAGGGCGTAGAGATGCCTGGAGCCGGGAATCCGGACCTGCGCGCCTTCCGTCTTTTTTAAGGCGGTTTTTTCCGGCCCCGGCGCTTTCATAGCGGCCCCGGCCCTGGCCGGAATTTTCTCCTCCGCTTTTGCGGTTTTGACGGATTTCTTATCCCGGGCAGGCCCAACCTCCTTGTCCGCAGCGGCCTGCGGCGCCGGGTTTGGCGCGGCGCTTGCAACGGGGGCTGCCTCCTGCGAAGCGGCATTGCCGGCTGCAGAGGCATTGCTCGCGGCCATATCCGGGGAGACCGCATTGCTTACGGCGTTCGCCTGCGCCAGGGCATTGGCCTGCGAGGTCCCATTGGAGTCCACCGCCGCGGACTGGGGGACGTCTTCCCTTACGGCCTCAGCCTTCGGGTGCATGAAAAGCATGAAATAGCCGAAAGAGGATATGGCCCCGAACAAGACCAGGAGTATCACCATGAACAGGGTCTTTTTGGGTTTCCGTTCTTTCCTGAAGTCCATCTCTATGGGGGACCTGTTCATCGAAAAAGCCTCGTCTTCCTTGTTGTTTGTCAATTCATCCCTTATGAGCGGGCCGATATCGGGTTCCGCCGGGCCGGGCCGCTCCGGCTCAGGCCCGGTCTTTTCGGCAACGGGATGCGGGCCGGACTTCTCCTCTGCGCCCATGGCTTGCTCTTCAGAGCGTTTCAGCATCTGCTCCAGAACGGTCTTTTCCGCAACCGGCGGCCTCTCATCCTCGAAGCGGGGTATCCCCTCCAGCGAGGCCTTGCTCTTTTGCACCACCTCGGCGGTGTCCACCGGCAGTTTGAGGAAGTTGACGATCCCGTACCGCTCTCTCAGGGCCGGGTCGTATTCACGCCCGGCGGAGGCGAAGAGGAGTATCGGCGAGTCTTTCACGGCCGGGGCCTCCCTGAGCTTCGCCGTAAACTCGACCCCCCCAACCCCCTTCACGGATAAATCAAGGAGGATGAGCGAGGGCTTCACCCTCTTTGCCATCATCAGGCCGGCTTCGGCCGTGGAAGATATGAATACGAAATAGCCCTCCCCCTCAAGGGCCTTGGCCGCAATCCGGGAGGTCTCGAAATCGCTTTCCACAATCAGGATGTTCTTGCTCATCGCGCTATATTATTTGCGCCAGCGAAGGGTTTTTTCAAGCTATTTGAATTGAATTGATGAAAAAATATTTAAAAAGAGATTTTATCCAATCCCGGCCGCCACCCTTCAGATGTGTGGGGGGCAGAGTCCCCCAGCCAAAAGATTCCCCTCTCCCCTTGGGAGAGGGAGGAGCGAAGCGGAGGGTGAGGGAGGGCGGCGGTGGAAATAGATAAAATTCCCCTCAGGAGTACATCTCTATTACCGCCGCGGCGAGCAGCGGGAACATAATCTCGTGATGCCCGGTAAGGGCATACGGAGCGCCGCCGCAGAGGGTGGGCCTTTTAAGCACGTTCTCACCCGGCCTGTAATGCTGGAAAAAGTCCATGTTCACGGTAGTAATGTCGTCAACCTTGTGGCCCAGGTTTCGGGCCAGGTTCAGGGCCTTCAAAAAAACCTCAGGCATAACCACGGCGGAGCCCAGGTTTATGTAAACGCCGCCTTCCAGCCCGGAGAGCACGGCGGCGAATAGTCTGAAATCGCTCAACGAGCCCTCCCCTATCGCGGCCCCGTCCGCCGAAGGGTGCATATGGATGATATCGGCCCCCATCGTGACATGCACCGTGGCCGGGACGCACATCGAAAAACATGCCCCGAAGATGCTCTTCCCTTTATAAGGGAACCTGCCTTTCGCGATCATGCGGCCCACGGATGCCCCGATCCCAAGCCCATCGGCCACACCCTTTTTGATGGCACGGTTCAGGTATAACCCGGTCTCGCGTGCCATGCCGAACTGGCCCTTCTCGAGGCCGCAGGCCACGTCCTCGGAGGTGTGCCCGGCGTATGACAGCTCGAAATCGTGGATTATCGCGGCCCCGTTCGCGGCGAAGGCCGTTATCACGCCCCGGCGCATCAGGTCTATTATCAATGGCGAGAGGCCCACTTTTATCGGATGCGCGCCCATGCCAAGCACGACTGGTCTTCCGTTCTTCCTGGCCGCGACTATCCTCTCCGCCACTTCCTTTATCTTCTTCGCCGCGAGGATATCGGGCAGGCTGTCCCAGAAGTCCCGGAACGAGCCGCCCTGTTGATACGGCCTGCCAAGGAGGGACTCGCTGACCTTGGACTGTCTCTTTGGAAGCGGGATGGTTTTGGCTTTGCGCGTATCGAGGGGTTTCAGTTTTTTCATATGAAAATAATAGCACAACAGCTCCATTGCCCGCCCCCCAAAGGTGCCGTTATTATGTTAAAATTCAACAATATGGACGAAATAGGAGTAGTAACAAAGATAGAAGGCAGGCTTGCCACCGTGACCGTCTCCAAAAAGCCCGGAATCTGCGAACAGTGCTCGATGGGAACATGCCACGTATCCGAAGCGAGTGCCGAAGTGGAGGCGCTTAACATGGTGGATGCCGAAGTCGGCCAGACGGTGCGGGTGGCCATGAAGCCCTTCTCGTATCTGAAAGGCTCGCTGATAGTCTACGGAATACCCGTGCTGTGCCTTATCCTGGGGGCGATCCTCGGAAAACAATTCTTCAGCCGGACACTTATGAAGGGCACCGACCCGGACATAGTGTCCGCTATCTTCGGGTTTGCGCTTTTCGCCGTTTCCTTTATCATCATAAAGATATGGAGCAAGCGCGCCGAGAAGAAGATCGAGTACAAGCCCGTCATCGAAGAGATATTAGACTGAATTCCAATAAACCGGAGGTTTTTGGATGGCTAATTTCGGGGTGGAGAGGATAAGGAATTTCGCCATTGTCGCGCACGGGGGCGCCGGAAAGACCAAACTGGCCGAGGTAATGCTTTATGACGCCAGGGCCATAGACAGGGTTGGCTCCATTCAGGACGGCACCACAGTCATGGATTACGAGCCCGAGGAGGTCGAGCGGAAAATCACCCTCAGCACCTCGGTCGCCTTCTGCGAATGGAAAGGCAGCAGGTTCAATATCGTGGACACCCCGGGGCTGATCAACTTCATAGAGGAGGCGCACGGGAGCCTTCGGGCCGTTGACGGCGCACTCCTCATAATAAGCGCCGCGGAAGGCCTGCGCGGAGAGGCCGAGAAACTCTGGGGTTTCGCGGACGAATACGGACTGCCCGTCCTAGCTTTCCTTAATATGATGGACAAGGACACCGCCGATTTCGGCAAAACCATCAGTGAGATGCAGGAATCCTTCCAGAAAGATGTTATCCCGCTTACAATCCCCATGGGCCAGGGCCCTTCATTCGAGGGGGTAGCGGA
Source organism: Nitrospirota bacterium (assembly GCA_014874185.1). Lineage (GTDB taxonomy): Bacteria > Nitrospirota > Thermodesulfovibrionia > Thermodesulfovibrionales > JdFR-88 > JACWAF01. Next base: position 13,537 of record JACWAF010000007.1, on the reverse strand, counting down.
CCTCATTGAAATGAAGGCATATACGTACAAGGACGGCAAGGCCACGGAAGGCGAGATACCCCCGGATATGGCCGATGAAGCCGGTAAATACAGGAAGAAACTGATTGAGAAGATAGCCGAGGCTGACGATAACCTCCTCACGGCCTATCTGGAAGGCGGCGAACTGACAAAAGAACAGATAATAAACGGGATAAAACAGGGCTCTGCGGAGCGCAGGTTCATTGCGGCCGCCTGCGGCTCGGCCTCCAACAATATAGGCGTGGACAGGCTGATGGACGCCATAGTCCTGGCCCTGCCCTCCCCGGAAGAGTTCGCCAGGGTTAAGCCCATCACCGGCAGGGACCCCAAAACCGGCGTGGAGATTGAGAGGAAACCCGCCCCGGATTCACCGCTTGCGGCTTACGTGTTCAAGACAGTCGCCGACCCGTTCGCCGGGAGGCTTTCGATATTCAGGGTTTATTCAGGCACCCTCAGCTCGGACAGCGTAGCGGCAAACACATCGAGGGGCGTAAAGGAGCGGATCGGACAGATATCTTACCTGTTCGGCAAAAAGCATATACCCGCCCAGAAGCTTGGTCCCGGCGAGATAGGCGTTATAGCAAAACTCAAGGAAACCAATACGGGCGACACGCTTTCGGATGAGGCGAAACCAATAATTCTTGCCAAAGCCAAAATAGCCGAGCCGATAATCTCTTACGCCATAGCCTCCAGGGCAAAGGGAGACGAGGACAAGGTGAGCACCGGCATCCACAAGATGCTGGAGGAAGACCCCACGCTCCGCTTCCACAGGGACGAAGAGACAAAAGAGATGCTCCTCTCCGGCATGGGCCAGCTTCATCTGGAGGTGACCCTTGAACGGCTGAAGAGAAAATTCGGCGTGGACGTCGAGATGAAGACGCCGAAGATACCGTACAGGGAGACGATAACCGCAAGCACCAAGGCGCAGGGCAAGTACAAGAAGCAGTCCGGCGGAAAGGGCCAGTACGGGGACTGCTGGATAGAGGTAAAACCCCTGCAAAGGGGCACGGGGTTCGAATTCCTGGACAAGATAGTGGGCGGCGCCATACCCAGAAACTATATCCCCGCCGTTGAAAAAGGCATAGCCGATACCCTGCGCGAAGGCATAATCGCCGGCTTCCCGATGGTGGACGTAAGCGTGGCCGTATACGACGGCTCTTATCACCCGGTGGACTCCTCCGAGATGGCATTCAAGATAGCCGGCTCCATGGCTATAAAAAAGGCCGCAGTAGAGGCGAGACCGGTGCTCCTTGAGCCCATAATGAAGGTGGAAATAACCACCCCGGAAGAAAGCCTCGGGGCGGTAATCGGCGACCTCAACGGGAAGCGCGGGAAGGTGCAGGGGATGGAACAGCAGGGGACCAATCAGAAAGTGACCGCGCTTGTCCCCATGGTGGAGATGCTCACGTACGCAAACCAGCTTCACGCCCTCACCGCCGGGCGCGGCATCTACACGATGGAGTTTTCCCACTACGAGCAGGTGCCCGCGCATCTGGCCCAGAAGATAATAGCCGAACGCCAGTCACAGAAGCAGAAAGAGGAATAATGCCCCGTTCCGCCCTGGCCTTTTTTACCATCCTGGTCTTCTGCGTCCCGCCGGCCTATGCCGGGCAGGTCATAGAGGTTAAAAACGGCCTCTTAAGCGTGGAGCTGAAGGACGCAAACCTGGGCTCCGTAATATCCGGGATAGGCTCAAAGGCGGGTTTCCTCGCGAACGTGAACCCCTCCGTATCGGCCAGGCAGATAAGCACCTCGTTTAAAGAGTTAAGCCTGGAAAGCGGCATAAAACGGATACTCACGCTTATAAAATGCGACAATTATTTTATTGACACAGACAGCGGGGGGAATATCCTTGCGTTAAAAGTGCTGAAAGAGGGAAAGGCAGTCCAGCCAGGGTTCAGGCCCGGCTTCATGCAGGGCCGGAATTACCTGCCGCCCCCGGCCGCCCGGCCGCAGAGGGCGTTTCAACCCAGGCCCGTCCCAGTACAGGCACCCAGGGCGCAGCAGGGCGCTCCGCTGAGAAAGCAGGAGACCAATCTTCGGCGCGAGCTTCCCCCGGAACTCCTTCAGGAGCCCCCGATCGAAAGCGGCCAGTTTAAGGCCGACAATTCAGATATCCCAACAGTCCCGGAGTTAAAAAGAACCAAATGAACGAAAAAAGAGATTACAAGGACACGCTTAACCTGCCGGAAACCAGCTTTCCGATGAAGGCCAATCTACCCCGGAAAGAGCCCGAAACGCTCCACTTCTGGCAGGAGGCGAATATCTACGAGAAGATGCAGGAGAAAACCGCAAACGGCAAGTACATATTGCATGACGGCCCCCCTTACGCGAACGGGCATATCCACATGGGGCACGCCCTAAACAAGGTCCTTAAGGACATAATCGTCAAGTACCGGGCCATGAAGGGCATGAGGAGCCCCTATGTGCCGGGCTGGGACTGCCACGGACTGCCCATAGAGATCCAGGTGGACAAGAACCTTGGAGAGAAGAAAAACACGACCGGCGTGATCGAAAAGAGGAAGCTCTGCCGCGAGTACGCGGCCAAATTCGTGGACATCCAGCGCGATGAGTTCATGCGGCTTGGCGTGCTTGGCAGATGGGGCAGGCCCTATCTCACCATGACCAACGATTACGAGGCCGCCATAGTGGGCCAGTTCAATGATTTCGTGAAGCACGGTTTCGTCTACAAGGGGAAAAAGCCCGTCCACTGGTGCCCCAACTGCGTCACCGCCCTCGCCGAGGCCGAGGTGGAATATGCCGAAAAGGAATCCCCGTCGGTGTATGTGCGTTTCAGGCTGCTGGACGAGGACGCGGCAAAGCTTGGCCTCGCTGGCGACGCGTATTTCATAATCTGGACCACCACCCCGTGGACGCTGCCCGCCAACCTGGCCCTTGCCGTGAACCCCACGGTTGAATACTGGGCGGTAAAGATACCGGCAGGCGAGACCTATATCTTCGCCGCGGTGCTTGCTGAGAAGCTAAAGACCACCCTGGGCATAGAGGGCGAAAAAATACTCTCCAAAGACGGGCTTGAGCTTGTCGGGCTCAAGGCAAGCCATCCTTTTCTGGACAGGCACTCCACCGTGATCCAAGCTGATTTTGTCACCACCGAGGAAGGAACGGGCATAGTGCACATCGCCCCGGGCCACGGCGAGGACGATTTCACGGTAGGGACAAAGTTCGGCCTTGAGGCATACGCCCCGGTTGACGACAGGGGAAAGTTCTTCAGGGCTGGCGTGCCGGAGATAGAGGGCGAGTTCGTCTTCAAGGCGAACCCGAAGATAATAGAGATACTGAAGGAAAAAAACGCGCTCCTTCATGAAGAGAAGATAACCCATTCCTACCCGCACTGCTGGCGGTGCAAGAGGCCCGTGATATTCCGCGCAACGGAGCAGTGGTTCATATCCATGGCGCACGACAGGCTCCGCGAGAGATGCCTGGAGCAGATAGACAATGTCCGCTGGATACCGGCCTGGGGCAAGGACCGCATCAAGGGCATGGTGGAGCGCAGGCCGGACTGGTGCGTATCCAGGCAGAGGGCCTGGGGCGTGCCGATAACCTTGCTCCGGTGCGCCGCATGCGGCTCGGTGATAAAAGATGAAGACGTGCTGGACAGGACGGAGTGGTTCATCAGGAAACACGGCTCGGACGTCTGGTTCGAAAAACCGGCGTCGGATTTCGCGCCGCCCGGATACAAATGCGCCTGCGGCTCCGGGGAGTTCACGAAGGAAAAGGACATCCTCGATGTCTGGTTCGACTCCGGCGCGAGCAACGCGGCCGTGCTGGAGGAAGACAAGGAACTTTCCTGGCCCGCCGACCTGTATCTGGAAGGCTCAGACCAGCACAGGGGCTGGTTCCAAAGCTCGCTTATCTGCGGGGTTGGCATAAAGGGGCGCGCCCCTTATGATTCCGTCCTTACGCACGGGTTCGTGGTGGACGGCAGGGGCAGAAAGATGTCAAAGTCCATGGGGAACGTGGTGGCCCCGGAGGACATCATAAAGAAAAGCGGCGCGGAGATACTCCGTATGTGGGCCGCAGCCGAGGACTACTCAGACGACATAAGGCTCTCGCCGGAAATACTTGAAAGGCTCACCGAGGCCTACCGGAAGATAAGGAATACGACGCGGTACATGCTTGGCAACCTGCACGATTACGAGGGGCAGAAACCGGAAGGCCTCCTTGAGATAGACCGCTGGGCGCTCTCACGCCTGCAGGGGCTTATAAGAAATATAGATTCGGCGTACAACGACTTCGCCTTTCACGAGGTCTACCACAAGCTTTACAATTTCTGCGTCGTGGACATGAGCGCGTTCTACTTTGATATTCTGAAGGACAGGCTCTACACATTCAAAAAGGACTCACCGGAGAGGCGCTCCGCGCAATGGGTGCTCTATCAGATACTCACCGGCATGACCAGGCTGATGGCCCCTGTTATCTCGTTCACGGCCGAGGAGATATGGAAGGACATAAAGGGCGTTAAGGAAGAGAGCGTATTCCTTGCCCCATTCCCGGAACACGATGAAAAACTGCACAACCCGCTCCTTGAGGAAAGGTGGAAGGCGCTCATCGCTGTAAGGGACGAAGTAAACAAGGCCCTTGAGATTAAGCGGAAGGAAAGACTAATCGGCAATTCCCTTGAGGCAAAGGTGATCGCCTTCGTCCCGGAAGACAAGTATGCCCTTCTAAAGGAGCACGAAGACTTCCTCACTACCCTCTTCATAGTCTCACAGGCGGAAGCGAGCGAGGCCGGGGGCAGGGCATACGAGGACGCCTTCTTTACTTCGACCGATGTGCCGGGGCTGAAGGTGGAGGTCCTGCTTGCGGAGGGCGAAAAATGCCAGCGCTGCTGGAACCGCAGCACAACCGTTGGCACATTCACGGACGCCCCCGAAATCTGTGCCCGCTGCCATGGCGCGATATCATGAAAAAGATGATGGTGTGGATAACAGCGCTGGTCATACTGGACCAGGTGACAAAAACGATAGCCCATAAACTGATTCCGCCCGATGCCCCACTGCGGATATTCCCGTTCCTAGAGATCGTGAATCTGCGCAATGCGGGCGCGGCATTCGGGATATTGCGTTTTCTGGGAAACAATTTCTTTATTGTGATCTCGCTCTTGACCATAATCGTGCTTCTCTTCATCCTCTTCAGGGGAAGGGAAAAGCCCTTCGGGCTTGGGCTGATCATAGCAGGGGCGGCGGGGAACCTTATAGACAGGCTGTCAAGGGGTTACGTGCGGGACTTCATAGACTTCCACCTGGGCCATTACCACTGGCCCGCTTTCAACTTCGCCGACGCCTATCTTTCGATAGGGATAATCATCCTGTTTCTTGATTCGCTGTTTTCAAAAAAACGCGGGGCCGCCTGAGCTCCTGTTTCCGCCCTGAATAAAAGCCTGGGGACGCGACACCGGAAAATCAAAACTGAAGCGGGCCGCCAGGGGGGCGGCCCGCTTCGAAACAGATAGTTTTATCTCTTTCCCGCCAGGGCGGGGAGAATGAGGCTATTTCTTTTTGAGGCCCTCCCTCATTATGGAAACCTTGCCCGTGCGCACCAGTTCTTTAATGCCCATAGGACGCATAAGTGAGATGAACGCCTCTATCTTCTTCTCGTCCCCGGTTATCTCCACGGTGTAAGTGCTCTCGGAGGAGTCCACCACCCTGCCCCGGAATATGCCTGCAAGCTCAAGCACCTCGGTGCGCTTCTGCTGTATGGGGGCCACCTTTATCAGGATCATCTCCCGCTCCACATGCTCGAACTCGGTCATGTCGGTTACTTTGATGACGTCCACAAGCTTGTTCAGCTGCTTCGTTATCTGCTCTATTATCCGGTCGTCTCCGCTTGTGACGATGGTCATCTGCGAGTAATTCGGGTCTGTCGTCTCGCCCACGGAGAGGCTCTCTATGTTGTAGCCCCTGCCGCTGAAGAGCCCCGATATGCGGGAGAGGACGCCGAACTTGTTCTCGACCATCAGGGATATCGTGTGCCTCATTTCACCACCTTCAGCTTCTTCGCGGGCTTCTCCTCTTTCTCCTCGAACATCATATGGTCTATCGGCGCTCCGGCGGGCACCATCGGGTAGACCTTCTCTTTCCAGTCCACGATGAAGTCCATGAAAACGGTCTTTTTTGTCTTGAAGGCCTCTTTGAGAAGCGGTTCCACCTCGGAGGGCTTCTCCGCCCTCAGCCCCACCGCGCCGTAGGCCTCGGCAACCTTCACGAAATCGGGCACAACGTCCAGCGCCATATTGAGGGGGTTAAGCTGGGTATGCGCATAGCGGCCCCCATAGAAAAGCTCCTGCCATTGCCTCACCATGCCCAGATAGCGGTTATTCAGGATGGCCACCTTCACCGGGAGCTTGTTGATAACGGCAGTGGCAAGCTCCTGTATATTCATCTGGATGCTGCCGTCCCCGGCTATGTCTATGACCAGCTTATCCGGGAAGGCGAACTGCGCCCCTATAGCGGCCGGGAACCCGAAGCCCATCGTCCCAAGCCCGCCCGATGAGATGAACGTGCGCGGCTTGTCGTATTTATAGAACTGCGCGGCCCACATCTGGTTCTGCCCCACCTCGGTGGTGATTATGGCATCGCCCTTCGTAAGCTCGTATATCTTCTCTACCACGTACTGCGGCTTTATCACGTCGTCGGAGTAGGTATACGTGAGCGGCCTCTCATGCTTCCAGTCGTCAATCTGTTTGAGCCAGGCCTTACGTATCTCTTTCCACTGGGACTTGGACTCTGTCTTCAGGAGCTTGTTAAGCACCGTGAGGACCTTCTTCACATCGCCCACGATGGGCACGTCCACCCGGACGTTCTTCTTTATGGAAGTGGGGTCTATGTCTATGTGGATAATGCTTGCATTGGGGGCGAAGGCGTCCGTCTTTCCCGTCACGCGGTCGTCAAAGCGCATGCCCACGGCGATGAGGAGGTCAGAGTCCTGTATCGAGCGGTTCGCGTAATATGTGCCGTGCATCCCCGGCATTCCCAATGAGAGCGGGTGAGAGCCGGGAAAGCCGCCAATACCCATCAGGGTAGTGGTAACGGGTATCTGGGTCATCTCGGCAAGCTCTTTAAGCTCTTTGTATGCGCCAGAAGCTATCACGCCGCCCCCCGCCACGATCACCGGCTTCCTCGATTTCTCGATTAATGCGGCGGCCTGGTTTATCATCCACTTGTTGCCCTCGTACTTGGGCTTGTAGCCGGGGAGGTCAACCTTTTCAGGCCAGACGAACTCGGTCTTTCCGCCCGTCACGTCCTTGGGAAGGTCTATGAGGACTGGGCCGGGCCTGCCGGTAGTGGCTATATGGAAGGCCTCCTTTATCGTCATGGCCAGATCGTTTACGTCTTTCACCAGGAAATTGTGCTTGGTGCACGGGCGCGTAATGCCCACAATGTCGGCCTCCTGGAAGGCGTCGTTGCCGATGAGCATAGTGGGGACCTGTCCGGTAAGGACCACAATCGGGACGGAGTCCATGGAGGCGGTAGCTATCCCGGTAACGGCATTGGTTGCTCCGGGGCCGCTTGTGACAAGGGCAACTCCGGCCTTCCCTGTTGCCCTTGCGTATCCGTCCGCGGCGTGCACCGCCGCCTGCTCGTGGCGGGTGAGGATGAGCCTCAGGTCCGTGTTCTCATACAGTACGTCGAATATGTTGAGGACGACGCCGCCAGGATAGCCGAAGATGTATTTCACACCCTCGCGCTTCAGGGACTCCAGAATTATCTCCGCGCCTGATATCTTCATAATACTTCCTTTAAGACCTGAATTTTGTTCGATATTTTAACATAAATACGGGGCTAAAAGCCCCTTGGGCATATCATTCGGGTCTGCCTCATGTGGGGCCCGCATTTAAGCCCCTCTTTGGAAAAGAGGGGGGTGGGGAGATTTTTAAAATAAAATCAATAATCAAATCCCCCTTGCCCCCTTTTCTAAAGGGGGTGTTTGGAAAAATTATTCAAACCCACAAATCTGATGCAGTGGCACATCATTCCATTATCGCGCCATCGGCGGCACTGCTTACAAGCCGCGCGTAACGCGAAAGCCAGCCGGCCGTGACCTTGGGCCTGGGCTTCTTCCAGCCGGAGAGCCTTTTTTCCATCTCCGCGTCCGCCAGCTCAAGGTTTATCTTCCGGGCCGGGATGTCTATTGAGATGATATCGCCGTCTTTTATGGCCGCTATCGGGCCGCCCTCCATCGCCTCCGGCGAGACGTGCCCTATGCATGGCCCGCGCGTGCCGCCCGAGAACCGCCCGTCGGTAATAAGCGCAACCGACTCGCTTAGGCCCATGCCCGCAATGGCCGCCGTGGGCGAGAGCATCTCGCGCATTCCGGGGCCGCCCTTCGGGCCTTCGTAACGGATTACTACAACGTCCCCGGAGACGATCCTGCCCTCCATGATGGCCTTCATGCCCGCCTCTTCAGAGTCGAAGACCTTCGCCTTGCCCTTGAAGCGCATCATGTTTTTTGTCACCGCGGACTGCTTCACCACGGCGCCGTCCGGGGCGATATTGCCCCTGAGGATGGCTATGCCGCCCTCTTTGTGATGGGCCTTATCAAGGGGCCTTATCACATCTTCTTCCGTGATCTCGGCTTCATCGGCAATCTCGAATACCGTCTTGCCGCTTGCGGTGATATGGTCGTTGAGCAGGCCTTTCAGTCTCTTCATCACGGCGGGGATGCCGCCAGCCCAGTCCAGGTCTTCAAGATAATGCCTTCCGCCGGGGAGCATGTCGGCGATATGCGGGGTCTTCTTCGAAAGCTCGTCGAAGTTTTCCAGCGGCAGTTTCAAGCCCGCCGCATGGGCGATCGCCGGAAGGTGCAAAACGGTATTTGTGGAACCGCCCAATGCGAGGTCCACCACGATGGCGTTCCGCATGGACTCCATCGTGACCACCTTCCTGGGGGTGACCTTCTTCTTTACAAGCTCCACAACCCGGCGGCCGCTCTCGAACGCTATGCGCCTCTTCTGGGCGCTTACGGCAAGGGCCGTGGCGCAACGGGGCAGGCTCATCCCGATGGCCTCTGTAAGGCACGCCATCGTGTTAGCCGTGTACATCCCCTGGCAGGAGCCCGCGCCGGGGCAGGCGCAAAGCTCAAGCTCTTCTATCTCCTTGTCCCCGATAAGCCCGGCCTTGTATTTTCCTACCGCCTCGAATGTGTCGTTCACCAGCGAGAGCCTTCTGCCCCTCAGGTGCCCCGACAGCATCGGCCCGGCCGTAACGACCACCGTTGGCACATTCACCCTCAAGGCGCCCATGAGCATGCCGGGGGTTATCTTGTCGCAGTTCGTGAGGAGGACGAGGCCGTCCAGCTTGTGGGCCTGCATGACTGTCTCCACCATGTCGGCTATCAGCTCGCGCGAGGGAAGGGAATACTGCATCCCGCTGTGGCCCATGGCAATGCCGTCGCAGATGCCGGGGACCCCGAAGAAGAACGGATAACCCCCGCCCGCGTGGACGCCCTTTTCGATGAACCTCTCCAGGTCGCGCATCCCCACGTGTCCCGGGATGATGTCCGTGAAGCTTGTGGCCACGCCGATAAAGGGCTTGTCCATCTCGGACTTTGGAATGCCTGTCGCGTAAAGCAGCGCCCTGTGCGGGACCCTCTCGATCCCTTTTTTTATCTCCTCCGAACGGTTGCTCAAGTAATCGGCCTCCTTTTTTTTAATTTGCAATTCCCCGCAGTCTTGCCACGGGAACCCCTCACCCTAACCCTCTCCCCCAAAGGGGCGAGGGAATTTTAGGGATAACCCCGCTGGCCTCTGCGGCGGGTACTTCGTTGAAAAGACTTATTATAAAAAAAAGCGGGCCCATATTGAAATATGGGCCCGCAGATAAACTGCTGTTTTCTGCCTTTTAAAGCAGTCAATCTCTTTATGTGAGTGCTGAAAAAGCCCTGTCCACCTCTCCCCCAACCCCCTCTCCCCTTGTGGGAGAGGGCGAGGGTGAGGGGTAAAATGGTTTTTAGCAGCCTGCTAGTTGAGGGTGTGCGCCTTCCTGTACTCCCTTATTATCTCCGCCATGCGGTCTTTTTTCTGCAATTTCATCTTCTGAATGCGCTTCTTCTCCAACTCTTCGTCCGTAGTAAGATAATGCTTGGAGAGCATGTTGGAAAGGGTGCTATCCAGCGACCTGTGCTCTTCGGAGAGCTTTTTGTACTCGTCATTCTCTTTGGCCAGGATCTCAGCTATTTGCTCGTCTCTCATCAAACAGCCTCCTTTCAAACTGAAATTACCATATCCAAGCCGCAAACGGCAACCTATTCCCGGATGATCTTGACCTGCATCTCAACCCTTTCCAGGGGCATGTCCCGGGCGTCCCTGGGGAGGTTCGCGATCTTGTCCGCCACGTCCATCCCGGAGACCACTTCGCCAAAGACCGTGTAGTTGCCGTTAAGGAACGGGGCGTCCGCAACGCAGATGAAGAACTGCGACCCGGCGCTGTCAGGGTGTCCGGAGCGGGCCATCGACAGCGTCCCCCTCACGTGGGGCCTTTTGTTGAACTCCGCCTTCAGTGTATAACCTGGGCCGCCCATGCCGTATGTAGAGGTGTCCGGGCCCTTGGTGTTCGGGTCTCCCCCCTGGATCATGAAGCCGGGGATCACCCTGTGGAAGATGGTGCCGTTATAAAAACCTTTCTTGGCAAGCTCTATGAAATTGTCAACGTGGTTGGGGGCGACATCCGGAAAGAATTTAAGCACTATCGTGCCGTATTTCGTAATTATTTCCGCTCTGGTATTTTTCATCTTCTTGATCTCCTGGGGTGTAAAAGTGCGATGCCTTGGCTGCTGTGCGAACAAGGCCGGGGCCAGCAACAATACGAACGCCGCGGCCAGGAAAAAAGACTTCTTCATCAAGCGCTTCCTCCTCTATCAGTAATTATTTTCCGGGCAAGTTTTTCGGAGTTCTCCACGCAGTCTGGAAGGCTCACCCCCCGGTAGGCGTTTCCGGTGATATAAAGGCCGGGGTGCCTTGTGAGGGCGGAATCCATTCCGGCAAGTTTTTCGTGGTGGTCAAGGGTATATTGAGGGATTGCCTTCTCGTGCCGGAATACGCGGTGGAAATCGGGTTCTGCGGTAATCTTGAGAATGTCTTTAAGCTCGGAGCGGGCTATATCGATAAGGGCGTCATCGTCTTTCATGGCGAGGGCGGATGCCCTTGCCCCGCCTGTCATGACGCGCAGGAGGACAAAATCACGCGGGGCGCGGTTGGGGAAGATGCTGGAATCGTACAGGGTACCGAGTATTTTGCGGCCCTCAATGCCTGGCACAAGAAAGCCGAAGAGGTCCGTGCTGCCGGGTATTTTTTCGGCCCGGAACCCCAGGCTCACGACCGAAACAGCCGGATAGGGGATATCCGCCGCGGTGGAGGACAGCTCTTTATCCAGGTCCTTCAATATATGTGAAGCCTCGTAGGCCGGGCAGGCCAGAACGGCAAGATCGGTTTCTATCTTGTCTCCGCCCTGAAGATATATCAAAAAACCCTTTCCGGTGCTTTCTATAGAAAGGGCCTTCGCCCCCAGCCTTATGTTATCAGATAAGTAAACCTTTAGCGCAACTATTAACTGCTCCATGCCTTCGTAATAGGAGGTCAGGGTGCCGCCCGGCCCCGCACCCACCGGGCCCTTGCCGGATTTTTTGGCCTCTTTGGCAAGCTTGATCATCCCTTTAATAAGACTTCCGTACTTGTTCTCGATCGTTTTTACCCTTGGAAAACAGGAGGTTACGTTCATATTCTCAGGGTCGCCGGCGAAGATGCCGGAGGCCATCGGGTTTATAAGGGTTTCGTAAGCCTCCTTTCCCAGCCTGCGGCGGGCGAAGCTCGCCAGACTCTCGCCGGGGTCGGTCTTCCTGGGGATGAAGGGCTCCATCATGATGCGCAGCTTTCCCAGGGGCGAGAGCACATCCGAGGCCAGGAAGGCACCGGGGCTTTCGGGAAGCTGCCTCAGTTTTCCACCGGAATAGACATATCTTCTCCTTGCCGCGTCGGAGCTTTTTAATGGCGAAAGGGCAAGCTCTTTGGAAAGCTCCATTATCTGCGGGCGATTGTCCAGAAAGCCGTTCACGCTCCACTCGCAGAGGAAGCCGTCTGCCTTCTCCGTGCGCACCTTTCCACCCGCGCGGCTGTCGGCCTCAAGAAGGAGAATTTCTTTTATTGGGTTTTCAGGGGCCAGTCTTTTTTTAAGCGAATGGGCGAGCGAGAGGCCGGATATTCCGCCGCCGATAATGGTCAGCCTCACCAGCCAAGCTCTCTTTTCTTGCTCAATACGATGTCCTTTAGCGCCCCTATCAGTAATGGATGGGTGTTCAGGGCCTCCGCCCTCTTCAAGTCTATCCCAAGCCCCCGGGCAAGCTTCCTATATAATATATCAATCTCGTACAGCGTCTCAATATGGTCCGATACGAAACTCACCGCCACCGCCAGCACCCTTTTCACGCCATGCGCCGCAAGCTCTTTGATGGCCTCGTCCGTGCCCGGCCCCAGCCATTTCACCGGCCCCGTGCGGGACTGATAGCTGATGCTCCATTTTGCAATCCCGGCCTTTGCCGCAACCGCCTCAACAGTTTCCCTTATGTGCTGCTGGTAAGGGTCCCCCATCTCTATGAACTTCACCGGCAGCCCGTGGGCGCTGAAGAGGACGTGCGCGTCCTTGTCATCGAAGCGGGCCAGGCCTTTCTTCACCGTATCGGCCAGGGCCTCTATATACAGTGGATGCGTGTGCCAGTCCGTGATGGTGTCATAAGCAAGCGGGCGGCCCCGGGCCACCTCCTTCAGCTTCTCCAGCGAGGAGCCCGTGCTGGCTATGGAGTACTGCGGATAAAGCGAGAGGGCGATGAACTTTTTTATCCCGCTTTTTTCCATGCGGGCCACCTCGTCCCGGATGCGCGGGTGCCAGTAGCGCATCCCGATAAAGACCCGGAAATCCCCGTCCTTTTTGAGGGCGGCCTCAAGGGCCGCGGCCTGCGCCTTTGTAAGCTCAAGTATGGGGGACTTGCCCCCTATTAGCTCGTAAAACCTTTTCACCTTAGGCGTCCTCATCGTGGAGATGAGCCAGGCAAGGGGCTTCTGCAGGGGCGCGGGGCCCAGGCGGATTATCATCCTGTCCGAGAACAGGTTATAGAGGAAGGGCTTTACCGCGTCCAGGCTGTCCGGCCCGCCAAGGTTCAAAAGCAGCACGCCTATTGTGGAATCCGGGTTTTTCATGCGAATAGATGATTATAAATGAAAGGGGATGGGTTAGTGTGCGGGAAAAGAGAAAGGAATCCCTTTTTAAGGGAGCACATTTTTTAGGACTTTTTCAGTCATTCCCGCCCCGTATCAGGTACGGGGCGGGAATGACAAGGCCCGGCGCCTTTTGGACAGCATTAGGGGGGCCTGATTCCGGGCGAAAAGGCAAGGCTTGTCCAAAAGACTGCTATTCCAACAAGTCATTCGTGGGAGTCACCCGCCCACGGGTGACCCGATCCGCTTTGGAACAGAAAGGTCCTTTTCAGATTATCTTGGACAGTAATGGTT
>JACWAF010000042.1 GCA_014874185.1 Nitrospirota bacterium | reverse complement strand
TGCGGTAGAGGGAATAAACAGCAGGGTCCAGCAGGTGAAGTCAGCAGCTCGGGGATTCAGGAACTTTGAAAATTACAGGATAGCCATCCTGTTTTTCTGTGGGAAGCTCAACCTGTACCCACAGGAAACCCAGTAGAGCCAGATTGTTAATAATCTCTTTGCAAGGTCGTACATAAAACGGGGGGGGTGTTGTGCGAAAACCAACTGGAAGCAAACGACTGAAGACTTGTTTGCTCTTCTTTGCCGCAATCCCGGCCCTTTTCCTTAGCGGCTGCGGGATTGGAAGTTTCCCGATATTCAATATTACGGGTAATTGGTTCGTATACCAAATAACCAATACGCCCACAGCCGACGTACAGGTACAAGGGCCCGGTATTTTCAGTTTCACACAATCGGATAACGACCTTACAGGGACCGCGTGGGCTCCGTCACCCGGCCTCTCGAATCAGGCTGCTCTGGGGATCGGATGGGGCAATATCAGCGGGCTTACCATCAAATTCTCCTTTACGGGCACTGATACACCAGCAACAACTTATACATATGCCGGCACGATAAGCTCAGACGATTCCAGCATGTCCGGCACATGGTATAACTCCAACGGGCAGTCCGGCTCATGGTTTGCGCTGACAAAGGCTGCCCCGGCGGCCAATATCACTGGCAATTGGACTCTGTCTTATAAAACAACGGACGGTACGGCCTTAGCGAACACACCAAACCCATTCACCTTCAATCAGCCAAGCAGCATCACCAACTCGACCGTCACCATGGATGTTTTTTCGGGGACAGCGGGGACAGCGCCATCAAGCCAGGCGATTACGGGCGTCCTTAGCGGCCTGAATATCGCTTTCCCCTGGACAGTTAGCGATGGGACCGTTTACTTTTCAACCGGAACCGTAAGCAGCGATGGTAAAACGATGTCCGGCACATGGACTGGCACCAACGGGCAGTCCGGCTTATGGAGCGCAAGCCACTAGTCATAAAAATCTTCCAAGCCGCACAAAACACAGGGGGCAGGCACCAGCCGGCCCCCTGTTATTAGGTCTCAAATTTGAATTGACATTTAACGAAAAATCTCCCCTTGCCCCTCTTTTCCAAAGAGGGGTAATTCCTCCCTTTGGCAAAGGCCCTTTGACAAAGGGATGTGAAGAGGATTTGCTGTGCTCCTGTTATGAGACTGTTAATAACTCTTTACGGACGGCTCATTTTTTGGGAGCAGGTCCCCCTGGGGGGTTATTCCACCAGCCGCCGCCCAGGGCGACGAAAAGCGCGGCTGTGTCTTGAAGCCGCTGGGCCTGCGCCTGCAGACAGCCGATCTTCGCCTGATAATACAAGTTGTCCGCGATAAGTACTTGCAAATAGCTTACAGTGCCGGCCTTGTAATTTATCTCTACCAGCCGCAGGGCCTCCTCCGCCGCGCTCAGCGCCTTTGACTGGGCGTTCAGCGCCTCGGCGTCGTGTTCCAGCGCCCGCAGGGTGTCTGCAACCTGGGCGAAGGCGGCAAGGACGGTCTGGCGGTAGTTGGCCAGTGATTGATTGTAAGCCTCGATGGCCGCCCGCCTCCTGGAGCGCAAGGCGCCGCCGTGAAAGAGCGGAGCAGTGACGTTCGCCCCCAGGCTCCAGATGCTGCTTTTACTGAAAAGGTGTTTAAGGGAAGTGCTCTCCAGTGCGTAGTCGCCATTTAAAGAAAAGCTTGGGAACAAGGCCGCCGTAGCCACCCCGATATCGGCGCTCGCGCTGTGCAGCTGGGCCTCGGCCGCGAGGATATCCGGGCGCTGGCGCACCAGGTCAGAGGGCATCGAGACGGGCAGCACGGCCGGAAGCTTGAGGTCAGCCAAATCGATCCTGGGCGGGACCCACCCGGCTGGCGCACTGCCGGTCAATATGGCAAGCAGGTGCCCGGCCTGGTCCAGTTTTTGGCGCAGGGGCGGAAGCGTTGCCTCGGTGGAGGCAAGCTGGCTCTGAAGGCTCAGCACGTTCGCATAGGGGACGGTGCCCGCCTGCGCCTGCGTTTGGGCGATGCCAACCTGCTCCCTCTGTAAACTTATGATCTGCCCGGCAGCGTCGATCTCTTCGCGGTAGGCCGCCTGCGCAATAATGGTGCTTGCGATATTGCCAGAGAGGGTAAGGTAAGTGCCCGCGGCCAGATAGCGCTGGAAGTCCACCTGGGCCCCCAGGCCCTCTACCGTGCGGCGTTCGCCGCCAAACACGTCCAGGGCGTAGCTTACCGTGGCCGTAAGGGTATAAAGGTTGAAGGTGCTGCTAGCCGCACCGCGTCCGAAGCGGGCCTGAGAGAATTTTTGACGGCTGGCATCGAAACCGGCGTCAAGCTGGGGATAGAAAACCCCGTAACCTGCCCGGAGGATGTCCTGGCTCTGGCGCAAGCCCGCCTGCGCGGCTTGCAGACCGGGGCTGTTGGCGATGGCCTCTTCTATCACGGCATCCAGTTTGGCGGAGTTGAAGAGCCGCCACCAATCGACGGCGACCCTGGCCCCCGGTTCAAAGCGCTGCGACTGCCCGTCCGCAGGCATTGTGGAGGCAGGCTGCGGCCCGCTGGTGTATCTATTGACCGCAGGCGGTTTGGGCCGGACAAAGTCCGGGCCGACGGCGCAGCCGGCCATGCAGAAAAAGAATATGAGGAACAGGCCTGAAAGCGCCGGGGCCGCCATTTGCATGCGGGCAGATTTCTTCAGACTCATTTCCCCTCGATGTAGACATCCGCCAGTTGGCCGGGGTAGAGGTCGATATTTTTGGGTCTTTCGAAGCTGAATATCACGGGCAATACCCTAACGTCCACCCGCTCGGTCCTCTGGTTAGAGAGTTCGATTTTGGGCGTCACATAAGGCTGCACCCGGACATATTTCAGAGGGATGCTGATATTCGTGCCCCGGATGAACATCCGGGCGCTCATCTGCTTCGGCTGGGGCAGTCTGGACACAAGTATCTCGTCAATATAGCATCTGACCGCGAGGCGGGCCGGGGGACTCCCCATGACGAGCACGGGGTTATACCCCTCGGTATAGGTGCCGTAAGCGCCCTGCGGGGATATGTAGCTGCCAACCGCGGCCTTTATCGACAGGACCATTCCGTCCACCGGAGCTTTTATGGTGTACTTGTCCAACAGGGACTTTGAAGCCATGTAGGCCTTACTGAGCGCGTTGTACTGCTGTTCCTGGTTTCTTATGTCATAAATCCAGGCGCCGGCCCTGGTGAGCCGGTACTGCCTCCGGGCGACTTCAAGACTCGCTTCAGCCACTTTTACGGCGTCCCGCGCGCTGTCCAAAGCGTCTTTGCTCACCGACCTGGGGTCAAGCTCATAGGACTTCAATTGCTTGCCGTACTGGTCCTGCGCGCTTTTGAGGCTGGCGCCCGCAAAGTCCACCTGGGCCTTTGCGATTTCCAGGTTTTCTCTTCTGGGCTGGGCCCTTAGTTCTTCCAGCAGGGCCAGCGCGGCCTCGGCCTGGGATCTCTGCTGCTGGACGACCGCCCTCTGGACGGAATCATCGATCCTCAGAAGCGGGGCCCCCCGGTGTACGGCCTCCCCGTCTGCAACCAGGATTTGCGTGACGGCCCCCGCCACCTCCGGGTATATGTTTATATTCTCCCCGTTTTTCTGATAGCTCTCGATTATGCCGTTGGCGTAGATGCCCTTTGCGTAAGGATTGGAGGCCGGGGTAAAGACCGGGGGCATCGGCTTTTTCTGCATGCCGTATATGTAGGCGCTCACCAGACCGGCCAAAATGCCCATAATTGAAAGAAAGAATAATACCTTGTTTCTCACTGACCCCCCTTTTCGACTCCTTTGATCTCTCCGTCTTCCATCCTCATTATCCTGTCAGCGTATTCAAATATCCTGCTGTCGTGCGTGACGATCAGGATGCAGCGGTTCTCGTTCAGTATGTTTTTCTTTACGAAGTCCACGATCTTTCTTCCCGTATCCCCGTCCAGGGAGGCCGTGGGCTCGTCGAATATCAGGATATCCGGCTGGCTGGCGATTGCCCTTGCGATCGCCACCCGCTGCTGCTCTCCTCCGCTTAATTTTACCGGGGGGAGCTGGGCACGGTCCCTGAGCCCCACTATTTCCAGATACCGCATTGCCTGGGTCATGGATTCGTTCCATTCGAGCTTTTTAAGGATCAGGGGGATGGCCACGTTTTCGACGGTGGTCAGCCGCGGGAAGAGGTGATAGTCCTGGAACACGAACCCCACGGTGTTCAATCGGAAGTCCGCCAGCTGGTCGCTTGTCAGACTCCAGATGTCCTTGTCCTCGACGACCACCGTGCCGGAATCCGGCCTCAGGATTCCGGAGATCATGCTAAGGAGCGTTGTTTTGCCGCTTCCCGACGGGCCTTCGATATAGAGCATTTCCCCGAAATGGGCTTCAAAACTGACGCCCCGCACGGCGAAAGTTTTGGCTTCCCCCTCTCCGAACGATTTGACAAGCTCCCTCGCCTGCACCGCCATGCCGGCCATCTTAACCCCTGAAGATGTCGAAAGGCTCTATCCTGATCACCTTTCTTACGCCGATGTAGCTTGAAATGCCCGCTATTACGAGGACCATGATAAAAGCCATCCCCAGGTTCCGATAGGTTATGATGGCCGCGTAGCTTGGCAGCCTGAGCTTGGCAATGGTTATCAGAAGAGTGGACAGCCCTATGCCCAGACCATAGCCTATGAAGGACGTAAAAGCCGTCTGGAACAGGATCATGTAAACCAGTTCATAACCCCTGGCCCCTATCGCCTTCAAGGCCCCGAATTTTTCGAGGTTCTCCAGTATGAAGGTATAAAAAGTCTGCCCCGAGATGGACAGCCCCACTATGAAGCTTATCGCCGTCATCAAAAGGATGTTGGTGCCGACCCCCGTCTGATATTTGTAAAAATTGGCGATCTTTTGCATGAATTCATCCTTTGTCAGCGCCACATAGCCCATGGATTTCACCTGCTCCTTGATATGCTGCACATCGCCCGTGCTTTTGGGTTCCACCAGGATATACGAGATGGTATACCTTGTGGACGGCAGATACTGGACCGCCCTGCTATATGTGGTGTAAAGGGTCGGGACCCCGAACAGGCCGCCCGTGGTGACCCTGGCTATGCCGACTATCACCCCGGTATGGTCGTTTACCTCAAATCCCGTGCCGATCTTCGGGTTGCCCAGCTTGGGAAATTCCGCGTCCTTGACCACGATGAAGGCGTTGTCCGAGTAGATGTCCTCGATATGCCCCTGCATAAGTTCGGGCCTGCCAAAAAGGCTGGCATCGTCCAGCCCCAGGATGCTCACCGATTGATAAACCCCGTTTCGAAGCCTCACAAGTGCCGCCCCGGAGTATAAAGGCACGGCGAATCTGACGCCGTTTATGCTCCGCACCGCGTCCAATATGTAATCCGGCATCGGGATGCTGTTCTGGACTGTATTTACCGCCGGGTCCATCACCCAGATCTTTGCCCCGATGTTTATCACCGTGGATGATGATTTGAGCAGGATGCCCGCAAACATGGAGGTCACCATATTCATCAAAAAGGTCGCAAAGGTTATGCCAATAAGCAATGCGGCAAACTTGCCCTTGTCGTTTACCAGCAGCTTGTAAGCTATTTTCAGGATCCCTTTCACCGCGTCGTCCTCTCAAGGGCGGAAAAGCCCGTTCTTTTCTATTACCCCAAGAGGTCTTTCCTGTCAATCTGAATTTACCCGATTTGCCGGGAAATCATAATCTGATAGTATCTTTTTAGGCGACAGAAGGCGGCCTGACCTGTCCCAAGCCAAATTGGCACAGCGCTCCTCGAAGGCGGCGGTAATTGCGGCGAAAGCCGCCGTAGAGAATGCCGCTCTCAACCTCGGCTTTACCAGGATCACTTCGCCCATCAGCGGCATTGCCGGGCTCGCCAGGGCGCAGGTGGGCAATCTGGTCGGTCCGGCCCAGGGTCTGCTGACAATTGTTTCCACGGTCAACCCTGGAAATACGGACCGTCAAGCCAGGGGAGCGCTTCGAGAGCCTCTGGGTAATAGACCAGGGCCTCGAGCCCGGAGAGCGTGTCGTAGTGGAGGGAGTCCAGAAGGTGAAACCGGGTATGGCCGTTACCCCCAAGCCGCTTCCGCCGGGGGCTCCAAAATAGTTCGAAAAGGCTCTGTTTAAGAAAAATGATAATGCAGGCTTTTGGACAGGTTTTCCCCATGTAAACTCCGGACGGGGGATTTTCAAAGCGCCTCTTAATAGGCTTGGGCATCCACTGCGGCGGCAGTTCCAAATGCTAAAGGCTGTGGGGCCGCCCAAACGGAGCGGGAGGCGCAGCCTGCCTCCCGCTCTTTTTTAAGCTCTTTTCGAGGCCGATACATCCTGCAATCGTCCCGCACTTCAGTACGGCGGCTTGTATTTCCGGCGCAGAAGTCCTACCAGCTTTTTCCGACCCCGAGGTCCACGTTTGTTTTCATCGATTCGATAATGCGCTCCTCGGCCTCCTTCAGGGCCTGTTCTCTGTTATCAGGGATTTCGATGAGCCATGTCTCCGCATCGGCCCTGTTCAGCTCACTCATAATGGCTTCGTGCAGGTTCTGGGAACTAAAGTGTGGGATACTCTCTTTTTTTGCTATGATGCGTTCTTCCACTTCTTTCAGATATCTCTGCCGGTATTCGCTGCTGTCAATCTTCATTTCTTCCCTCCTCAGATTATGGTTTTAATTGATGAGGCCTTTCCCCATGCCTTCCTTCATCCAAGCAGGATACCCATCCATATTATCAGGAAAAGGCGAATTCCAGAAGGGGTGAAAAAAGAAGGACAAACCGGTCATAGCCGAGGTGCTGCCCGGCCAGGAAGAAAAGAGGGGGATAGAGGGGATTACCGATTTATTTGTTGTTCCTCTCTTGACAAATACATATAAGAATGATTATATATCCATACTTGAATGAATAGAGGTGTTTATGGACTCCTTTGAGAAAAAGATTGAAATATTAAAGGTCATAGCCCACCCGACAAGGATAAAGATACTGGATGAGCTGACAAAAGGGGTCAAATGCGTCAGCGACTTCGAGGAATTCCTCGATATAGCCCAGCCCAATGTCTCGCAGCACCTTTCTCTTTTAAGGGCCCACAAGATAATCGATTATTACGTGGACGGAAGGCTCAGGTGCTATTTCCTTGTGGACCCGCTGATCCCCGAAGTTATCGAAGCGCTTAAAAAAGAGCATGAAGGGTCTTTGCCCGCACCGGCGTGCTGTCCCGTAACCAAGAAAGGGAAATATCCAGGCAACAGAAAACATTGATTTACCCCGCCACAGCCCCGCCGCAGGCGGGGTTGAAAACCAGAGAGGAGGCAGAATGCAAAAAGAGATAGCAATGTTCTTGACGACCACTCCTTATACTTACGAGAACACCCATACCATCATCAAAATAGCCGATGCAGCGCTAAACAAGGGCCATAAAGTAAGGCTTATAACCAGCGGAGACGGGGTATTCTCCATCGTTAAGGGCCAGGTGCCGCAGGCATTGTCGGCCCTGGAGGACCTGGTAGGCAGGGGGCTGAAGGTTGACATCTGAACGGGGTGCATGAAAGGCCGAGGTCTTTCGGCTGAGGACTCCATCGAGGGCGGCGAGATGAGCTCTTTGAAGGGGCTGTTCGACGTGATCAGGACCAAACCCGTCTTTTTAAATTTCGGGACATAAAAAAAGGGGGAGAAGATATGGAAACCGTAAGCGTAATACTCAGAAAGCCCCCATACGGCTGCGTGGACGCCTCCGAGGCAATCCGGCACGCAATGGGGGCCGCGACAATGGACATCCCGGTAAATTTGATATTGATCGGCGGCGGGGTGAGCGCCCTGAAAAAAGGGCAGGACATATCCGGCACCAAATACGCGAGCATAGAGTCCGGGCTTTCGGACTGCATGGATATGGGTGTGGCGGTCTATGCCGACAAGGATTCGCTGGAGGCCCGCAACCTGAAGCTTCAGGACCTGGTGGAGGGCTCGAGGATAGCCGACAGCAGGGAGGTCGCGCAGATTTTAAAAAATTCCTATGTAACGATGGTTTTTTAAGGAGGCCGGAGAGATGCTGGTGATGATAAAAAGCGCGCCCGATGCACCGGAGAGCAGGAAGGCATTCAAGCTGGCCTGTTATATGGAGGCCGATCTTGTCCTGATCCAGAACGCGGTCTATCTTCTTCAGGAAAAAGAAATAAAGGCGTTCAAGGGGAAGGTCTATTTCCTTGAGGAAGACACCAGGATGAGGGGGCTCTCGCACGAAACGGCCAACAGCATAAAAGGGATAACCTACGATGAACTAATCGATCTTTTAACCGGGGATGAAGCCGTTCAGGGCGCATATTAAAAGGCCCTGAGCTTATAAGAATCGCAAGGGGTTTTTAGGGAGAGATGAGGCGATGAAGAGGATTATTGTTCTTGGGGGCTCTTTTGGCGGGCTCACGGCGGCTTTTGAATTAAAAAGGCACCTGGGCAAAAGCGCGGAAATCACCGTAATAAGCGATGACGACAGGTTCGTCTTCCTGCCCTCCCTGCCATGGCTCATCATGGGCCACCGAAGGCCGGGGGACATTACATTAAAAGTGGCCGGAATGCTTGGCCCTAAGGGAATAAATTTCGTTCACGAGGCGGCCCTCAGGGTGGAGCCCGAAACCTCCAAGGTGTTTACGGCCAGTGGGGAATTAGCTTACGACTACCTTGTAATATCAACCGGGCCTTTCCTCTCGTTCGATGAAGTCCCCGGCCTCGGCCCCGAGGGCGGCCATACAAATTGCACCTTCACGCTTGACCATGCGGTAAAGACACACCTGGCCTGGGAGAAGCTGCTCGAAGACCCTGGGCCGGTAGTCGTCGGGTCCGCACAGGGGGTGAGCTGCTTCGGCCCGTCTTACGAACTGGCTTATGAGATGGACACTGAGCTAAGGAGGCGCAAGATGAGGCACAGGGTCCCCATCATATATCTCACCTCAGAGCCTTACCTGGGCCATATGGGTGTGGGCGGGCTTGGGAACTCCAAAAGATCCTTCGGGGACGCCTTTGCGGAGAGGGAGATAAAGGCAATCGTAAACGGGGCCATGGAGGAGGTTGTCCCAGGCGAAATAAAGCTAAAGGACGGCACAAAACTGCCCTTCAAGTTCGCCATGATAGCCCCGCCCTTCAAGGGGGTCCCCGCCGTGGCTGCGCTTGGCAACCCGAGGGGGTTCATCCCCGTGGACAAAAATTACAGGCACACAAAACACAAAAACATCTTCGTTGTGGGAGTGGCCATGGCGATAGCCCCTCCGGAACCCACGCCGGTCCCGGTCGGCGTCCCGAAGACAGGCTTCATGACCGTGAAGATGGCAAAGACCGCCGCGGCCGCCATCGCGGCCGAGATCAAAAACGAAACGCCTCCGCGCCCGGAAGAACTCGATGTGGTCTGCCTCATGGACATGGGCAATACCGCCGCACTGATGAAGGCTTCGCCCGTCCTGCCCCCAAGGCAGGAGTCGGTGACGAAGATGGGCCTGCGGTACAGGTACCTGAAGATGGGTTTCGAGAAATACTTCCTCTGGAAGATGAAGCACGGCCTGAGCCGTCTGCCATAGATCAGGGAGACCGGATGAAGAAAGGCGCCATAAGAGAGTCCCTGACCGGTTTTTCCGTTAATCACCCGAAACTGGTCATCGCCATTGTCCTGCTGATCACCGTCGGGTTCATGACCCAGTTCCCGAAGATGAGGACGGACACCGACCCCAAGAACATGCTCCCAGCCACCTCGGATGTCAGGGTATGGAATGACAAGGTGGAAAAGACGTTCGGCCTCTACAAAGATACCATCGTCCTTGGCATCGTGAACGGCAGGGGCATACTGAACACGGGCACACTGGGCAGGATACGGAATATAACCGATGCGATACTAAGGATGAAGGGGGTTGCCGCGCGGGATGTATCCAGTTTCACCACTATCGACAACGTATCGGTCGATGGCGGAATGCTGAAAGTGGGCCCGCTTATGACGGACGTCCCCAAGACGGATGCCGGGATGAGCGCTCTCAGGAGGGACCTCTTCGCAAACCCCCTTTTCATAAACCGCATCATATCGAAAGACGGCAAAACAGCGGCCATCTACGTCCCGCTTGAAGAGGGCGCAAACGGCAAGCAGGTGGCCGACCGCATCAGGGAGATCGTAAAAAAAGAAGACGGCGGCGAAAAATATTATATTGCGGGCGACCCGGTGGCAAGGGACACATTCGGGGCCGAGATGTTCAAGCTGATGGGTGTGTTCTCGCCCATAGCGGGCATGGTGATGCTGGTTGTGGCCTTTTTGATGTTCCGAAGCCTATTCCTGTCCTTCTCCATAATGGTCCCGGCTATGGTGATCATCATCTGGAGCCTGGGGTTCATTATCGGGCTTGGATACCCGATCCACATAATGAGTTCCATGAGCCCGGTCTTCCTGATGGCGATAGCCACGGACAGCATACATATATTCAACGAGTTCTATTTCAGGTACCGGGAAAGACAAGATAAGAATGCGGCCATCCTTGATACGATGAAGGCCGTCGGTGTCCCGCTGATCTATACCGATGTGGCGACCGCCGTGGGGTTTGGCTCCTTGATGCTGGCCAACATCATACCGGTAAGGGTCTTCGGGCTGGGGGTGGGCTTTGGAACGCTGGCCCTTCTGCTTATGAGCTTCACCCTGGTGCCGGCGATTCTCACCTTCGTGAATACGGAAAAGCTCCGGCGTGTTTCTGAGAGGGAGGATGCCGGCTCCGGCAGGACGGGCAGGCTGCTGAGAGGGCTTGCGGGACTGGGTGCAAGGAAACCCAAGGCGGTTGTCGCCTTTGGGCTTATACTGTTTGCGTTCGCCGTGGCCGGGACATCAAGGATTGTGGTCAACAACAACCTCATAGAGTGGTTCAAGTACCACAGCGGCATAAGGACCGCGGACAGGGTGCTGAACAGGTCCCTGGGAGGCACGTCGCTGGGGTACATGGTTGGCATAGCCAACGAGGACGATTTCATAAAGACGCCCGAGGCCATGAGATACATCGAGGGGCTTCAGAGATACCTGGAAAGGCTTCCGGTGGTGGGCAAGACCACATCGGTCGCGGATTACGTGAAGAGGATAAACCTCGTACTCCACAATGACGACCCGAAGTTCGACACCATCCCGGACTCCAAGGAGACCATAGGGCAGTACCTGTTTCTTTTCAGCATGTCCGCAAAGCCCTCCGACCTGGACAATATGGTGGATTACCCATTCAGGCGGGCCAACATATGGGTGCAGTTGAAGACATGGGATGCCCAGGCGATGAGGGATGTGATCCGGGCGGCCGGTGAATACAAAAAAGCCCACCCCATAGCCATGGAGTTCAAACCCGCCGGGATAGCCTATTTCAATCTCGTCTGGAACGACGATGTGCTGTGGGACATGCTGAAGGGGTTCATAGCGGCCCTCGTAATCGTTTTTATCATACTCGCCTTCAATTTCCGCTCTTTCAAGTGGGCCCTTATCGGGTATGTGCCTCTCCTATTTACCATACTGCTCATCTACGGCGTGGTGGGCTTTATGAAAAAGGACTTCGACATGCCTATTTCAGTTCTTTCCACGCTCTCCCTGGGCATGGCGATAGACTTTGCCATCCATTTTGTAAGCAGGTTCAAGAGGCGGCTGGCGGAGGTTGCCGGAGAGGGCAATCCGGAGAAGGAGCAGATAGTGGATTCGCTCCTGTGGACCGCGGCCAGGCCCGGCAAGGGGATCATGCGAAATGCCGTGCTCTTTGCCTCCGCGTTCTCTGTGATGCTGTTTGCCCCCCTCACGCCGTATATCACGGTTGGGGCCTTCATCGTGAGCATGATGATGCTCAGTTCGCTCCTGACCATAATCTATCTGCCCGCGCTGATAACGCTTTTGCGCGGCTGGCTCTTTAAAGGAGGACCAAAGTGAGACGTTTAGCTGCTGTTTTTCTTTTTATGCTTCTGCCGGCCAATGTCTTCGCCATTAGCCCTAAGGAGATAATGGCGAAATCGGAGGCGGCCTTCTACTATCAGGGCAGGGACTTCAAGGCGAGGATGATCATGAAGCTCATAAGCGCGGGCGGGCAGGAGAGGACGAGGGAGCTTACCATGCTCCGGAAGAACTACGGCCCCCCCGGCGGCAACCAGAAATACTTCATTTATTTCTTCCAGCCCGCGGACGTGAAGGACATGACCTTCATGGTCTACAAGTACCCCGACCGGGACAGCGACAGATGGCTCTTCATCCCGGCCCTCAATATGGTGAGGCGGATCGCCGCCCAGGACAAGCGGTCTAGCTTCGTGGGTTCGGACTTCTCTTACGAGGACGTCTCGGGCAGGAACGTAAACGACGATACGCACTCCCTTGTCCGGGAGGAGAAACTGGGCGCAAGGGACTGCTATGTGGTAAAGAGCACGCCAAAGGCAGGCGACGTGGAGTACAGTTATAAACTCTCCTGGGTCGATAAGGCCGACTTCCTGCCCATGAAGGAAGAGTATTACGACAGGCGGGGCGAGCTCTATAAGGTGTTTACCGCCGACGAGGTGAAGAACGTAAAGGGGTTCCCCACAATCACGAAGAGGACGATGAAGAACATTCAGAGCGGCCACAGGACGGAGGTCTCCTTCACAAAGGCCGATTACAACATCGGCCTGCCGGACAATATTTTTTCCGAGAGGTTCCTGAAACAGCCCCCAAGGAGATGGATAGATTAACAGCGGAGCGAATGAGTTTTAAATTGAAATCCATCGCGCTTGCGGCCGCTCTGATATTATCCTGTTTATGCGCGAACGCCCTGGCCGGGGACGTAAGCCTCGGGGGCTTTTTGCAGGGGAATTACTCCTTTGACATCGCGCAGGGAAATCCCGATGGCGGGAACTTCAAATGGGCGGAAGAGCGCGTCCAGTTGAAACTCGATGCGAACAAGGGCCCGTTCCGCGTGTTCATCAAGACAGACGGCTTCCACGACTGGACAGACCAGGATTTTAATGCGGAACTAAGGGAGGGCTTTGTCGAATATACCGCCAACAAATGGGACGCGCAGATCGGCAGGCAGATAATCACCTGGGGGGTGGGAGACCTCATCTTCATAAACGATGTATTCCCCAAGGACTACGAGGCGTTTTTTTCGGGCAGGCCGCTTGAGTATCTCAAAAAAGGCGTGGATGCCGCGAAGTTCGGCCTCTATCCGGGCTTTGCCTCCTTCGATGTCGTTGCCATCCCCTTCTTTACGCCGAACGTCTACCCTTCTCCAAACAGGTTCTGGATATTCGATCCTTTCCCGCAGGTTACAGCCAGGGAAAAAGAAGAACCCCCGGTGAGTTTGAAAGATACGGAGCTGGCGGTGCGCGCATACCGCCAGATTGCGGGCTTCGACACCTCGGTCTATTTTTACCGGGGGTTTTTCAGGCAGCCCTCGCCACTCCCCGACAATTTTCAGACGCCAACCAGGCTCACCCTCTTTTATCCAGAGCTATCTGAATACGGAGCAAGCGCCCAGGGACAGGCCCTTGGCGGAGTACTGAGCCTTGAGGCGGGCTATTACGATTCGAGACAGGACAGGAGCGGGACGAATCCGCTGATCCCGAACTCCCAGACGCGATTTCTCGTTGGCTATCAGAGGCAGTTATGGGAGGATTTCACGCTGGGAGTTCAATATTATTTCGAATACATGCACAACTACTCGCATTATCTGGAAAGCCTGCCACAGGGGTTCTCACCTGAAAAAAGATACCAGGACCTGACCAGTTTGAGACTCACCAAGTTATTGCGGCATCAGACATTGAGGCTGTCTTTTTTCATGTTCTACAGCCCTGCCGTCAGCGATTACATGCTGAACCCGGAGGTGAAGTACAACTTCACCGACCATATCTGGGCCGCCCTGGGGAGCAACATCTTCGGGGGCGGAAACAGGTCAAGCCAGTTCGGTCAACTGGCCCGGGATAATAACATGTACGTTCAGGTGAGATACGAGTTTTGATTTTTAGCCTGCTCGAAAAAATCCGGCAGCTTTGACTAAATTAATGTTTTTCGCATCTCCTTGAGGGTTCATGATGAATACCCTTCACCGCCTGTCTGAAACTAGCGCTGCCATAATATCTGGCCCGATTCAAGGGGGACGGCAACGCCGGCCCGGCAAGGTATTATACGCGCCGTGTAGTCCGCGGCGGGACGTGTCGCCGGCACCTGTGCGCTGTAGACGTAGCCGTTTTCGGCCCCGATAAGCTGCTGGCCGCGCGCCATCTCCTGCCGCACGGGGCCGGCGCCGTCCGCGCTATCGGCATAGAGTTCCACTTTCACGGAGTCCGGGTCAAGCCCGTTCAGATAGACCTGAACGGTGAAAAAGTGCGTCTCCTGTCCGGATTCGATTTTAGCTTCTCCGAACCGCAGGTTGGCCCATTTGCGTTTCAGGGAACCGAGCCAGCCCACCAGCCTTTCGCCCTCGGCGCCCCGATCCGCTGCACGCCCGTGGTAGGCGGAAGCGGCGGGGATATAGTATTGCCGGATATACTCAGTGGCCATGCGGTTGGCTGAAAAAAGCGGCGTCAGGCTGGCCATGCTCTCGCGGATGCGGGCAACCCAGGAAACGGGTATGCCCCTTTCATCGCGCGTATAGAATTCGGGAATGACCTTTTGCTCAAGAAGAGAGTACAACTCTTCGGCCTCGGCGGCGTCCCATGCCGGGTCCTCGTCGTGCTCCCTGCCGTCGCCCAGTGCCCAACCGACTTCGGGTGAATACGCCTCGGCCCACCAGCCGTCCAGTTCCGAGAGGTTGAGCCCTCCGTTCACAAGCACTTTCATGCCGCTTGTGCCGCACGCCTCCCATGGCCGGCGCGGGGTATTGATCCACACGTCCACGCCCTGGACCATGCGCTCGGTCAAAAATATGTCGTAATCGCTGAGGAAGACCACGTGTTTCCGGGCCTCCGGCTCCCCCTGGATGAACTCTATCCATTGCTGGATCATCCTTTTGCCCGGTTCATCATCCGGGTGGGCCTTGCCTGCTATGATGAGCTGCACGGGGCGGCCCGGATTGCAGAGTATGCGCAGCAGCCTGCCGGGGTCGTACAGCAGCAGGTTAGGCCGCTTGTATGTTGCAAAGCGGCGCGCGAAGCCGAGCGTTAACGTATTCGCATCAAAGATGTGTTTGGCCTGTTCGATCTCTTCGGGCGGTGCGCCGGCTGCGCCCATCTGGCGCGACAGCCGTTGGCGCACGAACTCAACGAGGGCGTTCCGGACGGAGGCCCGGCACTCCCATATGTTGGAATCAGGAAGACCGCGGACCTTGTCTTTCAGGCTCTCTATCGGGCCCAGCCAGCGCTCTTTTCCGCAGCTTTGTGTCCAGAGTTCATCGGCCTCCGCCGAGTCCCACGAGGCCATGTGCACTCCGTTCGTGACGTATCCGACCGGCACCTCCGCCTGGGGCCAGCGGAGAAAGAGGGGCTGAAAAATGCGCCGGCTCACTTCACCGTGCAGCCGGCTCACACCGTTGACCGCCTTGCTGCCCCGCACCGCAAGATAAGCCATGTTGAAGTTTTCCAGGGGGTTTCCCGGGTCCTGACGGCCCAGGGCCAGCAATTCGTTAATAGAGATGCCGAGCCTGTCACTGGCATATACACCCAGGTATTTCTGGATGAGCGAGGGGGAAAACCGGTCAAAACCAGCCTCTACCGGCGTATGAGTGGTGAACAGGTTGCCCGCGCGGGTCACCGCCAGCGCCGCTTCGAAAGGCTGGCCCGTCTCTTCCATGAAAGACCTGGCGCGCTCCAGGACGGCAAACGCGGCGTGTCCTTCGTTGAGGTGGCAGACTTCGGGCTTGAGGCCAAGCTTGTCCAGCAGCCGCCATCCGCCGATCCCCAGCACTATCTCCTGCATCAATCGAAGCTCTGGCCCGCCGCCGTAGAGCTCGCTCGTGATGCCTCTAAGGGTGGCGAAATTCGCCGGGTCGTTGCTGTCCAGCAGGTATAGCCTCGACCTTCCCACCTGCACCTGCCATGCGCGAAGCCAGATCGGGTAACCGGGGAACCTGAGCACCAACCGCAGCCATTCGCCGTTTTCCTCCCGCAAAGGCGTGATCGGCAGTTGGCCGGGGTCATTGTACGGGAAAAGGGCCTGCTGGGTCCCGCTCTGGCTTATAATCTGCCGGAAGTAGCCCTGCTGATAGAGCAGTCCCACCCCTACGGCTGGCACGCCAAGGTCGCTCGCCGTCTTCAGATAATCGCCTGCAACGTTGCCCAGTCCGCCCGAATAGATCGGCAGCGCCTCGCTCAACATGAATTCCATGCAGAAATAGGCTATACAGGTCAGAGGGGCCCCCGCATGCTCCTGTTGAAACCATGCTGATGATTCCGCCGCCTGGCGCCTTGCCTGCACAAGCTCGTCCAGCAGTTTTCGGAAGCCGGGGTCGCCCAGTTCGCGCCGGAGCTTGTCTTCCGAGGCGGTCTGCAGCACCACCCAGGGATTTCGCGTCTGGTCCCATAGCTCATGGTCGAGCCGGTCCCATATTTCATCGGCCGCATGGTTCCAGGACCAGCGCATGTCCAGGGCAAGCTCCGCGAGGGCATCGAACCCTTCCACTTCGATGGGCAAAAAATTGTATATGGGGCTGCTGAACCTTTTTGAGCCGCTCATCTCTGGACCCGCTCAAATAACCGGGATAAAAAAAGGCCGCCTTGCCGGACGGCTCCTGAAATGCGTACGGACATGAATGCCTCCTTCTGTTTCGTGGTAATCACATTGTATCACCAACGGATGTGTCCGCGAGGACGGCCAAAGAACCACCCTCGAAAAATCCATAATATACTTTATCGCAGCGGGGCATTTATTTTTTAAAATCCCCTATCACCCTCCCCTTTTTCAAAGGGGGGACTACCCACACGAGGATTGCCTTCAAAACTGGAACTTGCCAAATATTCCTTGACATTCATATAAATATTTTTATATATTGTTCTTAAGCGGAGGTCATGGCAATGCTGAAGGAAATTGCGTCATATGCAACATATGACGTCCTGGGGCTCACACACGGCTCGCATCTGGCGGATGCTGCTGAGTTCTTTATCTATGACACGGTAAAGATTTTCCTGCTGCTGTCCGTGATAATATTCGCCGTCTCCGTTATAAGGAGCTACTTCCCTCCGGAGCGCACCAAAAAAATACTTTCTCATAAAAAAGAATTTATTGGTAATGTAATGGCCTCCCTCCTGGGGATTGTCACGCCTTTTTGTTCCTGTTCCGCAGTGCCCCTGTTCATAGGGTTTGTGGAAGCGGGGGTCCCCCTTGGGGTCACGTTTTCGTTTCTGATATCGTCCCCTATGGTAAACGAGGTGGCGGTGGTGCTTTTGTGGGGGCTTTTCGGCTGGCGGGTCGCGGCCATCTACATAAGCGCGGGGCTCCTTGTGGCGATGCTTGGAGGGTTTATTATCGGCAGGCTGAGGCTTGAAAGATGGGTGCAGGAATACGTCTACAAGCTCCATATGACGGAAACCCTCGAAACCTCGAAGCAATCGTTCAGGGAGAGGCTTCAGTATGCGAAATGGAACACGGTGGACATCCTCAAGAGGGTGTGGCTCTTTGTCCTTATCGCCATAGGCATAGGCGGTTTCATACACGGATATGCCCCGCAGGATTTCCTTGTGCGTTACGCCGGGCCGCACAACCCTTTTGCCGTTCCGCTGGCGGTCTTGATAGGGGTGCCCCTCTATTCTAACGCGGCCGGGGTCATCCCGATTGTCTATGCCCTGATGGAGAAGGGACTAAGCATGGGGACCGTCCTTGCCTTCATGATGTCTGTGACGGCGCTGTCACTGCCAGAGATGATCATCCTGAGAAAGGTGCTGAAGGTCCAGCTCCTTGTGGTCTTTGTGGCTATAATGACTGTTACGATAATAGCCGTGGGCTACCTGTTCAACGCCATATTATAGGAGGAAGGACTTGAGAATAGATTGCTACATGTCCGAAAGGTGCGGCTCCGAAGCCGCTTTGAAAGAGAACATAAAAAAGGCCCTTGGGTTTGAAGGACTGGAGGCCGAAGTGAGTTTTTCCCGAGTAACCGACGTGGAAGCCGCTGAAAGGGGGCTTCGGGGCTCGCCCTCGGTATTCGTGGACGGCGAAGAGGTCCAGCCCGCAGATATTGCCGGGTTTTACTGAAGGATGTTCGCGGACGAGTCCGGGAGGCTCGTGAACGTGCCTTCTGTCGAGACTTTTAGAAGGATATTCAAATCAAAAAGGAGATAGCGCATGGAGATCAAAGTCCTTGGGCCGGGATGCCCCAATTGCAAAAAGATGGAAGAGCTTGCGAAGGAAGCCATAAAAGAGATCGGCGTTGACGCAAAGCTGGAAAAGGTTTCGGACATCGCGGAGATCATGAAGTACACGATGAGCACTCCGGGGCTTGTGGTCAACGGCAAGCTGAAGCACTCCGGCAAGCCCCTCCCTTCAATTGAGAAGGTAAAGGCGCTGATAAAGGAAGAGATGCGGTGAGAGGATTTTTCGGGCTTACTGTTCTGATGATTTTCTGCATTCCATTGCTGTCAGGCGTTTCCACGGCAGGCGATAAAACTCTTACGCTTAAAGACTGCATCGACACGGCACTAAAGCAAAGCCCGCTGGTAAAATCTTCCGACTTCGAGCTAGAGGCGTCCAAACAGGCGGCGAGGGGCGCAAAGGGCGCGATGTTCCCACGGCTGGACCTCAATGCCTCCTACTTCAAGGAGAACAGAGACGTCCCCTATATCCCGGCGCAGAGCCTGACCATTCCGCCAAAGTTCAGTGACCAGGTCTATTCCTGGAGCGTGATTTTGAGCGTGCCAGTCTATGAAGGCGGGAGGCTCTCGGGGCAGGTCAGGGTCTCCGGGCTGGAAAAGGCGATACAGTCTTCAAAAAGGGCTTTCACCGTCCAGGACCTGATCGCCAATGTTATGAATACCTTCAACAAGCTTTTGCAGCTCAAGGAGTTAAGACAGGCGAATATTTATTCCGTCGACGCGCTTGAGAGGCAGAGGGAAAACGCCGAACTCCTGGTGAAGGCCGGAAGGGCGGCCAATGTCGAACTTTTAAGGGTTGAAGTCCAGCTTGCCGCCGAGAAGCAAAATCTCGTGAAAACGGAAGAGACGATAAACCGGACAAGGGACGCGCTTGCCTTTCTGATGGGGGTTGAAGAAGGCCAGGTGAAAGCTATCTCCGGAAGCCTGACGAAGAAGGAGAGCGTAAACGCGGAAGATGTCGATAAGTTGATAAAATCCAGGCCGGATGTGGTTGCGACTCGAAAGAAGGTGGAGCAGGAAAAGGCGCGCGTGGATATCGCATCCGGGAAAAGATACCCGTCCCTGGCTTTGGTCAGCGATTACGGCAACCGCGCGGGCGCCGGGTTAAGCGGCAGAGAAGAGGTATGGGAGGCGGGGGCGGTCGTCTCGGTAAACATCTTCGACGCGGGCATTATATCGTCCGAGATAGCACGGGAAAGGGCGCTTTACAGCAAATCCAAAGCAGATCTGAGGCTTCTAGAGTTAAGGGCCAGGCTTGAGGCAAGTGACGCATTGTCCCTGCTAAGGGAGGCGGAAAACAGGTTTAACCTTGCCGATAAGGCACTGGCGCAGTCTGAGGAGACCTTGAGGATAGAGGAACTTAAGTACAAGACCGGGGCGGGAACGATTACGGACGTGCTCCTTTCTCAGTCGGCCATGAGCCTTGCGCAGGCCAATTATTACCAGGCGCTCTACGATTACAACGCGGCCATCACCGAATTCAAGAGGGCGACCGGGACAATAGAGGTGGAGAGATGAAAAAGGTCATCGCAATCGTTATAGCAATAGTTTTAATTGCCGGGGCTGTCGTGGTCATTAAGAAAAAGAAGGAGGCCATAGCCAGGACTCCGGTGGCGGCGTCATATCCATTGCCCATTGACGCCGCCCTTGCAAAGGAAGGCAGCCTCGATATTTCTTCGCACTATATAGGGACGATAGAGCCCCTCAATTACGCAGACATATCTCCGAGAATCACGGGCAATATCCTTGCCGTGAACGTGAGGGAGGGCGACCGGGTGCGCAAGGGGCAGCTGCTTGTAACCATTGACGACAGGCAGCTTAGGGAAAAGGAATCCGCGCAGGCCCTTGAAATACCGGCGGCCCGCTCGCAGCTTTCAGGCGCCAAAAGCGTTTACGAGACCCAGCAGGCTGTCTATGAGAGGGATGATATGCTCTACAAGGCGGGGGCCATATCGCTGGAGGCCCTCCAGAGGTCGAAGGCCCAGCGGGATTCTGCCTACGCGGAGGTAAAGAGCCTTGAGGACAAGATAAAGGCGCTAAAGAATATCTACAGGGCCGCATCTGTTGAGACGTCCTATGCCATGCTCCGCTCGCCGATTGACGGCATTGTGGCTAAAAGACTCGAAGAGCCGGGAGATCTGGCGGTTCCCGGGAAGCCGATACTTAAGGTTGAATGCACTCACGGCTTCAAGGTGGTGGTCCAGATACCCGAGACGGAGATGCCACTTATGAAAAAGGGAGGCAGGGTCATGCTTTCCGATGGGAACGTCAGGCTGGCAGATGGAAGCGAGGAGAAGATAGCGGTCGGTATCAGCAGAGTTTATCCGGCGGTAGATGTTGGGACTTTGGGCACCATCGAGATAGACACCCCCAAGCGGCCTTTCGACATGCCATCGGGCGGCACCGTCGATGTGGATGTTATAACGGGCAGGACGGACAAGGCCATGATCATCCCCCTGAGCGCCCTTCTTGAAAATCAGGGCGGCAGTTTCGCGTACAGGATCGAAGGCGGGAAAGTCAGGGTTTTGAAGATCCAGGTGGTTGGGAGAAACGGCGAATATGCCGCTGTGAAAGGCGGTCTGAAGAATGGGGACATGGTTGCGACCGGAGACGAGGGGAAGCTCCTCAGGCTCTCGGATGGAATGACGGTTGTTCCCCGGAAGCAGGCAATGGGAAGATGAAATTTACGGAGAAATACCTTAAAAGGCCGTACCTGATAACGTCCGTCATATTCCTTTTTGCCGTGGTCGGGTTCATAGGGTTCAAAAAGCTGCCCATCAATCTTTTCCCCGACAGCGATTATCCCCAGATAGCGGTCCTTGTCGCTTATCCCGGCGCGTCCGCAAAGGACGTTGAAGACCAGGTGACTAGGCCCATAGAGGAGGAGCTTAACACCATAGACCAGGTGAGGAAGGTGTCCTCCTCCACGAAAGACGAGATGACGGCCATCACGGCGGAGTTCGAATACACAAAGGGACTGGATGCCGCGGCGACCGATGTGCAGACCGCGTTAAAGAAGGTCGAGGGGCAGCTGCCGCCCGATATAAGGCCGCCCCAGATATTCAAGATAAGCAAGGCCACCCAGCCCGACCTTGTCCTTTCATTAAGCCCCAAACCGGGCTCCCCCTATGACCTTGCGAAGATAAGGCAGCTTGCGGACAACGACATAAAGGAAGACCTCTTAAGAATTAAGGACGTCGCCAATGTCGAGGTATTCGGCGGCTATAACCCGGAGCTTACCATAGCGGTAGACAGCGGCCGCCTGAACGGCTACGGCATCAATATAGCGCAGATAATGACGGCCATAGCGGGCCAGAACCTGAACATCCCGGACGGACTCATAATAAAGGACAAGGACCAGTACATACTAAAGACCCAGGGCGAGCTTACGAAAAAAGAGGACGCCGGCAATATCGTAGTCGCCCATCTGGGAAACGGGGACGTCCACCTGAGGGACGTTGCGGACATAATCCCTTCATACCAGGAAAGGCAGTCGCTTTATCACGGAAACGGCAAGCCCGCCATTGGCGTAAGCATCCTCCGCTCCCACGAGGGCCATGATATCGACACCATAAGCGCGGTCGAGAAGGCCCTTCCCGCGCTCAAGGCCAAATACCCGATGGTGAACTTCGAGATCGCCGATACCCAGAAGGAGCTTATCGAAAGAAGCGTGAGCAACATGATCGACGCCCTGCGGGACGCGATAATCATGACGGTCATCGTGATATTCCTTTTCCTGGCCGATATCAGGGGAATGATCATAGCCGCCGTTTCCATACCTTTTACCTACCTGCTTACGTTTGCCGTCATGTACATGATAGGGGCCGAGTTCAACATGGTGACGCTCACCGCCATCATACTGGCCGTGGGCATGCTGCTTGATGACGCCATAGTGGTCATAGAGAACATCGAGCGCAGATACCATCAGGGCAAGGATGACCTGAAGACTGCGGTATTCGGCGGCACCGATGAGGTGATGCTAGCCATATTCTCCGGCACTTATGCGACCATAATGGTGCTCGTCCCCATAGTCTTCATAGGGGGCTTCGTCCAGACCATATTGAGGCCGCTGTCGGTGACACTCATCATCGCGCTTGCGGCATCGTATATCGTGTCCGTAACCGTTATCCCGCTCTTTGCGCCTTTAATACTGAGGGCCGAGGCAAAGAAGAACCGGTTTGAAAAGCTGGTGCAGTTTTTTGACAGGTACGTCATCTCCCCGGTAAGGGATTTCTTCGTGGGCATTTTGGGAATTGCGCTTAAGCACCGGGCGCTCTTTATTATCGGGGCGCTGGTTGTCCTTGTCTTCAGCATGAGACAGATGCCACTTGTCGGAAGGGACCTCATGCCGCCCATGGACACGGGCATAATAAAGGTGAACTTCGAGGCGGACTCGAATACCTCGCTTAAGGAGACCGAGAATATACTGGACCAGATGGAGAGCGCCATCAAGAAAACGCCCGGGGTTCGGATGATCTCCACAGCCGTGGGCTCCGAACCCGGCGTCATAAGCTTTGGAAGCGGCAGGATCCCCCAGCAGGGGACTATTACCATACACCTGGTGGACAGGTTTCACAGGAAAAAATCCATCTGGCAGATAGAGGACGGCCTGAGAGGCGAATTCGGAAGGATCGCGGGCCTCAAGTACGTTGACGTCTTCGACTACGGCGCAACGGCAATGTCCTCCATCAAATCGACCGTCGATATAATGATAAGCGGCCCTGACCCCAGGATCCTCGATTCAATCGGCAGTGACGTTATGGAAAGGCTTAGGCAGGTAAAGGGGCTTACGAGTTTCTCAAGGAGCTGGACAAACGACAAAAAAGAGGTGGCGTTCAGGGTGGACATGCAGAAGGCCGCCATATACGGCATGTCCCCCGTTACCATATCGCGGCAGATAGCTGCCGCCGTAAGGGGCGGCGCGTCATCTGTGTTCAGGGTGCCGGGCCAGGACGGCTATTTCATAAGGGTGCAGTACGCCCCGCAATACAGGGACGATATTCCCGCCATAGAATCCATGCTCATCCAGACGCCAAAGGGGGCGGTGCCCGTGAAAGAGCTTGGGTCGCTTAGTGTAATGAAGACGCAGACGTCTATATCCAGGCAGTACCTGCAGCCCACCCTCGATATCTACGGATACAGGAGCACCGCGGCAGTATCCCATATCCACAGCAATATAGACATGGCGCTTAAAGGCTTGAGGCTTCCGCAGGGGTACGCCATCTCTCAGGAAGGGGATATGAAGCAGATGAAGGAATCATTCGGGAGGCTTATGGCCGCCCTTGCCATCGGGTTGATACTCCTTTACTTCTCCCTGGTGCCCGCTTTCAAGTCGTGGATCCATCCACTGACCATCATGTCCGCAATTCCCCTTGCCCTGATAGGCGCCCTGTGGTCGATGCTCATAACTGGCAAGCACCAGTGCATGCCTTCGATGATGGGGATGATACTGCTTGCGGGCATCGTGGTAAAAAACTCCATCCTGCTTATAGATTTTATCGAGGAGGCCAGGGCGAGGGGTGAAAGCCTCACGGACGCGATAACTGGCAGCGTCAGGATAAGGACAAGGCCCATCCTGATGACGGCCGTGGGCACAAGCGTTGGCATGATACCGATTGCCCTTGAATGGGCGATAGGGCTGGAAAGGCTCTCGCCGCTTGCGATTGTCGCGATCGGTGGACTGATGGTATCAACGTTCCTTACGCTGGTATACGTCCCTATACTCTACAGCCTGTTTGACGGGCTTAAGGCAAAGGTGGCGGGCATTTTGCCCCTAAGGGCATCAACAATAAAACTGGAGGACAGATAAGAATGGATGAACTGCTGAATATATTCAAGGCGTTTTCCGATGAGACGAGACTGAGGATTATAAAGCTTCTGGAGCACGGGGAGCTTTGCGTCTGCGACCTGGTGGCGGCGCTCGATATGGTCCAGCCAAAGATCTCTTTCCACCTGGCCATACTCAGGGATGCGGACCTAATCAGGGACAGAAAAGAGGGCAGATGGACCCACTACAGGCTGAACGAGGCAGACATGTTCAGGCGGCTCCTGCTTTATTCCGCGATAGAGAGGACACCGGCGGACTCGGTTGCGGAAGACAGGAGGCGTCTGGAGGAGTTCATGGGGAAAAAGGCCGGAATAAAAGACGAAATGAAAATCAAAGCCGAAAAAAAGGCGCAATGCTGCGGGGGGTAAGTTCATGCTCAAGATAATGTTCCTGTGCACCGGCAACACCTGCCGGAGCCAGATGGCCGAGGGTTTCGCCAGAACGCTCGGTAAGGCAATAGTGGATACGCACAGCGCGGGCGTGGACCCCGCTGGCTACGTTCACCCGAAGGCGATAGCGGCCATGAAGGAGGCGGGCATCGACATATCCGGACAGGCGTCAAAAGGGATAGACCAGGAGCTTCTTTTGAAAATGGACATGGTTATAACGCTTTGCGGCCATGCGGAAGAGACCTGCCCGTTCACTCCGCCGCATATAAAACGCGAACACTGGCCGATTGAAGACCCGGTGAAGGCAATGGGCACGGAGGAAGAGGTGATGGAAAAGTTCAGAAAGGCAAGGGATGAAATCAGAATGCGAGTGGAAAATTTAATAAAGGAGTTGCGGAATGGCGGCCTCTAAAAAACTATCTTTTCTTGACAGGTTCTTGACCCTGTGGATATTTCTTGCCATGGCGCTTGGCGTTTTGATGGGATATTTTTTCCCATCGATGCCGGTTCTCATCAATAAGTTCCAGGTGGGCACTACAAATATCCCGATTGCCATAGGGCTTGTCCTTATGATGTATCCGCCGCTTGCCAAGGTGAATTACGAGGAACTGGGAGATGTCTTCCGAAACAGAAGGGTGCTTGGCCTGTCGCTGGTGCAAAACTGGGTCATCGGCCCGGTCCTGATGTTCCTTCTGGCAATAATCTTCCTCCACGGCTATCCGGAGTATATGGTCGGGCTCATCATGATTGGCCTTGCCCGGTGCATAGCAATGGTAATCGTCTGGAACGACCTGGCCTGCGGAGACCCTGAGTACGCGGCCGGACTCGTTGCGTTCAACTCCGTATTCCAGGTCCTTTTCTTTTCCGTGTACGCATACGTTTTTATAACAATCCTTCCTGGCTGGTTCGGTCTTAAGGGCGCGGTGGTAGATGTCACGATAAGCCAGATCGCCAAGAGCGTCCTCTTCTATCTGGGCATCCCGTTTCTGGCGGGGATGATAACCAGGTTCAGCCTGATAAGGATCAAAAGCCGCGAGTGGTATCAGCGGGAATTCATACCCAGGGTAAGCCCCCTCGCCCTCATATTCCTGCTTTTTACGATCGTGGTCATGTTCTCGCTGAAGGGTGGTTACATAGTCCGGCTTCCATTTGATGTTGTGCGCGTAGCTATTCCCCTCCTCATCTATTTTGTGGTCATGTTCCTGGTCTCATTTTATCTTGGCAGGAAGATAGGGGCGGATTATGAAAAGACGGTGACTCTCTCATTTACCGCGGCAAGCAACAATTTTGAGCTTGCGATAGCGGTGGCCGTAGCGGTATTCGGGATCAATTCGGGCGCTGCCTTTGCCGCCGTCATAGGCCCTCTTGTGGAGGTGCCCGTCATGATAGGGCTTGTGAATGTCGCAGGCTTTTTCAAGAGAAAATATTTCCGCGAGGAGTACTGCAAGATAAAAACCACTGAACCGGTATAAAAAAAGGGGCTCTTCCGGTAATCGTTCGGAAAATCTCCCCCCTTGCAAAGGCCCTCAACTTGCCTTTGTCCAGGAAAGGAAAAGGGGGTGTCTCCGCAAGGTATCCCGTCTAAGTGCCATGCCCTCTGCCGGCATTCCATACCGGGAGGACCTGGTTAAAGGGGGACAGCTATTTTATCCCCCCTTTTATCCAGCAAGTCTCTTGCTTATGAATTATCATAGTGGGCGCCCCCTGTAATCTTCCGTTTGACGTATTGAATAATTAAATCCCCATGTTTAACCTATAATTTAATAAAAGCTGCCGATGACCGGCGGTCAGTAACTATTGGAAAAGGCGATTTTTCATTTCTCCCATTATGGAAACCTGGTATTTAGCATACGCATTAATGGGAACCACTATGGCTGGTTTGGCGCCTATCTTATTGCCTCTGATTGTAAGCCGTTCAGGCAGCGCCACACAGGTCGGACTGGTGATGGCTGCATTCAGCATTGGCGGTCTGACAGCTCCCGTTTGGGGTGCTCTGGCCGACCGTTACAGGTTGCACCGCGTCCTATTAGTAGGCGGACTGTTCCTTATTGCGGCGGGGCTTGGCATATTCCCATTTACACTTTCCTTGACGGCATGGCTCTGGCTGGCCTTGATGCAAAGCACGGGTTCCGCTGGGGCAGCCACAGTTGCAAACCTGTTTGTCGTGGAAGCCCACCCAAAGGACGAATGGGATAGACGCATAGGCTGGCTGCAGACTTTTTTTGGCTTTGGGCAGGTAATCGGGTTGTTCATTGCCAGCAGTTTGAGTCAGACAGGCCTATCCGCCGGGATGTTTTTAGCTGCGGGGCTTACCCTTCTTGGCATATTGCCCGGCTGGTTTGCAACACATGCTCCGGCTGTTCCACTCCATCACAGGC
This sequence comes from Nitrospirota bacterium, assembly GCA_014874185.1. Lineage (GTDB taxonomy): Bacteria > Nitrospirota > Thermodesulfovibrionia > Thermodesulfovibrionales > JdFR-88 > JACWAF01. The sequence goes on along the minus strand of JACWAF010000042.1, from coordinate 7,912 downwards.
CTCCCTTGCCGCAGCCCGTTCGTCATGCCGAATGGCCCGCTTCCAACTCGCCGCTGCGTCTGTATCACTACGTAAACCTTAGTGCAATCCGTAAGATTGAAAAAGCGGAGCGATTGCCTTTTGCGCGTTTTCTGCTTTCCTGGATGTTAAGCTATACAGGTTCTGCGGCGGTTTTCTCTCTTTATCCCGTATTAATGCAGAAAGCGTATGGCGTGTCGCCATCTTTATCATCCCTGGGTTTTGCCGTGGCGGCTGGCCTCGGGCTCGCCCTTTACATACCGGCGGGGAAATTATCTGACAGATTTGGCTCTGACAAAGTATTAAAAGCTGCTCTCGGAGTGCGCCTGCTTGCCGTTATCGGCCTTGTCTTTCTTGGGCTGACACGCTCAGGAGAAAGAGGCTGGCTTGCCCTTGCAGGCTTCTCCCTTGTTGTGCTTTCATGGTCACTGCTAAGCGTAAGCGGCACAGCGCTTACTGCGCAGCTGGCCCCATCCGGAAAAGAAGAGGGAGGCGCCATGGGTATTTTCAATGCAGTAACCGCGTTTTCCGGCGTGATGGGAGCAGCATTGGGAGGTTTCGTGGCCGATCATTGGGGCTATGTTGCCGTGCCCGTGATGTCGGCCGTTGGAGTGGGCCTCGGACTGGTTACGGTTTCTGCTGCCAGCTGGATAAACGAACCGCGGAGGCATTGATGAAAGCGATCATCGCAGTGATACAAAACAGCAGCATACCCTCCATAATCATCGGGAACGGCAGGAAAAAGCTGCTCTTTCCCTCCCGTAACCCTCTGTGCCGATAAAACTTTTTCGCAACATTCACATCGACAAGTAACTTATGCACGGACTCTCTTCTCCGCCCCGCCACCAGAGGCTCATCTTTATCCCCGGAATCCCTTTTTGAAATCCGATAGGCGTCCCGGATTCGCTTCCATATACCTGATTGCCCGGTTTGGGTTATATTTACTGCATGGCAGCGGGAGAAGACCTGCAGTACTGCCTGCCCATTGAGTGGGATGAAAAAAGCCTTGGGGAGCGGCTTGAGGCCCTGACTGGCAGGCCTCTTTCCATTTCAATCACTTCAAATTCCGTAAGCGTTTTATCTGTGACGCGGGACGGAGAGAGGACCCGGCTCCGGCTCCACAGGATATTCCTCAAGTCAGGCCCGGATGTTATCCGAGAGATAGCGAGGTTCATAAAAAACAGAAAAAAAGGAGAGCGCTTTCCCATTTTGAGACGCTACATAAGGGCAAACGGAAGGCAGATTGAAAAAGCAGAATTGGGAAGGACCACGGAGCGCGCAGGAAGGTTTTTGCCGAAAACGGAGGGGAAATTCCATGACCTCTCCTGTACATACGGCTCCCTCAACAGAGAGTATTTCTCCGGCCGGCTCATTTGCGGGATCACATGGGGCAGAAGCCCGCGGGAATACGCCGTGAAAAAGCGCACGCTCGGAAGCTATTCGCCATCGCGAAACGGGGGCCCCGGCCTCATTAGGATAAACCCGATTCTGGACAGAAAGAGCGTGCCGTCTTATTACATCCGCTTTGTCGTCTACCACGAAATGCTCCATGCAGATATTGGCACCATCAAGAAAAACGGCAGACGCTCCATCCACTCCGCAGAGTTCAAAAGGCGGGAGAGACTTTTCCAAGAGTATGAAAAGGCAATCGCCTGGGAGGCATACGAACGCCGCGGATGTAAAATGCGCTAATCAACAGCCAGCGATAAGGGATATCTAAGACCTGACTCCGAAATAGGAATTATACCTCTGAGATGTCCTCAGGGGATCAATATCGAGGGTTTTATTTGCTTTTCAAAGTGCTCACGAGAAAATTCCTTGACAAACATTTTAAGGCATGTTATTAAACAGGATTAAAAGAGTCCTGTATTGTAAAAGGAGGTATAAACGGAACTTGTAAACGTGAACAAACTTGGGTTAGAGCTTCCTTGCCAATTCTCTGGCAGCTTAATCAAAGCAGGGATTGCAAATTATCCCCACACGGCGCGAAAGCGGATTTCGGCTTGAAGGGAACCCAAAGGATAAAACCTTCTTGAAGTCAAAGCTGGCTGAAGAGCGATAAATCTGATTAAATAGCACAACGCTTATTAAATTTTTACGGGGCGCAGAGTGGAACGAATCCTTGATGTTTTCAGGAAAATGGAGAAAGAGACGTTACGCTTAGGCGCCCGGGTGCCTTTGGTGCGGACGATTTTACGGAAGCAGTATCGGCTGAAGTCCTTTGTCTGCGTATCAACCCTTGTTGTTTCCTTTCTCAGCTTTAATCTTGCCTTTCTGATCGCATATTCTATCAATCAGGATATGGTCGAGAACCAAGCCCGCGTCGTATCGCGCTCTGTCTCCCAGCAGACATTCACCATGCTGTTTCAGCTTATGGAAAAAGGTTGGACGAAGAAGGAAATGGAAGAGTACATCGCATCCCTGGAGGGGGCTGTCGGGGGAACGGCATACAGGGTAAAGTTGTACGGAAAGGGAGGGAGCGAAGTTGGCGAGCGGGCCGCTGGCGTTCTGAACAGCGGGAGCATAATGAACGCAAAGGACGGTTCTCTGCTGACCAACATCTATCCGGTAAAGGCAAATAAGGGCTGTCTGAAATGTCACTTGAAAGAGCAGAAGGGAAACATACTGGGGGCGATAAGCGTTCAGCAGGATATAGGGCCTGCAATCGATGACATAAAAAAGAAATTCACCTTCTTCTTCCTGGTCCTGTCTCCGCTCCCTTTCATCATGGCCGGCTTTATCCTAACTTTCTGAATGCGAGGATCAATAGTTCCACAGAACTGTTCCACAAAAAAATACAGGATGTGAGCAGCATCAGTGACCTGACCAAACTCGAAATGGAGAGTTCCGATATAGGTTTTGCGGAATTCAACAACATCCTGCTGGAACTTGGCAGCTTTGCAAAGAAGATCAGGGATGTTGCAGTGGACAGGAAGATCCTCGAATTCGAGCTTCAAGTGCTCGAGAAATTCATCATCACTTCCGAAGTAGTGAAAGACTGGAAGGAACACGTCCATCGCTTGCTGCTCGAAATCAACAGGATAATCGAAGCGTACACCCTCTTCACCATCTTCCAAATCGACGATGAGCTGTACGATCTCGAGGTCTTCTGGACTGGTATCCCGTCCGCCGAGATAAAAGGGACCGTCGAAAAAATTATCCGTCAGAAAGCCACTAATATAAACGAAGGTCTCGGCAACGCAGCCACCCTTAATATCAACCATAACATAGCACCCGATTTCCACGCACCTTTGGACCTGAAAGAAGAGGACATAGAGTTACAGACCAAATCCCTCATCCTCCAGAATCCCAGGATAGGAGGAGTGGTGGGGATAGGGGTACAGTCGAAGTTGACGAAAGACCCCATCCGCTCGCTTGTGATCGACGGAGTTTTAACCACCCTTTTGAATGTGGTCGGATCCATCAAAGCCATCTACAAGTACACCAGGGACATCGAATACTACGCAACAAGGGATCCGCTAACCAATCTCTACAACCAAAGGCTGTTCTGGGAACTGCTCAAATATGAAATCCTGAGGGCGGAGCGGCACGGATATAAATTCTCAGTGCTCGTCATCGACCTTGACAACTTCAAGAACATCAACGACTCGCATGGCCATGTTTTCGGCGACCGTTTCCTGTCAGAAATCGCCACCGTGGTGCATAATGCCCTGCGAAACGGCGATATCCTCTCCAGGTACGGCGGCGACGAATTCGCAGTTGTCCTCCCGGACGCCGACGAAGAGCAGGCTTTTTTTGTTGCAAACAGAATAAGGGAGAATATCAGCAGGATCTCCATCGCCACCAATGACGGCGCAAAGGTTAAAGCCACCGCTTCCATCGGTTTTGCCGTTTACCCTGTCCATGCCTCGATCGCGAAGGACCTCTTTATGTTTGCAGACAACATGATGTACAAGGCAAAAAACGAGGGCAAGAATACGATAGTCATCCCTACCGGAGAAGACGTTGTGGAAGTATTCAGGTCAACCGGAGAAGTGAACATAGTTGTCATGAACGCCATAGAAGAGAAGAGCGTCATCCCCTACTTTCAACCCATCATCAACGTGGAGACCGGCAAGGTCGAATGCCACGAGGTCTTAAGCAGGATCAAGACTGATAAGGGCATCCTGACGGCTGGGGAGTTCATCGAGGCCGCCGAGAGGCTCGGGGTGGTGAGCAAGCTCGACTACGTGCTCATGGAGAAGGCCTTCGAAAAGGTACAAGCCGATGGGTATGACGGCTCTCTGTTCATTAATCTGTCGCCGAAGTCTCTGATTCTCAAGGAATTCATTCCGGGCGTGCTGAATCTGACGAAGAAGCACGAAATAGACCACGGCACCATCGTATTTGAGATTACCGAAAGAGACACGGTCAGGAATATCTCCCTTCTCGAGAAGTTCATCCATGATCTCAAGTCGGAGGGTTTCAATTTCGCCATCGACGACTTTGGATCTGGTTTTTCATCGTTTCACTACATAAAGCGCTTCCCCATCGACTATGTGAAGATCGATGGGGAGTTCATAAGGAACATGATTTTTGATTCCAAGGATATGGCGATAGTGAAGGCCATAATTGTACTGTGCAAGGAACTAGGCATCAAGACAGTAGCCGAATACGTGGAGAATGAAGAGATCCTGAAGGCGGTAAGGCAGGTTGGAATCGTTTATGACCAAGGCTACCATATCGGCAAGCCATCTCCGGAATTTGACAGTAAGCACAGGCGATGAACTCCGTGACGAAGAGAAATTGACGGTGAGGTGTTAAAGATCAGGTATCAGCACTGATGCCTAACATTGAAATGTGCTATGTCTCCTAGGCATAAAAGGAGGTGTTTATGCCAGTTGAGTGGACTGATGACCTGGCGACAGGCGTAGGCGAGATCGACAAGCAGCACAAGGAATTGTTCAGGCGTATTGATAATCTTCTCAACGCCTGCACGCGGGGAAAGGGCAGGGACGAGGTTATGAAGGTGATTCTGTTTCTGGATGATTATGTGACAACACATTTTTCCGCCGAAGAAAAATTCATGAAAAAATATGACTATTCAGGTTATGAAAATCACAAGGCGCAGCATCTGGAGTTTATGCAAAACTTCTCGGAGTTGAAGGCCCAGTTTGATAAAGAAGGGACGGGTGTGCATCTGGTTGTGAATACCAATTATATGGTTGTCGAATGGCTTCAGAACCATATACGCAAATTAGACAAGGCATTAGGTGCATTTCTAAAAACAAAGATATAACCGCAGGCATGGCAGCCATTTTGCAGGGAAAGGTCCATATTGAATTTAAAAACAGGAGCGCGATACGGATAGAGGATGCAGATAACAAGGGAAACCGATTATGCCATAAGATGCATATACCGTCTTGCGCAGAGGCCCGGGGAGATCGCCGTAATAGACGAGATATCAAAGAGCACCCGAGTGCCGAAAAATTTTCTGGCCAAGATACTTCAGAAGCTTGCCAAGGCTGGGATTGTTAAATCCCACAGGGGAGTAAAAGGCGGGTTTGAGCTTGCAAAAAAATCCGCTCTGATAAATTTTCTCGATATCATAGAGGCCATTCAGGGTCCGGTCGCAATGAATATCTGTGCGCTTGGTGAAAGGCTCTGTCCTCTGAGTAGCGCCTGTGCCATCCATCCGGTGTGGGTTGAGGTGAGGGAACAGGTCCGCAATGTCCTTGCAAAAAGGAACTTCGCTCAGATAATAAAGGCGCAACGGATAATTCAAGCAGTTTCGGAAATTGAAGCTGGACAATGATATGAATCCAAACAGGAAAAAGTACCGCAATTTGCCGTAATAGCCGGTTGAAAATGGAAGGGGGCTGAAAATCCGCCCCCTTCCATTTTCCGATTCATTACGGGGCGTAACTGCCGCCCTTGTTATTGCCGCCTCCCCAGATCACCATCCTGCCATCCGTCCATACCGCAGCGTGCTGAGACCTGGCGCTTGGGGCATTGATGATGGATGTGGCGCTCCAGCTATCGGTCCAGGGATTGTACTTCCCGCCCGTGTTGGTGACCGCGCCGTTCACGAGCCCGCCCCATACTATCATCTGGTTCTCAGCCCATACGGCCGTATGCTGATACCTGGCATCGGGGGCATTGCCCGTGTCCGTAGCGGTCCAGGAATCGGCCGCAGGGTCATATATACCGCCTGTATTCGTGGCCGTGTTGTCCTTCGTAATGCCTCCCCAGACCACCATCTCGGAGCCCGTCCATACCGCCGTATGATAAGTCCTTGCGGACGGGGCCCCGGTTGATGAGATGGGGCTCCATGTATCGGTTGCCGGATCATAGCTGAAACCCGTATTGTCGCCGGAGCTGCCGCCCCAAACGATCATCTTCTTTCCCGTCCATACGGCGGAATGCCCCGTCCTTGCCGAGGGGGCGCCCACCGTGGATACCGGTGTCCATGTGTCCGTTACCGGATTATACCTGCCCCCGGTGTTAAGGGCATTGGAGCCGTCGGTACCGCCCCAGACTATCATCTCAGAGCCAGTCCATACTGCGGTATGACCCGTTCTGGCGGATGGGGCGTTGACCAGCGACATCGCGCTCCAGGAGTCATAAACGGGGTCGTACACCCCGCCGTCATTGAAGACGTTATAATAGTAGCCGCCCCACACTATCACGTCGTTTCCGGTCCACACGGCCGTGTTCGAATACCTTGCCGAGGGGCTTCCGCTGGTTGCGGAGACAGGCCACCAGGTATCGGGCGCGGACAGGCTGGGTTTGGTAGTGTAAGACCAGGTATAAGGGCTTGCCATCGGGTTGCCTGATGAATCCTTCACACCTGTAGTTATCGTGATGAAATATTTGGTATTGAAATCGAGCCGGTTATGGTTGAAGCTTGCGGTCGTGCCGTCGTATGTAACCCATCCCTCCACCGGATTCCCGCTGCTGTCCTTTACGAGGAAGGTAGAAGAGTTAATGGACGAGGCCAGCAGCGGCTTGTTGAATGTTGCGTTAATGCTGTGATAAGGACACATGTACGTGGCCCCGTCCAGCGGCCATGTCGACACCACCATCAACGGCGTGGTGTCGGTCTGCGAGATGGTCGTAAAAGACCATGTGTACATGCCCGCCATCGTGTTGCCTTTCTGGTCCAGCACGCCGGTTGTGATACTGGCGACATAGGTGGTGGAATAAGCCAGAGGAGTTTGAGGGGTGAAGATTGCCGTCTGGTTGCTGAGGGCGACTGTGCCCATAACCTGATCGCCATTGCTGTCTTTTACCACAAAGGTATTGGAATTGACGCTTGAGGCGAGCACCGGCTGGTTGAATGTGACCGTGATGGAGTTGTTCACCCCGATTACGGAATTGCTCTGCGGATTGGTGGAGGATACGCGAAGCGCATCGTTCTGGTTTGAGGCCGAATTGGAACTGCTGCTTCCTCCGCCGCCGCAAGCGGCTAACCAAATGGATATAATCAGCAGGAAACCTGAAAGGGAAAAGGCAAACAGTCCTCTCTTCATCTTTAACCCCCTTTCTTGGCGCTTACAGAAGAAAATCGAAAGCATCTTGCCTCTTTTTTATGAATGTCCATGATTTGGCGGATGATTTGGCGTGCGCTTCGAATTTCAAAGGTTTTACCGTCATAGGGATAGCCTCTCCGATACGGTTCTGGGATTACATGATTCAGGAGATTGGAAATGGAAAACGGCTTCTACTTACCTCGACAGAATAGTAGAAGATGCGGGCAATGTCAAATCCGCTGGACCATTACTGTCCAAAATAAGTAAAAACGGCTTCTTTTAAGAGAAGCAACTTATTGAAATAGCAGCTTTTTGGACAGACTCGGCCACCCATTCTGAAATCAGGCCCCCCCTAATGCTGTCCAAAACAGCTGAGGTCTCGTCATTCCCGCCCCGTATCAGGTACGGGGTAGACTCCAGCG
>JACWAF010000041.1 GCA_014874185.1 Nitrospirota bacterium | reverse complement strand
TGCGAAAAAATCGCATGCACGGTTTGATGAGGGGAAACTGATGATCGAACCCAGTCTGCTGACACGTAATAGCCGCGTGCGGCGAGGCGTTCCTAAAGTCCTGGCTGGCTCAGGGACTCAGTTTCCTACTCTACCCGGAATGGGGCGTTATGGAAAATTCATCCCCCCTCAGGTTAAAGTATTCAAAGGGATGAAGAAGACGGTTAAGCCCCCCGCCCGGCATCATTTAAAAAACCCGCTCCTGTTGCGCCCGCGGCCCATATGCCTTCGCAAGGCCCGGGGGGATTTCAAGGGCACGGTCTGGAAGCCATGAGAAGGCTGTTTTCCTTCAGGCCCAGGAAACTGGCGGCCAAGTTCATGCTGGGCATCGCCGTGATCCTCGTCTCCGCCGTCGGGCTCATCTCCATACTCTTCTATGAGGAACTGAAGGGCCTCTATATACAGGAGGCGTATCAGAAGAGCGATATCGTCCTGGGACACGTCGAGGCCACGATGGAATACGTTAGGGACGAGCTGAGGCCCCAGATGTACCACGTCCTCCGGAGGGACGAGTTCGTCCGCGAGGCCATGTCCACGTCTTTCGTCAACAAGGGCATCATGGACAGGTTCGCCAGGATGTTCCCCGATTACATATACAGGCGCGTCGCCCTGAACCCGATGAACCCAGGGAACCGGGCGGACCGTTTCGAGGCCGCCCTGATAAACAGGTTTTCATCCGGGAATGGCGGGGTTTACAAATGGAAGGGGCTTATAGACAAGAACGGCAGCCGGTACTTCGCCTATTTCAAGGCCGTGAAGATGGAAAATCAGTGCCTCCCATGCCATGGCGACCCCGCGCTCTCCTCGAAATCTCTCCTGAGCCGTTACGGGGACCGCAACGGCCATTACTGGAAGGTGGGCGACGTGGTCGGCCTGGAGTCCATCGCCATACCGGTGGACAAGACGTTCGGACGCCTCAGGGAAGTGGCTTTTTCCATCTTCCTGATCGGCGTTGCCGGGATGGCTTTTCTCTTCCTGGCCCTTAATTATTTCTATTACGTGGTCTCGGTGAGGCCCCTGAAAAAGGCCAGCTCGTTCTTCAAGTCGGTCGTGGGCGGGGAGAAGGGGCTGGAGATGGAGTTCGACGTGAAGGGGGACGACGAGATCGCGGAGCTTGCCGAGTCCTTCAACTCCATGATGGGGCACCTCAAAAAATCCCAGGAGGAGCTTAACTCTTCCGAGCTGAAGTACAGGCATATCTTCGAGGCCTCGAAGGATGCCATAATAATCACGGACTGCTCCGGGACGGTGCTTGAGATCAACAACTCGGGGCTGGAACTGCTTGGGGCCGATGACAAGCGGGAAGTGATAAACAGGATGAGCCTGCACGATTTCATGTCTGTGAAGACGGCGGACCGGTTCCTGGTACGCATGGAGAGGGAAGGTTTCGTAAAGGACCTGGAGACGGTCTTCAGAAAGGCCGGCGGCGGCGAGGCCAGCGTGCTCCTGGCGGCCACGATGAGGAAAGAGCCTGCAAATCAGATCTGCGGCTATGAGTGCATCGCCAAGGACATCACGGAAAGAAAGAAGATGGAAGAGCAGATGAGGCAGGCAGACAAGATGGCCTCCATAGGACAGCTTGCGGCGGGCGTCGCGCACGAGATAAACAACCCCCTGAGCATCGTCCTGGGCTATACCGGGCTGATGATGAAGGACGCCTCCGGGCAGGCCAGGGAAGACCTTTCGATGGTGGAAGAGAATGCCCGCCTGTGCAAGAAGATAGTGCAGGACCTACTGGACTTCTCCAGGCAGACGAAGACCCGGTACGAGAAAGCGGACGTGAACTCCACTATAGAATCAATAACCTCCGTGGTTGAGGCCAGGTTCGGCGGGACTGATGTTAAACTGGCCAGGGATTACGGCGACCGGCTTCCGCCGGTCACGATGGACACGGGAAAAATAAAGCAGGTCTGGATGAACATCCTCATGAATGCCTGCCAGGCTGCGGGCCCCGGCGGATCGGTAAGGATATCCACATGGCTTGACCGGGAATCGGGCAGGGTGGTGGCGGCATTCTCGGACAATGGCTGCGGGATGCCAAAGGAGATACAGGGCAGGATATTCGACCCTTTCTTTACCACCAAGGAGCCCGGGCAGGGCACCGGGCTTGGCCTGGCCGTGAGCTATGGGATAATAAAGGAGCATGGCGGTGAGATCACATTCGAGAGCGAAGAGGGGAAGGGCACTACCTTCAAGGTGGGCCTGCCCCAGGGGGAAGAGCACGCGTGAGGCAGCCGGTCCTGATAGTGGATGACAAGCATGACATGCTGAAGCTCCTTGAAAGGCTGATCAACAAGGAGCTGGGTCTGGAGGTGATTACGGCCGACAACGGCGGGAGCGCCCTGGAGGTCATCAAGGCGGGCGGGGCGGGGGTGGTCCTTGCGGACATGAGGATGCCGGGGATGGGCGGCCTGGAGCTTCTCGCCGGGATAAAGCGGCTGAAAGAATCCGTTATCGTGATAATGATGACCGCCTACGGCACCATAGATAACGCCGTGGAGGCGCTGAAGCTTGGCGCCTATGATTTCATAACCAAGCCCTTCGACGAAGAAAGGCTGCTGCATACGATGAGACGGGCCCTTGAGTACAGCGCCCTGTTGAAAAAGAACATGGACCTCGAAAGGCGGATAAAGGACAGGGAGGCGCTTGAGAGGTTCATAGGGCGGTCGGCCCCCGTGCAGGGCCTTATCGAGACCATACGGATGGTGGCCAAGACCGACGTCACGGTGCTGATGACGGGGGAGACGGGCACCGGAAAAGACCTTGCGGCCCGCACCATGCACGCCCTCAGCGCCAGGGCCGAAAGGCCCTTCATCACCGTGAACTGCCCCGCCATACCGGAAAACATCCTGGAGAGTGAGCTGTTCGGCTACAGGAAAGGCGCGTTCACCGGGGCCGCCGTGAACAAGGACGGGCTCTTCCAGTTCGCCAACGGGGGCACCATACTGCTCGACGAGATAGGCGACATCTCGCCGGTCCTCCAGGCAAAGCTCCTGAGGGTCCTGCAGGAGAAGGAAGTAAAACCCCTGGGCGACAACAAGACGTACAAGGTGGACGTCAGGATAATAGCCTCCACCAACCAGGACCTGGAGGAAAAGATAGCCTCCGGGCAGTTCCGGGAAGACCTCTATTACAGGCTGAACGTGGTCTCGATCCACACGCCCTCGCTCCGCGAGATACAGGAGGACATCCCCCTGATAGCAAACCACTTCCTGTCCCGGTTCTGCGCCGAGTTTGGCGTGCCCCGGAAGAGTTTTTCCGAGGACGCCGTCCGCATGCTCGCCTCGCGGAGATGGCACGGAAACGTCAGGCAGCTACAGAACGATATAAAAAGGGTGGTGATATTCTCCAAGGGGGAAATGATAGAGGCGCAGGACTTCAACCGCGAGGGCATCAGCCCATGCCCGGACGAGGACGCCTCTGCCATCTCAGGCATGGATTACAGGGATGCCAGAAGGTCCGTGCTTGAGAAATTCAATAAACACTATTTGGCCTGCCTCCTGAGGGGGGCGGACGGCAACGTCTCGCTCGCGGCAAAGAAGGCCGGGGTCGAGCGGCAGTCCCTTCAGCACCTTATAAGGAAATACGGCATCAGACCCGCCGGGTTCCGGAAAGATGCAAATAAAATCTAGCACTGCAATAATATTTTTGCACCCAAAATGCCTTTCCCCGGCCTCATGGCCTGAAAAACCCTTTGTTTTCAGCCCTTCCTCAAACCTCTTCCCGTGGTACGGCTTTTGCCATATATGCGACATAAATCTTTTGAGGGGAGGAATCTATGTCTGACGACGTATCGAAAGGCTCTACTGATTACTGCGAGACAAAGGCCTGCGTGGAGGGGGCGCCCCCGAAGGCAAAGCCGATGGGCTGGAAGGAACTCTACCTGAAAGAAGACTGGTGGGCCATTTACCTGGGCATCGGCATCACCGTCGTCGCTCTGGTGTCTTTCCTGAGCGGAAGCAGCATTGTAAAGTCCCTGGCGATCAACCCCGGCGGCCTCAAGTGGACATCCTTCGGGCAGCTCGCGGACCACTTCAGCAAGAACCTGCCGCTCTACTTCATGCAGATGGTCTCCTGGCTGGTGATATTCGGTGTGTCCACCAGGATAATAGGGATAAAGACCCGCGAGTTCATCCCTTCCTTCATAATCCTCTATCTGCTCTCGATCGTGATGTTCGCGATAGGCGGCTGGGCGAACGCGTCGAAGTACAACCTGGAGCCTCCGCTGGTGGCCCTGATAGTGGGCCTCATCATCGCAAATGTGGTGCGCCTTCCCAAATGGCTCGATTCGGGCTTCAGGGTGGAATACTACATCAAGACTGGCATCGTGCTGCTGGGCGCCACTTTCCCCATAACCCTCATAGTCTCGGCCGGGCCGGTCGCGCTCTTCCAGGCCACCTTCATCTCCATAACCACGTGCCTTGTCATTTACTTCACGGCCACAAAGGTCTTTGGCCTGGACAAGAGGCTTGGGGCGGTCCTGGGCACCGGGGGCGCGGTCTGCGGAGTCTCGGGTTCGATGGCCATAGCAAGCGCCGTGGGCGCTAAAAAGGATTACCTGTATACCGCTGTAACGCTGGTGGTCATCTGGGCGCTGGTGATGATATTCTTCATACCGTTTGTATCGAAGGCGATGGGCCTCAACCCCGGCATAGCCGGGGCATGGGTTGGCACGTCGGAGTTCGCCGACGCCGCAGGTTTCGCCGCAGCCACCGCCTACGGCAAGATGGCGGGCAACGAGAACGCGGCCATCCAGGGGTTCACCCTGATGAAGGTCATCGGCAGGGACATGTGGATAGGCATCTGGTCGTTCATATTCGCCCTCATAGCCTGCCTGAAGTGGGAGAAAGAGGAATGCGGCACTAAGCCCAGCGCCATGGAGATATGGTGGAGGTTCCCCAAATTCGTAATAGGCTTCCTGGCCGCCTCTTTTTTCATGACCGCCGTCACGGCCGGATACGCCAGCGCCGATTTCAGCAAGGTCGTAAAGCCGGACCTCATAATGCCCATAGTCTCCCTGCGCTCCTGGACTTTCATATTCTGCTTCCTCAGCATAGGGCTTACCACCAGGTTCAGGGAACTGAAATCGGCGGGTGTGAAGCCGTTCCTGGCCTTCACGACCGGGGTTATAGTGAACGTGGCGCTGGGGTTCATTCTGTCCGTCTATGTCTTCGGCAGCCATTGGTCGACGCTCGGCAAGTAACGCCGTTATATTTACGGCGGACGAAAGGAGAGCAAATAAAATGGGCACGGCCCCATGCTTCAGCTGCAAACACTTCGTGAACGCCCCGAGGCTGATTGAGGCTTCCATACCGGGGCTGAACACCCTCAGCTCGGCATACGCGTCGGTTAGGGGGGAGGCCGGCCTGTGCAGCAGGCTGGACCTCTTCCTCTCGCCGGGCGCGGAATGCCGTTATTTCGAGCAGGACGAGGCCGTACTGCCAGGGGCCTAAAAGGGCTGTTCAGCGACTTCATCCCAAGGCGGCCGGAAAACCGGCCGCCAATCCCTTCAGAACGTAACGGATTTTAAATCAGGAGTGGAGATAGCTTCTCTCGGAATTTATCAAACTGACCCACTACCGCGCTGCCCGCGAAGCCGGAATTCAGTAAGCCGTAATCTGTTCAGGTTTTTGTCCTATAATTTAATAAAAGCTGATGAAGTGTCGGAGGGAAGCGCAGATGAAAGCAATCGCAATGATACCGCAAGCGGGGGCCCCGCGCATTGTTGAGCGTAACGAACCATCCATAACGGCCCCTGATGAGGTCAAGATGCAGGTGCTTCGCGTAGGGATATGCGGCACGGACAGAGAGGAGGCATCCGGAGGCCGGGCCCTCGCTCCCGTCGGTCATGACGATCTGGTAATAGGTCATGAGATGTTTGGGAAAGTGGTGGAAGCAGGGCAGGGCGTTACGCGGGTAAAGGCCGGCGATTTTGCCGCATTTACCGTACGCCGCGGATGCGGAAAATGTTTGCCGTGCGCAATGAACCGCTCCGATATGTGCCATACCGGTGAATATAAGGAACGGGGCATTTGGGGCCTGGACGGTTACCAAACGGAATATGTCGTCGACCGGGAACAATATGCAGTGCATGTGCCCGGGACGATAGGGGCGGCAGGCGTGCTGGTCGAGCCGCTTTCAGTTGCCGAAAAGGCCATTGACGAGGCGGTGCGCCTTCAAAGTGCCCGCCTGCCGGATGCCTATGCAACACCGGACTGGCTTTTTGGGAAGAGGTGTCTGGTAGCCGGGCTTGGGCCGATCGGGCTTCTTGCGGCACTGGTGCTCCGCCTGCGCGGGGCCGAGGTTTGCGGACTGGACATAGTTGACGCCGCGACGGCACGGCCAGAATGGCTCAAGGAGATAGGCGGCTGCTATCTGGATGGGCGCAAAGTTCCCCCTGACGGGGTTGATAAGGCAATCGGGCAGATGGATCTGGTCTTTGAGGCTACCGGGATTCCCGTTTTGGCCTTCAACCTGCTTGATGCGTTGGCCCGTAACGGCGTCTATGTGCTCACCGGAATACCCGGCGGGAACCGGCCAGTGCAAATTCCAGGGGCTGAGCTCATTCGGCAGCTTGTACTTGATAACCAGGTGATGGCTGGAAGCGTGAATGCCTCCTATGGCCATTTCCAGATGGCTGTAAATGACCTCTTGCAGGCAAGACTCATCTGGGGTGATCATATCGAAAAACTCATATCACATAGTTACCGGGTTGAGGAATTTGAAAAAGTCCTCACACAGCATTCCCCTGAGGAGATAAAGGCCGTTATCGAATGGGCATAAGATGAGACCCAGGGAATAAATTCATGAATGAAAAACAAGAAAATTACGCCCCCGGATGGCCCGGCATTCCGGCGCGCTGGACGTCGAGCGCAAAAAGCGGCGTAGGCACGTCCCTTAGCGCCTCAAGCCGCGTCTGGTTTACCATAAGCCACGGCATACTCAATGAAATATATTACCCCCGGGTAGACCTGGCGTGCACAAGGGATATGGGACTCATAATTACAGACGGGCGGGATTTCTTTTCGGAAGAAAAAAGGCATGCCGGGTCCCTGGTTTCACGTCTTGCGGACGGGATTCCGGCTTACAAGCTGGTGAACACCTGCCTGAAAGGCAATTATGAAATCGCAAAAGAGGTCCTCACGGACCCAAGCCGTGACGTTCTGCTTCAAAATATCAGGTTTACGCCCCTGAACGGCACATTGAAGGACTATCACCTCTATGTTTTGCTTGCGCCCCACGTTGGCAACCGCGGGAGTGGAAACACCGCATGGACCGGCGATTACAAGGGAACGCCGATGCTCTTTGCCCAGCGGGAGGGCATCGCGCTGGCCCTTGCATGTTCAGCTCCATGGCTGAAGCTTTCCGTGGGTTTCGTGGGAGTGTCTGACGGATGGCAGGACCTCATGCTGCACAGGGAAATGCAATGGACTTACGGCCGCGCTGAAAACGGGAATGTTGCGCTGACCGGAGAGGTGGAATTGAACGACTCGGGGGGAGCGTTTCAGCTCGCCCTGGGGTTCGGAAGAAATCCGGCCGAAGCGGGGCAGCATGCGCTTGCCAGCATGTTAGAGGGCTTTGATGCGGCCCGTTCAAAGTACATAAGCCAGTGGCAGTCCTGGCAGGATTCATTGTTTTCGCCGGCGGAGACCGCTGGCGAAAACACGGTTTTCAGGACAAGTGCCGCGATATTGCGCATCCATGAGGCAAAAAGGCTTCAGGGCGGTATCATAGCCAGCCTCTCCATTCCGTGGGGGTTTGTGAAAGGCGACGATGATCTGGGAGGATACCACCTTGTATGGCCGCGAGACCTCGTGGAAACAGCCGGCGCGCTCCTTTCCATGGGCGCCGCCGAAGATGCGCGCCGCGTCATTTTGTACCTGCAGTGCACGCAGGAAGCCGATGGCAATTGGCCCCAGAACATGTGGCTTGACGGGACCCCATACTGGAGCGGAATCCAGATGGACGAAACGGCATTCCCGGTTCTGCTTGTGGATATGGCGCGGCGCCTTGGCGTTCTGGACGGGAAAGAGATTTCCCGCCTCTGGCCCATGATAAGAAAAGCTGCAGGGTTCCTTGTACGCAACGGCCCTGTATCGCAGCAGGACCGATGGGAGGAAGACCATGGGTACTCTCCATTCACCCTGTCCGTTGAAATCGCCGCCCTGCTGGCCGCGGCAGAGCTTGCCGATTTGCACGGAGACACCCTGGCTGCCGGATATCTGAGAGAAACCGCCGACACATGGAACGATAACATTGACCGGTGGGTTTACAAAAAAGATACGGACCTGTCGCGCCAGATGGGGATCGAGGGCTATTATGTCCGGATATCTCCTCCTGAAGTGAGTGATGCGGCTTCCCCTCTTCAAGGCTTTGTGCCCATTAAGAACCGTCCTCCCGGGCAGAGCGCAGCACCCGCTTCGCACATTATCAGCCCGGATGCCCTGGCACTGGTGCGTTTTGGCCTCCGCGCCCCGGACGATGCGCGAGTTACAAACACACTGAAGGTGATCGATGCATTGCTGAAAGTGGAGACGCCTTTCGGCCCATCGTGGCATCGTTATAACGAGGACGGATACGGGGAGCATAATGACGGCTCGCCCTTCGACGGCACCGGCAGGGGCCGGGCCTGGCCCCTGCTTACCGGAGAACGCGCCCATTACGAACTTGCGGCAGGAAGGGCGGATAACGCAATCAAGCTGCGTAAGACGCTGGAATCCTTTTCAAGCTCTGGCCTGATTTCGGAGCAGATATGGGATTCAGCGGACATTCCCCAGCGCGAACTGTTTACAGGCAGGCCGTCGGGATCCGCCATGCCTCTGGTTTGGGCGCATGCCGAATACCTCAAGCTGAGGCGCTCCCTGCACGATGGGAGGGTCTTCGACATGCCGCCTCAGACCGTAAAGCGGTACCTTGATGAAAAAATAACGTCGCCTTACGCCAGCTGGCGCTTCAATCAAAAATGCCGCGTAATGCCCAAGGGGAAAACACTCCGCATTGAGGCCCTTTCCCCCTCAATTGTACGATGGACCTCGGACGGCTGGCGCTCGTTTCGGGACGACAGATCCAATGACACCGGACTCGGACTGCATCTGGTTGACCTGCCAACAAAAAATCTGCCCTCCGGAAGCACTGTGGAATTCACTTTCCACTGGACCCTGGCGGGCAGGTGG
Organism: Nitrospirota bacterium; assembly: GCA_014874185.1. Classification (GTDB taxonomy): domain Bacteria; phylum Nitrospirota; class Thermodesulfovibrionia; order Thermodesulfovibrionales; family JdFR-88; genus JACWAF01. The sequence continues at coordinate 102,372 of JACWAF010000041.1, read as the reverse complement.
GAAGATATGAATTATCATGTGGATATTGTATGAACATTTGGGAGGACAGCCTTGATTGCTGTATCAGCGCAGGCTCTGGACCGCCATGGCCTTTTTGATGATACAGCGGACCGGAACCAATCGCTTATTTCAGGGCAATTGCCTTCTCAGGACACATCTCCTGGCAGCAAAAGCACGCAATACATATCCCGGCATCCACCTGCGGAAGATTGCCATTTATGGCCAACGCCGATACCGGGCAGTGGTCAACACAGGTGCCGCAGCCGGTACACCGGGCGGGATCGGCTTGCGGGCGGAGAATTGTCCGGTTGTGAATCATCGACTGCATGGATTCATTGCGCAGCAGGGCTTCTCCGCCCAAAGGAGGCAGCTTGAAACCGGGCAGCCGTTTCAGTTCTCCGATGATTTCAACCGTTTTGAGGTCGCAGTCGCCCAAACCAGCCTCTTTGGCCTTCTGAAGGAAGCGCAGGCGGCCAGGTTCACATCCCATCATTGTTGCGATAACGGCATCAACGGCGACAGCATTGTCCGAGGCAAGTACCAGGCCGATATTCCTTAGATTGGGGGAAGCCGGGCCGTTTCCCTCCATGCCGACCACCGCGTCTACAATGAACAAATCAGGCACCCGCAGACGGAAAACATCGACCACAACCTCATGGAAACGTTCAGGACTTCCCGCCGCCTTGTGCAGCATGGCTTTCAGGGCCCCAGGCAAAATGCCGTAACTGTTTTTAATCGCTCCGGTCATGACGGTCAACCCATGGGTTTTGAATTTAGGCAGACTGATGATTATATCGGCTTCCATCACGGCACGGGAGATGCTGACCGCGGGCAGGAATTCGGCGTTGAAGGCAACTTTCACGGAATCGTTTCCTATATTTTGATAGTGCCCCCTGGATGCTTCCATCAGGCCTGTTTTTATGAAGCTTTCCTCGTTTGCCCCGTAGCTGAACAGTCCGGGATTGTCGCCCACAACGATAGAGGCGGCACCCATGATTTCCACCTTCCCGACCACGGCACTAAGGACGGCGGGATTTGTGACGATGCCTTCCTTCGCCTCCGAGGCCCGAAGGACATTGGGCTTTATCAGGACTTTCTTGTCCCGCAGTTTTAAGGGGAAGAGTTCAAAAGCCAGGTCTACCGCCTGATGGACATTCTCATATGTAGCAGGATGGATCATGACTTTCGACATGCATTACGCCTCTCATTCAAAAAAGTTTGGCTCGTTCATTGTAAGGACCTCCGGGACCCGCTTTCCGTTCTGATCAAGAAGGGCATTTATGCTCCCGTTCTCTCTTTCCAATATTGATATTCGTAGGGCCATTCTTCTTTCCTGTAGGCCACAAGCGCCCGCATGCGCCCGCTAAATTCGCTCCGGCGCCTCTCAACCTGAGCCGGCACCGCAGCTTCCCGCCATGCCTCAACCAGCCTCTTGCCCAATGCGCGGGCGCTCTCCTTCACTTCGTCCGTAAAACCGCCTTCCGGCACGGTGGACATGTTGGCCCGCGCCGCTCCAACGGGTACGGCTCCGGTGGTAATCAGAAAGTGGTTCATGTACTCCGTTATGGGCTCTTCGTCGCCCCCTCCGGAGGTAACCACCGAGGCCCCGTACTTGCCCCAGAAAGACATGCAATGGACTACGCCGCAGCAGCGGTCCATGAAGGCCTTGAGCTGTGCGCTTACGTTAAAGATGTAATTAGGGCTTGCAAGCACCAGACCGTCAGCCGCCAGGATCTTCTCTTTAAGCGGCTCGAAGCCGTCCTTCTGAGCGCAGCGGCCCTTTTTGTGGCAGACGTTGCAACCCCGGCAAGGGAGAACCGTATCCCCCCTCAGGATTACGACCTCCGTCCGGGCGCCCTCAGCCTCCGCCCCCTGCAGGACAAGACGCAGAAGCCCCGCCGTGTTTCCTTTTAGCCCATGCGGACTGGCGAGCAGCGATATAATATTCATGCAGTTCCTCTCAAAAAGCCATGATTGAATGTAAGTATATCAGATGAACGGTTTGGGAATCTTATTTCCGCTCGGCCCCCAATAAACCGTTTGATAAAATCTTCCTCAGGAATGTAATATATCAGCCTGCATCCTGATTCCATCGGCTGGACTTCCGCCGGCCTGAAAGAGATTTATCAGACTGGGCAAGGGGGTTTTTGCACTATCGTCATGAACATGGAAACGGAATTGAACCGCCTTAACCCTGCGCAGAGGGAGGCCGTTATGACTGTCAACGGGCCTCTGCTTGTCCTTGCCGGGGCGGGCTCCGGGAAGACAAGGGTTATAACCATGCGGGTGGCCCGCATGATTCACGTTGGCGTTCCCTCGGAGGCCATCCTGGCCGTGACCTTCACGAACAAGGCCGCGAGGGAGATGAAAGAAAGGGTGCGGTTGATGATCGGCGGCGGGAACGGAAAACTTCCCGTTATCTCCACCTTCCATTCGCTGTGCCTGAACATACTGAGAAGGGAAATAGAGCCGCTGGGCTATCGCAGGAATTTTACCATTTACGATACGGGAGAGCAGGTTTCCCTTCTGAGGCATATGCTTAGCGACATAAAGGCATTCGAGAAGAGCTTCAAGCCTGACGACGTGCTTGAGAACATAAGCAGGCTCAAAAACGGCTTGAAGACCCCTCTTAAAAGCGAAGAGCAGGATTTTGACGTGGAGGCATTCTCGGCGGGCCTGTTCCCCGGATATCAGGAGATGATGAAATCCCTTAATGTGGTTGATTTCGACGATTTGCTGCTTCTGACTGTCCGGCTTTTCAGAGAGCACCCCGGCGTGCTTGAGAAATACCGGGGGCGGTTCAGGTACTTGATGGTTGACGAGTATCAGGACACCAACAAGGTGCAATACGACCTTATAAGGCTCCTCGCAGGCGAAAGGAAAAACATATGCGTCGTGGGCGACGACGACCAGTCCATCTACGGCTGGAGGGGGGCAAGCCTGCACAATATCCTGGATTTCGAGAGGCACTTCCCCGGCACAAAAGTCGTGCGCCTGGAACAGAACTACCGCTCATTCGGCAATATCCTCAAGGCCGCAAACGGCGTGATAAAAAACAACGGCAAACGTATGGAAAAATCCCTCAGGACAGACAGGGGTGACGGGCCTGAGGTCTGCCTTTACAGGGCGGAAGACGGTGAAGACGAGGCCCTGTGGGTTGCCGACAGGATATCGCGCATAAAGTACGAGAAGAATACCCCTTTCGAGGACTTCGCGGTCATATACAGGGCCAACACGCTCTCTAAACCCTTCGAGGAGGCATTCAGGGCATCACGGATACCTTATACCGTGGTGGGCGGGACGAGCTATTTCGAGAGGAAAGAGATAAAGGACCTTGCGGCCTATCTGAAGATAATGGCAAACCCTGAAGACGACCTTGGCCTTCTGAGGGCGTCAGGCGTTCCGAAAAGGGGAATAGGCCCCGCCGCTACCGGTAAATTGGCGGAGTTCGCAAGAAGGCATTCCATAAGCCTTTATGAGGCATTTGCAAGGGCCGGTGAGGCTGGCATTGGGGATAAAGCGGCGGATGCGGCGGCGGGGTTTGCCTCGCTGATCGAAAAATACACGGGGCTGTTCAAGAAAAGCGGAGAGATGGGCAGGTCATTAAGGGCCCTCGTCGAAGAAGTGGGGTTTAATGACTATATCGGTGAGCTTTACAAGTCCCCTGAAATGGCAATAAGCCGTGTGGAGAACGTGGATAATTTTATAGGGTCCCTTTATCGTTACGAGGAGAACGCGGGGGGAAAGCCATCGTTGCAGGGTTTCCTGGAGGAGATGGCGCTTGATGACGAGCCGTGGGATAAGGACCAAAGGCCGTTTGGCGTGGTGCTTACGACCTTCCATTCCGCAAAGGGGCTGGAGTTCCCCGTGGTGTTCATTGCCTGCCTTGAGGAAGACGTGCTGCCGCACAAGAAATCCGCGCTTCCGGGCGAAAGCATGGAAGAGGAAAGGAGACTTTTTTATGTAGGCATCACGCGGGCCATGAGGGAACTTTATCTTACCTGTGCCAGGCACCGGATGAGGTACGGCAGGAAGGCGCCTTCCACGCCTTCAAGATTTCTTGGGGAGATTCCGGAAGATGTTGTAAGGAAAATCCAGAGGCTTGAGCCCGAAGACCCGGTCCAGGAAGAAATAAGGGCAAAGGCCTTTTTTGCCAGGATGAAGGAAATGCTTGGCGATTAGCAGGTGTATAATACTCAATAAACATGTGGAACCACCAGGGCACTTTTGAAGCCGCCTCCAACTTTTTGATTTGAATAAACCAACCGCAGGGAAATTGTTCCTGTCCTTCCTCAAGCTTGGCTTGACCGCCTTTGGCGGCCCAGCCATGGTCGCATATATAAAAGCAATGTCGGTGGACCGCCATGAATGGCTTGACGAAGAGACCTTTAAGGACGGTGTTGCCCTCTGCCAGTCAGTCCCCGGCGCTACCGCCATGCAGACGGCCGCCTATGTCGGATACAGGGCAAAAGGGATACCGGGGGCATTGCTGTCATTTACCGGGTTCGGCCTGCCCGCTTTTGTCCTCATGCTGTTCCTCTCATCGTTGTATGCCGAATATCACGGCGTCCCAAGGATCATTTCACTGTTCAATGGTTTGCAGGTGATAATCGTAGCCATTGTTGCAAATGCCACCTATTCTTTCGGCAAAGCCACTTTCAAAAACCATAAAGACATCGTCCTTGCGATAACGGCATCCGCGCTTCTCTTTGCCGGCGTGAACCCCTTTTTTTTAATCATAGGCGCTGCGTTCGCTGGCATTGCGGTTTTCAGGAGCAGGAGCGCCGCACCCGCGTTTGGGCATGAAAGGGTGGACAAACGATATGATTATAAAAAAATCATCGTGCTTCTTTTGTTTATCCTGTCAGGCCTTCTTGCGCTCTACCTGGCGGACCCAAAACTGTTTAATCTTGCGGCCCTGATGATGCGGATTGATTTGTTCGCCTTCGGCGGAGGCTTTGCATCGCTCCCCCTGATGCTGCATGAAATAGTTGACGTAAGGGGATGGATGGACAGCAAGACGTTCATGGACGGGATAGCGCTCGGGCAGGTTACTCCCGGCCCGATTGTAATTACATCAACCTTTGTGGGATACATGATTCACGGGATAACCGGCGCCATCGTTGCAACCGTTGCGGTATTTACACCTTCTTTTTTAATGGTTGTGGCCGTAACGCCCGTAATGGACAGATTGAAAACGTCCTCGCATTTCCTGGGGGCAACAAGGGGAATACTCGCGTCCTTTGTCGGACTCCTTTTCTTTGTAACCGTAAAGTTCGCCCTGGCTGTCCCATGGGATATCACCAGGGCCTTGCTGGTGTGCGCGGCCCTTGCCGCGCTGTTAAAAAAGGTGGACATCCTTTATATCGTGCTGATAACCTCGGCAATTTCTCTGTTCATATTCTGAAGACCCCTTATCCCGGGATGCCTTCTTCCCTCGGTTTTTTTCAGGCTCCGGCATGTTTTATTTTAATGAACGGAACAGGAAAGACATGGGTCATAGGCCCTTATGAGCATACCTGCAAGCAGCTTCAGGCGTTCCACTGGTTCGTTTATATTATTTTCAATAAGCCTTCTCAGGTTTTCCTCGATGCCTAGATAATTATGGGCGGTGGGAGTAACTATGTTGGCTTTCCTTACAATCCCTCCCCGGTCGATCAGGTAGCTGTGATAGAGCAGCCCCCGAGGCGCTTCGGTCAGGGCGGCGCCTTCGCCTTCTCCGGGTTCGGGTTTCAGATAGGCCGTCTCAGGTTTTGCGATTTCCAGCAAAGCCTGACATCCCTCCGCAAAGTGAAGTATCTCTACCGCCTGGGCAAGTATGTTATGGAAGGGATTTTTTACAGGATCCGGTATGAGGCCGGCCTCCAGGGCGGTTTTTTTGGCGTTTTCCGAGAGCCGGTCCGACTGCAAATAAATCCTGGCAAGCGCGCCAACCATCAGCGGACCCCTTCCCCTGACCACCGTTTTTTTTGCGTTAGAGTAGGGCACCTCCTTTTCATCAAAGAGCGTTTCATAATCGTCCTCTTTGCCGCGGAGGCCCATGTCTGAGACGATTTGACCCTCATTTACAGCGTATTCACCTTCAGCCGAGAGTGAAACAAACTCTGAACCGGTCTGCAAATCGGGCAGTTCGAGCCCTGAAACCGTTTTGAAAATATCCATTAAATCATCTTTACTTGAAAGCAGATTGGATCTTAATTCACGAATCCTGTTTTCGTTTGGCAGCGCCGTAAAGCCGCCGACCACCATCGAGACCGGATGGAGGGCCCTTCCTCCCCCAAAAGCCGAGGTGATCCCGTTAAAAGTCTCTTTTAACCTGATGAATTTCTTCAAGGTGACTTCTTTATCGGGCAGAAGCTCCATTAAAGAACCCTTGCCATAATAGTCTGGAAGCGCCAGCATGATCAGGTGCACCAGGTGGCTTGACGCTATCTGGCTGTAGGACATGAGCTTTCTGGCAACAATCGTGCCGCGATCGGGCTCAAATCCTATCGCCTTTTCAACGGCGCGTATGGATGTCATCATGTGGGAGACGGGGCATATCCCGCAGATCCTGGACACAATATCGGGGACCTCGTCGAACCTTCTCCCGACAAGCATCCCCTCAAAAAAGCGGGGTGGCTCCCAGATATTTACCTTGAGGCGCTTGAGTTTTCCGTCATGTATTTCAAATTCCAGGGCCCCCTCGCCCTCAACCCTGCCCAGGTAGCCTGTTTTGGCTTTCACTTTTTTGTCTCCAATGCGTCAAAAAGGCTGAATCTCCTTTCGATCTCATCCTCGGTTAAACCCAGTTTCCTGAATTTGCCTTTCAGGGCCGCGGTGTTTGCCTGGCCCATCAGGCCGAAACAGGAGTAGCATGCCCTGTGATAGGATGGGCATAGCGCCCCGCATCCGGCGTTTGTTACAGGCCCCATGCACGGAAGCCCCTCGGCCACAAGCACGCAGATGTTGCCCTTTATCTTGCATTCCACGCACACGCTGTACCCTGCAAATTCCGGCTTTCTGTGAAAAAGAACGGAAACCATGGCCTCTTGCAGGTCCCTTTCTCCGGGGGGGCATCCCCTCACGGAGCCGTCAATTTCAACATAGTCGCCAAGAACCGAGGGACGCAGGGAAGTAAGCCCGTATAATTTCGTGCGATACGCCTTGTTCTGCACCTCCATCTCCGGGACCCCGGCCTTGATAGCCGGTATCCCCCCAGTTATGGCGCATGAGCCCACGGCATATAAAACGGCGCTGTTTGCCCTTATTTTCTTAAGCTCGATTATCTGATAGGGTTCCGTGACGGCCCCTTCTACAAGGGCCAGATCGAAAGGCCCTTCGGGCGTACCCGATGAGGAGGCGAGTCTGAAAAAAGTAAAATCAAAGGACTTCAAAGTATCTTCCAAAGATTTTTGGAAATAGGCAAGCTGGAACCCGCAGCCCGTACAGCAGGAGAATTTGAAAAACCCCACCCGTGGCTTCCGATCTCCGGGGCTAAAGAAGCGCATCGGGGTATCCGCTCAGCTCTTGATACGAAAAAACCGGCCCGTCTTTGCAGACGAACCAGATCCCGTGCTGGCAATGGCCGCAAAGGCCCGTCCCGCACCTCATCCTTCTTTCGATGGAAACATGGACGTTTGACCGGGGGACGTTTTTCAGGAAAAGCTCCCGGGCCGAGAACCTCATCATTATCTCCGGCCCGCAGATGAAGGCAAGGGTTTCAGCGGCTTCTATTTTCAGAGGGCGTATGATTTCCGTTATGATGCCGGCATGGAACCTCCAGCCCTCCCCGGGCTCGTCAACGGTAAGCTTCACGTCGATCCCTTTTTTCCGCCATTCTTTCAGTTCGGTTTCGAAGAGGATGCTTTCCGGGTCCCGTGCCCCGTGAAGAAGCGTTATGCGCTTCGCATTCAACTGATCGGCCATCTGTATCACCGGCCGGACAGGGGCAAGCCCAAGCCCGCCTGATATAAGGACGAGATGCTTTCCTTTGACTTCATTAACAGGCCAGCCCCTTCCAAAAGGCCCCCTCAGGAAAATTTCGTCGCCTTCTCCAAAGCCTGCCAGGAAATCCGTGACCCTGCCCACGGCCCTGACCGTATGCTCAAACAGGGGGGAGTCTTTTGATGGGAGCAGGCTGAATGAGATGGGGACTTCACCAACCCCTGGATAACCTACCATGTTGAACTGTCCAGGAGCGCCGGAGGGCAAACCATTTTTCAGTTCAAGGCGAAAAGTCCTGACATCTCCCGTCTCCCGCCTGATGCCTGTTATCCCGGCTTTAAATGGAAGATAGGGGTTCATTTCATCATTTCTTCAGCTATTTCGGTCAGGTCTATTCCCGTGGGGCACCACCTGATACACCGGCCGCAGCCGACCGTGCCCTTCAGGCCGAATTGCCCTTCATAGTCAAGCTTGTGAAAAACGAACTGTCTCAGCCTCGCCTGTCTTTCCGACCTGAAATTGCCTCCGTGGACCTGGGCGAAGAAATAATCCTGGCAGGCGTCCCATCTCCTCATTCTTTTTATGCGGGTCAGTGAAAGGTCGGTTTCATCATAGACGTCATGGCAGAAGCAGGTAGGACAGACCATCACGCAGTTGGCGCAGGAGAGGCATCTTTCTTCCGCGGTTTCCTTGAGGACGGGATGGCCGGGGCGCGAAAGAAAGACCTGCCGAAGCCCGTCGGCCTTGAAGTCCTTCTTGAAGCTCTTTAACAGCCTGGTCTCCATTTCGTCCTTTTTTTGCCAATCTCCTGCTTCCGGCGGCCTGCCCTTGACGTTGAACAGATTTTTCGAGCGCTCGCTTTTAAGCTCCACAAGAAACTCGCCGCCCATGTCGGTCAGGAGCATGTCATAACCCGATTGGGCCTTCAGATAAGGTCCAGTGCCAATAAGGTGGCAGAAACAGAGGTCCGTAACAGTCTTGCAATTAAGAGAGATGATGAAGGTGTTTTCTCTTCTTGCCTTGTAAAACGGGTCCGTAAAGGCGCCCAGGAAAACCTTGTCCAGATAGAATACCGCATGGGTGTCGCAGGCGTGGACCCCGATAAGGACCTGCTTCTGGACCGGGATTGGCGGCTCCTCCGCCGCAACTCCCCCAGGCCCGGCATTGAACAAAACGATTTCTTCCAGGGGTTTGAAAAGATAAGCCTTCCCTGGGGGCAGCATTGTGCTCTGGTAATCGAGGTTTGCTTCTTTTAGTGAAGCGATTTCCCTGAACTCCGCATTCACCCCATCGCCGACGGGCCCGATCAGTTTGAAGTCATCTCTAAGGCCTTCAACCCAACCGGCAAACAGTTCCTTGCATATCAGGACTTCATAATTTTTTTGGAAAACGTTCTCCCCAGTCATACCATTTCCACACGTCTTTTTGCAGTTCTTCGTATTCGTTTTTTATGTATTCATAAAGGCGGGCGTTCTCTATGGCAATCGCCCCCTGGCAGGCCAGCCCGTTTAAAAAATCCATATCCTCCTGCCTGAAATCATAAGGAAATGACGTATATACCTTAAGGACACCCAGTGCGGAGCCTTTCACAATAAGCGGCACGGACAGCAGCCCGGCTATGCCTTCCTTTTCCATTTCATCCCTGTCAGGCAGTCTGGTCTCCGTTCTTATATCAGGTATGCTGATGACATTGCATTCAAGGCATTCCCTGTCCAGGGGGCTTTTCCCAACGGACACCGGGCCTTTCCGGAGATATCCGCTTGAGAGCCCGAACGCTGCCCTGGTCCCAATCTCGTTTTTCTCTCTGTCCAGAAGCCCTATTGAAGCCGCCCTGGCGTTAAGCCCCGTTGCAGCTGCCCTTACGATCAGGCCAAGTACCTCGTCGAGAGAAAGCGTCCCGGATATCGACCGGGCTATTTCTATGAGTGCTTTAAGCCGGTCCCAGGCCTTGGCTTTTTCGGTGAGAATCCCCCCGATAGAGGCAAAAAACCGGACCTGTTCTATCTCCCCGGCCGTGAATTCGTGCGGGGCGCCGGAATAGACCCTTATGATGCCGCGGGCCTTCCCGCCCGCCGGAAGCGGAACGCTAAGAACGGATTTTATGCCTTCCCTTTTTATCTCGTCCGAATACGCCGGCTGTTCCATCATGATATCAAAGGTGCTTTTGATTTCCCCCTCAAGCACGCGGCTGTCTACAAGACCACCTTCCAATTTTACCGGGCCTTTTTCAAGATATTCCCTGCTGAGCCCATAAGAGGCAGCAACATCGAGGGTCCGGTTTTTCTCGTCAAGAAGCCTTACGGAACAGGCCTTCATCTTCAGGTGCTCGGCGATGATCCTGGCCAGGGCATTCAGGGTCTCCCCGGCATCAGCCTTGACAATCAGTTCCTTGCAGAGGTCGCAAATTTCCTCAGGCATATATTAAGGCTATCATGATCGGCAGGGGTGTCAAATGAAACCCGATCGCCAGAGTGCCTGACGCGGGCCAGGGCCTCCGCCATGGACCGGACCTGATTGACTTGATCGGCAGTTCCCTTACCAGCGGCTTTATCTTTTCGGGGCCGGCCGGCACAGGCGGCTCCTTTTCCTCAGAAGCGCGGTGAAGGTTTCAAGCGGCTCCATCCCTTCGGGGCGGGGTCCGGCGGCCAGTTCCTTAAGGCTTATTCCCAGGCCGGGAAGCCCCATCTCCGGGGACAGCTCGTAGAGGCCCGCGGCGAGGAAGGCCCGCTCGGTTATCAGCGGGTCCGGCAGGGTAAGCCCTTCCGTTTTTATTGAAAGCCCTCCGTAGGCGACGAGGTCCAGGTCGATGGTGCGCGGGGCGTATTTATCGTCATTTCTTATGCGGCCCAATGCCTCCTCTATTGGCCGCAGGAGACCATATTTCAACTTATGAGGGGAGAGGTCTGTCTCCAGGGCTGCTATGCAGTTCAGGTAAAAGGGCTGTCCCGAGGGGCCTTCAGGCCGGGTGCAGTAAACGGTTGAGATGCCCAGAAGGCATGTCCGCTCCGACAGGATGCGGACGGCCTTTCTCATGTTCTTTGCCGGGCTGATATTGGAACCCATGCTTACGAAGGCCGTCTCTCTCATGCCTCCCCTCGCCTTCTGGTTATCTCAACCGCCACGCTCCTTGCAAATCGCAGGGCGAGGGGCTTGTCCACCCTTACCCGCACTTCCTCTATCTTCGGGTCTTCCAGGCAGAGCCGGGCTATTGCCTCCGCCAGGGCCTCTATCAGAAAATATTCAGAGCCCTCGACCATCTTCGAGACTTTCTTTTTTAAAGCCCGGTAGTCGACCGCGTCATCAAGCCGGTCGCTTCGCCCCGCCTTTCGCAGGTCGGTATGGATGGCCAGGTTTATTGCCACCTCCTGTTTTTCGCGGCGCTCGTCCTCGTTCACCCCTATGATGCACCGCGCCCGCAGGTCTTCAATCAGGATGCGGTCCACTCACGTACTCCCACAGGTGCCTGCCGCCGTCAATGCATATCACCTCTCCTGTGATGAAATCGTTTCTCGCCAGGAAGACCACGGCGTCCGCTATCTCCTCCGGGTCCCCGTGCCTCTTCATCGGGACCGTATTTTTCATCTTTTCCAGATAACCTGTCGAGCGGCCCGGAGGGGGGAGGATGAGGCCGGGGTTTATGCCGTTTACGGTCACGCCGGGGGCGAACTCCACCGCCATGAGCCTGGTCATTTCATAAAGGATGTGCTTGCTCCAGAGATAGCCCACATGGGTAAAGTCGAACCCGCTTATGCGTGAGTCTATCAGGTTGACGATGCTCCCCTTCCCGGAGTGCTTCGCGAACTCTCGCCCAAGCACAAAAGGGACCCAGGCGTTCACCTGCATGCACTCCAGGAATCCCCCGTATTCTATGGTGTTTATCGTGCTCCTGGGGAAGACGGAGGCGCTGTTTACCAGGACATCAAACCCTCCCGCGAGCTTGCGGCACCTCTCAATCAGGTCCACGTATTCCGCGGGGTTTCCGAAATCGGCCTTCACCGTCCAGGTCTTCACCCCAAGCCCTTCCAGTTCAGAAGCGGCCCCCCGGGCCTCCTCCTCCGAGGTGTTGTAATGGATTATGATGTTCACGCCCTCCCGGGCCAGGGCCCGGGCCATGGCCCGCCCGATCCTCTTTCCGGCCCCCGTGACGAGGGCCGTCATCCCGGCGAGGGTTTTCATCCCCGGTTACAAAATGCCGTTTATCTTCTGGGCCAGGGTGAAGTCCTCCCTTGTAAGCCCGCCCACCTTGTGAGTAGAGAGGGTGAGCGAGACCTTGTCGTAGGAGATGAAGATATCGGGGTGATGGTCCTGCTCTTCGGCAAGGCGCGCCACCTCGTTCACAAAATCCATCGCCTCGCGGAAGTTCCTGAACTGGAATTCCCTTTTTATCTGTTTGCCTTCCATGGACCATCCGGGCGTCTTGCGGAAGATCTCCCGCGCCTCGGCCTCCGAAAGGGCCATAAACTCTGTCCTTGTCTTCATGTCTGTCCTCCGGTCATCTGAAAACAGCTCTCAGGTCTTCAGCCGGCATGGGCCCGCCTTTTTTTATCAGTTCCCGTGCGGCATCCACCTTTCCCCACACGTTGCACATCATCGCCCCGCGCACCTTGCCGCCCTCCAGGTAATAGACCACGCCCGTGTCGTTCTCCTTCCGCCAATCGGCAAAGGTCTCCAGCCGGGAATCAACATCGCCCACTGCCTCGTATCCAAACTCGAAGAGGTCCGAGAAGAAATACGGCATATAGGCATAGGGCTCCAGCGCGCCGGCCCCCGCCCCCATATTGCGTCCGGCCCATCTGCCCTGGTTCAGGGCGTTGTCCCAGTGCTCCACCCGCATCGGACGCCCAAGCGCCTGATATGGGAAGAACGCGTTGTCCCCCGCGGCATATATCTCAGGGTTCGAGGTCTGAAGGTACTCGTTCACGATGATCCCGTCTCCGGTCTCAAGCCCCGCACCCCGCGCAAGCTCCATCGAGGGCGCGATGCCTATGCCCACGATCACCATCTCCGATTCAAGCTCTCCGCCCTGTTTCGTCTTCGTCATGAAGAGGTCCCCTTTTTGGGAGAAGGAGGCCGGGACGTCCCTCACGATTTCTACCCCGCGCTCCATGAAGCGGGACTGCATCGCCCTGCCCAGGCCTTCGGGAAAAACGCGGCTGCATATATAAGGCTCCGGATAGACCATCGTGACATGGACCTTGTTGATGGCGAGGGCGGCCGCTATCTCCGAGCCTATGAAACCGCCCCCTATCACCACGGCGGAACTGCCTTCTTTCGCCTTTTCTCTTGTGCGGAGATAGTCGTCAAGATAACGGTAGTAGCGGATGCCGTCAAGGTCCGCGCCGGGTATCGGAAGCTTCCGGGGGACGCCCCCGGTCGCGATGAGCAGCTTTTCGAACCGGTATGTATTGCCCTTTTCGTCCGCAACGGTTTTTTTCGAGGCGTCAAGAGAGGTTATCTTTTCTTCAAGGGCCAGATCGACCGCGTTCTTCCCGTAGAAATCCCCGCCGTGGATGAAAATGTCTTCCACCTTCTTCTGGCCGAACCACAGTTTTTTTGTAAGGGGAGGGCGGTCATACGGCAGGTGTCTTTCGCTGCCTGCCAGAAGGATGGAGCCGGTCTTATCGCGCTCACGTATCCCCTCCACCGCCGAGGCCCCGGCAAGCCCGCCGCCAACGATTACATACGTGTAGACCTTTTCAGCCATCCGCTCTCCTTGTCTCAAAATGATTGCGTTTGAATCCCTCTATAAGCTATCAAACGGAGTGCCAATGTCAACAAGAGCAGATATTTTTTCAACGCCGGGTGGATAGGGCCGGAAGGCCAAACAGATACTCAGCCAAAAGGAAGGGATGAAAACTTATTTCTTCTTTTCTCTTGCCGCAAAGAGGCCGGCCATGGAGGCCAGGAGCATTATCCCCCCTAAAAGTCTTAAGAGGGGCACCGTGCCATAATGACAGGGCATCCTTGGGCTTGCGCAGTAGCCTATTACGGCGGGCGCGCCAAGCACCGCGGCGGAGACGAATACGAACCCGAAAGACAGCCACCTCAGCGCATCGGCGCTTTTAGAGAAGAAAACCCCTATCGCGAGCCCCATTGCGATAAACCCGATAATCCACTCGGCCCTTCCCATGTAGCTGCACGTGGAAACCCCATGGCCGGGGATCGAGTACTCGCAGACGGGCAGGATGTATCTTGGCGCAAGGAGGACAAGCAGCCCCAGAAAGAAAAACGCCGCGCCGAAACCCCTGTTCTTCATTTCAAAAGCTCAAACGCCTTGTCGAAGCCTACCGGATTCCCGTATGCCCTGGCATCGTTCATGTCCCTGAATGCCGCTATCCCCCATCTCATCGGGGTATCGAACTTCCTGGAGCTTACATAATAAGCCTTTTTCCCGTCAATCCAGGCATGCGACTTGTAGTCTTTTACGAAGACCTCCGTAATGTCAGGCTTTTTCTTTTTCAGATAGAAGAGCATGTCCCCTATGTCGCCGAAATAGAGGGGCCCGCCGTCTTTCCGGGTGGCGTAGCACGAAAAAGGCGATTTCGGGTCTATTTTCATGCCGCACTCAGCGCACCTTGCGCCGGGAGGGATGTCAGCGTATACCAGAGCGAAGAATACCCCGATTAAAAGCAATGCCGAAAGAAGAATCTTAAGCGGTCTCATTCAACCTCCCTTTTATGGCCAGCTGCCCGGCTCTGAACTCTTATCCTTCGCTATTTTAGTTTAAAAGGGCGGGTAATTTCAAAAAGGGCTTTAAGGGCTTTTCGAAAATGGCTGGAATTTAGCGGGCCGCCTGATCAAGGCGAAAAAGAAGGGGGCCTTTCAGGCCCCCTTCGAATCTTCCGGGTTTTAGCTGATTTTTTGGAGCCGTAAAAAAATCAATCCTGCATGGGCCTGATGAACTTGAAATAGACCATCGTCCAGTTCCCAAGGAGTATGAAGACGGTAGCGACGATACTGGATATGGCCAGCGTGGAGACGCCCGTAAGGCCGTGGCCAATATTGCAGCCGCCCGCCACCGAGGCCCCGAAGCCCATCAGAAGGCTTCCAAAAAAGACGGTCATCAATTCCGCGGCTGCCGGGGCCTTGAGCTTGAATTCGCCGAGGGCCGCCGCGCTCAGATATGCGCCTACCGGAACGGTGATGATATAAAGCGCGCTCCAGGAGACCGTAGCCACGCCCCACAGATTGAACATCTGGTCCCCCGCCTTGCTGTTGCCGGAAATAACGGCCTCGAAGAGCTCACCCGTCGGCCCGGTAAAGGAAAGTCCCCTTGGGCTGCCGCCGTATACGCCGGAAGCCCACCAGGCAATGACGGCTACAGCTCCAACCAGGAGACCGGTCAAAGTCCATTTGAAGCCTTTGGCCGGACTGGTTTTTTGGAATGGCTTGCCTTTCAGGACGACAATAGCCAGAATGGTTACCACAACCGCGATGGTAATCCATTTGGCCATGAGCGTAGTGCCGCCAAAGAGGTCCCAGAGTGCCGGGCCGTTGTTTCCGTTTATCGTGACCGTATAACTCCTGAGGAGCTTGTAGACCGGCCTGAGGACCCCATGAGTGGTGGTCAGAATTCCCATTCCGAACCCAAGCACCGCTACCACGGCCGCAACCAGACCCTCGCCTACTCTGTAGAGGATGCCGCTCCCGCAGCCCCCGGCAAGAACTATCCCCAGTCCGAAAAGGTACCCGCCAACGATGTTGGCTATGGGGGCGAAATCCTGCCTCCTGAGGGTGTTAAAGACCACCTGTCCGGTGTCCGGGTCAGTCCAGGCCCCAAGCAGGTGAAAGTCCTCAAGCAGGTTGGCCCCGACAATCGCGATTATGAGGGCCAGGAAATAGGTCCTGAACAGGGTCATGTCGTTTATGAAGATGATATCCCTGAAAGCCGTGTTCATGCAGAACCGCCCCCTCTGGAGAACAAAACCGAAGGCAAGGCCTACCAAGAGCGCCGACGCGAGGATAATAATATTACCCGGCAAAACGTCCATTCCATTTCCTCCCTTAATTTGAACAGCTTTCTTCACCGCCCTTCATCCCAGAGGGCCGGAAAAAAGTTTATCTCTCATAATAAAAAAATAAACGCTTATGAATCAATAGCGTAATAATTATCCGGCAATAAAGAAAATTTATAATCTTGGGGAAAAGCCGGGATTATCAGCGAAAAGCCCCGGAGTTTACGCGGAAATCCGAGATCAGCCACTTTTTCCCGCGCTTCACGAGAGAGACTTCCACCTGTGCGGTCCCGTTCTCGAAACTGGCAATCGCCGAGTAATCGGCAGTGATCTCGGCGCCGCTGGAGAACGAAAAATTGAAGTTCGTGTCTCCGACGGACGGGCTGTAGCGCTTCATTTTCCCAATCCTGGCAAAAAGGGCGAACCTGTTGCTGAACTCCTTTTTCCGGAGTTTTTCCCTGAACCCGGAGCTGCTCCGGGCCATCAGTTCGCGGATATTCCATTCGGAGACTATGGCCGGGATTGCCGAATCCGCAAAGGCCTTGCTTTCCCTGTCCAGGGCGCTGTTGTTAAGGAACCGGATGCCCGCGCCTATACCCGCCGCAACAATAAGGACAAGGAAGCCCCCGCCCGCCAGAATGAGAGCTTTTTTCATTTCCTCCCCCTAAAAAACCACGCAGTATATTATGCCAGATTTTGTTTCAGGAAGGGAATAGCTTGCAATGGGTTTAGCAGGCTGCTGGAAGAGCTTTTCGGGACTCTGCCCGGGGCTAGAAGTAGAAATTCCAGTTAAGGACGGCCTCGGACTGGTAGCGGCTGAACGACCGCACGCGGTCCACGGTTAGGGCAAGCGCGTTGTTCCTGGTCAGCCTGTAAGTCTGCGCAAGCTTCACCCGGAATTCGGAATGGCTGTCGCCCGCAAGGTAGTCCATGGCCCTCAGGTCCAGGTCAGCCTTCCAGTCCCTGCTCAGTTTGGTCAGAAACCCCGCTTCGGCCCCGCCGCCCAGGGCATAACCCGACTGGAAATTTGGGCTCAGATTGAAATCGGGTTCCAGGAAGAAATAGAACGTGCCGGGCAGTCCCTCGCTCCTTGCGTAACCCGCCCCGGGGGTGATGAAAAATACAAGCTCCTTCCGGCCCGAGGGGAAGAGCTTCCGCCCCAGGCCCACGTCAGCCATCCATGAGATGGGCTTGAAGAGGCTGTCGCGCGGGGAAACGGATTTTATATTGACCAGGTCGAGCCTTTCCAGCTTCAGTTTATGCCCTTCGAAGTAGTACCTTAACGAGCCGCTCATGAAGTCTATCTGCGAGCCCTCGGTATAGCCCTCATCCGGATCCAGGAGGTCGTGATAGGCGGGCCTGAACTTTATCTCTGCAAACAGCTTCCCGCCGCGCACTCCAAATCCGGGGGCCAGCCTTTTGGAGCCGTGCCCCTTCTCCGGGGCCGCGGGTGGTTCCACAGGCGGTTCGGTATTTGTGATCCCCAGCTGCCCGCGCGCATCCAGGGTGTCAAGAAAGGCCTGCATGTATTTCTTTTTCGTTATTTTCCTTTTTACATACCTGTACTGGATCAGATCGGCAGCAAGCCCCAGCACCTTTGCCTTCTCCTTCTCCGGCATGGGTTCGGAGAGCACGGTCTCCGGCTCAACGCTGCCCATGGCAATCCGTTTTGCAAGCCAGAGGGGCCTTTTATCCGGGCCGAGATCCGAGACCTCGGTTTTTATGACCGTGACCTGGGAAGGCCGGTATTCAGGACTGGACGCTATGCCAAGCTTTCTTGCCAGCTTTATCGTGTCCACGGGGATAACTGAAGGCCCGAAGGCCCCTGTCAGGTGCAGCGAGGGCCTGGCCGCCTCCAGGAGGAAAAGAAGCTCGTAGGAGCAGTTCTCGTTGAAGAAGTAGTACCAGGAATATATGTCCTGAAGCTCCCATATGTGGCGAACCATCCGCCGGACCTCCGCCTCCGAGAGGTTCAGGCCGTATTCCCAGATGTCCCGCTGGTCCATGTCGTTGTATTCTTTCACTTTATCGTAATAGGGCAGGATGGAGAAATACCCTTTGTAAAACCCGAAGATGCCTTTCACGGCGAAGAGGAACCCGTTGGGGTCCGTATTGGTTGCGGAATAGGTGACGGCATAGGAAAGAAGCTTGCTCTGCCCTTTTCTGTCTACCCGCAGGAGGGTATGCCCGAACATCGAGGCGGGGTTGTTCATGTTGGATGCCGGAAAGACCAGCACGGCATGGGGATGCCGGAGCTTTTTCATTACCTTCTCGAACTTGGCGCATTTGACGCGGGGGAGGCGCGATTCGTCAATCTTCAACTTGTCCTTAAGCCAGTAATACCTTCCGATAAAACGGCACCGGGGATGGTTGTCTCCCTTTTCTTTCGTGCTGAAAAAGGCCTTTATAGTGGCCTCAAGCTCGGCACGGGGATTGGTTTTGCCCTCGGGAGAGAGGAAGAACCTGGGGTCGTCCACATAGCTTTTTACGCCGGAGGTGGTCTTTTTGTAATGGAGCAGCACGTCCCAGTATCTGCTCCTGTCAAGTCCTTTCTCCCTGGCCCTGGCAATAAGCTGCCGCATATAGCCGTTGTCCCGTGCGGAAGCGAAGGCGGGCAGCAATATCAGCAAAAGCAAAACGGAAAGGGATACGGTTGTCCGTATCCCTTTCCGTTTGAACAAGGGCAATGAATCAGCTGTGTATGACTTCGTAGATATTATTGAGGACATCCGCGCTCTGGACGGTGCTGGACGGGAATATCCTCTCGAAGTTGGAATGGAGCTTCAGGTTGAAGTCGGCCCTCTTCTCGGCCGGCACCTTCATGAGCTCGGCCAGTGTGTCAAGGGACTCGCCTTTTCCATTGGCTATGTCCTTGGCCAGGCTGTCCATGTTGGCGGCAACAAAGGTGTTGAGTTCGTTGGATACCCACCTGGGGGGCTGCTTGCAGCCCAGCGTGCCGGAGGAGATGCCGAAGGTCTGGTTCCCCAGAATGCCGTTTGTGGTTGCGGCAAGAATGTGAGCGAGGACGCTGGGCCTGCTGTCCTGGAATATCATCGTGCCGATGCCGCACCCTACGTTATCCTTCACGGTCTCGGCCATCACCGGTATGGCGGAAAACGAAAGGATCAATGAAAAAGCCATGATGACAAAAACAGTTTTTCTCATAAAAACCTCCTTTTTTTAATGGAATTTAAATTCTTGTTAATGAACATGCTATATAGTTCGAGGTAAGTTGTCAAGCAAATCGTAGGGGCCCGTTTCCTTGACACCCACCACCCTTTCCTATACACTCCGGTTAGAAAAATAAAAGGAGCACACCGTGCCCGAACAGGTCATCGAATCGTTCGAAGTGGAACGGCTCCGGATACTGAATGAAAAAGGCGAGGCCGACAGTTCACTCATGCCCTCCTTCTCCCCAGATGAGATAAAAAAGATGTACGGCCTCCTCGTTTTATCAAGGATATTCGATGAGCGGGCGCTCAGCCTTCAAGGAGAGGGCAGGCTGGGGACTTACGCCTCCTTCAGGGGGCAGGAGGCCTCGCAGGTGGGCAGCGCCCTTGCCTTCGACCCATCAGACTGGATATTCCCTTCCTACCGCGAATCGGCGGTCTTCATCTCCAGGGGGTATCCGCTGGACAGGCTTTATCAGTTCTGGTCAGGGGACGAGAGGGGGATGCGCGTCCCGGACGGATTGAACATACTTCCCATCTCGATCCCGGTCAGCACGCATATACTGCACGCAACCGGGGCGGCCATGGCGGCAAAGATAAAAAAAGAGAAAACGGCCGCGGCCGCATACTTCGGGGACGGGGCCACATCGAAGGGGGACTTCCACGAGGGGCTTAATTTCGCCGGGGTCTATAATGCCCCGGTCGTCTTCATCTGCCAGAACAACCAGTGGGCCATCTCACTGCCGCGCGAGAGGCAGACCGCCTCGCGCACCATCGCCCAGAAGGCCCTGGCATACGGGTTTGCGGGTATACAGGTGGATGGCAACGACGTATTCGCGGTATACAAGGCCACCAAAGACGCATTGGAAAAGGCCAAGGAGGGCGGTGGGCCTACGCTGATAGAATGCTATACATACAGGATGGGCCACCATACCACGGCGGACGATTCCACGCGCTACCGGATAGCGGAAGAGGTGGAAAGCTGGAAAGAGAAAGACCCCATACTGCGCCTCGCGCGCTACATGGAAAAGAACGGCCTTTTAAATGAGGAATCCAAAAAAAGCATAGCCGAAGAGGCCGGGAAAAAGATAGACGAAGCCGTATCCGGTGCCGAGTCCATGCCGCCCCCCGATCTGGAGGAGATGTTCACCTATACTTACCACAGCCTTTCCCATAGAGAGAGGAAAGAGATGAGGGAGATCTCCGATGGCCCAGGTTAACATGGTGCAGAGCCTGAACCAGACCCTCGCGGAGGAGATGGAGCGGGACCCTAACGTGGTGGTCCTTGGCGAGGACGTTGGCAAAAACGGCGGGGTCTTCCGGGTAACAAACGGCCTCTATGAAAAATTCGGCCCGGAGCGCGTCATGGACACGCCGCTTGCCGAGGCCGGGATCGTGGGCACGGCGATAGGCATGGCCCTTTACGGTCTGAAGCCTGTAGCGGAGATCCAGTTCATGGGATTTATATATTCGGCAATAGACCAGATATTTTCTCACGCGGCAAGGATGCGCACGCGCTCCAGGGGGCGCTACCGCTGCCCGATAGTGGTGAGGACGCCTTACGGCGGCGGGATTAAGGCCATAGAGCTTCATTCCGAGAGCACGGAGGCCCTCTTCTGCCATATGCCGGGCGTGAAGGTGGTGGTGCCCTCCGGCCCGGCAACCGCAAAAGGGCTCTTGACCTCCGCCCTGAGGGAAGAGGACCCGGTTGTCTTCCTTGAGCCCACAAGACTTTACAGGATGATAAGGGAGGAAGTCCCCGAAGGTGAATACGCCCTGCCGCTAGCGAAAGCGAGGATAGTGAAGGAGGGCAAGGACGTAACGATCATCTCCTGGGGCAGCATGCTCCAGAGGACGGTAAAAGCGGCGGAGCAGTACGATGCCGAAATTATAGACCTTATGACCCTCTCCCCGTTCGATGAAGAGACCATATTCGCCTCGGTAAAGAAGACGGGCAGGGTCATTATCGTGCATGAGGCCGCAAGGACGTGCGGCCTGGGGGCGGAGATCGCGGCCACCATAGCGGAGGAGGCCATTCTTTACCTTCGCGCCCCCGTTATGCGGGTCACCGGATACGACGTGGTGATGCCGTTTCCGAAGCTGGAGGATTATTACCTGCCCGAAGAGACAAGAATGGCAAAAAAAATAGAAGAGATACTGAGGTACTAGCTTATGCCATTCGAGTTCAAGCTGCCAGACCTGGGCGAGGGCCTGACCGAGGCCGAGATAAGGAAATGGCTGGTCAAGGAGGGCGACGAGATAAAAGAGCACCAGAACGCCCTTGAGGTGGAGACCGAGAAGGCCGTCGTGGAAGTCCCTTCGCCAAAGGCAGGAAAGGTCATGAGCATTAATAAAGAGGAAGGCGACGTGGCCAGGGTGGGCGAGGTCCTTATGACCATAGCCACAGAGGGCGAAGAGGCCCAGCCTACGGCCCCGCCCCAGGCACCGCCTGAAGAGGCAGCGCCGAAGGCCGAGGAGAAGCCGGAGGCCAAAAAGGAGTCGGTAACAGTAATGGGCGAGCTTCCCGAGGCCGAAGAGGAGACCGTTCTTGCCGCGCCCGCCGTGCGGGCCATGGCAAAAGAGATGGGGATTGACCTCAGGGGGATAAAGGGCACCGGCCCCGGCGGGAGCATCACGAGGGAAGACCTGCTGAAGGAATCGAAAAGGGCCGAAGAACGCAAAAAACCGGCCCCAAAACCTGAAGAGGCCCTGAAAACGGAAGAGGCGCTTAAACCGGAGGCCGTGCCGGCCCGTGAAGAACGCATCCCCTTGCGGGGGCTTAGAAAAAAAATAGCCGAAAACCTGATGAGAGCGCAGAGGACAATCGCTTTCACGACGGGGATGGAGGAGGCCGATGTAACGGAATTATGGGAACTCCGGGAGCGCGAAAAGGGTGCGCTGCGGGAACGTGGCATACACCTCACATTCGTGCCTTTTTTCATCAAGGCCGTCCAGCACGCCCTCAAGGAGCACCCGTTTCTGAACGCCTCGCTGGATGACGAGAAGGGCGAGATAATACTTAAAAGGTATTTCAATATCGGCATAGCCGTTGACACGCCGGAGGGCCTTATGGTGCCGGTGATAAAGGACGTGGACGGGAAGACCATAGTAGAGCTTGCCGGGGAGCTTCAGGTTTTGGCCGAAAGGGCCAGGGAAAGGAAGATAAGCCTGGACGAACTTAGGGGCAGCACATTCAGCATCACCAATTACGGCCATTTCGGGGGCATATTCGCCACCCCCATCATCAATTACCCGGACACTGGCATACTGGGCACGGGCCGCATACAGCAGAAGCCCTGGGTGCGTGGCGGCGCGATCGAGATAAGAAAAATACTTCCCCTCTCCCTCACCTTCGACCACCGGGTCACGGACGGCGTGGACGCCTCGAAGTTCCTTATGAAGGTGGTCCGCTACCTGGAAGACCCGGCCCTCATATTCATTGAAAGTGCTTGAGCCCCTCTTCAATCCAAAAAACCTTGCCCTGATCGGCGCTTCGCATTCCGAAGGAAAACTTGGCGGGATAATACTCAAAAACCTGCTCAAGTCCCATTGCTGCGAGGGCGGGAGGCTGTATCCGGTAAACCCCCAGTGGGATGAACTGATGGGGGTCAAATCATATTCCCGTGTTGAAGAGCTTCCTGATGAGATTGACATCGCCGTGATAATCCGCCCCGCCGAAGAGGTGCCGCAGATCCTGCGCTCGCTTTCCGGGAAGGCGAAATTCGCCGTGCTTGAGAGCGCGGGGTTTTCGGAGGTCGGCCAGGGCGAACTCCAGGAAGAGGTGAAGAGGATAGGGCGGGAGGCGGGGATAAGACTCCTTGGCCCAAACTGCATGGGGGTGTATAACCCCTCGGCCGGACTGGACACCATGTTCCTCCCTGAGGCAAGGGTGGCGAGGCCCGCCAAGGGCAATATCGCCGTGACCACGCAGAGCGGGGCTGTGGTGAGCGCGATCTTCGAAACACTGGTACAGTGGAAGATGGGAATCTCGAAGGCGGCCCATTACGGAAACGCCGCGGACATAGACGAATCGGATTTATACGAATACCTCATCGATGACGATGAGAGCGGAGTTGTCATCTCCTATATAGAATCCGTGCGGGACGGGAGGCGTTTCATAGCGAGGGCATCGGCTCTCGCAGAGAAAAAGCCCCTTCTGATTCTGAAGGCCGGGAAGGGCGGCAGCGGCCAGCACGCGGCCCTCTCGCACACCGGGAGGCTCGCGGGCAACTACCAGGTCTTCAGCTCCATATTGAAAGAGTTCAATATAACCGAATGCATGGACCTTGAAGACCTGATGGACTCCGCAAAGGCCTTTTCGCTGGAAGCAAAACGGAAAGGCAAAAAAGTTTTCATCCTCACCAACGGGGGCGGCTCCGGCGTGCTGGCCTCGGACGAGTGCGCCAGGCTAGGGCTGGAGATGGCGTCCCTTCCGGGTGATGCGAGGGATGAGTTGAAAAAAGAGTTCCCGTCTTATTACGTTATCGGGAACCCGTTCGACCTCACCGCTCAGGCAAAGGACGAGGATTATGGAAAGATACTGGAAAGGGTATACGACAGCTATGAGGGGTTCGCCGTAATAGCCCTTTCCGCGGTCGTCGGGACAACCGAAGGGCTTGCGAAGACGCTCATCGAGTTTGGAAGGAAAGGAAAGCCGCTCGTATTCCTGACCGGCATGGACGAGACCGGCAATAAGTTGGCCGCCGCGCTGGAAAAGGGCGGTGTCGCGTGCTATCCCACCCCGGAGCGTGCCGTGCGCGCGCTTAAAAGGCTTCTTGAGCCATGATAGAGAAAAAGGGCGTAAAAGAGTTTCTGGATTCAATCGGCAAACAGACCATCCTGGAGCACGAGGCGAAGAGCTACCTGAAAGGGCTGGGCCTCAGAGTGCCTGAGGGATTTTTTTTAAAAAAGGGCGCCGGGCTTTTAAAATCTCGGCCGCTTGATTTTCCGCTGGCGGCAAAGGCGCAGTCCAGGCTCATCCGCTCGAAGACCGAAGCCCGCGCCGTGAAACTCGGCATAAGAAATATCGAAGAGCTTGAAAGCGCAATCCGGGAATTGGTGCGCGTTGAAGGCGCGGAAGGCGTGCTGGTTGAAGAAATGCTTCCGGATGGAATTGAAACGGTTGTGGGAGGGATTTCAGATCCGCAGTTCGGCCCCGTTATCATGTTCGGGGTTGGAGGGTTTCTGGTGGAGGCCCTGCGGGATGTGGCTTTCGCGCTTGCCCCGGCCACAATGGAGCAGGCCCGCTGGTTGATTTCGCAGGTAAAGGGCCATCAGATATTGAAGGGCATACGCGGAAGGCCCCCGGTGGACATGGAGGCGATTGCGAAGGCCCTGTTGGTTGTCTCGGAGCTTATGGCGACTGAATTAATCGAGGAGATCGACATCAACCCGCTTGCGGCATATCCGGATGGTGCTGTTGTCCTGGACGCGAAGATTTTCGTAAAAGCCTGATAATCTCCCCTCACCCTCCGCTTCGCTCCTCCCTCTCCCACGGGGAGAGGGCCGGGGTGAGGGGTTAAAACTCCCTGTAGGTTTCGGCCTCGATCACGCGCTCTTTGGCGATCTCCTCGGCGGCCTCGCGGGGCGTGCGTTTTTCCCTTCTGGCCCTTTCAAGAATCAATGAAGTGTTTTTTGATATCCGGGTCTTTATGGTTTCGAACGCCTCTTTTTCAGACCTCTTCTCATATTCCATGGCCGCCATTATCACCCCTCCCGCGTTCGCGATGAAATCCGGCACTGAGAGTATCCCCTTCTGGTGCAAAATCTCTTCCGCTTCCAGAGTTGCTGGGATATTCGCGCCCTGCAGAATCAGCTTTGCCTTTATCAAACCGGCATTATTGATGTTTATCACATCAGGAGTTGCCGCCGGGATCAGGATATCGCAGTCCACAGTGAATACGTCATCCGGCCTCAGCCGCCTTCCCTTTTCATAATTTACCACTGTTCCAGACGCGCTTTTTGTCTGAAGCAGTTCCTGGTAATCAATCCCGTTTGGGTCATGAATGGTGCCGTGCGTGTCGCTTGCCGCAACCAGCACCGCTCCCTTTTCAATGAGGAATTTTGCCGCGGCCTTCCCAACGCTGCCGAATCCGTGGACGGCAATGCGCGCGCTTTTCAGGGAAACTCCCGCATAAGGGCAGGCCACATCGGCGCAGGCCGCGAGGCCAAAGCCCGTTGCGCCAAGCTGGTCCAGTGGAAGCCCGCCTATCTCCTCCGGAAGACCAACGGCCCTGCCGGTCTCGTCCAGTATCCATGCCATGCAGGTCTCGTCGCTTCCCATGTCCGGGCCCGGGATGTATTCGACGAGGTCTTTTATCAGTTTCGCGAACACCCTGAAGAGGTGCTCTTTGCCGGGCGCCTTTGGGTCCGCCATGATCCCGGCCTTGCCGCCGCCGTGTGCCAGTCCCGCTATCGAGTTCTTCAGGGTCATCGTGCGCGCCAGCCTCAGCACCTCTTCCACGCTGACTGAAGGCGAAACGCGCACCCCTCCAATTGACGGGCCCAGCGCGATGTTGTCCACCACCACTACGGCGTTCAGCCGCGCTTTTTCCGAATGCAGGCGGATTATTTTAAGGGGCCCCAGGAGGTCGGACTTGATATCGAACATACAAATAAAATAGCCAAAAAAAGGGCCCCCGTAAAGGACTGAATCAAAAAATCCCTTTGCGGCCATCCGGATAGACAAGGGGGTTTTAAGTGATAAAATGTAATCAAGAGAGCAGCCGGGGAATATCAAAACAACCGCAGGACAGCAGTAAACAAGGGAGTATCCGATGTATTTCGAGCCTGATGACCGCATAGGAATCGACCGGGAATCGTCAGAGGCGCTCTGGAGAGATTTCTACAAGTACGAGCCCGTTGACAACGGACTCGACTACTGTTGCCAGATATTCATGGAAGTCCCCTACATCGAGATAGAAGTGAAGATGGGGAACTTCATGAAGATAGAGGTCTTTTCCGTTGACAGGTGCCCGAAATGCGGGAGATGGCTTAGAGATATAAGAAAGCTCAAAGGCCGTTGAAGCCGTCAGGGATGCTCAAGACCGCCCGGCATCTGTATCAGCTCCCGGTATTCGCCATTGGTGACAGAGGTGCGCCAGCAACCGGTGAGCTTCGCGCCGGTTATGATCCCCATGAATAATACGATGAGCAGTGCCCAATAGAGCACCGGGCTTAAATTCCTTCCAGCCGCTTTGACCCCAAGCGCCCCTTTTCTGGGACACGCCGAAACGCAGGTAAGGCATCCCGTGCACTCCGGAGACCTTATCTTTATTTTTTTGTCCACCGGGAGCATCGAGGGGCAGACCCTGGCGCATTTTCCGCAATAGGCGCATATGGAATCGTCCCGTACTACTTTGGCCGGACTCAGAAAGCTTACCAACCCCAGAAGCGCCCCGTATGGGCAGGCATACCTGCACCAGAAATTCTTTACAAATACCGAGGCCATAACGAGTCCGCCCAGGACCCATGCGCCAACCATCCCGATATGCTCAAAGAACCAGAGCATCCTGATGTCCGCCAGCTTCCAGTATGGGCTTCCTATAAACCCCGCTATGGCCCAGGCCGGCATGCGGAAGGCCGCCAGGATGAAAAAGGCCATCAGGATATATTTAACCGACCTCAGGGGATAATCGATGTATTTGGGCGGCCTGAAATTCTTTTTGAATATCCGCGAGCCCGCCTGATGGCAGGCTTCGGAGAGCCCCCCGATCGGGCATATCCACCCGCAAAAACCCTTTTTGAAGAGGGCCGAGACAAGAATGGCCGCGATAAATATTACAAGCCCGGCGGGATGGATATTGTCGAAAAAGCCCGTGGTTATCCAGAGTTTGAGGCCCATAAGCGCCCCGATGGGAAGAAAACCCTCTACCAGCGGGGCCCTTTCCACAAAGGGCGAGCCCGTTATGAAGTGCTCCGTGAAGGCGTAAAGTGCATAACCCCCATAGATCGAGAGGATAAAGAAGAAGGCCTGCGTGAGATGCCGCAGGTCCCTGAGCCATTTCTTTTCGGGCAGCACACTCTATTTTAATAGGTTTCCCCTGCGTTAGTCATATGACCGGGATCATAACCCCCCTCTGTCCTGCTTAATTAGAACTATCTCAAAATCGAAATTTTTATGATTGTAATCCCCCTCCGTCCCCCTTTTAGAAAAGGGGGATTTTAAAGCATGCCCCGGCAGGTCCCCGTATCAAGTACGGGGCAGGCTTAAGCCGGGGTCCCCTCCCCGGGAGGGGTGCTTCTTTTAGTCCCCTCCATGGAGGGGTGCAGGGGTGGGTTGTCCCCCTCTTTTCTAAAGAGGGGTTAGGGGAGATTACAGATGATTATTTCTCATCCATATTGATACTTAATTTTAAGATAGGTTCTAAAAAGGGCAGCTGTTGACGGGGGGCCGCAACTGACAGATACTTGAAAGAGACATTAAAGAAGGAGGCAACCGGTATGAGCGAATGCTGCGCATTGAGAGTGGGTCAGAAGGTCCCGGATTTCGAGCTGGAGACATTCGAACCCGATAATGGGGGGTTCGGGAAGAAGTCCCTGGCGGAGTTTGAAAAAACTGGCAAATGGACGATATTGTTTTTCTACCCGGCGGATTTTACCTTCGTTTGAGCCACCGAGTTCGCTGATCTGGCAGATCAGTACGAGAACATAAAGAATTCAAACGCGGAACTTGTAACCGTGAGCACAGACACCAAATTCGTCCATTTGGCCTGGAGAAATGACGAGGCCATGCTTAAGAAGGTGAGGTACCCCATGGGGGCCGACCCGGCCGGAAAGATAGCGCGGATATTCGGGGTCTATGACGAGGACACGGGGCTCGCCGGAAGGGGCGCTTTCATAATAAACCCCGAGGGAGTCCTGGTGAATATCGAGGTAAGCCATCTGGATATCGGAAGAAATTCGGACGAGCTTTTAAGGAAACTGAAGGCGAACATCTACAAAGCCGGACATCCCGGGGAGGCCTGCCCGGCGAAATGGACGGAGGGGCAGAAGACGCTGAAGCCCTCGGCCGAGTTCGTGGGCAGGGCCGAAGCGGCAATGAAATAATTTTCTGAGGCCCTTCTTTCTCTTGTAAGAGAAAGAAGCAAAGAGAATTTTTAGATTTTTTCCGCTCTTCAGAGCGGAAAAAATACAAGAGTTTTTTCTTTTGCTGCTTTTCTTTTTTGCAAAAAAGAAAAGCAGAAAGGATATAAAAGTAAAAAGCCCCGCCGTCAGGCGGGGCTTTTTACTTTGGAATAGTTTTTCAGAAAGCGGGCATCGGGGCCTTGCCCCATTTGTTCGCGCCGGCAAGCTTTTTAATGTGGAGGATGCGGTGGGTCTGGGCGTCTATGTCCACCATCACCTCCGCTATCCTCTGGAACCCGGCCTTGAG
Organism: Nitrospirota bacterium; assembly: GCA_014874185.1. Taxonomy (GTDB): domain Bacteria; phylum Nitrospirota; class Thermodesulfovibrionia; order Thermodesulfovibrionales; family JdFR-88; genus JACWAF01. The sequence continues at coordinate 73,948 of JACWAF010000041.1, read as the reverse complement.
GCAGTCTTCTCCTTTGACCGGGTTGCCTTCGGGGTCTTTCACCTGCACGAATATCAGCCTCTCCATCTCGTAATCCTTGTCTACGTTGCCGCCTATCGCCTTTGTGTAATTGTAGAAGATCTTGAAGAACCTCCCCAGGCCGCCCGAGAATTTGTTCCTGTTCCAGCCCATCGCCTGCTGATAATTTGATGTCTGCTCCTTTGAGAACAGCCTCGGCTCATCGGTGACTATTGCCATGAGAAAGTAATCGCACGGGAGGAGGTAGGCGAGGTTCGTGTCCGGAGTCAAAAGCGAACGCACCCTCTTGTCGGACAGCGCCACTTTTGTAAGCTCGGCCACTTCGCGCTGGTCGCGGGGGAATACCGGCACTACAAGGAGCCTGTTGCCGGCCTCGTATTTTGGTATGCGGGTCTCGGCATACGACCTCAGCGCCATGGCCCCCGCGATGCTTCCGGTCACGCAGATAATATAAAGCACGGTTATGCCCACCCATTTTGGTTTTAGCCGGCCGAAGAGGGCCCCGTAAATCCTGCCGCCAGGCTCGCCGGGGATGAACATGGGCGTATCCTTCATGTATTGTTCATAAGGGGCGCCGAATTTCCGCTTCATCCGCCATTCCTCGTTGCGGGCCAGGAAATAATAAACAAAGAGCATGCTCACGTAGAAGAAGAGTATTATGAACCGGGGCCAGTAGATGAGGAGGCCGAAGCCGGAGATTGCTATGGCCAGGTACTGCGGGTGCCTGACCCTGGAATACAGCCATTTCATCTGGATCTCCTTCCTGAATATCTTCGCATAATAGAGCGGAAGCGCCGCCGCGAGGAACATGAGGAGTCCTATTATGAAAAGTACCTGCAGGTAGGAGAGCCCCTCTACCAAAGGGTCCGAAGGGAAGGTCATATGGGGCAGAAAGAAGTCGGTGGTCCAGCTCAGGTACGGGCTCTTCTGCATGGATTCCAGTATCGGGCCGTAGACGGAGAAGAAGTAGATCGCAAACGGCGAGATCATGAAGACTATCTCCATGGCGATCATGAAATAAAGAAGAAGGCTTATTATAAAGACGGGTTTGTTTTTCTTTTTATGGTTCATTCCGGTCCTCCTTTTCGCCCCGTGCGGTTCGAGCTATTTGCCTGGGAAACGCCCTGCGTGGTTTTGCTTGGGAACAAACAGATGGTAAGTTGGAATTTAATCTCATTCTAGCAGAGGATGGAGGAATTGACCATACCCCATTGACTGTTTCCATGCCCGGATGATAGATTCGCAATATGGCCATTCTCAAAGTGACCGGCCTTACAAAGCGCTTCGATAACGTCTTGGCGCTTGAAGATGTCAGTTTCGAAGCCGAAAGGGGCGAGATAGTGGGTATCCTGGGCCCGAACGGGGCGGGCAAGACCACGCTCATTCATCTGATACCCGGCCTGATAAGGCCCACCTCCGGCAGGATAGAGGTATTCGGGATGGCCCTGGATGAAAACCGCTCTTCCATTCTGGCCCGGATGAATTTCGCATCCAACTATGTATCGCTCCCGTATTCGCTCACGCTATGGGAGAACATGATGGTCTACGCGCTCATGTACGGGGTGCGCGACAAAGGCGCCAGGATACGCGAGGTGCTTGCTCTCTTCAGGCTCCTGGAGTTGAAGGACAGGCCGGCCAGGGTGCTCTCCTCCGGGCAGATGATGAGGCTCTGCCTCGCGAAGGCGATGATAAACAGGCCGGAGATACTGCTTCTGGACGAGCCGTTGTCCGGGCTGGACCCGGAGACCGCAAGGAACTCGCGCGAGCTTATAAGGAAGCTAAGCAGGGAGGAAGGGCTTGCGGTCCTCTACACGTCCCACAACCTGGCCGAGATGCAGGAGCTGTCGGACAGGGTGCTGTTTCTTGAGAAGGGGAGAATCCTGATGCAGGGCAGCTCAGCCTCGCTCCTGGGCAGATACAGGGTGGAGACCCTGGAGGAGCTTTTCTTCAAGGTGCTCAGACATGAGAGCTAACCGTATAAACGCGGTCGTGCTCAGGCAGCTTTACCTGTACAAGAGGAGCTGGACGCGCATCCTCGAGGTCTTCTACTGGCCCACAATGGACCTCCTCCTCTGGGGCTTTCTCACTATCTATCTGCAAAGGGGCTCAGCGGCGCTGCCCCATTTCGTCTCCTATTTCATAGGCGCGCTGATACTCTGGGACATACTCTTCAGGGCGGAGCAGGGCGTGTCCGTGTCCTTCCTGGAGGACATGTGGTCGCGGAACCTGATAAACATCTTCGTCTCGCCCATTACGGTATACGAATACCTGGCCGGGCTTGTGGTGATTGGGGTGATAAAGGTGGCAATAGCCTTTGCCGTGATGTCCTCGCTGGGATGGCTCCTCTATTCATTCAATGTCTTCAGGCTGGGGATCACGCTCCTGCCGCTTGCGCTGAACCTGGTGCTGATGGGGATAGCGGTGGGGGTCTTCACGACGGCGCTGATTCTGCGCTTCGGCCTCGAGGCCGAGATACTCGCCTGGGCGCTGGCCTTCCTCTTCCTCCCGTTCTCGGCCGTATTCTATCCGGTTTCGGTCCTGCCGCACTGGCTGAAGGTCATGGCCTGGTTCATCCCGGCCTCCCATGTCTTTGAGGGAATGAGGCAGGTAATAGCCGGCGGACCGGCGCCGGTTTCCCAGATTCTTGCCGCGTCGGGGCTGAATCTTGTGTACATCGTGTTTTCCTTTTTCTTCTTTGTCGCTATATACAGGACGGCCCTCGCACGCGGGATCATCCCCAAGATAGGGGCGTGACCGGCTCGTTTTTTCTTGACAGCATTTTGGCTCTCTGCTAAATATTTCAGTAAGAGGGTTGTTTCCCCCTGGTATCAGTCCTGGAGACCTGGTGAAATCAGATCGTTATCTTAAGGGCGTGGGTTCTATCCCTTTCAGGTGAAAGCAGGAGTGAGAGAGAAGGGGGTTTCCGGCTTGCCCGATCCACTTGGCGGGGCAGCACTCTAAAATGGCCATTGGAATTTGACGGTTTTGGGCGCCCCTGGGCAGGCCCGGGGCGCTCGCGGGCTTGGACAGCAGTCACATCACAACAACAGGAGGGCAAAATGAAGAAGGCATTACTGATGATCATGGGATTGATTCTGGCGGCTGGCACCGTCATGGCGGCGGGCACGGGCCCTGGAGACCATACCGGCACCGGGACTCCGGACGGCACGACGGGCGGCGACGGCATGATGAACCAGACCGGGCCTAGCAATGCGCCGAGCAACACGCCAGGCGGCGGGTACTAGGCGAAACCCATATAAAGGGGCGGCCTGGCCGCCCCTTGACAATCCCCTTCCCCTCTGATAAAAGGTAATCAGATCCAGAGGCATCATCAAATCCGGTTCATAATAATCCCGTAAAACCCAAGAAGGCGGCCCATCTTCGGAGGGGTTCCGCAACAGCAAGGAGGAAAGAGATGAAGAGGACTTTTCCGGCATTTTTATTGGTGCTGGCATTTCTGATGATCGTGTCGGCTGCGGCCTGGGCTGCTGACGGCATGACGAACGCTCCCGCACCGCTGCCGCAGCTGAGCGGCGGAGAGACGGAACTCTTCCCGGCCGAATCCCTGCCGGACGCCCAGAAAATATGCGACCAGGTGGCCCAGGCGAACAATGTCCCGAAATGCGACGCCAGGGAGTCGCAAACGCCCACCGAGGGCCAATTCGCAAAGATGTATTATTGCGCTTGTGAAGCGAAGTGAAAAATTTTCGGGCCCCGCTGACATTTGTCCGCGGGGCCTGCGGGACAATGGAAATGATCGATCTCAGGAAAGAAATCAGGAGCATCGGCGACCTCACGGAGGAGGAGAAAGGACTGCTTCGGATAGTCCTCCTCCTGCCCCATTTCATCCTGACGGTGCTTTTCATTTTAGCGCCTTTCATCCTGGACTGAGATTGCCGGATACAAAACAGGAAGGAACGGGAAGGGCTATGGATTTTGAAAGACCCGGTCAGGAAGAGAAGGACACCCTGACACTCGCGCTCATTTTAGTATGCTCACTTATAACGTTTTTCTGCATAATCGCTCCGTTTTGTTTTTGTTCATGATATTCCGGCGAGCGAGCGCGCAAGCCTGAGGTATTCCTTTCTACAGTCCTGTTCTATTTTGAAAAGTATACGGAACGCCTCGGCGAAGCCGGTCAGGCCGGAGGCGAATACCCCATGCCCGTACACAATAGCCCCGCCTTTCTCCATCGCTTCCGGCACCGTGTTTGCAAGCCCCGTGGGCCCGGTGCCTATCTCGCCCGGCACTACCGGGTATCCCGCCGCAAACCTCTTCTCAGGGCACGCCCTGTGGCATTGCCCTCTCAAGCCGCAATCCCGCCCGCAATGCATGGAGAGGACCACGGAGAATTCAGGGTGGCCGTGCAGTATGGCCCTCCTGCCAGTCTGCAGGTATATGGCCTTGTGCGCTGATAACTCCGATGAGGCGGTTATTCCCACGGAGGAGGAGCCGTCCAGGGGGACTTTGTCTATGCAGGTGCGAAGCTCGTCCAGAGAGCTGCCGGTCTGGCTTATATAGATGTGCCCTGCCGATACGAAGGACGCGTTTCCAAAACAGGAATCCACAAGCCTGTGCTCCACCACGGCCCGTCCGGCCCCTGAAATGGCTTCTACAATCGCGTCCTCGTCATCCGGGATATTGCCGGCGAGCGCAGGGCCGGGGAGCGCTCTTGTGTTTCCGGCCAGGCCGGATATCTCCGAAAAAGCGCGAAGAAAAGAGCCGTCCGGCTTTCTGCCCGAACGGGAGCAGGCAAGAAGGTATCGAAGCGAATCGTGAAAGTATTTTACAAGGAGAGAAAAACAGGTTGAGCTGTACGCAATATAGGCCTGCTCCGGCGTGACCACGCCATAACTCAATATGCCTCCGCCTTTCAGGATGGCGGATTTCCTCTTCGACAGGGCGCGCGCCATCGCCGGGGCCGAGAATTCATGGACTATCGGGATATCGTGAAAGAATGTCCTGGTCTCGCAGTCCTCGGGGATGACCTTCTCTGAATTAAGGCCGAAAATTTCCCCACGAGTGGTTATCTCGTCAAGCATTTTCTTATGGAACGGGGCCGGCTCGGAATAGAGCACGGAGTTCATATTCATGAAATCGAAGAGGCTTTTAAGTTCGGAAGGGATTTCGGCCATGGGCCTGTTCGATGCCATCTCCGCATCGAGGGCCAGGAAAACGGGCTTACCCTCTTCGGCCAACCCGCGCGCGGTGAGTTTGCTAAGGTATTTATTTATTATTACTTTCATAGGATGATTTATGTAAATCCCTCCTCACCTCCCTTTTCCAAAGGGAGGGATTTACCCCTCTTTGGCAAAGAGGGGCGAGGGGAGATTTTTTCGTTAAAAATGTCCATTCAATTATGAGACCTTAATATCAGGCCTATCAAACCCCTTATAGCCCCTTATCCTGTAATAGTTCCGAAGCGCGTTCAGAAAATCATTCCTGTCCAGGGGCGGTATTTTTATATGTGCGCTGGATGTGCCCTCTTCTTTAAAGAACCGTTCAGGAAGGTCGTCATCGGGCGGGCCGAACCCGTTGAGCCCGTTAAGCTTTCTTTCCAGAAGCCATATGCGCTCGCCCGTTTTCAATAGTTTCTGCACGTCGTAGTCCATCCCGGTCACGGCGTTTATTGCCTTCGCGTATTCCTCAAGGCCCGCGGCGAAGAAGACGAACTTGCAGGCGGTAAGGGAATCGACCGCCGCGTTCATGTCTTCGGCTATCTTTATTGTCCGGGCCTTGCCCTCGAAAGAGAACCTGTCCGTGGCCACCGGCTTGCGCAATATCTCGTGGCTTATCGGATATGCCCTCAGGTGGCAGCCGCCCCTGTTTGAGGTTGCATAGGCCAGGGCCATGCCGTATGCGCCGCGCGGGTCGTAGGCCGGAAGCTCCAGCCCCTTCACGCTCATGCTGAGGTCTTCGCGCCCAAGAGAGCGGGCATACCTCAAAGAGCCCTCGCCAAGGGCCTCCCCAAGGCCGTCATCCTTTTCTCCGATAGAATGAAGAAGTCTTATAAACTCATCCGGGCCGATCGCCTCTCCTGTTATCTCCGAATGGCAGGCTATTGTTGATGCCGCCGTGATCGTGTCCATCCCGTAATCGTTGCAGACCCTGTTCGCTTCAACAATAGCCTCGATATCGCTGATGCCGTTCAACGCCCCGAAATGCGAGGCGCTTTCGAACTCCGGCATGACCTCGCCCCCGGCCCCCAGTTTCTTGCATAAAACAGGGCATCCGGCGCATCCGGCCTTTTTGGCCTTATAACGGGTCAGCATCCTGTACCCGGAGTAAGCACCCGCTTCAGGAAAAAATGTCGCGCAAAAATTCCGGGTGGGCTCCATCCTCCTGGAGTGGATAAGGTCCACCAGGGCGGCCGTGCCGAACTCCGAAAGCCCGAACTCCCCGAAGACGGCCTGTGAGGCCCTCAAGAGGCGCATTATCTCCTCGCGCGCGGACTTTAGCTGGCCGGGATCCTGGACGCGGATATTTCCCGTCCCTTTCACCCTTACCGCCTTCAGCCGCTTTGCTCCCATCAGCGTCCCCAGCCCGCCCCTGCCGGCGCAGTAATGGCCGTCAAAGACTATGGAGGCGAACCGCACCCCGTTCTCTCCGGCCCTGCCGATTACTGCATGCGAACAGTTTTTGAAACCCCCGGACAGTTCGGATGTGTTCTTTCCTGATAATTTTCTTCCGTCTTCGATGCTGACGGCATTGTCTTTTATATCAAGCAGCACCCAGTCGTCCGCGCGGCCCGTTATCTCTATCAGATCGAATCCCGCCTTTTTCAATTCCGTGCCGAACCTCCCGCCAACCGAGCAGTCGAATACCGTTCCGGTAAGGGGCGAGCGGGAGACAACGGAGAGCCTTCCCGACGTGGGCGAGGCCGTTCCCACCAGCGGGCCGGTGGCGAACACGAGGGGCGTGCCGGGCGAATCCCAGGCATTTGTTATTCTTTCCCCGATAAGGCCGACCCCCATGCCCCTGCCGCCAATGAAATCCGCGCGCAGTTCCATCGGGGTCTCGAAGGACTCTGTTTTTTTGCGGGTGAGGTCCACCCGCAGGCTCTTCCCCGTGTAGCCGGACATGGTTTATTTTAACACCTGGGTGGAATCCGGGGCTTTCTGATATAATTCGGATGGAATTGAAAATGCCGATATTTTTAAACCGCATTATAAGGGCGGCCAGGCTGGATCCCCAGCTTTATGAAGAAGTCGAGGCGGACAGGTCCGCTCTTGGCCAGGCATTTGCTGTCGTGGTCCTTTCCAGCATAGCATCCGGAATAGGCAGCGTCTACAAGGCGCCCAGCTTCCACGGGATTGCCGCGGGTCTTGCCGCGGCCCTTATAGGCTGGTTCATTTGGGCGGTTGTGATCTATCTGATAGGCGTAAAACTCCTCCCGGAGCCGCAGACAAGCTCCAATACTGGAGAACTCCTGAGGACGATAGGTTTCGCCAGTTCCCCCGGGCTCATCCGCATATTTGGGGTGATCCCTGCCCTTACGGACATTGTTTTCGCGATAGCCTCAGCCTGGATCTTAGTTGCCATGATAGTGGCAATCAGGCAGGCGCTCGATTATAAAAGCACTCTCCGCGCCGTAATCGTTGCCCTCATCGGCTGGGTTTTGCAGGTGGTTGTGGGCGGATTCATCTTTTTTGTTGTCCGCGCGTAAGCCCCGCCGCCTAAACAGCCACCAGCGGAAAGCCTATCTTGTCTTCCAGCCGCTTCAACTCCTCCATCTGCTCGTCTGAGAGCGGCGCCACGTCCATGTCCCTGCAGCTGAAGGCGAGGAGCGTTTTGCCGATCTTTTTTTCCACCTCTTTTATCGCTTTCAGCTTCTCTTCATCCAGATGCGCATAGGTGCAGATCATGGTTGACCCTCCTTTTGCTCCTTTTTGTAAAAGTCTATCTCTACCGGAGGGGAAGTCAATCTCTTATACATTCCCTTCAGACCTTTATGCCGATTTCCAGCATCTTCTGCCTGAGTCCCCTTATCCTGTCCCGCAGTTCCGCCGCGCGCTCGAATTCCAGTTTCGCCGCGGCCTCGCGCATCTCTTTCTCCAGATTTTTGAGTGTTGCATCGTTAAGCTCGTACTTGTACTCAACCGGCTCTTCGGCCACGGTGAAGTAATCCCGCTCATAGATGCTGCCCAGTATGTCCTTTATATTGGACTTGACCGTCTCCGGGGTGATGCCGTGCTTTTGATTGAAAAGTTCCTGCAGCTTTCTCCTGCGCTCGGTCTCCTCCATGGCCTTCCGCATGGAGCCGGTGGTCCTGTCCGCATAGAAGATGACCTCTCCCGAGATGTTCCTCGCGGCCCTGCCCGCCGTCTGCATAAGAGAGCGCTCCGAACGCAGAAAGCCCTCCTTGTCCGCGTCTATAATAGCAACCAGAGAGACCTCCGGCAAGTCCAGCCCCTCCCTTAGCAGGTTCACCCCTATGAGCACGTCAAAGGTCCCCAGCCGCAGGTCCCGGATTATCTTTATCCTCTCCAGGGTATCGATATCCGAGTGCAGATAGCGGGTCTTTATGCCCAGGTCGGTATAGAAATCCGTGAGGTCCTCGGCGGTTTTTTTGGTCAGGGTGGTTACCAGCACCCGCTCCTTGGCGGCGATGCGCTTTCTTATCTCGCCCAGCAGGTCGTCCACCTGCCCCTTCGCGGGTTTCAGTGTTATTTTGGGGTCCAGGAGCCCGGTGGGCCTGACGATCTGCTCCACCACATTGCCCTCCGCCTTGCCAAGCTCAAACTGGGCCGGGGTGGCCGAGACGTAAATGGCCCGGTTCACCCGGTGCTCGAACTCCGGGAACGTAAGCGGACGGTTGTCCAGGGCCGAGGGGAGCCTGAAACCGAAGTCCACAAGAGTCTGCTTCCTGGACCTGTCCCCCTCGTACATGCCACCTATCTGCGGGACCGTAACGTGGGATTCATCAATTACTATCAGGAAGTCTTCGGGAAAATAATCGATAAGCGTGTAGGGCGGCTCGCCCGGCGCGCGGCCTGATAGATGGCGGGAATAATTTTCTATCCCGTGGCAGTAGCCGAACTCCTTCAGCATCTCCAGGTCGAACATCGTCCTCTGCTCTATCCTCTGCGCCTCTATCTTCTTGTCCTGCTCGTTGAAGACTTTTACCCGTTCGTGCATCTCCGCCTCTATCGCCTTCAGGGCGGGATCGAGCTTTTCGCGGGTCGTTATCCAGTGGCTGTTCGGGAAGAGGGCGAACCTCTCATATCTCTTCAGCTTGTTACCGGTGAGCGGGTCGAATTCCCAGAGGGCATCCACGTCATCTCCGAAGAACTCTATCCGGACGGCTTTGTCGGATGAAAAGGACGGGAACACCTCCACGATGTCCCCGCGCACACGGAAGTTGCCCCTCCTGAACTCCACGTCCGATCGGACGTACTGCATGTCTACCAATCTGCGCAGGACGGCGTTCCGCTCCGTGTGCATCCCGTCCTCCAGCACAAGGTGCATGGCCATGTACTCGTCCGGAGAGCCTATGCCGTATATGCACGATACCGAGGCCACAACTATTGCGTCCCGGCGCATGAGCACGGCCCTTGTGGCCGAATGGCGCAGACGGTCTATGTCGTCGTTGATCGCGGAGTCCTTCTCTATGTAGGTATCGGACTGCGGGATATAGGCCTCCGGCTGATAGTAGTCGTAATAGCTCACGAAGTACTCCACCGCGTTCTCCGGGAACAGCTCCTTGAACTCGCCGTAGAGCTGGGCGGCAAGCGTCTTGTTATGGGCGATCACCAGGGCGGGCCTGCCTGTTTTTGCTATCACGTTGGCGATGGTGAAGGTCTTGCCGGAGCCGGTCACGCCCAGGAGCACCTGGTGGCGCTTGCCCTTATCCAGCCCCTTCGCCAGTTTTTCTATCGCCTGGGGCTGGTCGCCCCTCGGGTTGAAAGGGGAAACTAGTTTAAAGCTCTCCATGCCTTTAACGAATCCAATGCCAATGAGATCGATAACGCGGTAAAGAAGGCAAAGACCAGGGCCATCGCCAGATAGATCATACCTTTACGCATCCTTCCCAGCCTTATGAGCAATATCCCGCGCGGGACGATGGTCAGAAAGCCGAACAGCAGGGTAATAGACAGGATGAACTGGGCCAGCATCTTTGCCATCCATTTATTTTAGCAGTTCGGGGGGAAATGTGATAAGTTTGCGGCTTGCCTGATTCGGTCTATAATAACAACATGCCCGAAGCGATAATAACGCCCGATGCGGCCAAATCCCTGAAGGAAGGCTTCAAACAGCTCCGTGATGAAGTGGAACTTCACGTTTTCACCAAGCCCGGCGTAAACGAACAATTCAGCCAGATCCTTGTGGGCCTGGTAACCGAGATCGCCAAATTCGATAAAAGGATAAAACCCGAATTCCACCAGGTTGGGGACGAGGCATCCGGAAGATACGGGGTGGAGAGGGCGCCCACACTGCTTGTGAGTCCGGCTAAATACAAGATACGCTACACCGGCGCGCCCCTTGGCGAGGAAGGCCGCTCCCTCATACTGGGGATAATCATGGCCTCGACGGGCAGGGGCATCTTTGACAGGCCGCTTGCCAAGCGGCTGGAGGGCGTAAACGAATCCAAGAACGTAAAGGTCTTCGTGAGCCCCACGTGCCCGTACTGCCCCCAGGCCGCCCTCTACGCCATCTCCGCCGCCGTGGAAAGGCCGGAGTTTATCTCGGCGGAGATAATCGAGATATACGAGAACCCTGACCTGGCCGAGAAGTATGGTGCGATGAGCGTGCCCAGGATATTCGTGAACGAGGAGCTTACTGCCCATTACCTTCCGCCCGCGGACGAGTTCGTGGACTCGCTGGCCCCCGGAAAAGAGACTTTGTTTGCGAAAGAGGCGGCCGCACCGGAAGAAAAACCCGCCGAAGAGACGGCCACATTCGATATCGTTATTGTCGGGGGCGGGCCAGCCGGGCTTACGGCGGCCATCTACGCGGGCCGAAGCGGCCTGAAGGCGGTTGTGCTTGAAAAGGCCAATGTCGGGGGACAGGTAGCTATCACTCCGATTGTGGAGAACTATCCCGGCTTCCTCAGCGTGGGCGGGAAGTCACTGGTGGACATGATGATGTCCCAGGCGTCCCAGTACGCGAAGATAAAGCAGGGCGTGGGCGTAAAGGACATTAGGAAGATTGACAGCCGGTTCGAGGTGATAACCACGGGCGGCGTTTACGGGGCCAGGGCCATCGTCATCGCCACCGGGGCGACCTACCGCAGGCTGAACGTGCCGGGGGAGGAGAAGCTGTCTGGCAGGGGTATAAGCTACTGCGCAACCTGCGACGGTTATCTGTTCAAGGACGGCAAATCTGTCGTTGTGATAGGCGGCGGCAACACGGCCGTCACCGATGCCCTTTATCTGGACGGTCTCGGCGCGCATGTGACCCTTGTCAGCCGGACGGACACACTGAAGGCCGAAGACAGGCTTAAACAGGGCCTCTTCCAGAGAAACCTGCTCATCTACTGGAACACCCTGGTGACCGAATTTATAGGGGAGAGGCGGCTTGAGAAGCTGAAACTAAAGAACCTGAAGGACAACTCCTGGCGGGAGATCAAAGTGGACGGCGCTTTCATCGCGGTGGGGTATGAGCCTTCGAACGAACTGGCCAAAATGATCGGGCTTTCATTGAGTGGGGAAGGGTACGTCAAAACTGATGACCGGCAGAGGACGTCCATCCCCTTCGTCTACGCGGCGGGAGACCTCACCGGCGGCGAGAAGCAGATAACCGTCGCCGTCTCGCAGGGCACAGTCGCCGCCATGAGCGCGTTCGAAGACCTGACCAAGGCCTAGCCCCGGTTGGCTTTGAGTTTCTGTATGCCGGTGCGGAGCCTCGCTATGTCTTCCTGATACCCGTAGATGTGCGCCCCGGCGCTGTAGGCGTAAATGGGGCCGCTTGAGAGCCCGGCCTCGTCCGCCACATACTTTTTGAGCAGCTCTATGCCGCCCAGGTTTGTAGGAAACCCGGCCCACAGGTCCCAGGAACGGAAATAACAGCTTACAGTGAGGACAGTCTCATCTTTTAAGGGGACCGCCTTGAAGTCCAGCAGCCTGAGGCATGGCGGGTCCATCTTGCCGTCATTGCCAAGGCAGATATCGTTGTCCTCAGGGGTGCCTATCTCCACAACGGCCTGATTGGTAAGCGGGGTCTCTCGGAGCATTTCTATAACCCTGTCAAGCTGGGTGCCGCCCTTCGGCATGGGGTAATGTATGCGTGAGGCGTATTTGTAAGTCTCGTTCTCGGAGAGTTCCGGGTCCATCAGGTAATTGGCGAAATAGTCTTCGATATATTCCATCGTGGTTGGGGCCGGAATGCCGGAGTTCGGGGGCATCACCGGGACCATGTCCTCGGAGGGGTGCTCTATGTAGACTGCCATCCCCGGATACTGGAGCCGGTACTGCTCGTTCTCGAAAGAGCCCCTTTGTATCCGCTGTGTGTAAGCGTTGTCGAATACGTTATAGATGAGCTGAAACCATGCGTCCGATATGGTCTTGGCTTTTATGAAGAACGGCTCCATCCACAGTCCTCCAGATGCGGGGCCTAAAGCCCTTCTAAATACGGGGCTAAAGCCCCTTGGGGGTCCCGAAACAGGCTTGCACTAGTTTAACACAGCCCCCGCCGGGCGCTCCATCTCAGGGAAGCAGACATTTGCAGCTCAAGTTTGCCAAGGACGAGTTGAATAAAAATCTTTCATTTTTGCGAAGAGGTTTTTGGGAATTGTGAGGCGGCCTATTTGAACCCGTGCTCTTCGCCGGGGAAAATGCCATTTTCGACCTCTTCCCTGTATTGGCTGAGGGCCTTAAGCGCCTCGTCCTTCAGGTTGGCATAACGCTTTGCGAACTTCGGCTGGAAGCGCTCAAAGAGCCCCAGGATGTCATGCAGTACCAGCACCTGCGCGTCACAGTGCGGCCCCGCCCCTATGCTGATGGTGGGAATGGAAAGGGACTTGGTTATCTCAGCCGCAAGGTCCATCGGCACGGCCTCTATCACCAGGGCGAAAGCTCCCGCCTCCTGCATGGCGCGCGCCTCCTCCATAAGCCTTTTTCTACCCGCCTCATCACGTCCCTGCACCTTGTAGCCGCCCATACGGTGAATGGCCTGAGGGGTCAGCCCTATGTGGGCCATGGCGGGGATGTCGGAACGGGACATGGCCCTTATTTTTTCCGCTATTTCCAGACCGCCCTCCAGCTTTACGGCCGCCGCTCCGCCTTCCTTCAAAAACCTTCCGGCATTCTTCACGGCCTCTTCCAGCCCAGCCTGATAGCTCATGAAGGGCATGTCGCCCACAACCAGCGATTTTTTAGCCGCCCTTGAGACGAGCCGGGTATGATAGACCATCTCGTCCATCGTGACTGGCAGCGTGTTCTCAAGCCCCTGGACTACCATGGCCAGGGAATCGCCTACCAGGATTACATCCAGGCCCGCCTCTTCGGCAATCCTGGCGAAAGGGAAATCGTAAGCCGTGACCATGGCGAATTTTTTCCCCTCGGCTTTCTTCCTGATAAGCGAATTTATGGTGACCTTTTCCATAACGTTATGATTTTATCACAAAGAGATGGCAAAGAGGCCGGGAAGAAAAGGGTGATTTCACGCACATTAAAAAATTCCCCCCTGTTGCTAATATTCATTAATTGAGAAATTCCGCGCGCTTCAAAGGAGTAAAAATGAAAAAGGGGATATCGGATAAATTTTCTCATCCAGGTGGCCGTGCCGTGGAGATTGGTAAAGATGTTGAAAAAAACAAGGGAGTCCGTGAGAGCCTGATCAAACTGCTCCATGCCGCCGCTGAAGAATTGAATGCCGACCTCGCCGGTATCGAAGCCGGATACGCGCCTGGGGTTGAGAAAGCGCTCGTCAGGGGGACTGTAGAGGCCATATGCAAGACGTACGGCACATGCCGGCTCGTAGACGCGGGATTCGCGGATGAACCTGCCGAACTGGAGAGGCTGAGGCGGGAGTTCCGGCTGAAGACAAACCCCCTTCTCTCGAAGGGCCATTTCATTAATCACGCCCGCACCTGGCCCAAAGGCTATCCCGGCGATTACAAGATCATAGAAGGCATGTACAGGCAGATGCCGGTCTCGGAAGGACTTGGCCGCCTGCTGGATTTGTATTCCCTGAACACGACGCTCGCCATGGCGATCCGCAGCCGTCTTCGGGAGATGACCGGAATCCTCAAAGAAGAACTGTCGAAAAGGGCCGGGCCGGCGGTGCTCAATATTGCCTGCGGCCCCTGCCGCGAACTCCTGGATCTGGTGCCGGAAATAAGTGCATCCAAGGCGCGCTTCATCTGCGTGGACCATGACGAGGACGCTCTCCGCTTCGCCGCGGACAGGCTGGCCAATGCCGGGATCGCGGGCACGGTGGAGATGCGGATATACAACGCCCTCAGGATGGTAAGCCGCGAGAGGAATATGGGGGAGTTCGGGCCCCAGGACATCATCTACAGCATAGGGTTCTTCGATTACCTCCGGGACGACGTCCTTGTGAGGTTGTTCGCATCGTTCTACGAACTGCTGAATCCCGGAGGCACCCTTGTAGCGGCATTCAAGGACAGCCGCAGATACCGGACACAGGATTACCACTGGATCGTTGACTGGGCAGGATTTTACCAGAGGACGGCGGAAGAGAGCGCTATCCTCTTCGAGAAGGCCGGCATACCCGTGAAGAAATGCTCGCGCGATGCCTCCGGCGTGATCATCTTTTATCAGATAGTCAGGGAATAAAGAAAAGTCTTGATAAAGAACGAACAAAGGATATTTGTTAAAATGAGCTGTGACTATTACGGGGAGCGGGCGGAGCCGTTACATAGAGGGACAGATAGCAAGAATATCCCACTACTGGGTAGGGACGATTCTGCTGCTGGGATCAATCCTGTTCATCTGTCTGTCGGGCCTGGATTATCTCGCCGCCAGGTCGCATTTCCGTGAATTCCTCCTGTTCAGAATAGCAATAGCGGCCGTTCTTTTTCTCTGGTTTCTTGCCCTGAAAAGGTTCGACCGGGAAAAGAAGGACCGCCGCCTGCAATACATTCTCATTCTGACCGGCACATTTCTCTCCAGTGCCGTGGTCGAGATGATGATACTGAAGCTCGGCGGATCCGGTTCCACCTACTATGCGGGCCTGAACCTGATAGTCATCCTTGTGCTGGGGTTCGTGCCCCTCAGGATGACGGAGTCTGCGCTCTGCGTTTCGATAATCTACCTTACGTACCTGGTCCCCATCCTGGTCTTTGACCGGGTCACCAGCACGGGCCAGTTCGCCGCAAGCAACGCCTTCCTCATCTCCACTTTTCTGATCTCTCTGGTCTGGAGGGCGTTGAACCAGAGGAGCCTGATCAATTCGCTTGGCCTCCAGTACGAGCTTGACATGGACAGGGAACAGCTCGCGGCATACTCGTCGGGACTCGAAAGGCTTGTCGAGGAGCGCACCCGTGACCTCAATAAATCGGAGGTGATGTTCAGGTCTCTCTTCGAGAACGCAACCGACGCGATAATGCTGCTGGACACCGAGGGCGTCATCCTGAACGTGAACAGCCGCGCATGCGAGATGCACAACATGGAAGCTTGCTCCCTGGTGGGCACTGACCTGGCCGGCCTCGATGCGGAGGAGAACCGGGCCATGCTGAAAGACCGGCTTCGGAGCACCCTGGCCGGAGAGTCCCTGATATACGAGACCAGGCATTTCAAAAAAGACGGCGGGACAATCGTCCTGGAAGCAAGCTCGCGCGCCGTCCAGGTCAACGGCGGAGTGCTGATACAATGCTTTTACCGCGACATCACGGAAAAAAAGAGATTGCAGGAACAGCTCCTTCAGTCTCAGAAGATGGAGTCCATCGGGCAGCTTGCGGGTGGAATTGCACATGACTTCAATAATGTCCTTGCGGCCATACTGGGCAACGTCGAACTCATAGTGAAGAGGGAGGCGGTCCCGCCGGGTGTTCTTGAGAAAGTGCGCCGGATCGAGGCCGCGGCAAGAAAGGCCGTGCAGATGATCTCGAAGCTCCTGAGCTTTGCCAGGCGCTCGAATTTCGAGCCGGCAGCTCTCGACTTAAACGAAGTCGTGGAAGAGGCCCTCGATCTTGTGAAAAGACTCATACCGGATAAGATAAGAGTAGAAAAGGCCCTGGAAGCTGGGCTGCATTTCATAAGGGGTGACGTGGTCCAGATGGATCAGATGCTCATGAACCTCGTCCTGAACGCGAGGGACGCCATGCCGGAGGGTGGTTCGCTTGTCATAAGCACCGAATTGGTGCAGCTCACGTCAAAGAACCTGAATGTAAGCACCCAGGTTGTGCCCGGAGCTTACGTCAAGCTCACGGTCTCGGACAGTGGGACAGGGATACGGGAATCCGATCTGCCGCATATCTTCGAGCCCTTCTATACGACGAAGGAGAAGATGAAGGGGATGGGGTTGGGACTGGCCATGGTCTACGGTATCGTTAAGGGGCACCAGGGCTATATCACGGTGGACTCGGTACCCGGCGCCGGGACGAGGTTCGAGATATATATACCCGCAGCCCCGGAATACGTATCCAGGCCGGCCTGCGGGCAAGAGGAAATTCCAATGGGCTCGGGCGAAACGGTGCTGGTAATAGACGACGACCGGTCTGTGCTTGAATTCACCTGCGAGGCCCTTGCCAGCCGGGGCTTCAATACCTTCTCGTCCGACTCTGCCATGGAAGGGCTCAGCCTGTACGGGGGGAAAAGGGATGAAATAGACCTGGTCATAACCGATCTCGTGATGCCGGAGATGGACGGCGTGGAGCTCGCAAAGGAGATAAAGGGGCTGAACCCCGATGCAAGGATCATATCCATGAGCGCATTCAACGATCTCTGCAAAGAGACAGGCGCGGACGCGCTGTTGAAAAAACCCTTCAGCGTAAGCAAGCTCCTTCTAAGCGTCAATAAAGCGCTCCAGGTCTGAAAAAAGTCATCGATCATGCCCAGCCCCGTATCTGCCTTTAAAAAGTCAGCCGCTTGGCCCTGATTTGGAATAAGTTGCAAAGCACTTGAAATCAACCCATTGCCATTTTTATCCGGTACTTCTTGCACCAGTAATCGAAATGGGAACCGCGCCGCAGCGTGTTGCGTGTTGTTGACAGATTTAAAATCTATTCATATACTTAAAACATTCCTTTTGGAAGGAGGTGGACAGGTGATCGCCCATTTCATGCCGGGGCTTTTCAAAGCCGGGTTTGGCTGACGATGCTCGTCAAAAGCCTGGTCGAGGTTTTCCGGCTATAGAGTGCGGCGGTCGTTCCGGTCCATGCTCCAACAATATTTATCCGCTGATTTAATCTAAGAAGACCCCGCAAACTCCGTAAGGAAAAAGATATACCTCAAAGCACGCGCCGGATAGGAATCTGCCCGGTACAGCCGAAGACTTTAACCTCCGACCTGCCTGACATTTTAAAACAATCTGTTTTGATTCTCTGGTAATTGAACACCGGACAAAAGGGGCAAGAGGGCTGCGTTAAAAAGGAAATATCCAATTGGAGGGAAAATGAGCGGAAAGGATTACACGAAGATGTGGGAAGGCCTGGGGCTCAACCTTGAAAACCATGCCGGACTTTTGGGCGTCCTTGGAGGGTGAATGGAAAGGGGGGTAAGGGGCTGGTGTGCCCCATATGGTCTGCAAAACCATAAACGCGCCTCTAAAAGGGACGCGGTGGGTTCGATTCCCACTATCCCCCTCCAAGAAAATCAAAAATGAGGAGGCAGGATTATGATTATCGATGCTAGGAGGCAGAGCTGCCCCACGCCGGTTCTCATGGCGCAGGAGGCTTTGGCTAAGATACATGAAGGGGTTGTGGAGATCCTGGTGGACAATTATGGCTCATCGGATAACCTTGTGACGTTCGCTAAAAACAGCGGCTGTTACGCGGAAGTTTCCAGAGAGGGCCAGGACTGGCTGGTGAAAATAATAAAAGGATACGCCTGCCAGACCGCTGGGGTGAAGCTTGAGGGGAAAAAGGAGGATGTCACGGATGCAAGAAAAGACATCCTCATGGTAGTGGCCACGGACCAGCTTGGCAAAGAGGAAGAGCTTGGCCGGATGCTCATGAAGGGGTTTTTTGAGACCATGAAGGTAACAAAAGAAGTTCCGCACACGATCTTTTTCCTTAACTCAGGGGTGAAGCTTACGACTCTAAACGATGAGTTGGTCCCGGTGCTGAAGGAAATCGAGCAGATGGGGGTGGAGATCTTCTCGTGCGGCACCTGCCTTAAATACTATGGGCTTGAATCGAGTCTGAAGGTGGGCTATAGGGGAACCACAAATAATGTTATCGATGGAATGGCCGAGAGGGAAAAAACCGTGTGGATAGGCTAAGTTGAAGCTGCGAATTTGAAAGCGCACGATATTGGCGGGATCCCCCATGAATTACTATTTATATGGATGCGAATAGCTTTAATGTGAACTGTATCGATACTTTTATTCGGCTAGACTGAATGATTTTCAGCTCCCGTGTAAAATAAATATATGAGGTATTTTGCAAGACCGGACGCGGTCGACGCATTGGATGCGCCCATAATCAAGAAAATCTTTCCCAGGTACAGAAAAGTGGCCAGAGGACAATTGCCCGCGGTCTTCCGGATCTCAAAGGGGATAAAAGCGGAATTCGATGAAGGAGCAGACATTGAAGTTCTCTGGGACATGCACGAGCAATTGATGAGAGCTTTTTACGAAACCAGAAGAAATATCGATTCCGGACAGATAAAACCGGAGGACCTGAAAATACAGGAAAGATCGCTTCTGGATTTGAAGTTGCTGCTGGTCAGAAGAATTATGGAATCCTGCCAGTTATGCGAGAGGAGATGCGGGGTAAATAGATGGGCCGGTGAACTTGGGGTCTGCCGCGTGGGGGACCGCTGCTTGATTTCATCGGAATTCATGCATATGGGAGAAGAACCCTATATCACGCCAAGCCATACCATCTTTTTCATGGGCTGCTCGTTCAAATGTCAGTTCTGTCAAAACTGGGAGATCTCACAATGGTATGAGGAGGGAACAGAGATAGATGGGAAATCCCTGGCGAGGATCATCGAAGGCAGGAAGAAAGAGGGTGCAAGAAATGTCAACTTCGTGGGAGGTGAGCCCACTCCCCAGCTTTTCTGGATTATTGAGTCCTTGAAGCATTGCAATGAGAATGTTGCGGTTGTCTGGAATTCAAACATGTACATGGCTGAAAAGACGATGAATATCCTGAATGGGGTTGCCGATATGTACCTTTCGGATTTCAAATATGGAAACGACGACTGTGCCCTGAGGCTTTCAAAGGTAAAGGGATATTTTGGAGTGTGTTCAAGAAATCATTTAATCGCCGCAGGCCAGGCCGAGTTGACGGTAAGGCATCTGGTCTTGCCCGGCCATGTAGAGTGCTGCACAAAACCCGTGCTGAAATGGGTTGCGGAAAACATCAGGGACAGATGCCTTGTCAATCTCATGGACCAGTATTATCCGTGCTGGAGGGCCCATCTTTATCCGGATATCAACCGAAGGCTTGCACCGGCTGAGTTTGAGGAGGCGGTCCGCTTCGCAACAGAGTCCGGGCTCAATTTCATCCGGTAGGCCGGCCCGGCCATATTCGCATCTGCCTTCAGCGCCCTCCCTCGCTATAATCGTTCGGACCCTGGATTGGCTCGCCTTGGCCTCAACAGAAATATTTGTGATAGCATTTTTATTAAGGAGCATCGGCAGAAAAGAACCGAGGTATATGGATGAGGGCTTATAAGACAAATGGACACTTGCTGAAATCCAGTGGCAACGGAGCCGGATAATGTATAAAAATATCCTTGCCGCCATTAATGAACACCTGAATTCAGAAGCTGCTGCAAGGTATGCCCTCAACCTGGCGAGGGTCTGCAAATCAAAATTCTATATTTGCTTTATCGCTGAAAAAGGCATATCCAGGTCCGGCTTCGAAAAAGCGGAAGATGCGATGAAGAGGCTGTTCATGGAGGCGGAGAAGAACAACGTTCAAGTGGAAAGCATAGCAGAAACAGGCGAGCCTGTAAAGGAAATCGACCGGATTGTAAGGCGGGAGGGGATCAATTTAGTCTTTGCGGCCACAAGGAGAGAGGATATCGAGAAGAGATATTACGCCGGAACAACCGCACGGAGCCTCTCCTTGAATCTTCCGTGCTCTGTTGCCCTGGTCAGGATCGTGCACTTTGGCAAATTGCCGCCGCGCAACATATTGATCCCCCTGAAAGCAAAGATTAACCGCATCAGGGAAAAGGCATATTTCGCGGCAAAAATGGCTGAAAGTTTCAATTCCAAGGTGTTCATATTCCATGTCACAAGACCCATGATAAAATTCTTGAGCGGCGAGATACACCTTACTCCCGCCCAATGGGAGGAAAGATTGCCTGCGGACATCTCTGATTTCATGGAACACATAAAAAAATACGAGATTGAATTTGAAGGCATGCTGCTGCCCGGTCCTCCGGCGAGGAGCATAACCATAGAAGCTGCCGCAAAAAGACATGATCTTATAATAATGGGGGCCAGCGAAAGAGGCCTGCTTGCATCTGTGTTGAAGGGTAACCCCGTCGAAGATGTGCTCAGGGAAACGACCTGCGACCTCATTATTCTCAAACCCCGCCATGAAGATTAACGCTTTCTCCAAAGACGAAGTCCTCCGTCACCTCATCACATCCGAAAAGGGCCTTTCAGAAGAGGAAGCAAAGAAAAGATACCTGGAATTTGGGCCAAATGAAATCCGGGAAATCGAGAAAACGCCTTTATACATCCGGTTTCTTGAACAATTCACACATTTCCTCGCTATACTCCTCTGGATAGGTGCCGGCATGGCCTTTTTATCAGAGTATCTGCATCCTGGAGGCGGGATGCTGCGGCTTGGTTTTGCAATAATAGGTGTAATAATCATAAATGCGACCTTTGCGTTTATCCAGGAATACAGGGCTGAAAAATCCATTGAGAAATTAAAACTCCTGCTGCCATTTTACGTGAAAGTGACCAGAGATGGAAAAGATAAGGAAATCCCGGCAAACGAGGTGGTCCCGGGTGATTTAATTATCCTTTCAGAAGGCGATAAGGTGCCAGCCGACTCAAGGGTGATAGATGCAAGATATCTTACGGTTAACAACGCACCCCTTACCGGAGAATCCGAACCCGTCCCCTTGACCCATGAACCCTGTGGAGGGGAATTGATCGAGAGTAAAAATATTGCTTTTGCCGGGACAGCGGTATTGAGCGGCTCGGGGAAAGCAATAGTTTTTGCCACTGGCATGAAGACAGAGTTTGGGCGCATAGCCCACCTGACCAGTGCAGTTCGGCCAGGTCTGACTCCCCTCCAGAAGGAGATTGCCAAGGCGACCAGGATTGTTGCCCTTTTGGCAACAGTGATCGGCATTACTTTCTTTATAATAGGACACTTCATCGGAAGGACTTTCTGGGAAAATTTCATCTTTGCCATAGGAGTGATCGTGGCGCTTGTGCCGGAAGGTATGCTTCCCACGGTCACCCTTTCTCTTGCAATTGGAAGTCAGAGAATGGCCAGACGGAAGGCGCTGATAAAAACTCTCTCATCTGTAGAGACGTTAGGTGCGGTTACAGTCATATGCACGGATAAGACAGGAACTCTTACCCAGAACAGGATGGAGGTCAGGAAGCTGTTCTGTAATGGAAGAATCCTTGAGTTTAAAGAGTGTAATCATATCGAAGTTTTAGATCTCTTGAAGATAGCATATCTCTGCAATAATGCGAAGTTCGTAGAAGGGCGTTACAAAGGAGACCCTACAGAGATTGCACTCCTTAAGGCTGCAAAGGAAACCGCGAATTACTTTGAAGCGGAACGAATATCAGAAATACCTTTTGATTCGGAAAGAAAAAGGATGACAACATTGAACGTTTCCGATGAAAAAGTTTTTGCCTTTACAAAGGGCGCATTGGAAAGCGTATTTCCCCTATGCAGCCGGATCCTTGTGAATGGGCAGCCAATGCCGATAAATGAAGCCCTCAAGAAAGAGACATTTGAAGCATGCCATTGCCTGATGGATATGGGGCTAAGGGTCCTTTCTTTTGCCTATAAAGAGATCGAAAGGCCCGAGGTTCTGGAAATTAATCCATGCGTAATTGAAACGGATATGGTTTTAGCAGGCCTGATAGGCATTGAAGACCCGCCAAGACCTGAAGTGCCCGGCGCTATTCGGAAATGCCATGCGGCCGGGATAAAGATAATAATGATCACCGGCGATGGAGGCAAAACGGCCCTTGCTGTTGCAAAGGAGATAGGTCTTGTTAAAGGTGATGTCCTGGTCATGGAAGCCCAGGAGTTTGGAAGAATGGGCAACAAGGAGCTTAGAGAAGGGCTTTCAAGAGAAGAGGTCATATTTGCCAGAATGACGCCAAAACACAAGTTGAGGATTGTGTCGCTTTTGAAAGAGATGGGGGAGAGGGTCGCAGTGACTGGTGACGGCGTTAACGACGCGCCTGCGTTAAAAAAGGCCGATATAGGCATAGCCATGGGCATTTCTGGAACCGATGTGGCGAAGGAATCGGCGGAAATGATACTCCTGGATGATAATTTCGCCACCATAGTGAATGCCGTCGAAGAAGGCAGAGCGATTTTCGAGAATATAAGGAAATTTATCGCTTACTTTTTCACTTCGAATATAGCCGAACTTGCGCCTTATATTATTTTTGTACTCTTCAGAGTCCCCTTGCCCTTGACGATCATGCAAGTGCTGGCTGTTGACCTGGGAACAGACATGTTACCCGGCCTTGCTCTTGGGGCGGAAAAGCCAACCAGAGATATCATGAAATATCCGCCCAGGGGCCCAAAGGAAAGACTTCTGAGTTTCAAGATCCTGGGTCTGGTATTCCTTCTTCTTGGTCCAGTGGAAGCAGCAGCAGGGCTTTTTGGATTCTTTTATGTTTTAAAACATGGCGGCTGGCATTGGGGCGAGATGCTTTCAGCCAATAACACGCTTTATCTGCAGGCAACTACCGCATGTCTTACGGGAATTGTAGTCACTCAGATAGCTAATGTCTTTACATGCAGGTCTTTCAGGGAGTCTGTATTCAGCATGGGCTTTTTTTCCAATCGGTTGATATTTATCGGCATATTATTTGAGCTTTTGCTGCAATTGTTCATTGTCTATACCCCATTGGGGAATGGAATATTCTCCACCTCTCCGATTCATCTAACCGCCTGGCTTATTCTTGTCCCTTTCATGTTCCTGATATTGTTTGCCGATGAACTGAGAAAGTCCAGGGCGGGAAGAGGACTTTTAATCACATCCGCCTGAGACTCAGAATGAACTGATTATGCCACGAAAAATCCAATGGCTTAGTCCGTTTTTTCATCATTTTGCCTTGCTGAACACATTGAACACTGCGGAACACCTACTTTGGGACTTTTTGGAGCGGGTAGAGAGAGGTAAAGGGCTTTTCTATCGGCATCAATACATCACGCCCGCAGACAGAGATATGCCCTCTGACTACCGGTTGGCGTCAGCCGTGATGAGCTTTGAGCGGTTACATTCTGCCATAGTTGGCGAGAAAGAAAAGGGGTCACTTGCCGTAACCCCTTGATTTCATTGGCGTCCCCAATGGGATTCGAACCCATGTTACCGCCTTGAAAGGGCGATGTCCTAGGCCTAGCTAGACGATGGGGACATCTTGAAAAAATGAGCCGCGTTGGATTCGAACCAACGACCCACGCCTTAAAAGGGCGTTGCTCTACCAACTGAGCTAGCGGCCCTTATTCTCCAGAAAGTATAACATAACTCTCAACCCCTTCTTTTGTCAATCCTTTTAGATTCAATGTGTTATAATCATTTATGAAAATAATATTCATCTGCACGGGCAATTCCTGCAGAAGCCAGATGGCCGAGGGACTGGCAAGAAAACTGGGAAACCAAATGGTCCAGGCGTACAGCGCGGGGCTCTTCCCTGCCGGTCTTCATGAGAGGGCCGTGGCGGTGATGGCCGAGCTTGGCATCGATATCGGCGGGCAATATTCGAAAGAGATAGAGCCGGCATTTCTCAGGCAGATGGATTTGGTTGTCACCCTCTGCGGGAACGCGGAGCGGTACTGCCCTGAAGTCCCCTCCGGAGTTAGAAGGCTGCACTGGCCGATAAAGGATCCTGTTGGCACGCATGGCAGCGAAGAGGAGATAAGATGCGAGTTCCGCAGGGCGCGGGACGAGATAAAAGAGCGGATACTGGAATTGTTTGAAAACGAAGTTCCAGGCTATAAAAGGCCCTGAAAAACTTGACAATATGCCCCTGAATCCGGTTTAATATTTGTTTCGGAGGAGAAAAACATGTATGCGATAATAGAAACAGGCGGGAAGCAGTACAGGATTGCCGAGGGGCAGACCGTGAGCATAGAGAAGCTTGAGGCCGCCCCGGGCAGCGAAGTGGTGTTTGGCTCCGTCCTTTGCGTGTGCAGGGACGACGGCTCCGTGTTTGGGAAGCCTTATCTGGAAAAGGCGACTGTGAAGGCAGAGGTGCTCTCTGAAGGCAAGGGCCGCAAGGTGTGGGTGTTCAAGCAGCTCCCCAGAAAGAACTCCAGGAAGCTCCGCGGCCACAGGCAGCCCTTCATGGACGTTCGCATAAAAGAAATCAATTTCGGAGGCTAGCTCATGGCTCATAAAAAAGGTGTTGGAAGCTCCAGGAACGGAAGAGACAGCGAATCCAAAAGGCTTGGCGTAAAGATGTTTGGCGGCCAGTCCGTAAAAGCAGGAAACATTATAATCCGGCAGAGGGGCACGAAGTATCACCCCGGCAATAACGTCGGCACCGGCAGGGACTACACCATATTCGCCAAGATAGACGGCAAAGTCACGTTCGAGAGAAAAGACCGCGAGAGGATACAGGTCAGCGTATATCCGGTCCAGGCAAGCTAATAAAAACTTCTAAAGAAAGTATCCGGGGCGGTAACGAAACCGCCCTTTTTATTTTGATATGAAGTTCATCGATTACGTAAAAGTGCATATAAGCTCCGGCCACGGGGGCAGCGGATGCGTCAGCTTCCGCAGGGAGAAGTATGTCCCGCGGGGCGGCCCCGATGGGGGCGACGGCGGAAAGGGCGGAAACGTGGTCTTCAGGGCCGACCCCCAGCTTGCCACATTGCTGGACCTCAGATACCAGAAGCATTACGATGCCGAAAAGGGCCAGAACGGGATGGGCAAGAAGAAGCACGGCAAAGACGGCGCGGACGCGGTGGTCCCTGTCCCGGTAGGCACGCTGCTCACGGATTCCGATACCGGCGAGGTAATAGCCGACCTTAACGAACCAGGCAAAGAGGCCGTGGCGGCAAAAGGGGGAAGGGGAGGGCTTGGAAACTCGCATTTCACAACCGCCACCAGGCAGGCCCCCAAGTTCGCCCAGCCGGGCGAGCCCGGTGAGGAAAAAGACGTCACCGTTGAACTGAAACTCCTGGCGGATGTGGGGCTTATCGGGCTTCCAAATGCGGGCAAGTCCACGCTGATATCCGTTATATCGGCGGCAAGGCCCAAGATAGCTGATTATCCTTTCACCACTCTGGAGCCGGTGCTTGGTGTAGTTAAACTGGAGAATTTCCGCAGTTTCGTGGTGGCCGATATACCAGGGCTTATAGAAGGCGCGCACAGGGGAGTGGGTTTGGGATTCCAGTTCTTAAGACACGTGGAGAGGACGCGTATCCTCCTTCATCTTGTGGACGTCTCGCAGGGTGCACCGGGCGGCCCCGTTGAAAACCTTTTAAAGATAAACAGGGAGCTTGCCCTCTACAGCCCGGAACTCACGCGGAAGCCGCAGGCCGTGGTGGCCACGAAGACGGATTCCGCAGACCCGGAGAAGATGAGAGAGCTTAAGGAGTACTGCGTCAGGAATAATATTGACTTTTTTGCCATATCTGCCGTAAGAAAAGAGGGCGTGAGAGAACTGCTTTCATATCTTGTAGTGAAGGTGGGGGGGGCGCAATGAGGCTTGTCGTAAAGATCGGCTCAAATATCATAGCCGCGAAGGACGGGCTTGACGAGGCCAGGATAGGGGCCATCGCCTCCGATATAGCCGCCGCGCGCGGGAAGGGGCACGAGATCGTCATTGTATCTTCCGGCGCTATCGCCGCCGGGATGGGGAAGCTTGGCATAAGGGAAAAACCATCCGATATCAGGATGAAGCAGGCCATAGCTGCGGTGGGGCAATCCTCCCTCATGTGGGCCTATGAGAAGACGTTTGCGGAAAAAGGATGGAAGGTGGCCCAGGTGCTGCTGACCAGGGACGTGTTCTCGGACAGGGCCAGATACATAAACGCGAAAGGCACCCTGATTTCGCTTTTGGGGTTGAAAGTCATCCCGATAATAAATGAGAACGATACGGTTGCCGTAGAGGAACTGAGGTTTGGCGACAACGACCAGCTTGCTGCCCTTGTGGCCTCGCTTATAGAGGCGGACAGGCTGATAATCCTCTCAGACGTGGATGGTTTTTATAAAGAGGACCCCCGCCTCAATCCGAACGCGGAACTCATGGATATTGTTGAGGGCATTACCCCGAAGATAGAGAAGATGGCGGGCGGATCGGGAAGCCTTGTGGGCACGGGCGGGATGTATTCGAAGGTGCTCGCGGCCAAAAAGGCGGTGACCGCGGGAATTGCGGTCCACATCGTAAATGGGCGGAAAAACGGCATTATAAGCGGGCTTCTGGAAGGAGGCCGTCACGGGACGCTCTTCATGCCCACGGAGAGCAGGCTCTCCGCCAAAAAGGGCTGGATAGCCTACGGGGTGAAGGCGAAAGGAACACTGGTAATAGACGATGGCGCCAAAGAGGCCGTCATGAGCAGGGGGAAAAGTCTTCTCCCATCCGGGATTGTGCAGGTGGAGGGAGAATTCAAAAGCGGAGATCCGGTCTATTGCGTATCTTTGAAAGGCGAGAGGATAGCAAAAGGGCTTTCAAACTATTCCTCGCGCGAGGTCGAGAAGATAAAGGGCATGAAGACCTCGGAGATAGAAAAGGCGCTGGGCTACCGCTACTCGGACGAGGTGATACACAGGGACAACCTGGTCTTGACTCCTTAAAGCCCTCTCTTTGGTTTCCAGCCTAAAGCTTCAACTTTATTGAGGAAATCGCTCTTTTTGATTGACTTAATTTCCGCCTAAATGTTACAAAAGGTGCATGGAAAACCTGGACCAGGACACGCCGCAGGTATCCGAAGAGGAAATAGACCTCCTTAAAGATATTTTCAAGAACTTTATTAAGACCGTAAAGACGCTTAATGTTTATCCCAAGCAGAACCCGATAGCGCAGAAATTCATATCCGAGCTCAGCGCCAAGTTCAGCGGCTTCCTTGAGACCTATGGGGATATAAGGCTCAAAGTAGAGCAGTTCGGGCTGCTCTATAAAGGCAAAGAGGTCTTTTACAGCGAGGAGCGGTCTGATAATTTTGCACTTTATCTTTTCATAGACGGCATAAGGGAGTTCAGCTTCAGCCGGGGGCTCGAGGCCGGCGAACTGGAGGCCCTCGTAGACATACTCATGACCGTCCCCAAGCAGGAGAACCCCGAAGACGACATAGTCACGCTCTTATGGGAAAAGGAGCTTGAACATATAGACTATTTCGTCCCCGAGGACGTGACCGAGGACGACGATTCTCTTGAGGAGGAATTTCTCTTTGACCCCGGCACTGAGAGCCAACAGGTACAGGGCGCCACTTACTCTGATCTCACCATAATCCCAGCAGGGCTCGATGTGGAGCTTTCTCCTTTTAGCGACAACGAATTGAAGGAGATAAAAAACGAGCTCTCGGTAATGGAGTCCAATTCGCTGCTGCTGTTTACCTCCGGCATGCTCATAGACCTGATGGGAGAGGAGACGGACCTCTCCGGCTTCGGCCTTTACGTAAAAGGGCTTTCGATCATCCTTGAAATCTGGGTAGAGCGGAAGAACCCGGAGGCCGTTCTCGATCTGCTCAGAAGGCTTGAGGCGGTTGAATTCAAACCCGGTTCGGATGATGAGCAGAAGGAATCGCTTAAGAGGATTTATGAGAAGGTCTCCGAATATAACACGATAAAATGGCTCCTGGAGGGCCTTAAAGACCAGTCCCTGGGCGAGTTTATCAAGATAATTTCCACGTACGCCCTGGATTCCCTGGTATGGGTGCTTGGCGACAGCGAAGACAGGAGGATGAGGAAGACCCTTTGCATCGCCCTGGCCGGCCTGGCCCGTGAGAACCCCCTGGCCTTTGGCCGCCACATCGCTGACGAGCGCTGGTATCTGATCCGGAACATAGTGCATATACTGGGCCTGAGCAGGAACCGCGAAGCCGTACCGCTTATTGAGAAGGCTTTAAAAAACCCGGAGTCGAGGGTAAGAAGGGAATGCGTGAAGTCCCTGGACAGCATAGGCACGGAAGAGGTAAAAAAGCCGCTCTTTCTGCTCCTTGACGACCAGGACAGTCTGACCCGTACTGCCGCTCTGAAGGCCCTGAAAAGGGTGGCCGCCAGCGAGCTCCTGATAAGGATAAGCGAGGCCGTAAAAAAAGAGGACTTCAAAGGCAAGCCGTTTTCAGAGAAACGGGAATTCCTTGAGGCATTCGGCGCCCTTGGGAAGGAAGAAGCCTTGCCTCTTCTGCTGGAGTTCTATAAAAAGAAAAGGTTTCTTTTCAGACGGGATGAAAGCCTGGAGCTTCGGGCCGCGGCCGCCTATGGGCTGGCGCATGTCCCGGACGAGAAGGCCCGCGAGCTGCTGAAAAAAGGGGCGGAGTCCAAAAAGAGTCTCCTTCGCGAGGCCTGCATCGCCTCATTGAGGTGCTCAGTCCAGAAGAAACCATGAGATACATAGACGATATATTCATAGAGAAAATACTCAAGCACGGGCGGATGCTCATAACCAACCTGGCCATCCTTATAAAACTGACCGGCATATATGAATCCATAAACGAGGCAATCGTGAACTCCGCAAGCAGGCTATACAGGGATTTGGAGCCCCTTCTGGGGTCTGACGGAGAGCTATCGCTGAAGCTGGCCGAGGACTCCTTCTTCATAGAGGACGTGCGCATAAAGGGCAGCATTGCGGACCTGGACAATTTCTCTTCCCTGAACAAGGACCTTTCATCCAAAGGGATAGGGGCGGTCAATTTCAAGGCCCCCCTCCAGTTGGACGACCTCATCCTCCTCGCCTACTCGATAAGGGGAGGGCAGGAGTTATCGGAGATACAGAACTCGCTTGAGAGCAGGCTCACCAAGGGGATAAGCGTGGGCGGCCCCGTCCTGGCGCAGAAAGAGGATTCCCTTGACACGAAAGACGTGAGGGTGTCTGCCAGAAGGGCCTATACGAAGGCAATCGCATCCTATATGGACGTGATCAACGCGATACGGAGCGGCAGGAAGCCTAATGTGAAAAAGTCAAAGCGGGCGATACAGTCTCTCGTGGACTGTCTTCTGAAGGACGAGGGATACGTCCTGGGGCTAACAATCCTTAGAAATAACGAGAAGTACATATTTCAGCATCCTGTGAATGTTGCCATATTCGCGATGGCCCTTGGCAGAAAACTCGCCCTTACCAAGTATTCCATCAGTCTTATCGGGATGGCGGCCCTCTTCCACGACATCGGGAAACTTGAGATCCCCCAGAGCATCCTGAGCAAGGAGAAGGAATTCTCTTCCCTGGAGATGGAGCTTGTAAAAATGCACCCGGTGGAAGGAGTGAAGCACATCCTGCGCACAAGGGGCATCAACGACATCTCCATTCTCTCGATGATAATCTCGCTGGAGCACCACCTTAACGCGGACGGCTCTGGCTACCCGAAACTGAAAAAAGAGAGGCGCCCCATCCTGTTCAGCGGCATCGTGCGGCTTGCGGACGATTTCGACAGCCTGGTATCAGGGCTGGTCTATAAAAGGGAGCCCATGACACCCGCCGCGGCCCTGCGGCAGATGTATTCCGGGCACAAAAAGGCATACGACCCGAGGCTATTCAGGGCTTTTTTCGAAATCTTTAAGAGAGAGAGTTTTGGTTTTTAAAAAATCCCTTGCCGCAAGGAAGGCCTCCCTGTTCTTCCCGTCCGAAAAGTCCCTGTAAGTGTATTCGTGCGGCCTGAAATCGTTTGCGCTGCGGCTGTAAAGCATCGTGACCTCGGCATAGACGCCTTTTTTCAGGTAAATGCGGTGCCCGTACTCCTTCGTGCTGGCAAGCACTATCTTGGAGAGCGCGATGTAACCGGGATCCAGGTTCACGGTGCGCCTTCCGTTTTCCGCAAGCTCCTCCTCCATCCCGTTCGTCAATAATTTTATATCCGCGATGTCTTCCGGGCTTATCAGGTCCTCAAAGAAAATAAAGCTCCTTAAGACGGGGGAGCCCAGCTCCTCCTCGTAATAGGAAGAATGCCATTTGTAGCTTTCGGTTTCCATGAAGACGGGGCCGAAATTTTTTACAAGACCGCCTCTGGCTTTAAGATATGCGCCGGGGTCTGAAAAAAGGGCGCCGCAGAAGAGGAGGGCCGGGTCCGGGGATTGCCTCGGCCTGCCCATTTTATTCCCTTAGCAGGTTATTGATATCGGAGACGACTTCGGGAGAATTCCAGTCCATAGGGCCTATTACCCGGCCCTGAAGTATCCCCTTTTTATCGATTATGGATGTCTCCGGCACGCCAGTCAGCCCATACTGGACGGCTGCCATTCCCCCGGGGTCGGAATATACCGGGAAATCGAAATGGTTGGCCGCCAGGAACTGTCTCGCCCCCGCCGGGTCGTCATTATAAACAACGCTTACAAGTTTGAAATCCGGATTGCCCTTGAATCTGCTGTAAAGGGACGACAGGGACGGGACCTCCTCCCTGCACGGGGGGCACCATGTGGCCCAGAAATTCAGGATCACAACGGAGCCCTTCAGGCTGGAGAGGCTTACGGTCTGCCCGTTCACGTCCAGCACCTTGAAATTGGGGGCGGGTTTGCCCTGTTCGAGGACCTCCTTTTTCTGGCAGGAGGCGAATAATAAAAAAAGCGGCAGCGCCAGTATAATCGCCAGCGCCGCCGCTTTCCGGTTCAATTTGCTAGTTGACCCCGCTTAACAGTTCTTCCTGGGCCGGTACGAAGGCGGGGACTCCGCCTTCCAGCACGACCTTTATCTTCGTGCCTTCCTTGAAGCGGCCTTTCAGGATCTCCTCGGAGAGCGGGTCTTCGATCTCCTTCTGGACGGCCCGTCTCATGGGCCTCGCGCCGTAAGTGGGCTGGAAATACTTCTCCACCAGGTAATCCTTTACCTCGGGGGAAACCTCGATTATCAGCTCCTGTTCTATGAGCTGCCTGTTGGTCTCGGAGACCAGCAGGTCTATTATCTGGAAGAGGTGTTCCTTCTCCAGGGGATGGAAGACCACCGTCTCGTCAACCCTGTTCAGGAACTCTGGGTTGAAGGTCCTCTTCAGCTCGTTAAGGACGTTGTCCTTTATCTTCTGGTAAGCGGCCATCGTTGATTCCGCCTGGAAACCGAGCGGCGTCCCTTTTTCTATGAACCTCGCCCCCAGGTTGGAGGTCATTATTATGACCGTGTTTTTGAAGTCCACCTTTCTGCCGAAGCTGTCCGTGAGCACGCCCTCGTCCAGCACCTGCAGGAGGATGTTGAACACGTCCGGGTGCGCCTTCTCGATCTCGTCGAAGAGGACCACGGAATACGGGCGCTTCCTGATCTTCTCGGTAAGCTGCCCGCCTTCCTCGTATCCCACGTAGCCGGGCGGCGCTCCCGTAAGCCTGGAGACGTTGAACCTCTCCATGTACTCGGACATGTCTATCTTGACAAGCGCGTTCTCGTCGTTGAACATGAACTCCGCCAGGGCTTTTGCAAGCTCCGTTTTCCCTACGCCCGTCGGCCCAAGGAAGAAGAAGGAGCCTATCGGCTTGCGCCTGCTTTTGAGGCCCGCCCTGGACCTCCTTATCGCCCTGGAGATGACCTTTATGGCCTCGTCCTGGGCGATTATCCTTTTATGGAGGTCGTCCTCCATCCTGAGGAGCTTTTCGGACTCCTTCTCCTCAAGCTTCACAAGGGGGATGCCCGTCATCTTGGCCACCGTGTAGGCCACGTCGTCCTCGCCTACCACGGGTATCTCTTTCTGGAGGTTGGCCCTCCACTGGGTCTTCAACTGGTCGTAAAGCCTCTTCAGCCGCTCCTCTTCGGTGCGCAGCGAGGCGGCCTTTTCGAGGTCGTGGAGCCTAACGTAAAGGTTCTTTTCCTTTGTTATCCTCGCCAGGTCCTCTTCCAGCTCTTTCAGCTCGGCCGGTGGGATGTACCTCTTCAGCCTCAGCCTGGAGCCGGTCTCGTCTATGACGTCGATGGCCTTGTCCGGGAGGAACCTGTCCGTTATGTACCTCTCGGAGAGCTTCACCGCGCTGGAGAGGGCGTCATCCGTGTACTTCACCCTGTGGTGGGACTCGTACCTGTTGGAGAGCCCTTTGAGGATGTTTATCGCCTCTTCCATCTGCGGCGGATTTATCAGGACGGGCTGGAACCTTCTCTCAAGCGCGCCGTCTTTCTCGATATATTTTCTGTACTCGTTCGGGGTAGTGGCGCCGATGCACTGGATCTCGCCCCTGGACAGGGCGGGTTTCAGCATGCTGGAGGCGTCAACCGAGCCCTCGGCCGCGCCCGCGCCGATTATCGTGTGAAACTCGTCTATGAAGAGTATCACGTTGTCGGTCTGGACGATCTCCTTCATTACGACCTTAAGGCGTTCCTCGAACTGGCCCCTGTACTTGGTGCCCGCGATAAGCGCGCCAAGGTCAAGACCTACAATCCTTTTGCCAAGCAGGTTCTCCGGCACGTCCCCGGCCACTATGCTCTGGGCCAGGCCCTCCACTATCGCGGTCTTCCCGACGCCGGGCTCGCCGATAATGGCGGGGTTGTTCTTTATCCTGCGCCCCAGTATCTGCATTATGCGCTCTATCTCGTCTTCCCTGCCCACGACCGGGTCCAGCTTGCTTTCGCGGGCCATCTGGGTGAGGTCGCGCCCGAACTCGTCCAGGGCGGGAGTGGTGCTCTTTTTCTCCTTGGGCTGGGTGTAAGCCTTCATTGAGAGATTTATCGTAAGCTGCCGCGCACCAAGGAGGTTCGCGCCGAAGCTCCTCAGTATCTTGCCGGCAATCCCTTCCTCTTCCCTTATGAGTCCAAGCAGCAGGTGTTCGCTTCCTATATAATTATGGCCGAGGAGCCTTGCTTCCTCGACCGCAAGTTCCAATACTTTCTTTGCACGCGGCGTAAAAGGCACATCGCTGAATGTAAGGACGCTTGTGCCCGCCGGAATGTTCCTCTCCACCTCGAGCTTCAACTCTTCAGTGGAAAGCCCCATCTTCTTCAGTATTACGACAGGGAGGGAGTCCTCTTCGCGCAACAGCGCCAGGAGCAGGTGTTCGGTTCCGAGATAATCATTCTGCCTTTTTTCCGCCTCTTCCTTGGCGTAGATGATTATCTTTCTTCCTCTTTCGGTGAATTTCTCAAACATCTTTTACGGACCTTCCTTTTATCTTACTTCCTAAAAAAATCATACTCTCTCGTTCAGAGAAATGTCAACAAGCTTCTGTCGAAAAATCGCGCAACCACGCGCCTTTGCAGACATTGGAAAACTTCGGAGATTTCGGTTCCGCCTGGAACCGTGAACCGGACAGGGGACCAGCCCGGAGAGTCTCATTTGCTTCTCTTTCATCTATTTTAAAACATTTTCCGGTTATTGTGTGGTATTGCAATATTCCAGCCCGATTTCCATTCGGATTCGGTTTCTAGTAAGCTATTTTAATGGAAGGCAGAAAAGTACTGGTTGTAGAGGACGAAAAGGACATAAACGAGCTGATAGCCTACAACCTCAAAAAAGGCGGGTTCCTCAGTGAAAGCGCCTATGGCGGATGGGAAGGGCTTGAAAAGGCGCGCAAGGGGAAATTCGACATTATAATACTGGACCTGATGCTGCCAGGGCTGGACGGTTTCGAGGTATGCAGGGCCATTAAATCGGACAGCAATCTCTCGGCCATTCCCATAATAATGCTCACCGCGCGCTCAGAAGAAATGGACAGGGTGCTGGGGCTTGAACTGGGCGCGGACGATTACGTGGTGAAGCCATTCAGCCCGCGGGAACTTGTGGCCAGGGTGAAGGCGGTGCTGAGGCGCACCGGACCCAAACGGGCCGAACCCGCTCCATCCGCCGTGATTAAGGCCGGCCCCCTGGAAATCGACACTGAAAGGTTCGTGGTTGCCAAGAACCAAAAAAACATCGAGCTTAGCGCGGTGGAGTTCAAGCTGCTAAGATATCTTGCGGAGAGGCCCGGTAAGGTCTTCGGCAGGGACTTCCTCCTGGATGCCGTCTGGGGAGGCGATGCGTTTGTAGAGCCCCGTACCGTGGACGTGCACGTGCGCAGGCTGAGGGAGAAGATAGAGGACGACCCCTCCCGCCCCAAGTACATCCTCACCAGGAGGGGAGTGGGATATTATTTCAGTACGGAGGTCCACGGCTGATTGATATTTGAGCAGGGCGTATTGCTGATAATTGCCCTGGCTGCCCTCTATCTGGCAGTGCGGGGTTTTGTTGCCTATAGGCGGATGAAGGAGATAGAGTCATTCACCGGCGAGCTTGTAAGTGGAGACCTTGGCCGGCGATTATACCTGAAAGGCGATTCCGGGTATTCGAAAATCGTGAGCAATCTGAGCGTGCTTGCCTCAAGCCTCGAAGAGACGGCCGGGGCGGCCCAGGAGCTTGCAAAAAGGCTGGATACCATGCTGGAAAGCATCCCCGACGGAATCGCCGTGCTCGATTCAAAAGACCGGGTGCGCACACTGAACGGGACCTTCCAGAAGATGTTCCATGTAAGAGGCGCTGACCTTTCGGGCAGGACCCTCCCGGAGTCCATGAGCGTACCCCAGATGGGCCCTCTGGTATTGTCGGCCAGGCTTGAGAAGACGCCCAAGACGGATGTCATCTACATGCATCCGGAGGACAGGTACATTGAAGGGCTGGCCACGCCCCTTCTGGACGCCGGGGAAAGATACACGGGCGCTGTAATCGTCTTCAGGGACATAACGGCCCAGAAAAAGATAGATATCATAAGGCGGGACTTCGTTGCGAACGTCTCGCACGAGCTTCAGACCCCGGTGACCGCCATAAAGGGTTTTACCGAGACACTCCTGGACGGCGCCCTGGAGAACAGGGAAGATGCGGTTAAATTCCTGAACACGATAAAATTTCAGGCCGAGAGGATGGAAAGGCTGATAAAAGACCTTATCGTCCTGTCCAAGATAGAGTTCGGCGCGGTGCCCCTTGAAAAGCGGAAGATATCCCTGGAAAAGTCCGTCAACGAGGCCGTCGATGTCTTCAGGGAACAGGCATCCCGGAAGGGGCTTTACATCAAAAAAGACATACGGGACGAGTGCGTGGAGATAGATGCCGACCCCGAGCGCCTCTTCCAGATACTCTCCAACCTCCTGGACAACGCAATCAAGTACACCGAAAAAGGCGGGGTGGTGGTCAGGGCCAGGAGGATAGAGGGGCTTGAGTGCATGCTCAGCGTCGAAGACACCGGCATCGGGGTGCCCCGGAAGTACCTCTCCAGGCTTGGAGAGAGGTTCTTCAGGGTTGACGCCTCGCGCTCGCGCCAGCTGGGGGGCACCGGGCTGGGGCTGGCCATAGTAAAGCACCTCATCCTGGCCCAGGGCTGGAAGATGAGCATCGACAGCGACGTGGGCAAGGGCACGACTGTAAAGCTGCTGATCCCGGAGACCTGAAATCTTAACCCTCCCGTAATACTCCTGTAACATTTCCCCCATATAATCATTGCA
The DNA here is from genome assembly GCA_014874185.1 of Nitrospirota bacterium. Taxonomy (GTDB): domain Bacteria; phylum Nitrospirota; class Thermodesulfovibrionia; order Thermodesulfovibrionales; family JdFR-88; genus JACWAF01. Next base: position 38,155 of record JACWAF010000041.1, on the reverse strand, counting down.
TCAATACCTGAACAAGGAGGATGAATGAACAAGCTTCTGAAGATAACCGCGATGATCGCCCTGATAGCGTTCTTCGGGTTGGGCGCGGCGCAGGCCGCGGAGACCCTGAACGGGGCCGGTTCCACCTTTGCCTTTCCGATCTACTCGGCATGGGCATATACTTACAGCCGGGTAGCAAATACGCAGCTCAATTACCAGTCGATTGGTTCGGGAGGGGGCATCCAGCAGATTAAAAACAAAACCGTTGATTTTGGCGCATCGGATGCGCCCTTGACCCCCGCGGAGCTAAGAAAATTCCATCTGCTCCAGTTCCCCACCGTTATCGGGGGCGTCGTGCCCGTAGTAAACATACCCGGCATCGGGGCGGGCCGGATGAAGCTTGATTCGGACGCCCTTGCCAAAATCTATCTGGGAGAGATCAAATACTGGGATGACCCGAAGATAAAGGCCCTTAACGCCGGACTCGGTCTGCCCCATCATGAAATCACCGTCGTCCACAGGTCCGAAGGCTCCGGAACGACCGCGATTTTCACCACTTACCTTAGCGAAATATCCCCCGAATGGAAGAGCAAAGTGGGCGCCGGGACTGCCGTAAAGTGGCCGGTAGGCATCGGCGGCAAGGGGAGCGAGGGCGTCGCCAATTACGTAAAAAGGCTCCCCTATTCGATCGGCTATGTGGAGTTCGCCTACATCCTGCAGGAAAAAATGGCCTATACGCTTATGAAAAACCGGGATGGCCGCTACGTGGCGCCCACTTTCCAGAGTTTCAAGGACGCGGCGGCCAAGGCGGATTTCAGCCCGCGTAATGACTTTGACCTGTGGCTCGTGAACTCCCCCGGCAAGACCTCATGGCCGATTGCAGGGGCCACTTTCATCCTTTTTTCAAAAGACCTGCCTCAGTCCAATCAAAAAGTCGCTCGCTTCTTCGACTGGGCCTATAAAAACGGAGACGCCGCAGCCGAGAGGCTTGCGTACGTGCCTCTTCCGGCTGGGCTGAAAAATAAGATACGCGCTTACTGGAAGGCCAACGGCATCTATTAGAGTTGAAAACGACCATCATTGAAAAGGAAGGGACGGGCAGGTTATCATATGCCCGTCCCCTGGTTTTTTCATTGCAGGTGATCAAGGGGGTATCAAGGCTGCGCTTGCTTTTGTTTAAAAAAAATCCGGCAGACATGCTCTTCCAGGTCCTAACCGGGCTGGCGGCCCTGCTGATAGTCTTTCTGGTTGCGGGCATCTTTTACGTGCTCGTGAGGGAGTCCTCGCTGGCCATAAGGACCTTCGGCTTCGTTAAGTTCATCTTTTCAACCGCCTGGAACCCGGTGACAGGGGCCTTCGGCGCGGCCACAAACCTCTACGGCACGGCCGTAACCACAATCCTCTCGCTCATATTCGCCCTGCCGGTCGCCGTAGGTATTGCCATTTTCATAACCGAGATCGCCCCAAGCTTTCTAAAAGGCCCCATCGGCACGGCCATAGAGCTCCTTGCCGCTATCCCCAGCATAATCTACGGCATGTGGGGGCTCTTCACCCTGGCCCCGCTTATGGGCGAACATATAGAGCCCTTCCTGCAGAACACCATCGGCAGGCTGCCCGGTTTCTCTTATCTCCTGGAAGGCACTCCGATGGGGATAGACCTCCTCACGGCAAGCCTGATACTGAGCATCATGATAATCCCCTTCACGGCCAGCATCGCGCGCGATTCCTTCAACCTCACCCCTTCCATAGTGAAAGAGTCCGCCTATGCGGTTGGCGCAACCAGGTGGGAAGTGGTGAAGAATGTGGTCCTGCCCTATTCGAAGCTGGGCGTATTCGGCGGGGCGGTGCTCTCTCTGGGCCGGGCCCTTGGCGAGACCATGGCGGTTGCCTTCGTCCTGGGCAACAACCACCAGATAACGCATTCGCTTCTGGATGCCGCGGCCACCATCACGGTGACACTGGCGAACGAGTTCACCGAGGCCGACACAGACCTCTATCTCTCCTCGCTCTTCTATCTTGCCCTCATCCTGTTCGCCCTGAGCTTCATCGTGCTTGGGGTTGCCAAGTACTTCCTGATAAGGAGGGGAAAGAGCGTGGTGGCCAGATGAGAAGGCAGACGGTCCGGAAGATCGAGGGTTATATCGCCCTCTCCCTGAGCGGGCTGGCCGCGATGGTGGGGCTTTTCTGGCTTGTCTTCATCCTGGCAGACGTGTTGATACACGGCTTCCACGCTATCAGGCCCTCCCTGTTCCTGAACGACCCGGCCCCGGCGGGCGAGACGGGGGGCGGCCTCCGGAACGCATTCGTGGGCCAGCTGCTGATAACGGTCTTCGCCGTCTTTATGGGCGTACCGGCGGGCGTGCTGGGGGGCACTTTTCTGGCCGAATACGCCAGGGGTAAAAGGGTCTCGCGCATTATAAGCGTCCTCTCGGACATAATGGTCAGCGTGCCCTCCATAGTGATAGGCACTTTCATCTACGCCATGATGGTGAAGCCGCTGGGGCACTTCAACGGCTGGGCGGGTTCGGTTGCCCTGGCCGTGATAATGATACCGGTCGTCCTCCGGACGACGGAGGACATGCTCACGCTGGTGCCGTGGACGCTCCGGGAGGCCGCCTTCGCCCTGGGCGCGCCTTATTACAAGGTGATAATACAGGTTGTGTACCGGGGGGCCATAACGGGCATCTTTACGGGCATACTGCTTTCAATAGCCAGGGTGGCGGGCGAGACCGCGCCCCTGCTGTTCACTTCGTTCAACAACTCGTTTTTCTCCCTGGACATGAAGCAGCCTATCTCCTCTCTCACGGTCACAATCTTCCAGTACGCCATGGGGCCCTACGATGACTGGCACGCGCAGGCCTGGGCGGCGGCCCTGGTGATTACCCTTTTCATACTGGCGGTTACCATAACAGGAAGGATCTTTATCAAGCTCAGATATGGAAAAAATGAACATTGACATCAGCGTAAAAAACCTGAACTTTTATTATTCCGGAAACCATATGGCGCTGGAGAACATCAACCTTGACATATACAAGGACTCCGTTACCGCCCTGATAGGGCCATCGGGATGCGGCAAGACCACGCTTCTGCGCTGCTTCAACCGCATGCACGACCTCTATCCCGGAAACCGCTACGAGGGCGAGATAATATTCCAGGAGAAGAACATCCTTTCGAAGGACGTGGACCTCATAGACCTCCGCAGCCGCATAGGCATGGTCTTCCAGAAGCCAACGCCCTTTCCCATGTCCATCTTCGACAACATCGCCTACGGCCTCAAGCTGCGGGGGGTAAGGAAGAAGTCGGTCCTGTCGGAGATGGTGGAGCACGCCCTGAAGCAGGCCGCGATCTGGGAAGAGGTGAAGGACAAGCTGCACCAGAGCGCTTACGCCCTCTCGGGCGGCCAGCAGCAGAGGCTTGTCATAGCCCGCGCCCTTGCCGTGGAACCCGAGGCCCTTCTCTTCGACGAGCCCACCTCGGCCCTGGACCCCATATCCACGGCCAAAATAGAGGAACTGCTTGAAGAATTGAAAAAGAATGTTACTATAATCATCGTGACCCATAACCTGCAGCAGGCGGCAAGGGTGTCGGAATGGACGGGCTTCCTGATGCTTGGAGAGCTTATAGAGTTCGACCGCACGGAGAAGATTTTCACCGCCCCTGGGGAGAGGATGACCGAGGACTACATAACCGGGAGGTTCGGATAGTATGCCGGTAAGGGCCGAAGATTACAGGACGCTGAGAGAGAACCTGCTTACGATGGCCTCCCTGGTGCAGACCTCCATCCGGGAGTCCGTGAGGAGCCTCGTCGAAAGGGACTCGGACGCGGCAAGGGCGGTCATCGACGGAGACAGGCTGATAAACGCCTACGACGTGAAGATAGACGAGGAATGCATCAACCTGCTGGCCCTCTCGCAGCCCATGGGGAAGGACCTGCGCGTGATCACGACGGCCATGAAAATAACCACCGACCTGGAGCGCATAGCCGACAACGCGGTAAATATAGCCGAGAGGGCCCTGGAGCTGAACCAGGAGCCGCTCCTTAAACCCTACATAGACATCCCGCGCATGAGCGAGATATCCCAGAACATGGTGAAGAACGCCATAGACGCCTACCTGCGGGAGGACATGGTGCTGGCCGTGGACGTGATAAAGCAGGACGACCAGATAGACGACCTGAACGAGGCCGTCCTCTTCGAGCTTACATTCATAATGACACAGGACCCCGCCACGGTCTCCCGCGCCATGAAGATTAGCTACGTCTCAAAATACCTGGAGCGCATCGGCGACCACGCAACCAATATAGCGGAGATGGTGGTCTATATGATAAAGGGCCGGATCATCCGGCACATGACGCCCGCCGAGATCGAGAAGCTGAGATAACCCACCCCTACACCCCTCCCAAGAGGGGACTAACCCGCTTTAGAACTCCACGCCCGCTTCCGCGAACGGCCCCGCGGTCCTGATCTTCGCCCTGACCCCGTTATGGTCTATCTTCAGGTCCTCGTACCTGTAGCCGCCTGAGAGAAAGGCGTAGTTCAGGAACCTGAATTTCACTCTGCCCAGAAAATCGTAAAAATGCTCCTGCCCGTAAGGCATCGCCCTGGCCTCGGCCTCGATGGACACCCGTTTAACGGGCGTGAACTGGGCGGCCACAAGGGCCATGGGGACCACGTATGTCGTGTTCTTGGACTGTGCCGCGGAATCCTGCCTCATATCGACCCTCGCGTTTATTATCCTTGCGTTTATGCCGAGGTCCAGGTTGAACCTGTCCAGCGTGGCCTTTTTCAGATAGGGAAGGGAGTAGAAGAACCCGAGGTCGTACTGCTTCAAATATGTCTTGGACCTGAAAGGAACGTTTGCCGCGAAGGGGAGTCCGGCGAATGTGAACGGCCGGCTTGTGATGCCCGTTTCATCGTATTCCAGCGGGGTGGCCATCAGGTACACCTTCGGGAACGGATTGGGAAGCCAAAGCCTTACCCTTGCCACCAGGTTGGCCGTGCTGCCGTATTTGAGTTCGCTGCGCATGTCGAGCTGGTCGCCGTAATAGGCGATGCTGCCCGATGGCTTTTGTACCCATTCCCCCAGGGAAAACTCCATATTCGCCGCCCCGGCGCCTGCCGCCGAAAAGATAACGGCGGCCAGGACGGACAAGATCAATGCTTTTTTCATTTAATCCCTTCCCGGATAAATAATTTGAAAAGGAATTTTCGCATTTATCGGTAACGAAGTCAAATAGAGTGGGTAATAATGGTTCTTTTCCCCGGGGGGGCATGGGGGCGGGGGGCGGCTTTTACGTCGCCCCCCGTATTTTTTTCTTTTGTGCCAAAATCAGCAATTCGCTACCTTCGCAGCCTTTCGGAATAAGCCCCGATAGAACATAAGAAAGTATTCTCAACCCCTCTGTAATATAAAAGCCAAGTCGCTTTCCCAATGCCCTGTGAATATGTTTTTCAAAGTAATGCCCGATATAGCCGTCATAAACGATATTGGCATCCCAAGTGTCGCGTGTGATTATCTTAATAGGCTGAAACCCACAATCGTTTAAAAGGGCTGTAAGGGCCTTTGGCGACCAGTGCCAGATGTGGACGAATGGCTGTTGTATCCAAACCCAAGCAAGCCCCCTTTTCTTAACGCCAGCACAATTGAAATTAGGGACAGCAATAAGCAGAATACCATCCTCTTTAAGAAGGCCGTGGGCTTTTCTCAACACAGATTCGGGCTGTATGAAGTGCTCAAGACAATGCCAACTGGTTATGATGTCATATCTGCTTTTAATGGGGACTTCTGGAAAGTTCCCCTCATAAATATTATGGCCCTTTCTTCTGGCCTCTGTTGTTGTACTCGAACCAATATCTGTCCCCGCCGTATCATAGCCATCTTTCTTGACGCGATCCAAAAAGAAGCCGTGCCCACAACCTAAATCCAGGAGTTCGCCGGATTTTTTATATTTTTTAATTATAGGGCTGAATAGGAACCATCTGTGCCAAGCTTGTATTTTCTTCAGACGCTCTCTTTTCTTGTACCAATCGTAATTAAAGGAGTCCTGATACCAGGTATTTAATTCGGCCTCGGTAGGTAGCGGGTCACAAATCATTGAATCGGGCGCAAGTTTATATTTAAAGGGTCTCCCGCCTTCCACTATATGAAAAAAATGATTTGTCATTCCTTTTCGCTCCCCATTATACCAGAAAGCTACTCCTTCTCGGTGGCAAGGGCGGCCTTGCAGATGGCGAGGGCGGGTGTGTCGGCTGAGAAATAGGAATTATTGAGGAGTGTTTAAAGGCAGGACTCAAGATTAAGAAATACCGCCCACTGAGCAATGTCCCAGGGCATATGGGGTCAGTGCCGCCGGACAGCGCCAAATTTGCGGCTATGGCCGGAGGTGCCAGATATTTTTCAGGAGATCAACGGAGTTATGTATGTAATTCCCCAAATTTGAGAGCGTTTTGCGCCATTTTTGCGCCAAAAAGAAAAGAGGCCGATTGACCTCTCTATGTAAGTCATTGATTTTAAAACGCGCCTGAGAGGATTCGAACCTCCGACCCTCGGCTCCGGAGGCCGATGCTCTGATCCGCTGAGCTACAGGCGCTGTATTTATAATACAGGATTGACGTCCCGGAATAAACCGCCAGCAAAGCAGGTTGGGGTGGGCGATGGGTTTCGAACCCACAACACCTGGAGCCACAGTCCAGTGCTCTGCCGTTGAGCTACGCCCACCGTCTAAGAAAGATTATAAACCAAACCGGGCCGTTTATGGGCGCCCGGCCCTTCTGAAACCCGGAAAAATCCCGTCTTCCGGAGAAGAAGCCTATTATGTTATCCCGGTTTTTCCCCTTCTGTCAAGACGGCTAAATTATAAATTATCATTTTGAAACTGGAATGAACAATATTCTATAATCAATCAATTCATGGTAAAGAAAAAAGCCATAGGTAAATTGCTCATCGAGTACGGGTTGATCAGCGGCGAAGACGTCGAGCAGGCCCTGAAACTGCAGAAGGAAATAGGCGTAAGATTAGGCGAGCTGCTTGTAAGGATGCAGAAGATCAGGATGGAAGACCTGGAATGGATATTGAGCAAGCAGCTGGATATCCCTTTCGTTTTCATAGACGAGAAAAGCCTGGATGAAGGCCTGATAAAAAGGTTCCCTATTGATTTCCTGCTGAAAAACAAGATATTGCCGGTCTTCGAGACCGACGCGGAGATTTGCATCGTCACGGCTGACCCTTTCAACGAGCCGGCTTTCGAATATCTGGGCAGCACCCTGGGAAAAGAAGTAAAGGTCTCCTCGGGTAGCGCGGAGAAGATAGAAAAGGTTTTAAAAAGATATACGGAAGACGATGGTGAGCCGGTCCTTGTTTCCTGTCTGCAGAACCTGATAACAAAGATCAGGGATACATCCTTTTACCGGATAGATTTTGTATCGGGTGAGGATATGAATATCCATGTATTTGGAAACGGAATCTCGAAGACGGTCGCCTCAATAGATAAAAAATATACAAAAGAGCGTCTTTTCATGGTCTTTGACGCGCTGCATATCCCCTTTCTTTACAGCGAGTACGCAAACGGCAAGGGAATTTTCCTGTCTGTTTACCCCGTTGTAAACCAGTTCAATATCGGCCATTTCCCTGCCGTTCTGGGCGCCTATGGCTTATACAGGCCCGAGGAGATCATCCTTACTGACGCCCTTGTGCATGGGCTGCCTAACTTCTTCCATTCGGAAAAGCCCCTTCCGGGGCATCCTTTCCTTGCGCTGACAAAACGCGATTTGAAGTATCAGAAGACGATTTTTACCGTGGACTCCGCTCCCCGTGATAATGAGGAGGCCTTCATAAAAGGATATGTGCCGGAGGCGTGCGGTTCGTGCGCCGGCGGGGGCTGTGAAAAATGCAGCGGCCTGGGGTACTTGTTCAAGGAGATCGAGGGCCTTTATCCCGTATTCAAGATAAAAAACCGAATTGATTAATGCCCAAAATAGACTCCTTTTTTAAACACATCATTGAGCAGGGCGCCAGTGATTTGCATCTAAGCGTCGGCTCCAGACCCAAAATACGGAAGCACGGCGAACTTGAAGAGCTGAACTTCAAGGTATTGACCAAAGAGATAATAGAGTCCCTTCTCTTTGAGATCCTTACGGAAGGGCAGAGAGATTATTTCAACAAGAAAAGAGACCTGGATTTTGCTTACGAAATCCGCGGATTGGCCCGTTTCAGGGCAAATTATTTTGTCCAGAAGAGGGGGTTGGGCGCGGTCTTCAGGGTCATACCAGGCAAAATCCTCTCGGTCGAGGAGCTTTCCCTTCCCAGACAGATCCTGAAACTGGCAAATTTAACGCGGGGGCTTGTGCTTGTAACCGGGCCAACCGGAAGCGGCAAGTCGACCACCCTCGCCGCTATCATCGATTATATCAACCAGACCAGGAAAGACCATATCCTGACAATTGAAGACCCCATTGAATTCGTTCACCCAAATAAGAGCTGTCTTGTGAACCAGAGGGAAAGCGGCACTCACACGGACTCCTTCGCTTCGGCATTGAGGGCCGCCCTCAGGGAAGACCCCGATGTCATACTGGTCGGTGAGATGCGGGACCTGGAGACCATAGAGCTTGCGATTACGGCCGCGGAGACCGGGCACCTGGTATTTGGGACCCTGCATACGAGTTCCGCGCCAAAGACGGTCGACAGGATCATCGATGCCTTCCCGGCCAATCAGCAGGCCCAGATACGAACAATGCTCTCCGAGTCGCTTAAAGGGGTTGTGGCCCAGCAGCTCCTGAAAAGATGCGACAGGCCTGGCAGGGTTGCCGCAATAGAGATACTCTTCGTCAATACCGCCGTCGCAAACCTGATCAGAGAGGGAAAGACATTTCAAATATCCTCGGTCATCCAAACCGCCAAGGGAGAGGGCATGCAGATGCTTGACCAGGCCATCATGGAATTCCTGATGCAGAAAATCATATCTCCCGAAGAGGCTTACATGAAGGCAAACGACAAGAAGATATTCGAGCGTTTCATGCCAGCCAACCCAAGCTGAAGCTCAAATATGGAGCCAAGCCTTTATTTTTATTGGTAAAATCCCCCTCAGGCCAATAGTCCTTCGCCTCTGCCTGCAAGATAATGCAATCAAGGGTAGTTTAATAATATTTTGCTTTATTTATGAAAAAAATTGCTCTATAATGATTGCTAATATTATCCGGAAGCTCACAGGAATAATATATGCGGGATAAGACGGGAAGAGATTACGAGCGGTTATTCAACTTCTCACTTGACATGCTCGCTATCGCCGGGTTTGACGGCTATTTTAAAAAGTTGAATCCCGCGTGGGAAAAGACGCTTGGCTGGACGCCCCGGCAATTGATGTCCAAACCCTATTTCGAATTTATCCATCCCGAAGACCGCGAATTAACGATCAGGGCTTCAAAAAAACTTGCCGAGGGGAAAGAGATCAGTGGTTTTGAAAACCGCTATCTGTGCGCGGACGGCTCCTATAAATGGCTTTCGTGGAACTCCTGCTCTCTGCCTGGGGAAGACGTTATCTTCGCGGTGGCCCGCGACATTAACAGCGACAAAAAGGCGGAGGAAGAGAGTTTAAGCATATACAGCGAATTGGGAGTCAAGGTCCAGGAACAGACCATCGGTCTGGAAAAGGCGAATAAGGATTTATTAAGGGCCAACCGCGCCCTCCGGATGCTTAGCGGATGCAATCAGATGGTGGTGCATGCCGCCAGTGAACTGGACCTTCTGAATAATGTCTGCAAGGCCTTCGTGGAACTGGGCGGCTATCGCCTGGCCTGGGTTGGCTATGCCGAACGAGATGAGGCAAAGGGCATCAGGCCCGTTGCCCAGGCAGGCTTCGAGGAAGGATATCTTAGTACTGTAAAAATCACCTGGGGCGATAAGGAAACCGGCCGGGGCCCCGTGGGCACAGCCATACGGACGGGAAGGCCCTCGGTTGTCAGGAGCGCGGCGGCAGACCCGGATTTCCTCATCTGGCGGGATGAGGCCCTGAAGCGCGGATATTCCTCCATTATAGGATTGCCTCTGAAAGACGATTCGGGCGTGTTCGGTGTTCTGGCTGTTTATTCGTCGGAAGACGCCTTTAATGAAGAGGAAGTCAATTTGCTCTCTGAACTGGCAAACGACCTCGCCTACGGCATCAGGACCCTTCGAGAGAGGATAGAGCATGAGGAGGCTGAAGCCTCCCTCCGGGAGAGCGAGGCCCTGCTCGCCAGTTTCTTCGACAGCCCCGGAGTAATGAGGGGGATAGTGGAAATCGTGGGGGATGACATACGGCATGTTTCCGATAACGCGGTATCGGCCGCGTTCTTCGGGCGCACGAAGGAATCCATGCGTAACCAGTTTTCAAGCGCGTTGGGCATCCCTAAGGAAGAGACAAGTCTCTGGATTGAAAACTGCCGGAAAAGCCGGAGAAACGGATGCCCGGTGAGCTTTGAATATTCCCGGAACGCCGGAGCGGGCGCAAGGTGGTTTCAGGCCACTGTAAGCTGTCTTGGGACTTGCACCGGATCACGCTTCGGCTATGTCGTCAGCGATATTACGGAACGCAGGTTCGCGGAGAAGAAAATCCGGAGCCAGTTCCGGAAGCTTGCCGCCCTGCGCGACATAGACATGGCTATCACATCAAGTCTCGACCTGCGCGTCAGCATAAAGATAATCCTTCAGGAGGTGATAAGCCAGCTGTTCGTTGACGCCGCTGATATGCTTATCCTCGATCACCACACTCTTCTTCTGGAATACATAGGAGGCCAGGGCTTCAGGACCGATGCCCTTAAGCATTCCAGGCTGCGCCTTGGGGAAGGTTTGGCCGGCAGGGCCGCCATGGAAAAAAACATCCTTCATATCGCGGACCTTTCGGCGGAAAAGAACGGCTTCAGGCGCGCTCCGCTGCTGGCCGGAGAGGGGTTCGTGGAATACTTCGCCGTCCCGCTCATCTCCAAGGGGCATGTAATGGGAGTGCTGGAGATATTCCATCGCAGTCCGATCAACCAGGACCAGGAATGGATGGATTTTCTGCAGGCCCTGGGTACGCAGGCGGCCATCGCCATAGACAACGCCGAGATGTTCACAGACCTTGAGCGCTCCAACACTGAACTTACCCTTGCGTACGACACTACCCTTGAAGGCTGGTCCCGTGCCCTGGACTACCGGGACAAGGAGACGGAAGGCCACTCCCGGCGCGTCACGGACATGACGCTGAAACTGGCCCAGTCGATCGGGATGAACAGCGAGGACATCCTGCATGCCCGAAGGGGGGCCCTTCTGCACGATATCGGCAAACTGGGCGTGCCTGACAGCATACTTCTAAAGCCCGGCAGGCTGACGGATGAGGAGATGGCCGTCATGAGAAAACATCCTGTAATAGCCTATGAACTGCTCTCCCCGATCGCTTTTCTGAGGAAGTCGATTGATATCCCATATTGCCATCATGAAAAATGGGATGGCACGGGTTACCCCCGGAAACTTAGGGGGGAACAGATCCCGCTTGCAGCCCGCATTTTTGCGATTGTTGACGTGTACGATGCATTGTGCTCCGATCGCCCCTATCGCCTTGCATGGCCAAAAGAAAAAGCCCTGGAATACATCCGCGGACAGGCTGGATCTCATTTTGACCCCGAGATAGCGGATAAATTCCTTAAAATGAAATGGTGATAATTCCGGGGCCGGTCCTTCAGCATTCCATGTCATCGTCTGAGCAGATTTCCATCCTGTTTCTGCCATTCTCTTTGGCCCTGTAAAGGGCTGAATCGGCTGAGTTTATTAATTTTTCAATAGTATCCGTTTTGGATCCGGCCTGGCAGATTCCGACACTGATGGTAATTGGCCTGTCCAGATGCTCGAATTTCCTCTCCGAGACGGTTTCAAGAAGTCTCCTGGCACACAACAAGGCGCCTTCTTTATCGGTACCCGGCAGGAGAGCCATGAATTCCTCGCCCCCCCAGCGGGCCAGGACGTCCAATTCCCTCAATGCCCTTTTCAATCTTCGCGCAAGCTCGACCAAAACGGAATCGCCGATCTTATGGCCGTATTCGTCATTAACGGATTTGAAGCGGTCCAGATCGATCATGAGGATGGCAAAGGGGCTTCCAAAACGCGTTCTTCTCCTTAATTCTTTTGTGATGGACTCCTCGAGGAAGCGCCTGTTATAAAGCTCTGTAAGGGGATCCGTTACAGACAGCATCTGGACCTTGTGCAAAAGGTCCTCCATAAGCTTGTTCTTCCGTATCAGTTCATTGTTCTTCCTCTCGATCTCTTTCCGAAGGGCCTTTGTCCGCAGGGCCGCATAGATCCTGGCATTCAGTTCTATCTCGCTGTAAGGTTTTGGCAGGTAATCGTCCGCTCCGGCCTCAAGCCCGGCCACTTTATCCGTTACTGAATCCATTGCGGTGAGCATAATAACGGGAATTCCCTTGCTCTTGTCATCCTGCTTAAGCCAGCGGCAGATCTCGTTGCCGCTAAGGTCGGGAAGCAAGAGATCAAGAAGGATAAGGTCCACGGGCTCATTTTTTATGGTTTTGATTGCGGAACGCCCGTTTGAAGCCGTCAGGACTCCATAATTGCTTTTCTCCAGAAAATCTCTTGTGATTTCCGCCTGAATATGATTGTCCTCCACTACCAGGATAGTTGGCTTGTCAGGGGTATTTTCCAGTCTTGAAGGCATATTCTAATTTAGAAAAAATATCAATTTTTAAGCAAGGCGATAAAAACTCATGGGCCGGGCAGGCACTCTCATTATGTAAATGTGAAGCGCGCCCGAAGGGATTCGAACCCCTGACCCACTGCTTAGAAGGCAGTTGCTCTATCCAACTGAGCTACGGGCGCACGCATATCGGGGCGAGAGGATTCGAACCTCCGACTCCCTGCTCCCAAAGCAGGTGCGCTACCGGGCTGCGCCACGCCCCGAAACCATTCGAAAGAAAAGCTGAATTGCCAAAATCCAGGCCCGATTGTCAATCGCGCGAGGACTGTATTATTATAACTTAAACAGGCCGATGAGACTCCTTCTTTTTGACATAGACGGCACCATAATGGACTCCGGCAGGGCGGGCACCAGGGCCCTGAACGCCGCGTTCCTGAAATATTTCTCGGTTGAGAACGCCTTCGACGGCATCCGGATGTCCGGCAAGACAGATACCGAAATCATGCGCGAGGCGCTTGTGAAGCACCGGATAGCCACCGACGGCAATATCCCCCTTCTTATGGATATTTATGTCGAGAGCCTTAAGAAAGAGATAAGTATCCCGAATCCCGCGCGGCATCTGAAGCCTGGCGTTAAGGAGGCGCTTCAGGCGCTGAGCGGCAGAAAGAATATTGCGCTCGGGCTTCTCACCGGCAACATAGAGCAGGGTGCGAGGTTGAAGCTCTCCGCCTTCGGTCTGAATAAATATTTTCCGTTCGGCGCGTTCGGAAGCGACTCCGAGGACAGGAACCTGCTTCTGCCCGTGGCGGTGCGGCGGTTCAATGCGCTCTTCAACTCTAGCGCGGAATATGCCGATTGCGTGGTGATAGGCGACACGCCCAGGGACATCTCCTGCGCCAAGCCCTATGGGGCTTTCGCCTTCTGCGTGGCCACCGGCTCGTACACGGTTCAGGAACTGAAGGCCGCCGGCGCGGATTGCGTGATGCCTGACCTCTCCGACACGGAGCAGTTTATAAAAAACCTTAACCTCTCCTGAATGGGCGAGGGCACCCCAGTAGTTTCCATACCCGGGTATTAAAAAGTGTTCTTTCCTTTGCCCCCAGGCGGATGGAATCCGCCGTATTTGATAAATTCTCTCTTTTTTATGAAAAAGAAAAGTAGTTTTTTAAGTCTGTTTTTTTAAAGAAAAATTGACAAACGGGGTTTTTCTCGTGTTAAATATAGGTTCGGAGCGGGCGGATAGCTCAGCTGGGAGAGCGCAGCCCTTACAAGGCTGAGGTCACAGGTTCGAGACCTGTTCCGCCTACCATTTAAAATGGGGTGGTAGTTCAGATGGTTAGAACGCCGGCCTGTCACGTCGGAGGTCGCGGGTTCGATCCCCGTCCACCCCGCTTTTTAAACCGGATGCCGTGCAATCCGCCCTGCCTTGTCTGTTTTGTCTTAATAAGCCCCGCTAAAACTGATATAATCTTCTATTAAAAAGAGGAAAAGACATCTTTTCATGCCCATTCTGGATTACATACAGAGGCGGATAGAAGAAAAAAAGGCCGATTACCTGAGCTATAACTTCACCGCGGACGAGAACAACGCCTTCAAGACGTTCTTCGATCTGGCGCAGGAGTTCAACGCCCTTGGTGAGTTCTATCAGCTCTCGGTAGCGGTGCCGAAGGTGTTCTTCGGCGTGGACGCGAGGATCTACATGATAGACCCCAAGACCGATGAGCTTGTGCTTGCGGCCGAAAGCTCGGATTCGGCCTGGGACCTCCCCCCGCCGGAAAACCACACTTCACCGGAACAGGTGGCGTTCTATACCGGCAGGGAGAGCCTGGTTCTGAAGGTCAGGGGCAAACGGGTGCTGATGGAAGAACTCCCGTTCAGGACGAAGGACGACGTGCTTGGCTATCTGGAGGTCTATCCCGTGCGCGAGCTGGACCCGCACCGCGAGCTTTTTTTCGAAAAGTACGCAAACCGCATAGGGTTCAACCTCCACAACCGCTTCATAGCCGAAAAGAACATAGAGCACCTCCGGTTCATCCGCTCGCTGGTAAGCGACATAGAGCACAACATAATAGTTCCCAATATGGTCTATAAACTTTTTTTAAGAAACCTGAACGGGAAGATTTCCAAGAACCGGGACATAGAGAGGCTGATCAGTGAATATGTGGAGTCAGGCCAATGCAAGGACCCGGAGATGGGCCGGGCGATGCTCACTGAGATAATGGAGGTAAATCACGGCCTTTCCACGGAATTCGAGAACCTCGAGAAGCATTACCGGAACATGAGCCTCTTCCTGGAGACCCTTTTAAGGAGGAGCCATTTCGACAAGGGACGGCTCACTTTGCGGACCAAGGAATGCAACATGATGCAGGACGTGGTGCGCCCCCAGCTGGATCGCTATGCCTCGCAGTTCAGGAGCATGGGCATCAATATAGACGAACGTTCGAGCGGCATTCCCGAAGAGACCATAACCGTGGTGGACGTGGGGCTCATGTCCCAGGTCTATGCCAACCTCTTCTCCAATGCCCTCAAGTATGCCCGCGAGGTGATTACCGAGTCCGGCGAGAAGAAAAAATATGTCTCCTACGGCCGTGAACTGGTGAGGAACTTTTTCGGCCCCGGGGAAGACGGCATAAAGTACAATGTCTTCAGCACCGGCCCGCATATCCCCCCAGACGAGAGGCCGAGGCTCTTCGAGGACGGCTTCCGGGGCCGCGAGGCCGCCGGAAAACCCGGGACCGGACATGGGCTTTCCTTCATTAAGAACGTGGTGGAGCTGCACGGGGGCATCTTCGGCTACGAGCCCACCCGGTATGGCAATAATTTCTATTTCATTCTGCCAAAGTAGGCCGCGGATTTCGGCCATGAAATCCGCCATGCGCCCGGGCCATAAACTTATGAGATATTCTTATAAGTAAAATTAAATAGACATGTCCTGTCCCTATGAAATAAAATAATTTGATTTTTTTCTAAATTTATTTCGGAGGGAGTAAATTGGTGAGGAAGGGTCAAAGTAGGGGGTTTGTCTTTTTCGGGCTGATGGCCGTCGCGGCCCTGGTCGTAATCCTCTCCGGAGGGCGGAACCTGATTGCGGCGCCAAAACAGAGCTGTGTGACCGCGGACTGCCACAGCAAGATGGGGAAGGACAAGTTTGTCCATGGCCCGGTCTCCACTGGAGATTGCGATTTCTGCCACAAGCCCATCGGGCAGCACAAATTCAAGCCGACGCCCAAGAACGTAAGCGAACTCTGCTACCAGTGTCATGACAAGAAGGACACCATGAAGACCATCCATAAACCCGTGAAGGATGGCAATTGCACAGCCTGTCACAGCCCCCACCAGTCGCCAAACAAGTATCAGCTGAGGGCCGCGGGCTCCGACCTCTGCTTCATGTGCCATAACAGGTCGCTGGTCGGAGGCAAGTATGTCCACGGCCCCGCGGCCGTTGGCAGCTGCACGGTCTGCCACGACCCGCACCAGTCCGACAACCCCAGGATGCTCGTGGCGAAGGGAGATGACGTCTGCTTCGCCTGCCACTCCGACAAGCTGGAGGAATTCAAGACGAAAAAGTACATGCACCCCCCAGTCAAGGAGGCCTGCTGGAACTGCCACAGCCCGCACAGCGCGGGATATAAATACAACCTGAAGGCCGACCCCCGAATGGACCTCTGTCTGGGCTGCCACAAAGGCAAAAAGAAGGAAATAGAGGAGGCCACGGTAAAGCACGGCGCCCTCAATTCGAAGACGAAATGCCTTACCTGCCATGACCCCCACGTCTCCGATTATCCGAAGATGCTCAGGAAGCCGGAGATGGACCTCTGCCTGAGCTGTCATGATAAGGAACTAACTGATAATAACGGGAAGAAAATACTGAACATGAAGGCATACCTGGAGGCCAACAAGGACGTGCATGGCCCGATCAGGGAGAAAGACTGCACAAGCTGCCATAACCCGCACGGCTCCAGCAATTTCAGGATGCTCAGGGCGTATTTTCCGCCGGTCTTCTATGCGCCCTACGACCCGAAGAATTATGCCCTCTGCTTCATGTGCCACGAGAACACCCTTGCGGCCGACAAGAGGACGACCACTCTGACCAACTTCCGGAACGGTGACTTGAACCTGCACTATCTCCATGTGCACAAGCTGGACAAGGGGCGCACCTGCCGGGCCTGTCACGACCCGCATGCGTCCAACAACCCCAAGCACATAAGGGACTATGTGCCGTTTGGCGCGTGGAAGCTGCCGATAAATTACAAGAAAACCCCAACGGGCGGCCAGTGTTCGCCGGGATGCCACCAGACGTTCCGGTACGACAGGGTCAACCCCGTGGTAAACAGGAAATAGGGTGGCTGGCTCGAAGAGGGCGGCAGGGCTTCTGATGGCCTTACTGGCCCTCCTTGTGCTTGCTATTCCCGCGGCCCTATGCGCGGAGGAGGCGGCGGACAGGGGCAAGGCGGAAGGGCTTGAGGCGCGGGCAATCGCCCTGGACCGGGAAAGCAAGCCGGACGAGGCGATAGCCAGAATGAAAGAGGCCATACAGGCGGATCCGGCCTATGATGCCGCCCTTACGGAACTGGGCTATATGCTCCTTAAGAAGGATCGTGACGATGAGGCCCTGAAGTGCTTCGATCGCGCCCTGAAACTGGCGCCCGGTTCGCATGCCGCCAAGACCGGCAAGGGGATAGTGCTCTCCCATAAAGGAGACCTTAAGGGGGCAGAGGAGATGTTGAAAGACGCCCTGCGCCTGAACCCCGACCCGGTGCGCACCTATTACGAGCTTGGCGTGCTCTACATGAAGCTGAACCAGCCGGAAAAGGCCGTCCAGGAGTTCAGGGAAGGGATAAGGAAGTTCGAGCAGGGCAGGGGATAGGATGAGAGGCTTCGGCCTGTTTACAAAAAGGGCGCAAAAGGTTGGTTTCGTTTACTATTCCACTTTTGCCGCGATACTGGCCCTGGTCCTTTCGGCCGGGGGCATCTTCCTTGCCGTGCCCACGGCGGCTACCCTGCAGAGCCTGGGTTCCGGAATGGAGGCCCCGGATTTTTCCGTAAAGGACCTCTCGGGGCAGCAGAGGAACTTCGCTTCCGTTAAAGGGACGAAGCTCACGGTGATTGTATTCTGGTCCACCTGGAGCGTGAAGAGCGATAAGGCCCTCGCCCGCATGGAAACTCTTTATGAAAAATACAAGGACAAGGGCGTGAACGTGCTCGCTATTGATGTGGACGGCCAGACCATAAGCGACCAGACACAGTCGGATATCAGAGGCCATGTGAAGAAACTCGGCCTTACATACCCGGTGGCGATAGACCACGGCCTTGTCACCTTCCATGACTATGGCGTGATCGCCGTCCCATCCACTGTTGTGCTGGATCCCGACCGCATGATCAAGTACGAGCTTTCAGGCTTTCCCCTGTTGGGAAGCGAGGACCTGATAAGCTACATTTCCAATGCCGCCGGGGGCAGGAAGGAGGCGGCCCAGGCCGCGCAGAAGACCGGATACCAGCCCGATCACCTCGCAGTCCGGTACTTCAACATGGGCAGGAAGATGCTCAAGTCCAGGCGGATGTCGGATACGGCCGAGCTATGGTTCAAAAAAGCGATCGAGAAAGACCCTGAATTCATACAGCCGCATATCAGCCTGGGCAAGTTCTATCTTGCCAGGGGCAATGTGCCCGCGGCCAAGGAGCAGTTCCAGACTGCCCTCTCGAAGGAGCCCGCCAACGTGGCGGCCATGTGCGAACTTGGGATGATCCTTTACGGGGAAGGCAAGGCGGCCGAGGGAAAGGACCTCATGCAGAAGGCCATCAAAATAGAGGAAGCCTATACGCCGTGTTATTATTATCTTGGCTATGTAAGCGGCAAGGAGGGCAACCAGGCGCTGGCGTCAAAGATGTTCGACAGCGCCGCAAAGCTGAACCCCATGGACCCGCAGATATACATATACAAGGGCAAGCTTGCCGAAGAGACGAAGAACTTCCCCCAGGCGGCTGAGGCTTACAAGAAGGCCCTGCAAGTCATGCTCAAGCTATAAGAAAATGAGAGCCTTTGTCCCGGCCCTGGCCTTATTGCTGATACTTGCGGCGGCACAACTTGCCGGAGCGGTCGACAAGTTCGCCGTTCTCTATCCCGCCGACAAGGGCCTCTATGAGGAAGAGGCCGTCTCGCTGGTGGTCCGGCTTGGAGGAGCAGACGAGGTCTCCTATAAACTGAACGGCCCCAAAAAGGGGATTATCCTAAAAAAGGGCAAGGGCGATTATCTCTGCGGGAGCCTGCGGCTCAACCGTGGACTGAACAGGATATCAGTGACGGCGATGCGTGGCGGCAAAGAGGTCGCAAGCAAGGAGATATCCGTCTTTGTAGATGTAAATACAGAACCGGACCTGATACCGGATGACTTTACCCCTCCAAACTTCCATACCCGGCAGAACGAGGCGCCTTGCACTGCCTGCCACAAGTTCGGCGGCGATTACGGCGAGTCCTGCTTCGTCTGCCACAAGGGCCTGGCCGATAACGAATACGTGCACTGGCCCATTACCATAAAGGGCTGTCTCATCTGCCACAACACGGAATCGAACGGGCTCAAGTACCAGGCCCTGAGACCGGCTGTAAGGTATTGCAAGTTCTGTCACGGGGACAAGATAGCCGCATGGGAAAAGAACTATTACCGTCATGGGCCAACCCAGGCAGGAGACTGCACCATGTGCCACGACCCTCATTCCTCCGAAAGGCAGTATTTCCTCCGCCTGCAGACGACCGACCTCTGCGTCTCCTGCCACCAGGACAAGGCCAATGGAGAGCACATAGTGAGAGGATTTTCCGGCAAGTGGCATCCCGTCCGCGGCAAGCCCGACCCGCGCGACCCATCCAAGGAGCTTACGTGCGCGTCTTGCCATAACCCGCACGGCTCAAATTTCAAGCACCTCCTGTTCATGTCCTCTGACCCGAACAAGCCCTTCTGCACGAAATGCCACATGTTCTGAGGCACGCACTGAATCAGCGCCGGAGCTTTTCTAAACCCCTTTATTTATAAAAGAAAAAAGCATTATACCCGTTGAAAAAAGCGCTTTCCTTTTTTATGCGTTTATGTACAATTAGAGTGATGTGGAATACTCTAAAACGGAAAGGAGGTGAAAAGAACATGAAAAGGATTCTTACATTGGCAGTAGCGCTGATTTTCGCTTTGTCCATGGCGGGTTTTTCATTCGCGGCGGATCCGGGAGTGGCCAACGCGCCGGCGGCGAAGAAGAAGGCTAGGGTGAAGGCGGCCAGGGTGCACAGGATGATAGGCGAGGTCGTCTCCCATGATGCAGCCACGAATACCCTCACCATAAAGACCAAAAAAGGCGAGGAGAAATTCACTACCACCGAGAAGACCCTGGTCAGGCCCGGCAAGAAGAAGACCCTTGCGGACCTGAAAGCCGGCGAGAAGGTGAGCGTCCATTACACAGGCGCGGGCGAGTCCAAGACCGCCACCCTTGTGTACATCTTCCCGGCCAAGAAGGCGATGAAGAAGAAGGCAGCCCCGAAAAAGAGCGAGACCGGCACAACCGGAGCAGCCCCGGAAACAAAATAGCATTACATCATTTTCTTACTTAAAAGCGAGGGGATATGAAGCCATATCCCCTTTTTGTTTTTTTTGTCCGCAAGGCCCTATGATTTTAATCATAGCCATGCCGGACCCATGGGCTTTATATTAAAATCATAAAGATACTCTGAAAGGAGAGCCCATGGATAAGAAGAGCGAACTTAAGGACGAATGCCCCGCCTGCTCGACGGTGAAAATAGAATTAAAACCGGATGCTGAATACAGGGTCCCGAACTGGCCCCTGCAGATAAAGCTGATCGGCACGGTGGCGCCTTTCCTTGAAGGCGCGGACCTGCTTGTTGCCGCGGACTGCACCGCGTTCTCGGCCCCCGGTTACCTCAAAGGTGAAATCGGAGAGAAAAAGCTCCTCATCGGCTGCCCCAAGCTGGATGGCGCGCCAATGTACATGGAGAAATTCGCGGAGATATTCGCTGGCAACGACGTGAAGAAAGTCACCTGCCTCAGGATGGAAGTGCCCTGCTGCGGCGGGATGACGGTCATCCTGGACCAGGCCATAAAATCTTCCGGGAAGAAAATACCGCTGGATGAGGTCATATTGGGCATCAAGGGCGACATGCTTTCAACAAGGAAGGTAAATTACTAGAGGTGGCGATGAGGGTCACAAAAGAGACCATGATAGGCGAGGCCGTGAAGATGAGCCCGGCGGCAGGCAAGGTGGTGGAGAGGCACTTTGGCAACGGCTGATTCACCTGCGCGGGGATCCAGGTGGAATCCCTGTCGTTTGGCGCGCTCATGCACAACGTGGATGCCGATGCGGTCGTTAAAGAGATCAACGATGCCCTTGAGCGCGAAGAAAAAGGAGAAAGGGTTTAAGCTCCTCTACACGGCGGAGCCTGGCAGCTGGGTAATGTTTCTGGCGGCCTTTGCGGCTGGCGCCGCAAAGGCCGCCAGTTTCGGAATTGAAAGCGCAACAGTACTCTTAACCCTCTTTCTTTTTCTTCTAGCCAAATCGCCGGCCTTGAAACTCATTAAAAATCGCGAGCCGCAGGCGGTCTGGTCGGCCCTTGTTTTGGGTGTTCCGGCCATTTCGGGGCTGGTATTCTCGGCAATGAGAGGGCCTTTCCTGCTCCCATTGTATGCGGCGGGCGGGGCCCTATTGGCGCTGAATCTTCTCTCGGCCAGGAGGGGGCATCTCCTTCGGGCCGAGGCCTTCGGCATGGCCGTGATGGGGCTTGCGGCCGTAATGGCGGAATCGGCCGGGGATGGAAGGCCGGCCGGGCTTTACCTCTGGCCCATTTTCTTCGCGTTCTTCTTCTCAAGTTCGTTCAGGGTGAGGCTTGCAGTCAAAAAATACAGGATTATTGGCGCGCTGTACGCGGGGGCCATATTGACGGCCTCGGCGGCGCTTGCCCTTATGGGCCATCTGCTCTTTATCGCCTTCTCGCCGCTTCTGGAAGATTTTTACTCGGCCCTCAAAGGGGGTAGAGAGAAGTTCAGAGAAATTGGCCTCAAAGAGGCGGCAAAGACCGCAATCTTTGCAGCGATAGTCATTATGCTGCCCCTTTAGTGGGTCCTGCATTCCCCCTCCCGCCTGCCTCCTGGAGCGAAAAGGTTTGCACTGAGAGCGCCTTTGGGTTAAAATTTCTATCTATGGAGAAAATTCTGAAAGGGCTTATACAAAAGAACAATACGAAGATAGTCCTTTTCGTGATGGACGGGATTGGCGGCCTGCCGGAGGACGGAAAGACGGAACTGGAGGCGGCAGTAACGCCCAACCTGGACGCGCTTGCCCGTCAGGCGGCAACCGGACTGCACATCCCCGTAAGCTACGGAATAACGCCCGGCAGCGGCCCCGGCCACCTTGGCATATTCGGCTACGACCCCATTAAGTACGATATCGGCAGGGGCATACTTGAGGCCATGGGCCTCGGCCTCCAGGTGAAAAAGACGGACATCGCAGTGAGGTGCAATTACTCTACAATCGAAAACGGGATAATAAAGGACAGGCGCGCTGGAAGGCCGCCCACGGAGGAATCCGAGAAGCTCACCAGGATGCTGCAGGAGAAGATTCCCGGGATGGACGGGGTGAAGTTCATCTTCGGCGCGGGCAAGGAACACAGGTTTGCCCTGGTGATGCGTTTCCCGGAGGACCTGCCCGCGGGCGCGGCTGCCATCAACGACACTGACCCGCAGAAGGAAGGCAATGCGCCCATTCCCCCCAGAGGGGCCACTCATGCCGCGCAAAAACCGGCGGAGCTTGCGGCCAAATTCCTGGAGAAAGCGGCCGAACTGCTGAAAAACCAGAAGAGGGCAAATTACGTCCTCATGCGCGGGTTCTCCACGCACCCGCAGATGCCCCGCTTCGATGAGGCCTTCGGGATGAAGGCGCTGGCACTGGCAACCTATCCGATGTACCGGGGGCTGGCGAGGCTGATAGACATGGAGGCCCCGGATATCGAGGGAGAGTTCGCGGATGAGGTCTCGCTGTTGAAATCGAATTGCGACAAGTACGATTTCTTCTTCATCCATTTCAAGAAGACAGACTCCATGGGCGAGGACGGCAACTTCTGGGGGAAGGTGCACAAGATCGAGGAGGCTGACGGCTTCATCCCGCAAATACTGGCCTTGAAGCCCGACGTGCTCATCGTGACGGGCGACCACTCGACGCCCGCTCTTATGAAGGGGCACAGCTGGCACCCCGTGCCCGTGATGATAAAAAGCCCATACGTTTTAGGCGGCATCTCGCAGAGGTTCACCGAGAGGGAGTGTCTAAAGGGGGAGCTTGGCATACTGCCCGCGAAAGACATCATGCCCATGGCCCTTGCCAATGCGGGGAGGCTCAAAAAATACGGCGCCTGATAACTTAATAGGATGCGCTTAATTATTGAAAAATCCCTCCTAACCTACCCTTTGTCAAAGGGCCTTTTCCAAAGGGAGGGATTACCCCTCTTTGGAACGGGGTCCCCTAAAAGTCGCAGACTTTTTGGGGTGCGGGTTGAGGGGCGAGGGGAGATTTTCTAATAAATTCTTATACCTTATGAAACCCCGTCTTATTGACACCCATTGCCACCTTGAGATGCCCCAGTTCGAGGCCGACCTGCCCGATATAATAGAAAGGGCGAAGGAGGCAGGGCTGGAAGCCGTTATAACCGTGGGCACCACTCCGGAGGGTTCCGAAAAGGCCGTAAGGCTTGCGGAGGGAAACGATTTTATTTATGCCGCCATAGGCGTGCATCCGCATGACGCCAAGGACTTTTCTGATGAAGTCTATAATGCCCTGAAAAGCCTTTCCTGCCGGAAGAAGGTTGTGGCCATCGGCGAGACCGGCCTTGATTACCATTACGACCATTCACAAAGAGAAGTCCAGCAAAAAGTCTTTGAAAGGCATCTCGTCCTCGCGCGCGAGCTTGACCTGCCTGTAATAGTGCACTCCCGCGAGGCCAAAGAGGACACGCTTAGGATATTGAAGGAATCCGGATGGCAGAAGGGCGTCCTCCACTGTTTTTCGGGCGACATGGACATGGCGGAGCAGGTGATGGGGATGGGGTTTTATCTTTCAATTGCCGGGCCGGTCACGTTCAAGAAATCCAGATCGCTCCGCGAGATAGCGGCCAGGATACCGGATGATTATCTGCTTATCGAAACGGATGCGCCCTATCTTACGCCGGAGCCCTTCAGGGGGAGACGGAACGAGCCTGCATACGTTTCATATACCGCGAATGAACTGGCCCTCCTGCGCGGGGTCACCCCCGAGGACATCGCACGCATTACCGCCCTGAACGCCAAAAGGCTCTTTGGCATCGGCCAGCTTCCCCAAGCGGGAGAGATAGCCTACCAGATAAGGGAGAGCCTTTATCTTAACATCACAAACAGGTGCACGAACGCCTGCTCATTCTGCGTGAGGTTCAGCAGCGATTTCGTGAAGGGCCATAACCTGCGCCTTAAAAACGAGCCAACGGCGGAGGAGCTTGAGAATGCCATAGGAGACCCCGCCCGGTATAAGGAGGTGGTCTTCTGCGGCTACGGAGAGCCGTTCATGAGGCTGGACGTTATCAAGGATGTGGCCTCGTGGATAAAGGCGCGCGGGGGCAGGGTGCGCGTGAACACGAACGGACATGGGAACCTGATAAACGGCAGGAATGTCTTGCCGGAGCTTCAGGGCCTGGTGGACGCGGTCTCGGTGAGCCTTGACGCCCAGGACGAGGCCACATACGACAAGCTCTGCAAGCCCGTCTATAAGCATGCCTTCAATGCCGTCCTGGAGTTCATAAAAGAGGCCGGCAAGCATATCCCCGACGTGCAGGCGACGATTGTGGACGCAGCCGGAGTGGACGTGGAGCGCTCAAGAGAGCTGGCGAAGGAACTGGGGCTTAAGGATTTGAGGGTGAGAAAACTGGACGTGGTGGGCTAAGACCATGTAATCGTGTACAATTCAAATTATTATGTTCCTTGCAATCGTCTCCATAATCCAGCTGATAATCTTCCTTACGCACTGGTTTTTTTACAGGACGCTGGTGCGCCTGTTCGCCATCCAGAACCCCTCCGCGCTCCTGGCCCTGAAAATACTAATAGTTCTTCTTTCCATAAGCTTCATAACCGCGTCGGTCGCGGCGTTCAGGTGGAACACGCCGCTAATCCGGTTCTTCTATCTGGTCTCGGCCGCGTGGACAGGGACATTCATGTATCTCTTCTGGGCGGCCGTGCTGACGAGGCTGGTTTATCTGGGGGGAAGGGTTTTCTCCAGCCCGATAAGTTCGGCGCTGCCCGGCGCGCTAATCCTCTCGCTGGGCCTCCTGGTTGGCATTTACGGGATCGTGAACGCCAGGATAATAAGGGTCACCCGCCTGGATGTGGGCCTTCCCAATCTGCCGCAGGCATGGAAGGGCAGGACGGCCGTATGGGCCAGCGACCTGCATCTCGGGGTGGTCCTCGGGAGCGGCTTTGCTGAAAAGATAACGGAAATGATAAACGGGCTTAAACCAGATATCATTTTCCTGGGCGGCGATGTCTTCGACGGCGTGGCCGACCACGAAAAAGAGCTTATAGGTTCCTTTTCGCGCCTGAGGGCCCCGATGGGGGCATACTTCATAACCGGAAACCACGAGGAATTCAGGGACAAGACGGTCTATATCAATGCCGTGCGAAACCTTGGCATAAAGGTCCTGGACAACCAGGCCGTGGATATAGACGGCCTGCGCATAATCGGGGTTGATTACCATGACACCTTAAAGGCCGGACGGTACAGGGCCATCCTGTCGGGCCTCATATCCGCAGACGGGCCGCAAATGCTCCTTAAGCACTCTCCCTTTTACGCCCCGATCTCAAATGAGATGGGCATAGGCCTGGAGCTGTGCGGGCACACTCACGGGGGACAGATCGTCCCCGTCAATTTCGTCACCCATCAGGTATACAGCGGGCTGGATTCAGGCCTGCACAGGGCAGGGCGGATGATAATCTATACCTCAAGCGGTGCGGGCACCTGGGGCCCTCCCTTAAGAGTGGGAACCACACCGGAGATCGTGGTGATACGGTTCAAATGATCCTTGCGCCTGCTCAAGTGCCTGATTTGCCTTGCCGCCCTGAACATACCCAGGGGGCTTTTAATCATCCTCATCGGTTGTCCGGCTTGTCCGCAATCCTTCTTCAGTAAAGGGTTCCCGACAAGCGGGAATGACAGGGAATATTGCTTATGGCTTTGTTAGCGACTCATCAAACAAAAAAGCCCCCGTTCAGGCGGGGGCTTCAGTTTTCTTTGGGCGCAGCAAGCGGCACCCCTACTTCCAAATGGGCCTAGGCCAGTATTTTTTTCAGGAATTCCGCCAGTGTGCTCATCTCTATGGCGCCCGGGTGCACTCTGTTCAGGAGGTTCTGCACGGAGGGGTGCAGGAAGCTTAAGAACGCGTTCGGGTAGACGCCTATCCAGAAGACCAGTACTGCCATCGGCACCACGGCAACAAGCTCGCGCAGGTTTATGTCCTTGAGGCCCTGCACTTTGGCATTCACCTGCAGGAAAAAGACCCTCTGATACAGCCACAGCATGTAGCCCGCGCCGATGATTATTCCCGTGGCGGCAAGCACGCCCGCCCACCTCTGGGCCGTGAACCCGCCCAACAGGACCAGGAACTCGCCTATGAAACCGTTGGTGGCCGGAAGCCCTATCGAGGCCAGCGTGAATACCATGAAGAGGCCGGCGTATACCGGAAGCACAGTGGCCACTCCGCCGTAGTCGGAGATCTGCCTTGTATGCGTGCGGTCGTAGATCATCCCTATGCAAAGGAACAGGGCGCCGGTCACGATGCCGTGGTTCAGCATCTGGAGGATGCCGCCCTCCATGCCCTGGATGTTCATGGCGAATATGCCCAGGGTGACAAAACCCATGTGGCTTACTGAGCTGTATGCGATAAGCCGCTTGAGGTCCGTCTGGGCAAGGCAAACCACGGCGCCGTATATGATGGCGATAACCGAAAGCGCCAGCATCGGGATTGTCATCGCCTTCGCGGCATCAGGGAAGAGCGGTATGGAGAACCTCAGGAACCCGTAAGCGCCCATCTTGATGAGCACGGCGGCAAGAATCACCGAGCCCGCCGTAGGGGCCTCCGTGTGCGCGTCGGGGAGCCAGGTGTGCACCGGGAACATGGGCACCTTTACGGCAAAGGCCGCGAAGAAGGCCCAGAAGAGCCAGAACTGCATCGAAAGCGGGTAGCGGATGTTCATCAGGGCCGGGATGCTGAACGTCCTGTCCGCGTACAGGTACAGGGCTATTATGCCAACCAGCATCAGGACGCTCCCTACCAGCGTATAGAGGAAGAACTTTATCGCGGCATATATCCTGTTCGGGCCCCCCCATACCCCTATCAGGAGGTACATGGGTATCAGCATCGCCTCCCAGAAGATATAGAAGAGGAAGAAGTCCATGGCGCAGAAGACGCCTATCATCGCGCCCTCTATGATGAGGAGGGCGATATAGAACTCCTTCACCTTGTTCTTTATCGAGTTCCACGATATGAGGACGCATAGAATTGTCACCAGAGTGGACAGCAGCACGAAGAGTATGCTTATCCCGTCCAGGCCGAGGAAATACTGGATATTGAATGCCGGTATCCAGTTGGCCCTCTCCACGAACTGCAAGGCCGCCGTGGTCTTGTCGAAGTTGGTGAAGAGCGGTATCGAAAACGCAAAAGCCAGAAGGCTTGTGATAAGGGCCACGCTCTTTATCAGGGGCTCCGCGCTCCTCGGCAGCAGCGCTATGAGCAGGGCCCCGAAGACGGGCAGGAATATAAGCGTGCTCAGTATGGGGTAGCCTAAGGTGTTTGCCATCAGATTCATCCCTTCACGCCTCCTACCAGTATCATCAGGGCTATCGCCACGAAGACGAACACGCCCAGGGCCATCATGGCCGCGTAGTTTTGCAGGACGCCCGTTTGCAGTTTCCTGAGCCGCTGGCCGAATGAGCCGATCCCCCTGGGCACCCCGTTCACCACGCCCTCTATGATCTTGCCGTCAGTGGTGTCCACCAGGACGGACTTTGCCACCCAGAGCGTGGGTTTTATGATGATGAAATTATAAAGCTCGTCGATGTAGTATTTATTCCACAGGAGCTTATGCACTCCGCTGAAATTTTTGGCAAGCGCCTTCGGGATGCCTGGTTTTGAGATGTAGAACACCCCGGCGAGGCTGATGCCAAGGAGGCCCACAACCACGGACATGGCCGTGACCATCATCTCCTGTCCGGGCGCGCCGTGCGCGGCGGGCTGACTCACCACGTGCCCGATGAACGCGCCGAAGAGGTTGGAGTTCTCAACCCCGAACATCTCGCCGATAAAGGGCGGCACTCCAACCCAGCCCGATGCCACCGCCCCGACCGCCAGGAGCACAAGCGGTATGGCCATCGAGGCCGGGGACTCGTGCAGGTGATGCGCCTGTTCGGGCGTGCCCCGGAACTCGCCGTGGAAGGCCACGAATATTATCCGGAAAGAGTAGAACGCCGTGAGCAGGGCCGTCAACGTCCCGATGCCCCAGAGCACCCTTCCCACCCCGCCCGAGGCGAAGGCCTGCCAGAGTATCTCGTCCTTGCTGAAAAACCCGGCGAAGCCGGGGATCCCGGCGATGCTCAGCGAGGCCAGAAGGAATGTCCAGTAGGTTACGGGCATGTGCTTTCTAAGCCCGCCCATCTTCTGGATGTCAAGCTCTCCGCCCATCGCGTGCATCACGGAGCCCGCGCCCAAAAAGAGCAGGGCCTTGAAGAATGCGTGCGTGTAGAGGTGGAATATCCCCGCCCCGTACGCGCC
This sequence comes from Nitrospirota bacterium, assembly GCA_014874185.1. Taxonomy (GTDB): domain Bacteria; phylum Nitrospirota; class Thermodesulfovibrionia; order Thermodesulfovibrionales; family JdFR-88; genus JACWAF01. The sequence goes on along the minus strand of JACWAF010000041.1, from coordinate 9,692 downwards.
CACCCCGCAGGCCAGGAACATGTAGCCCAGCTGGCTTATGGTGGAATACGCGATAATGCGCTTTATGTCGTTTTGTACAAGGGCGATCGTGGCCGCGAACAGCGCCGTTACGCCGCCCGTTATCCCGACCACGGCCATTGCCGTTGGCGAGAGGTTGAATATCGGGTTTGTCCTTGCCACCAGGAAGACGCCCGCCGTGACCATGGTGGCCGCGTGGATGAGGGCGCTCACCGGCGTGGGGCCTTCCATGGCGTCCGGAAGCCAGACATGCAAGGGCAGCTGGGCCGATTTGCCGACCGCCCCGCAGAACAGCAGGAGCGCTATCAGCGTGGGCAGCGATACCGTCCAGCCCAGCACGCTCACGCTCTGGCCCGCTATCATCCCAAGCTTGCCGAATATCGTCTCATAATGGAGAGAGCCGAAGGTGATGAAAATGAGCATCACCCCAAGCCCGAAGCCGAAGTCGCCGAACCGGTTCACGATGAAGGCCTTCTTGCCCGCGTCCGAAGCTGACTTCTTCTCGTACCAGAAGCCTATCAGGAAGTACGAACAGAGCCCCACGGCCTCCCAGCCGAAATATAGCTGGAGGAAGTTGTTGCTCATGATGAGCATCAGCATGCTGAAGGTGAAGAGGTTCAGGTAGGCAAAGAACCTGTAATACCCCTTGTCGCCCTTCATGTAACCCGCGGAGTATATGTGCACCAGGGCGCTTACCGTGGTGACAACCACAAGCATGACGGCGGTAAGCTGGTCTATCAGGAAACCGATCGGCACCCTGAAGCCGTCCGAGATTACCCAGGTGTAGAGGTCCTCCGAGACGCGGTGTCCGGCCATCACGCCCGCCACTGTGATCATGGCTATTATCCAGGAGCCTATTACGGCCGGAGTGGCTATCCAGTTGGCCTTGTCCTTTATGAACCACTTGCCGAAGAGTATGTTGATGAGGAAGCCGGCTAAAGGCAGGGCCGGTATGAGGAGATATAATTTCATCCTTTCATCTCCTTCAGTTCGTCCACGTTCGCGCTGGCGCGGTTACGGAAGAGGGCGATAAGTATTGCAAGCCCGATCGCGGCCTCCGCGGCGGCCACCGTTATCACGAAGAAGACTATTATGTTCCCTCTGAGGTCGTTCAGGAAATGCGAGAACGAGACCAGCGAGAGGTTCACGGCGTTCAGCATTATCTCTATTGAGAGGAACATCATTATTATGTTCCTCCTAGTGAGAAATCCGAAGACCCCGACCATGAAGAGTGTCAGGCTGAGCCAGACATACCATTGCAAGCTTACCATTCTATCACCTCACCCAAGTCTCTTTTTGGCAAGCACTATGGCGCCCACTATGGCCACAAGCAGAATCAGAGAGGCAACCTCGAAGGGGAACACGTACTGCGTATAAAGGAGTTTGCCTATCGCCTTCGTATGCGTCTCCTGGAGGATGACCGCCTGAGTGAACTGCCCCTGGCGCCCGGTCAACACCTTGTCAGTGATTATCAGGATCAGGATAAGAAGCCCTGCCGCGAGGGATATCCCAAGGGGCCAGCCGCTCGCGAACCGCTCGCCTTTTTCCTCTTCCCTTATGTTCAGCACCAGCACCACGAAGAGAAACAGCACCATGATCGCCCCGGCGTAGACCATTATCTGCACGGCGGCCAGGAACTCCGCCCCGAGGGCAAGGTACATCGTGGCCAGGTGGAAGAACATCACTATCATGAGAAGGACGGCATGCACCGGGTTCTTCCTGGTTATCGCGGCTATGGAGAGCGCCAGTATCGCAAAAGAAAGATAACCAAACAGTATCTCGTTCATTTCGCCTCTTCCTTTGGTTTTCTGAATACCGCCTGGCCATCGTAGGAACGGAAGCTGTCCCGCTTGGGGAACCAGAACTTTTCAAAGTATTCCTCGCCTTTTTTCCCGGCCATCATCCTGTCCCAGTTATCGAGGAGTTTTTCCTTGTCGAAGTAGAGGGCCTGGCGGGAATAATCGGAGTACTCGTAATGCTCGGTAAGGGCTATGGCGCCCACCGGGCAGGCCTCCACGCAGAACCCGCAGTAGACGCACCGGAGCGCCTCGATCTCGTAGCGGTCTATGACCTTCTTTTGCTCCAGATCGTCCTCCCTGGTGTAGATGTGGATGCACTGGGAGGGGCAGACCGCCCCGCAGAGCCCGCAGGCTATGCATTTTTCCCTGCCGGTCTTCGCGTCCCTGACGAACGCGTGCATCCCCCTGAAGCCGGGCATCGCGGGCCTCTTCTCCTTGGGGTACTGCCGGGTCACGGCATGGCTGAACATTGACCTCAATGTCAGGGCCATGCCCTGCAGTATCTCCGTGAAGAAGACCGTTTTAACCGCTTTTTTCAATCTCATCTATCTGACCACCCCTTTATTGAATCTGATATTGCTTTAAATGACATTCAGCGTCTTCAGGAGGCCCGTAAGCACTACGTTAAAAAGCGCAAGCGGGATCAGTATCTTCCAGCCGAAGCTCATCAGGTGGTCGTACCTGAAGCGCGGCACGGTCGCCCTGATCCAGTAGAAGAGGAAGATAAGTATATAGAGCTTTATGAATACCCACGCGAAGGGCACGTAGGGTATCTGGAACGGGCCGTCCCAGCCGCCAAGGAAGCAGGTTATGGCTATCAGCGACATCACGATCATGCCGATGTACTCCGCGACATAGAAGAGGGCGAACCTCATCCCGCTGTATTCCACGAAGTAGCCCGCCACCAGCTCGCTCTCCGCCTCGGGCAGGTCGAAAGGCGTCCTGTTTGTCTCGGCGAATGCCGCCACCATGAAGACGAAGAACCCCAGTATCTGCGGGAAAAGAAACATCCCGGTAGGGTAGGCCAACTGCGCCTTCACGATCTCCGTCATGTTCAGAGAGCCCGCCATCATCATCACGCCCACCAGCGAGAGGCCGAGGGCTATCTCATAGCTTATCACCTGGGCCGAAGACCTGAGCCCGCCCAGGAACGAGTACTTGGAGTTCGAAGACCAGCCGGCCATCACTATGCCATAGGCCCCGAGCGAACTCATCGCCAGCACGAACAAAAGGCCGATATTTATGTTTGCAATCACGAACCCGTTAAAGAAGGGGATCACGGCAAGCGAGCTCATGCCGGCGAATATCGATATTACCGGGGCCATGTAAAATATCGGCTTGTCCGCTGCCGCCGGGATTATGTCTTCCTTGAAGAAGAGCTTCACGAAGTCCGCGATGGGCTGCAAAAGCCCGTGGGGGCCGGTCCTCATCGGGCCAAGCCTTACCTGCATGTGCCCGATGCTCTTCCTTTCGAAATAGGTGGCGTACGTGACATGGAGCATTATCACACCCACGACCACCACCACCTTCAGGACCATTATGGCGAGTTGAACGATAACGTCAAAGCTGGCCGGCCGAAATATGATTTCCAGAAAGTTCATTATCCCCTCTTGCGTCTCCGGTTACTTTTTTGCTTCGCGCCGAAGCCCGCATCCGGCATCTTCAAGGCGGAACACGGGCTTCTAAATCCTTGCTTCAATTTAAACTTGAAATCCAAAAAACCTGAAACCGTCCGGACCCCTCTACCTGTCGCACTCTCCGAGCACTATGTCTATGGTGCCTATGTTGGCGATTACGTCCGCCAGGAGGTGTCCCTCCGAGAGTCTGGGGAGCACGGATGCGTGTACGAAAGAAGGCGCGCGCACCCGCATCCTGTAAGGTTTGCCCGAACCGTCGCTTACTATATAGAACCCAAGTTCCCCTTTTGGCACTTCGGTTGCCGAGTAGACCTCGCCCACCGGCGCCGTAAGGGGCCCTTTTGTTATCAGGATGAAATGATGTATCAGCGCTTCCATGCTTTTAAGCACGTTCTCCTTCGGGGGGAGGACGAACTTGTGCGCCTCCGGCGCAAGGATGGGCCCCGCGGGGATCTGCTCTATGCACTGTTTTATTATCCGCGCCGACTGCCTCAGCTCTTCCATCCTGCAGCGGTATCTGTCGTACACGTCGCCCGCCTTGCCAAGCGGCACGTCGAACTGGACCTTGTCATAGACGTCATAGGGATTGGCCTTTCGCACGTCATAGTTCACGCCGGAGCCCCTCAGCGTGGCCCCGGTGAGGCCCCAGTTCACGGCCTCCTCCGCGCTGATAATGCCGATGCCCTTCGTCCTCTGAAGCCAGATACGGTTCTGGTCTATAAGCGTCTCGTACTCGTCGACGCGGCCAGGGAACTCCAAAACGAATTTGTAGAGGCTGTCAAGGAATTCCTGCGAGACGTCATTGCGGACGCCCCCGATGCGCGGATAGCTCACGGTGAGTCTTGCCCCGGTGAGCATCTCGAATAAATCCAGTATCCACTCCCTCTCGCGGAAGGAGTAGAGGAAGACGGTCATAGCGCCTATGTCCAGGGCGTGCGTGGCAACCCAGATGATGTGGCTTGAGATACGGCTCATCTCGGCGCATATCGTCCTTATGTATTTGGCCCTCTCTGGTGCCTCTATCCCGAACAGCGTCTCGACGGCGTTCACGTAACCCACATTGTTGGACATCGAGGATATGTAGTCCAGTCTATCGGTAAGCGGCAGGGCGGAGAAATAGGTCCTGTTCTCGCCCAGCTTCTCTACGCCTCTGTGGAGATAGCCCACGTAAGGAGTGCATTTAACGACGGTCTCGCCGTCAAGGTCCAGCACCAGCTTCAACACGCCGTGGGTGGCCGGGTGCTGGGGCCCCATGCTCACCGTGAGTTCTTTAGTCTGGAATCCCTTTTCCCCTACTGCTTCTCCCATTCGAACTCCTTGAGCCTTTCGGATTTTTCAAGGACCTCTTTATAGCCCTTCCATTCTTTCTCGCCGGTGAACCCCTGTACGGGGTAATTTTTTCTGAGCGGGTGGCCCTCCCAGTCCTCAGGCATTAAAATCCTGCGGAGGTCCGGATGGCCGTTGAAAGAGATGCCGTACATGTCGAAGCACTCCCTCTCGTGCCAGTTCGCGCCCACCCATACAGGCACCACTGAATCTATCTTCGTGTCGCCTTCGGGCACCTGCGCCCTGAGACGCAGCATGTGCCCCTCTTTTATCGAATAGAGGTGATAGACCACCTCATAGCGCGGGGCCTTCCTGCCAAGGTAGTCCACGCCGCAGAGGTCGCGCAGGTAGTCCATGTCCGTTTCCGGGTCGTCGTGCAGCCAGCGGCAGATATCGAGCAGTTTTTCCTTTTTCAGGTGGACCGATACCTGGCCGCGGAATTCGGTCACGCCGAGCACCTCGCCCGGGAATTTTTCTTTTATCTTTTCGGCTATCTGAAGGGGCTCCATCTGAAGTGCTCCTGTTTTATTTTTTCCTGAAGCTTGAGTATGCCTTCCATGAGGGCCTCCGGCCTGGGCGGACACCCCGGGATGTAGACATCAACCGGCAGGAAGCTGTCAACGCCCTGCACGGTGCTGTAGGTATTGAATATCCCGCCCGAGCAGGCGCAGCTTCCCATGGCTATTACGTATCTGGGCTCCGGCATCTGGTCGTAAACCCGTCTCACAACCGAAGCCATCTTCTTGGTGACCGTGCCAGCGATTATCACGAAATCCGCCTGACGGGGAGAACCCCTGAATATGACGCCCAGCCTGTCCAGGTCGTAATGGGAGGAGCCGGTGGTCATCATCTCTATCGCGCAGCAGGCAAGCCCGAACGTCATCGGCCAGAGGGATGAGCCCCGGCCCCAGTTCACTATCTTGTCTATTGACGCGATTATGGTGTTGGCCCCGGGAATCACCTTGAGGTCTTTTTCGATCTCTACCACTCCCGAGTCGTTCAGGATTATCTTTTTCTCTTCCGGTTTTATGATCTTAGTCCCAGGTGAAGGCATCCTTTCTCCATGCGTAAACATACCCCACGAGGAGTATGACTATGAAAATAATCATTTCCACGAAAGCGTAGAGGCCCAGTTTGTCAAAGGTTACAGCCCACGGATAGAGAAATACCGCTTCCACGTCGAATATCACGAAGAGCATCGCAATTATGTAGAATTTGACCGAGAAGCGGTAACGGGGCTCGCCCACGGGGGGGTTGCCGGATTCATAGGGCATGAGCTTTTCGGCATAGGGTCTCTTCGGCCTGACCAGCGAGCCCACAAGAAGGGCACCAAGGCCGAAACCCAAAGCTACTAACATCAGGACAAGCACGGGGACGTACTGCTGGAGGTAGCCCAATTGTTCCATAATGTTTTTTTATAACCTAATTAGAAAGCCCCTGTCAAGGCTTTTTTCTAAAATTTGAATTTTAGAAGATGCCCTAATTAATAACTGGACGGAAATTAACGGAATTTGCTAATATATTTTTTAGCCCCCTTAGCTCAGTAGGATAGAGCACAGGTTTCCTAAACCTGGTGTCGCAGGTTCGATTCCTGCAGGGGGCATTCCGATATCTCCGATAAAGCATTTATCTATAAAAAAATCTTATAGAGATTGCCCGGTTTTGCTCTAAAATTGCGGCCAAGCTCCGCTAGACAGGACTGAAATTGGGTTTTGGCCCAATTGGGAGACTCTCTGCAGGCCGCGAATCGTCTCTTTCTGTTGACAACAAGACCATTCTGAGATAAGGTTTGCTTAGTTCATCAAAGTACCTAGCCCAGAAGAGCCAGCCGGAGAAAAAATGCCAGGATCAAAACGGGTTATAAGCCTGCTCGGACTCGGTTATTGGGGGAAAAACCTGCTCAGGGTCTTTAATGAACTGGGTGCATTACACACCGCCTGCGACCAGAGCCCTGATTTGCTGGAGCAAAGGACGGCGGAGTACCCCGGCATTAATTTTTCGGATGATCCGGATTCCGTTTTCAGCAACCCGGAGATAAAGGCCGTTGCCATAGCCACCCCGGCCGTTACGCATTTCGCCCTCGCGAAAAAGGCCATCCTTGCCGGCAAGGACGTGTTTGTGGAAAAACCCCTTGCCCTCACCGGAAAGGAAGGGGCGGAGCTGGTGGGCCTTGCTGAATCGAACGGGCGCATCCTCATGGTGGGCCATATACTGCAGTACCACCCCGCGGCCAGGAAGCTCAGGGAGATGGTCTCATCCGGCCAACTGGGCGATATCCGGTATATATACTCCAACCGCCTCAACATCGGCAGGATAAGGACTGAGGAGGACATCTGGTGGAGCTTCGCCCCGCACGATATTTCAATGGTCCTCGCCCTCGTGGGGGAGGAGCCCATAAAGGTCTCCTCATTCGGCGGCGACTACCTCACGCACGGCATACCGGATATAAAAATCACCCATCTGGAGTTCAGCGGCGGCCTGAAGGGGCATATCTTCGTGAGCTGGCTGAACCCGTTCAAGGAACAGAAGCTCACGGTTGTGGGCTCAAGGGCCATGGCCGTCTTCGACGACGTAAGCCGGGAGAAGCTCTTCCTCTATCCGCATAAAGTGGAATGGCAGGAGGGCAGGGCGCCTGTTGCAAAAAAATCGGAATGCGAAGTAGTCCCGTTCGCGGCGGGCGAGCCGCTGAAGACGGAACTGGCGCACTTTCTGGAGTGCGTGGCCGAAAGGAAAAGACCGGAGACTGACGGCAGCGAAGGACTCAGGGTCCTGAGGATACTTGAAGCCGCCCGATATAAAGCCAATGGGGAAAAATGGTCTGCGAAACCTGAAGGAGAAAAGAAATTCACTGTCCACCCGGCCTCTTTTATTGACGAGGGGGTGCGGATAGGCGAAGGCACTAAAATATGGCATTTCACACACGTCCTCTCCGGAACGAAAATAGGCGAAAACTGCGTAATAGGCCAGAACGTGATGATCGGCCCGGACGTGGAGATAGGCAATAACTGCAAGGTGCAAAACAATGTCTCACTGTATAAAGGCGTAAAGCTTGAGGACGGGGTTTTCTGCGGCCCCTCCTGCGTCTTCACGAACGTTTATAACCCACGCGCATTCATAGAGCGCAAGAGTGAATTTCTGCCCACGTTGGTAAAGAAAGGGGCCACAATAGGGGCGAACGCCACTATAGTGTGCGGCGTGACCATCGGCGAATATGCCCTTGTCGGCGCGGGCGCGGTCGTAAAGCGCGACGTGCCCCCGTACGGTCTTGTGGTCGGAGTTCCCGCAAGACGGATCGGATGGGTCTGCAAGTGCGGAGTGCCGCTCAAGGAAGCCGGCCCAAATGTAGAGGCGCGATGTCCCAGGTGCCAAAGCAGATATGCGATTAGAGGGGATGATCTCACTCCACTGGAGGAAAATGTATGATAACAGCCCTTCGGCAGATACCGATGCTTGACCTGAGGCTCGAATACGAATACATGAAAAAAGACATAGACCTTGCCCTTGCCAGCTGCCTCTCTCATCAGAGCTGGATTCTCGGCCCGGAAGTGAAAGAACTTGAGACCGAAGCGGCCGCCTATCTTGGCGCGAAACACGCGATAGGGGTCTCATCCGGCACGGAGGCGTTGGTGCTTGCCCTGCGGACGATTGCGATAAGGCTGAAAGGCAGCGAGTACTTCGATCAGGAAGACGAGATCATAACTACCCCGTTCACATTCACGGCTACCGGAGATGCCATCCTGCGTTCCGGCGCAACGCCGGTCTTTGCGGACGTGGAGCCCGGCACCGGAAATATCTCTGCGGAAAAGATAATGGAGTATCTCGATAAAGACGGCTCCCGCGTGAAGGGGATCATACCCGTGCACCTCTACGGCAGGCCGTGCGATATGTCGCTCATCATGGGGCTTGCGCGCGAGCGGGGGCTGTTCGTGATTGAAGACGTGGCGCAGGCCTTCGGGGCTGGCTGGAACGGAACGAAGCTGGGCGCAATCGGGGACGCCGGCGCGTTCAGCTTCTTCCCATCGAAGAACCTGGGCGGCTTCGGCGACGGGGGCATGATAGCAGTCAATGACGACGAGACGGACGGGCTTGTGCGGATGCTCCTGAAGCACGGCGGGCGCGACAAATACAATGTCGACCACATCGGCTATAACGCCAGGCTGGACACCATTCAGGCCGCCGTAATCCTGGCCAAGCTCAAGTACATAGACGAGCTGAACGGGATGAGGAGAGGAATAGCCCTGAAATATGAAGAAGGTCTCAGAGACCTGCACGGGCTCAGCCTGCCCGCATTCCCCTCGAATGGCGAGTTCCACGTCTATCACCAATATACGGTGCGGGTAAAGGACGGAAAAAGAGACGAGCTTAAAAGATTTCTTGCCGGTGCGGGCGTGAGCACTATGGTCTACTATCCGGTGCCGCTTCATAAGATGCGGGTCTTCGAGGGCAGGTGCAGGATGGCCGGAACGCTGGCCGAAAGCGAAGGGATTGTGGAAGAGGTGCTCAGCCTTCCCATAGAGCCGTTGATGAAAGAGGATGATGTGGATTATGTAATAGAAAATATAAGAGAATTCCACGAGGAATAAAGAAGCTCTTTGGCCCACAGTGCCCGAACTCCTTCAGCAATTTGAAAGTTTCTGCTGCCGCCTTTTCCCGGTGACATAAATACGGGGCTTACGCCCCCTTGGGTTCAGGGCGCAAACCACACCTGTCCAAAATAAATATCTTGGACAGCATTTCAAATAAGAGAAAAAAGCGAAAATGGTTCGTCATTCACGCAGGTCTTAAGCGGGAATCCAGTTTATTGGCTTTTTAAAGGTATTTTTGGACCTGGATTCCCGCTGGAGTCTACCCCGTACCTGATACGGGGCGGGAATGACAAGGTCTGGCGTCTTTTGGACAGCATCTGGGGCCT
>JACWAF010000040.1 GCA_014874185.1 Nitrospirota bacterium | reverse complement strand
CTTGGACGAAGGCGCATGCCTAATGGTGAAGAACATCGGAAAGCCGTGTGCGAAAAAATCGCATGCACGGTTTGATGAGGGGAAACTGATGATCGAACCCAGTCTGCTGACACGTAATAGCCGCGTGCGGCGAGGCGTTCCCAAAGTCCTGGCTGGCTCAGGGACTCAGTTTCCTACTCTACCCTGAATTTCTTCCGAATTTCTTCCGAATTTCCATTCCGGGCTCAACGCGAAGCCTTAGGCGATTTTTACTTGGAGGCGCTTGCCGAGAGCATGCGCCACTTTTTCCAAAGTGGAGAGTTTGATATCCTCTGCATGGTTCTCAATCCGCGAAATGGCAGTCTTTTTTGTTTTCAACTTTTGAGCAAGTTCTTCCTGTGTAAGTCCTGCTGACTCACGAGCCTGCTTTAATACTACGCCTATTTTGAACTGCTCGTATCCCTTGTCATATCCCTCGGCAAAGCTCTTGTCTTTTCTTTTTCTGTCGTGAACATATTTTTTCAGGTCACTCATTTCTTAAACCTCCTCTGCAAATAATCTCGTCTGTAAGCCTCAGCTTTCTCGATCTCCCGTTGTGGTGTTTTCTGCGTTTTTTTTATCAACCCATGTGTCAGGACGATAACTGAATTACCGCTTGGAAAGCAAAATATCCGGTATGCATTCGAAGCAAATTGAATCCTGCACTCCCAAATATCATCTGTGCCCACGAGTTTTTTGAAATACGAAGAGGGCATAACTTCCAAATCTTCCAGAAGACTTAAAACCCAGGTAACTTTTTGCGCTACTTTCCCCGGGAGCGAATCTAAAAACTCCTGTACCGGGCATTTCCCGTCATTCGTTCTGTAGAAAATTACTGTCCTGCCCACTTACTATGTTAACTTGTATGTTAACCGATGTCAAGCACTGTTGGAACGGTACGGATCTGCATAATTCTGAAGAGGATTACGTCCAGAAGGCTGCTGGAACAATGGATGATTTTTATGTGTTGACTTCGCACTCTAACCAGCGCCGCTGCCGAGACCGGCTGACTTACAGTTTTTGGTAGTAATATGGGAAATCTCTGTTGACACGTAATAGCCGCGTGCGGCGAGGTGTCCCTAAAGTCCTGGCTGGCTCAGGGACTCAGTTTCCTACTCTACCCGGAATTTGAATTTGGGAATTAATATCCAGGGTCTCTTTTCACGCGCCAAGCTCCTTCTTAAAGTATTTAATCCTCGGACGAACATTAACAGCGCCCTTGATAGTCTATTGCAGGTCCTTCTTCTTCTCTTCGAACTCCTCCTTGTTTATCTCTCCTTTTGCATATCGTTTCTTGAGGATGTCGAGCGCCGTTTCTTCTCTCCCCTCTTTTTTGCCGGCTCCGGCTATTAACTTTACGATATAGACTATCCCCACGATCACAAGTATCCAGAAGAGGACCATGATAAGCCATCCGAACCCCATTCCCCATCCGTAATCTCCCCAGTGCATAATTCCTCCTTATATTAATTCAATACCACGGAATTTTCTGGACGCCTACGATAGATAATTATACCATTTGCAATGTCAAACAAGAGGCAGGACTAAAAGGACTACCTTTCTCTTGCAAGAGAAAGAAGAGGACAGTTTTTTGTCTTTTTCTTTTTCTTTCCGGCTGGTTATACTATTAAATTCACTAAGGGAGGTCTGCCATGCCGCTATTTGGTGAAATCTTCGCCAGCGAAGTCCTTAAAAAGCCAGTTTTGGACCCCAAAGGGGAGGAACTTGGCAGGATCAGGGACATAAAGATAATCAAGGGCGAGCCCCTGCCCAAGGTGGACGCCCTCATATTGCAGAAAGGGAAGGGACTTCTGAAACTCCCCTGGCTGCAGATAGACATATTCAATAAAAAGGTGATCGCGGCCAAGGTCTTCGCTGATGCCCTGGACAGTTACACGATGGGCCCGGAAGACCTGCTGGTCTCAAGGGACATACTGGACAAGCAGATCGTTGACGCTAACGGGGTGAAGGTGGTGCGCGTAAACGATATAAAGCTTGAAGGGTACAAGGATGACGTGCTGATCTCGGCGGTTGACGTGGGGTTGAGGGGGATACTGAGGAGGCTGGGTTTCGAGAGGGGAGGGGAGGACCTGCTGAAGTTTTTGGGGGCGGAGCTTCCCAGGAATATCATAAGCTGGAATTATCTTCAGCCCCTTGACGAGAGGCTCTCGGAGATTGCGCTTACGGTGCCCAGGCAGATGCTATCGGAGCTTCACCCGGCCGATATAGCGGAGCTTATCAACCAGGTTTCGCCTGATGAGGGGGCCAGCTTTATTGATTCCCTTGATGTGGAAACGGCTGCCGAGACGATCATAGAGCTTGAGCCCGATACCCAGACCGCAATCATAAAGGACATGGACAGGGAGAAGGCCTCGGACATTATCGAAGAGATGCCGCCGGACGTTGCGGCGGACGTCCTGGGGAGGCTTTCCGCGGAGGAGGCCAAGGCCATACTGGAAAAGATGGGCCGCGAGGAGGCCGAGGACATCCAGGAATTGCTGGCCCACGAGAAGGACACGGCGGGCGGCATGATGACCACGGACTTCATCTCTTATCCCCCTGGAATGAAAGTGGGCGAGGTGCTGGAGAAATTCAGGCAGGACGCGGCTGAAATGGAATCCGTCTATTACATATACGCTCTGGAAGGCGAGGAGCTTGTGGGGACCCTCACCCTGAGAGAGCTTTTACTGGCTGAACAGGATGTGCCGCTTTCTTCCATAATGGAGACGAAGCTGAAGACGGTCCCCCCTGACGAGGACGATATGAGGGTAGCGGAAGTGATGTCCAAGTATAACCTTGTGGCCGTCCCGGTGGTGGACACCGAGGGCGTGATGCATGGCGTGGTCACGATTGACGATATAGTCTCCAGGATACTGCCCAGGAAGAGAAGGAGAAGGGTGTGAGCCGCTGGAAGAAATTTTTGCTCTTTCTGTCCATAATGGGGCCTGGGCTTATCACGGCCAATATAGACAACGATGCCGGCGGCATTGCGACCTATTCGATAGCGGGCGCGCACTTCGGCTACTCGCTGCTCTGGTCTCTAATACCTATTACTCTGGCCCTGATAGTGGTGCAGGAGATGTCCGCCCGGATGGGGGCCGTGACCGGGAAGGGGCTTGCCGACCTCATCAGGGAAAATTATGGCGTGAAGATAACCTTCTGGCTGATGGTATTCCTGTTCGTAACGGACCTGGGCAATACCACCGCCGAGTTCGCGGGCTGGGCGGCGAGCACCGAAATACTGGGAATCAGCAAGTACATAGCCGTGCCGCTGGGGGCGGTCTTCATCTGGCTTATAGTGGTGAAGGGCTCTTATCGGATGTTCGAGAAGATATTTCTCTTCGTATGCGCCGTGTACCTGGTGTATATCCCGTCGGCGGTATTGGCAAAACCCGATTGGGGGAATGTGCTGCTGCAAACGGTAAAGCCCAGTTTCCATTTCAGCTCCGGCTATATAGCCATGTTCATAGGGGTGGTCGGCACCACGATAGCCCCGTGGATGCAGTTCTATCTGCAGTCCGCGGTGGTGGAAAAAGGGATAAGAAAAGACCAGTACTGGGCATCCAGAATAGATGTGATCGCGGGCTGCTTCATGACGGACATTGTGGCCTTCTTCATAATAGTGGCCTGCGGGGCCACGCTCTTCAGGGCGGGCATACACATAAACGGGGCGGACGACGCGGCAAAGGCACTGGCCCCTTTCGCCGGCAGATATGCCTCTTTGCTGTTCGCTTTTGGGCTTGCAAACGCCTCCTTGTTCTCCGCCTCGATACTGCCCCTGGCAACGGCCTACTACATCTGCGAGGGGATGGGCTGGGAAGCGGGCGTGAACAAGAACTTCAAGGAGGCCCCCCAGTTCATGTGGCTTTACACCATCCTTATAGCTGTCGGCGCGATTATCATACTGGTCCCGAATGCCCCATTGATAGCGATCATGTGGATATCGCAGGTGATAAACGGGGTGATGCTGCCCTTCGTGCTCATCTTCATGCTCTTCCTGATAAACAGGGATGAGCTGATGGGCGAGTATGTGAACTCAAAAAACTTCAACCGGATAGCCTGGGCCACGACTGCGATCATGATAGGGCTTACGCTGGCATTTGTAATCTCGCTGTTTTTCTGATTCCGCTTGACCCGCCGCCGTATTTGGTGTTAGATAGATTCTTATGGAAAAGACCGAACTGTTGAAATCGCTCCCCTCGGTGGACGAGGTCCTGAAGAGCGGTGCCGGGCAGAAATGGCTTGGGCTCTATCCGCGCAGGTTCGTCCTGCAGGCCATCCGTGAATACCTGGAAAGTCTGAGGGGCGAGATCAAGACGGGTAAAAGGAAGACAATCGCGGTTGCGGCGAAGATCGCGCCTGATATCGAGGCGCTTATATTGAAGCTCACCACGCCCAGCCTGAGACCGGTTATAAACGCGACCGGGATAGTCCTGCACACCAATCTGGGCAGGGCGCCCCTTCCCGAATCGGCCCTCGCTAATATCGTGGATGTCTCAAGGGGATATTCCAACCTGGAATACGACCTGGAAGCGGGCAGGCGCGGAAAACGCTATGCCCACGTAAGAAGGCTTTTGAAAGAGATAACGGGTGCCGAGGACGCCACGGTGGTGAACAACAATGCCGCCGCCGTGCTTATCGCCTTGAGCACGCTTGCCAAGGGGAAGGAGGTCATAGTCTCGCGCGGTGAGCTTGTGGAGATAGGCGGCTCGTTCCGTATCCCGGAGGTGATGGCCCAAAGCGGCGCGATTTTAAAAGAGGTGGGCGCCACCAACAAGACCCACTTGAGGGATTATGAAGGCGCCATAGGCCCCGAGACGGCATTGATACTTAAAGTGCACCAGTCCAATTACCGGATGATCGGGTTCACCTCGGATGTGCCGATAGCGGAGCTTGTCAGTCTTGGCAAAAAATACAGTCTTCCGGTGATGAACGATTTGGGCAGCGGCTGCCTGGTGGACCTGCGCGCGCATGGCGTGGGCACGGAACCCCTTGTAAGGGAAGAGGTGGAAAGCGGGGCGGATATTATCACGTTCAGCGGGGACAAGCTCCTTGGCGGCCCGCAGGCCGGACTAATCGTGGGCAAGAGCGCCGTTATCGAAAAGATAAACAAAAATCCCCTGGCCCGCGCCCTTCGGATAGACAAGATGACGCTTGCCGCACTGGAGGCGATACTCTTCGAGTATGCCGATCCCAATAGAGCGTTTAAAAATATCCCCGCCTTAAGGATGCTCACCGAGCCCGTTGAATCGATAAAGGCGCGGGCCGGGCGCATAGCGGGAGAGCTTAAACAAAACTTAAAAAAATCCGCTTCGGTCGAAGTCGTCTCCGAAGGGTCAGAGGCTGGAGGGGGCTCGCTTCCTGGGGTGGTCCTGCCAAGCTGCGCTGTATCGCTTGTCCCACGCGAGGTTGGCCTCAATAAACTGGAAGAGCGGCTCCGCAAGGGCTCTCCCCCCGTGGTAGCCCGGATAAAGGAAGACAGGCTGCTTCTTGACGCAAGGACCATAAGCGAGGCTGAGATAGGACCGCTTGTAAAGGCTTTGGTTGCGGCACTAGGGTAATTTTTCTTTATGTTTCCCTCCCCTTTGATAAAGGGGAGGTCGGGAGGGGTTAACTCCTATCGTAACTCCCCCTCGCCCCCTCTTACCTTAAGAGGGGGGATAGGCCCGCACATTTCTGTATGCGGGTTCAAGCTTGTAACCACTGCAAAATATTCTAAAAAGACCCTTTTAAGAGAAATGACCTTTTTCGTGGGAGTCACCCGCCCACGGGTGACCCGATCCGCTTTGGAACAGAAAGGTCCTTTTCAGATTATCTTGGACAGCTGTGGTTTGCAAACCTGAACCAGCATAGAAAATAGTTTGTCATTCCCGCAGGTAGTAAGCGGGAATCCAGTTTATTGACCTTTTTAAAGGCATTTTTGGATCTGGATTCCCGCTGGAGTCTACCCCGTACCTGATACGGGGCGGGAATGACGAGGCCCGGCGCCTTTTGGACAGCATTCGGGGGCCTGATTCCGGGCGAGAAGGCAAGGCTTGTCCAAAAGACTGCTATTTCAACAAGTCATTTCTCTTAGAAGGGTCTTTTTAAATTATTTTGGACAGCAATGGTTTGCAACCTGAACCCGCAAAAGTCTCATAATAGGATGCACTTAATTATTAGAAAATCCCTCCTGACCTACCCTTTGTCAAAGGGCCTTTGCTAAGGGAGGAGTTACCCCTCTTTGGAACGGGGTCCCCGAAAAGTGGCAGACTTTTTGGGGTGCAGGTTGAGGGGCGAGGGGAGATTTTCCGGCCAAAATGTCTGTTCAATTATGAGACCTTAATAAATGATTCCGGGAGGGCAGTTGAACTCAGCCGGCCAGCAGCTTCCTGGCCGCGCGGAGGATGCCGTCCTTGTCCAGGCCGTACTTGATGCGCAGTTCGTTCTGGCTGCCATGCTCTATGAAGACATCGGGGAAGCCCAGTGTGCAAAGTGTAACGTTTTTCAGTAACCCAAGCCCTGCAAGCCCTTCCGTAACCGCGCTTCCGAAGCCGCCCATTACGGCGTTGTCTTCCACGGTGATTATCCGGCCGGTTCCGGCGGCCTTTTGCAGGGCCTCCAAATCCAGGGGCTTTACGAACCTCATGTTCCAGACGGCGGCGCTCACACCCTCTTTCTGAAGTGCCTCGGCGGCGCCAATCGCCGCATGCGCCCTTCCCCCGATGGAGAGTATGGCCAGGTCATGGCCCTCCCGCAGAAGTTCGGCCTTGCCCTTACGGATTGGGGCGCACTCGCCGAGCGATATGGCCTTTCCGCGCGGATAGCGTACTGCTACCGGCCCGCCAAGCTTTATGGCAAAGCGAAGCATGTCAGCAAGCTCCGGCGCGTCCTTCGGGGCCATTACGGTCATATTGGGCACGTGCCTCAGATAAGAGAGGTCGAACAGCCCGTGATGGGTGGGGCCGTCCTCGCCCACCACGCCCGCCCGGTCTATGGCGAAGACCACGGGCAGGTTCTGGAGGCATACGTCATGGATTATGGCGTCATAGGCCCTCTGGAGGAATGTGGAGTATATGGCCACGACCGGCTTCAGACCGCCCTTTGCCAGCCCTGCGGCAAATACCGTGGCGTGCGGCTCCGCGATGCCAACATCGTATATGCGGTCAGGGAATTTCTTGCCGAAGGCGCTGAGCCCTGTGCCCTCCTTCATGGCCGCTGTTATGGCCACCACCCTGGGGTCTTCCTCGGCCACTTCCATGAGGGCCTCCCCGAAGACCTCGCCCATGCTCACGCTGGAGGAGAGGGGCTCGCCGGATTCCGTGTCGAACGGCCCTATGCCGTGGAATATGCAGGGGTCCTCCTCGGAATGGTTGTAGCCCTTCCCTTTTTTAGTCACAACGTGCAGGAGGACAGGGGTCTTGGAATTCCTTATCTTTTTGAACGTCTCAATGAGGAGCTTTATATTGTGCCCGTCGAGGGGGCCGGTGTAATCGAAGCCAAGCTCCTCGAAGATTATGCCGGGAAGGATCATCCCCTTAAGGGCGTCCTCGGCCTTCTGGGCAAGCTTCGATACCGGCGCGCCCACCCTTGGGATGCTCTCAAGCATGTCTTTCGTTACGCCCTTGAATTTCTTGAACAGCTCGCCCATCATTATGCGGTTCAGGTAGGCCGAGAGCGCGCCCACATTCTTCGAGATGGACATTTCGTTGTCGTTCAGCACCACTATAAGGTCCTTGCCCAATTGCCCGGCATGGTTCAGCCCCTCGAAGGAGAGCCCCGCCGTCATCGAGCCGTCCCCTATAACGGCAATGACCTTGTAGTTTTCCTTCAGCCTGTCCCTGGCCTCGATAAGCCCAAGGGCGGCCGATATGGATGTTGAGCTGTGCCCGGCAGAGAACGCGTCGTGGGGGCTTTCATCGGGTTTCGGGAAACCGGACAGCCCACCAGCTTTCCTGATGGTATGGAAACGGTCTTTTCTGCCGGTTATCAATTTATGAGTGTAGGACTGATGGCCCACGTCCCAGACGAACTTGTCGCGGGGGGAGTCGAAGACGTAGTGCATGGCCAGGGTAAGCTCCACCACGCCCAGGTTGCTGGCCAGGTGGCCGCCCCCCTTCGAGACCTGGTTAATTATTATTTCACGAAGCTCCCCGGCCAGGGTTTGAAGCTCCCGCTCGCCCAGTTTTTTGAGGTCGGCGGGCGAGTTGATATTCTCTATGTACATTGAGGCCTACTTGGTCCTTTCAAAGATATACCTTGCAATCGCCCGCAGGGGCCGGGCTTGCGCACCGAAAGAACCAAGCGCGCCCACGGCTTTTTCCACAAGCCCTTCCGCCATCCGGGATGATTCCTCAAGACCGAAGACGGCCGGATAAGTCAGCTTCCCCTTCCGCAGGTCTGAGCCCGCCGTCTTCCCCAGGTGGGCGGTCTCCCCTTTCAAGTCCAGTATGTCGTCCACAATCTGGAAGGCTACGCCTATGGATTCACCGTATCCGGTCAACAAAGAGAGCCCCGCGGCGTCCGCGCAGGCCAGCAGCCCGCCCATCCGCACGGATGCGGTAATAAGCCTGGCAGTCTTATGGATGTGGATGAAAGTGACCTCGTCCCGGAGGTCCCCCGCCATAGGCGGGGCTGCGGCGGGATTCTCGCTCAGCATGTCCTGCACCTGCCCCGCCACCATCCCCCAGAGCCCTGCCTTTTCGGCAACATCGTTTA
Organism: Nitrospirota bacterium; assembly: GCA_014874185.1. Taxonomy (GTDB): domain Bacteria; phylum Nitrospirota; class Thermodesulfovibrionia; order Thermodesulfovibrionales; family JdFR-88; genus JACWAF01. The sequence continues at coordinate 11,657 of JACWAF010000040.1, read as the reverse complement.
TCACCCCAAGGAGGGCCGAAGGGGTAGTGCCGTCCTGTGGGGCGGCCAGCATCCTGAACGCCTCCGTCAAAAGCCCGTCCCCGGCCAGAATGGCCATGGCCTCGCCGTATACCTTGTGGTTTGTGGGCTTGCCTCGGCGAAGGTCGTCATCGTCCATCGCGGGCAGGTCGTCGTGGATAAGCGAGTAGGTATGGATAAGCTCCAGCGCGGAGGCGTAGGGGACTATTTTGGCCGGGTCCTTGCCGCAGGCCTCATAAGAGGCAAGGGCCAGCACGGGTCTTATCCTCTTGCCGCCCGCAAAGAGCGAATACGCCATGGATTCCTTGAGGAGGGCTGGGGCCACTTCGAAACCGAAATAGGATTTCAGATAGGAGTCTACAAGGCCGCCTTTTTCGGCGATATAAGCCTTGAGGTCAAACAAAAAACCCTCCCTTTCGCAGGCCCGTCCGAAGCGCCGGGCAGGCCGCGAAATCAGATTTCAAATAAACGTATATATAATTTAAGCACGGGTTTAGGGAACAGGCAACCCTTTTTCATTCCCATTCTATCGTGCTGGGGGGTTTGGAGCTGATATCGTATACCACGCGGTTCACGCCCCTGACCTCGTTTATTATCCGGCTGGAGATCACTCCAAGCACCTCATAGGGCAGCTTCGCCCAGTCGGCGGTCATGCCGTCCAGGCTCTGCACGGCCCGGATGGCCACCACGTTCTCATAAGTGCGCTCGTCCCCCATCACGCCCACGCTCCTGATGGGCAGCAGCACCGCAAATGCCTGCCAGACCGTCCGGTAATAGCCGCATTTTTTTATCTCTTCAAGCACTATGGCGTCCGCCTCGCGGAGCACCCTCAGCCTTTCCTCCGTGATCTCCCCCAGGCACCTTATGGCAAGCCCGGGGCCTGGGAACGGGTGTCGCCAGCAGATGTCCTCCGGAAGCTCCATCGTCTCCCCAAGCACCCGGACCTCATCTTTGAACAGTTCGCGAAGGGGCTCTATCAGTTTCAGCTTCATCACGTCCGGGAGCCCGCCCACGTTATGATGGCTTTTGATCACGGCCGAAGGCCCTTTGAAGGATACGCTCTCTATCACGTCCGGGTACAGGGTGCCCTGCGCAAGGTACTCCACATTCTGTATCTTGCCGGCTTCTTCCTCGAATATCTCTATGAACATGCGGCCGATTATCTTTCTTTTCTTTTCCGGCTCGGTCACGCCTCTAAGGGCCTCGATGAACCGTTTCTTCGCGTCCACGTGCACAAGCTTCATCCTGAAGTGCTTCTGGAAGGTCTCCACCACCTTCTCGGCCTCGCCTTTTCTGAGGAGGCCGTTGTCGACGAATATGCAGGTAAGGGCGTCCCCTATGGCTTTATGCACAAGGAGGGCGACAACCGAGGAGTCCACGCCGCCGGAGAGGGCGCATATCACCTTGCTTGCACCTGCTTTTTTTCTTATGTCCTCAGTGGCCCATTCCACGAACGAACTCATCTTCCATGTGGGGTTGCACTTGCATATCTCGAAGAGGAAGTTCCTGATTATCCTCTCACCCTGCACGGTGTGGGCCACCTCCGGGTGGAACTGGAGGGCGTAGAGTTTTTTCGCGCGGTCGCTCATGGCGGCATGGGGCGAGTTGGGCGTATGCGCTATGGTCTTGAACCCAGGCGGGAAGGCCTCTATCCTGTCCCCGTGGCTCATCCAGACAACGGATTTCTGGAAGATGCCCCAGAGGAGGTCCGAGTCGTCGTCCACGTCCAGTTCTGCCCGGCCGTATTCACGTTTCTGGGCGCGGGCCACCTCGCCGCCAAGCATGTGGGCCATGAGCTGCATCCCGTAGCAGAGCCCCAGCATCGGGACGCCCAGTTTGAATATCTCCGGGTCGGGCAGTGGAGCGCCCTCGGAGTAGACACTTGACGGGCCGCCCGAGAGGATTATGCCCTTGGGCCTGAACTCCCGGATTTTCTCGATTGGGGAGTTATAGGGGAATATCTCCGAGTAGACGTTGGCCTCGCGCACACGGCGGGCTATGAGCTGTGTATATTGCGAACCGAAATCAAGGACCAGGATCTTTTCTTCATGCATCTGCATATTATAAAAAAAAGGAAGGCTAAAAGTCTAAGTTGAGGTCATGGAGGAGAATTTGATTAAGTCGAAGAACATTAATCTGCTTTCGTCATCTTTATCTTCTCCGGTTAAAAAATCAAAGCCATTCTCCACATAGAAATTAATGGTGCGCTGATTATTAAGGGCGTCTACCGTGATAAACCTGCATCCGGTTTTGTTTTTATCCAAAAAATAACCCTTAATATAATCCATCAATTCAGAACCTACGCCTTGAGACTGGTATCTTTTGCTGACGGCAAAACGCCCCACCTTAACGGCTGGATAACTCTTATATCTTATGCGCAATGAATATGGGATTAATCCAAGTATCTTTTTTCTGTAACGGCTTTTTGTAGTATCTTTTTCTCGAATGGTGTCATTCAGCACGCTGAAATAAGCAATTGTTTCATTCTCATCTTCCAAGACATATGTTACGGCCAGCAACTCTTTAAAATGGTCTTTCGCGTCTTTAAATAAGAACTCGTTAAGGTCTTTGTGGTCACAATCGAAAGGTTTGAGAGGGGTGGAAAGATTCAGGCGAAGAAAATTATATTGCTCAATCAATCCTGAGCTTATTTTTCAACTTATTGTAATTGGACATTATTCTGTCGTATTCTGATTTAGACGCTCGCTTTTCTTTATTCTCTGAAATGATTCTAGCGAATCTTTCGGCATCCTTACCGGATAAAACGGGCGTCTCTTTTATCGGCTTTGCCATCCATGCACCTCCACTTCACATAACCTAACCGCTTAGGTTTGTCGAGAATAATATACCTTAATGTGATGCGGATGTCAAAAAAGTCCTCCATGATAAAATATTGAATTGTCGAATCACGGTCTCTCCCACCAGGGCAGGATTGCAGACCGCCCTCTTTTTTCATTGGGGTAGGATGGAAAGGGTGGACACCAAAGTCGGATAAAATACCAAGACGGAGGTGTCATGATGCAAAGGATTCCCCACGGGAGGTACACGAAGGAGTTTCGGGAAGAGGCGGCGAAGATGGTAACGGAGGGCGGCATGTCGGTGCCTGAGGCGGCCCGGAAGCTGTCCTTAGCGCCGCAGACCTTGGCTAACTGGGTAAAGGCATATAAGGCCGGCAAACTGGGAGATGTGGGCAAGTCGTATAGGCCATTAACAGCAATAGAGATGGAACTGGCCAGGACGAAAAAAGAACTGGCGGAAGCAAAAATGGAGCTGGAAATATTAAAAAAAGCAGCCGCGTACTTTGCCAAGGAGTCGCTGCCCGGTACGCGCAGATGAAGGCTATGCGGCTCCAATATCCTGTGCCGTTTATGAGCCGCGTACTGGACGTAGCGGCAAGCGGGTATTACGCACGGCTGGAGAGGCCGCTGTCCAAGCGGGCCAAGGAGGAAGCGCGGCTGGAGATTGAGATACGGGCAGCGCACAAGCGGACGCGGCAGACATATGGCCCTGAGCGGTTACAGCGCGATCTGGCTGAACATGGCATCAAAACAGGTATTTGCCGGATCAGGCGCATCAGCAAGAAGCTCGGCATACGCTGCAAGCAGAAAAGGAAATTCAAGGCCACTACAGACTCGAAGCATAAGCTCCCGGTGGCGGAGAATTTGTTGGGCCAGCAGTTTAAGGTTTCCGGGCCTAATGTCGTATGGCTAAGCGATATAACCTATATCCCGACTGATGAAGGCTGGCTGTATTTGGCGGGCCATAAAGACCTGTTTAACGGCGAGATCGTTGGGTATGCAATGGGAGAACGCATGACAAAAAACCTGGTCAGCCAGTCTCTGTTTAAAGCGGTTGCTGCGAAGCGCCCGGCCAGGGGTCTTATTCACCACTCGGACCGTGGCACCCAGTATTGTTCTTACGAGTACAGGGACTTATTGAACCAGTTCGGGATGATAGCATCCATGAGCAGGAAAGGAAACTGTTTCGACAACGCGCCAATGGAAAGTTTCTGGGGCACGCTCAAACAGGACCTTGTTCATCATCGCCATTACAGGACCAGGCAGGAGGCAATTCAGGAAATCACAGAGTACATAGAAATCTTCTACAACCGGATAAGGAAACAGGCACGGCTGGGATATCCTTCCCCCGTTGCCTATGTACAAAAATTCCATGCCGGACAACTGGCGGCATGACGGCTTTGGTGTCTACTATTGACATCAGACCTCACATATGGTGGCTACCCAGCCCCATGCCTCTGGAATAAAAAATCATAAACGGTCTTTTTGGTTCTTTTCCTTTTGTGGTTCTGGTTGAAGCTCTTGCCAAAGGGCGATAGAATCTAAAAAATGGCCAGAGCCCAAACAAATAAAGCGGCCTCCTACGCCTTGAAGATCGCCCTTGGATATTTGATAGTGGCCCTTATTTGGGTTTTTATAAGCAACCGGTTCCTCTCCATCGAGATAAAAGACCCGCACAAGCTTGCCCTTTTCGAATCCATAAAGGGGGTGGCCTTTGTGCTGGTAACCGCGATAGCGCTCTTTGCCTTTGTCAGAGGGCAGATAAGACTGCTTGTCAGAAAGGAAGAGGAGGCGAAGAAGAGCGAAAGGTTCCTCGCGGACATCTTCAACAGTTTCCTGGACGGGATAAGCATCCTGGACAGGGACCTTAACATCATCCGGGTAAACCCGGTGATGGAGAAATGGTACGCGGCCAAGATGCCGCTCCTGGGCCGGAAGTGCCATGAGCTTTTCGATGAGGAAAGGGGAAAAGGCGCGAAGTGCCCCTCCACCGAGACTCTTCAGACCGGGAAAAGCGCCCAGACGGTCGTCTCCGCTCCCGGGCCGAACGGGTTGAAGAGGTGGGTGCATCTTTATGCCTATCCGATTATAGATTCGGACAAAGGCGAGACCATCGGCGTCCTCGAATACCTGAAGGACATAACGGAGCAGAAGGGGGCCGAGGAGGCCCTGAAGGAGTCGGAGGAAAAATACCGCACGGTATTCAACTCGGCCGCGGACGCCATAATCATCACGGACAATGAGAGCACGATCCTTGAAGCGAACCGGAAAGCAGGGGAACTCCTGGGGCTGGCCGGCGGGGAACTCGCCGGCCGCCCGGAATACTCCTTGTATCCGGCTGGAGAGGAATCCAGGTATAGACGGCTCTTCAGGAGCGCCATCCAGAGCGGCAAGTCCCTGTCTGGGGACATATATCTGGTTAGCCGGTCCGGAGGGCTTATCCCGGTTGAGGTCACCAAAAGCAGGGCCGCTTTCGGCGGCCGTGAAGTGCTGATAACCGTCTTCCGGGACATAACCGATCGCAAGGAGGCTGAGGACAGGATAACCCAGCAGTTCGAGATGCTCTCGTCGCTGTATTCCGGGGCCCAGGACCTTACGGAGATACTGGACCTGAAAGAGATTTCCCGCAGGATGGCGCAGTCCTGCGTAGAGAACTTCTCGGCCGGCTTCGCGTCGATCTGCCGTGCGGAGCCGGATGGCAAGCTGCGGGTAATCGCCTTCTATCCAGAGGACGATTTCGGCAGCCTCCTCGATATGCGGTGGGACGATTCCCCGGCCGGAGAGGGCCCGCCTGGCAGGGCCGTCAAGACCGGGGCGCCCGTGATAGTCCCTGACCTGGCCGGGGAAAGAAGTTTCCTGCCCTGGCTGGAGAGCGCGGAGGAGAAAGGGCTCAAGACGGGGGCCGCATTCCCCCTGATAAGCCGGAAGAAGACATTCGGCGCGCTCACCATCTATAGCGAGGAGGCTGATTTCTTCACCCGCGAAAGGGTGCGGTTCTTTCAGGCCTATACGCACCAGGCCGCGGCGGCCGTGGAGAATGCCCGGCTTATCGAGGAGACAGGGCACAGGCTTGACCGCCTGAACGCTTTATGCCGTATAGACACCGCCATCTCGGCCAGCCTTGACCTGCGGGTGACGCTCAATATCCTTCTGGACCAGGTAATAACCCAATTGGGCGTGGACGCGGCCAGCGTGCTCCTTATGGACCCGAATACTTTGCTCTTCGAATATGCGGCCGGTCGGGGCTTCCGGACGAAGGGCATCGAGGCGACACGCCAGCGGCTTGGAGAGGGTTTTGCCGGAAGGACGGCCATGGAGAGGCGAGTTACTCACATCCAGAGCCTTACGGAGCCTGCCGACGAGCGGGGCCAGCTGTTCGAGAAGGAGGGTTTTGAGGTCTACTTCGCCGCGCCGCTTATAACCAAAGGCGTTGTGAAAGGCGTCCTTGAACTCTTTCATAGAGCGCCCCTTGAGCCGGACCGCGAATGGCTCGACTTTCTGGAAGTAATGGCCTCGCAGGCCGCCATTGCCATAGAGAACGCTGCCCTCTTTAATGACCTTCAGCGCACGAACCTGGAGCTTGCCCTGGCATACGACACCACCCTTGAGGGCTGGTCGCGCGCCCTGGATTTGCGCGACAGGGAGACCGAGGGGCACACGCTCCGCGTGACCCGGATGACCATGGAGCTTGCGCGCGCCCTGGGGATGGACGAGCAGGCCCTTCTGCACGTCCGCCGGGGGGCCCTCCTTCATGATATAGGCAAGATGGGCATACCTGACAATGTCCTTTTGAAGCCCGGCCCCCTCAGCGACGAGGAGCTTCGGGTAATGCGCAGGCACCCGGTATATGCCCTGGAGCTTCTGATGCCCATAGCCTACCTGCGCCCCGCCCTGCCGATACCTTACCTGCACCATGAGAGGTTTGACGGGAGCGGATACCCGCAGGGCTTGAGGGGGGAGCAGATACCGATTGCGGCCCGGATATTCAGCGTGGTGGACGTCTGGGACGCCCTCAGTTCCGGGCGGCCTTACCGGCAAGCGTGGCGGAAGGAGCAGGTGGTGGAGTATCTTCTGGCCGAAAGCGGCCGGCAGTTCGATCCCCGCATAGTGGGGAAGTTTCTGGAGCTTTGGGAAGAGGGGGCCTACAGCATCGGGGAGGGGGACGGCAACGGGCATGAATAGCCCGGCACAAATAGCCAGGTTCGCGCCCAATACTGTTTTTCGTGGGGCCAAATTTTTCAATTTTTTGCTCCGGTATCTCAATTTCCTGTTTGCTTTCGCCAGTTTCCGGGTGTTAGATTCAACTGGTGCGGATACTTCATTTCATATACGATCACCAGAAAAACCCATGGGTGGGCGGCGGGGGCGCCGTTAGGGCATCGGAGATTTATAAGCGGCTTGCCGCCCGCCATCAAATAACAATTGTAAGCGGCAAATATCCCGGGGCCAAGGATTACCTTAAGGGCGTGCAGTACCATTTCGAGGGCACCGAGAAAGACAATTATGTCCTCAGCACCTTTTCGTATGCTGCGCGGGCAAACCGGTTTCTGCGAAGGCATGCGAGAAAGGCCGATATAGTAATAGAGGATTTCGCCCCCTGGAACCCGGTATGTTCATATAAAGAGCGGCCTGATGCAGTTATTCAGGTACATCAAAGAGAAGGTCTTTTGCACCTGAAAAAATATTTTTTGGCGGGTGCAGTATTTTTTATGGTTGAAAAATATTATCCCCGCAGATTTCGAAATCAGATAGTCATATCCGAATTCGAGAAAAAAAGATTCGGGCTTGAAAGGGCCCGTATAATCCCAAATGGATTTGATCCATCGTTCCTGGACCTTGTGCCCGCCGAAAAAGGATATCTGCTTTTCCTTGGCAGGTTCCATATACAGCAAAAAGGCCTGGACATACTGGCGAGGGCATTTAAACAGTTTTCCGGGTATAAATTGGTGATTGCTGGGGCGGGAAAAGATGATAAAAAAGTCAGGAGACTCTTCAAGGATATTTCCGGGGTGGAATTCCCGGGCTATGTCCGGGGCGAAAGAAAGGTGCAGCTTTTAAGAGATTGCGAAATTTTTCTTCTGCCCTCCAGGTATGAGGGGCAGCCGCTCACAGTTTTTGAGGCCGCGGCTTGCGGCAAGCCTGTCCTGGCAAGCGATATCCCGGAGCTTCGCTTCGCCGTAGAGGCGGGTTTCGCTCTTTCTTTTAAAAAGGAAGACCCCGAAGACCTCGCGAAAAAAATGAGACTGCTCTCAGAAGATGCCGCGCTCCGGGCAGATATGGGCCGGAGGGGCAGGCAATACGCAAAGCAGTTCACATGGGATGCGATTGCAAAACAGTTCGAGAGTTTCCTGCTGGAAGTGGCCGCGCGATGAAGGTCCTCATCCTTAACAGAAGAGACATCAAAAACCCGGCAGGGGGAGGGGCGGAGGTCTATACTCACGAGGTGGCGAAGGGGTTCCTCCGTCACGGGTATGGGGTGGACATCTTCTCAAGCCGTTTCACGGGCGGGGCGGAAAAGGAGCAAATAGACGGGATTCCTTATATAAGGAAGGGCAATGAACTCACAGTGCATTTCCGCGGGTTCGCCTATGCGCTAAGGCACAGGAAGGAGTACGCCCTCATGATAGACGAGTTCAACGGGATGGGGTTCTTCGGTTTTCTCCTCCCAAAAAGCGCCATCCTCATTCACCAGATGTACCGGGAGTTCTGGCTTAAAGAGCTTGGCCGCGCGGGATACCTGCCCTATTTTATAGAGCCCCTCTTACTGAAGCTCTACAGGGGAATGCCCGCCGTCACAGTCTCCAACTCCACAAAAGAAGACCTCGAATCCCTGGGCTTTGAGGACGTGAAGATAATCATGAACGCCCTCTATACGGAACCCCTCCCGCAGGTGCCGGAGAAGGAGAAGGAGCCGACAATTATCTTCCTTGGGCGGCTCAGGTCTACAAAGAGGCCGGAGGACGCCATCGAGATATTCCGTATTATTAAAAAGGCGCTCCCTTCCGCGCGCCTCTGGATAGCCGGGAAGGGCCCCGATGAAGGGAAACTGCGGCAGATGGCCTCTGGACTGGATGGGATTACCTTCTTCGGGTTCGTAACTGATGAAAAAAAGCTCGAACTTCTGGCCAGGGCGCACGTGCTTGTGGTGCCCTCCGTGCGCGAGGGGTTCGGGATAAATGTGATAGAGGCGGCGGGGCGGGGCACCCCCGCCGTGGGCTATAATGTGCACGGGCTGAGGGACTCTATCAAGGACGGCGTCACCGGGTATCTTGCCGATGGGCCCGAAGACGCGGCCAAAAAAATACTGGACCTCTTCGGAAATGAGAAGCTCTATCATCAATTGGCCTCAAACTGCCTGGAGTACGCCAAGGGCTTTAATTGGGAGAGGCGCGCGGATGAGTTCGTAAACTGGGGCGAGGGCATCTTGAATCAGAGGAACGACTGGGGTAAGGCTGATGCCTGAAATAAAAAAGAAGAAAAAGAGGCTGGACGTGCTTGTCTTTGAGCGGGGGCTTGCTGAGAGCAGGCAGAAAGCGGCCGCGCTCATCCTTGCCGGAAAGGTGCTGGTGGAAGGCAGTCCGGTCACGAAGGCCGGGACCGCCGTTGACGAAGGGGCGGAGATAGCCCTTAAAGAGGCGGAGATACCTTACGTAAGCCGGGGGGCGTTGAAGCTCAAAGAGGCGGCGGAGCATTTTAATGTGGATTTCACTGATAAGGTGGTGATGGACATCGGCGCGTCCACCGGAGGGTTCACGGACTACATGCTCCAGCACGGCGCGAAACGGTCGTATGCCGTGGATGTGGGTTACGGCCAGTTCCACCAGAAATTGAGGAAGGACCCGCGCGTCGTGCTTCTTGAAAAAACGAATATCAGATACCTTGAACGGGAGAAAATCCCCGAAGAGATAGACCTTGCCACCATAGACGTCTCGTTCATATCGCTTTCCAAGGTATTGCCCAAAGCGGCGGAGTTTCTGAAACATGGGGGCGAGGCCCTGGCCCTGATCAAGCCGCAGTTCGAAGTGGGAAAGGGCGAGGTGGAGAAAGGCGGCGTGGTGAAAGACGAGGCCAAAAGGCAGAGGGCGATAGAGGCGGTCGGCGAGGCCGCGCGGGAGGCGGGGTTCACTTCGGCAGGGGTTTACCAGTGCGCCACCCGCGGCCAGAAGAAGGGCAATATAGAGTATTTCATCTACTTAAAAAGGTCCACATATTGAACAGACATTTTTATAAGAAATCTCCCCTTGCCCCTGTCGCTCGGTTGCACTCGCGATGATGCGGAGGGGTTTTGATTTCGGATTTCTTTGCCAAAGAGGGGTAATCCCTCCCTTTGCAAAGTGAGGTTAGGAGGGATTTATTTATAATCATTTCCACACCCTATTGAGTTTGTAATGAGGAAGGACTGACTGATGGAAGAGGACATCAAAAAAATCGCCGATGAGGCCGAGCTTTCGCCCGAGGCCGCAAAAGTTCTGCTAGACGAGCGCGAGGATGACGGCGTTTTCAAGGAGGTCTTCAAGGGGAGCGCGGGCAAAAAAGCCCTCCTCAAGGTGCTCTTCGAGCACCCGGATACCCCCCACGAGGTCAGGACCGGGGCCGCCGCCGGGATCGGCATCCCGGCTTCGATCGCTGAAGAATTAAAGGCGGAGATCGCACAGAAGCAAAAAGTGGAGATCCTGAGCAAAGAGGAAAAGGAACTCCGGCTTATCCAGAGGCTCAGGAACATGACAGTGGGCGAGAAGCTGAAGCTCGCGATGAGGGCGAACAAGGAGGTGCGCTCTATCCTAATGAAGGACTCGAACAAGATGATCGTGATGGCCGTTGTGAACAACCCCAAGCTCACCGAGAGCGAGGTGGAGCTTATAGCCAAGAGCCGCTCCATACCGGAGGACGCCCTGCGCGTGGTCGCGAAGAACAAGGAATGGATAAAGAACTACGCCATCCTGTACGGGCTTGTCACAAACCCCAAGACACCCGCCGGCGTCTCGATGGGCTTTCTACCGTACCTGAAACCAAAAGACCTCCAGCTTCTGGAGAGGAACAAGAACGTTCCCGAGGCCCTCAGGATAGGGGCCAAGCGGCTGGCCGAGGCGAAGAAGAAGACCCGCTGATTACTTTGCCACCGGCTCTATCTCCAGGGCCAGGAAGCCGTGAGAGCGCTCAACATCATGCATGTGAAGGTCCATCTCCAGGATGCGGATGGCCTCGTTTATGTCCTTCGCCTCGGGCACCACGTTCTTGAACCCCTCGTGCTGGAGGAGGTCATTCAGCCCGTAATAGCCGATTATCCTCTTTACGCGGGCATGGATGCTGCTGTAGCGCACCATGTCCCCTTTTTTCACGTCGGCATATGGCTGGATGTTCACGCGCGCGTCCACGGTCTTCTTCCCGTCCCTGATCGCCGCCTCCCATTCCGGTTTGATATCTATATGGAAAAGTGCCTTTGAGAGCATAAGGGCCTCCTTTCTAACTACATTTTATCAGGGTTTTTTAGAACTGAATTGGCAGATTCTTAAGATTCGTCATACCGGCCTCGTATCAGATACGGGGTAAACTCCAGCCGGTATCCAGACCCACCCCTTTATCCCCTCCCGAGAGGGGACTGAGGTGTGAGTCCCCTCCTTGGAGGGGTGCAGGGGTGGGTTGTCCCCCTCTTTTCTAAAGAGGGGTCAGGGGAGATTACAGATGAAATTTGTTCCTCAGCTGGTTCAGGTTTGTAACCTGACTTGTCCAAGATAAATTTTTTGGACAGCATTTCAATTAAGGGGAAAAGCGAAAATGGTTCGTCATTCCCGCAGGCCTTAAGCGGGAATCCAGTTTATTGGCTTTTTAAAGGTATTTTTG
>JACWAF010000039.1 GCA_014874185.1 Nitrospirota bacterium | reverse complement strand
GCAGGTAGTAAGCGGGAATCCAGTTTATTGGCTTTTTAAAGGCATTTTTGGACCTGGATTCCCGCTGGAGTCTACCCCGTACCTGATACGGGGCGGGAATGACAAGGTCTGGCGTCTTTTGGACAGCATCTGGGGCCTGACTTCAGAGCGAGAGCAAAACCTGTCCAAAAGCCTGAAATTTCAGAAGGTTATTTCTCTTAAATGAGGCTTTTTAGAATATTTGGGACAGATATGGTTGCAAACTTGGACCCGCCTGAGAGCGGAGCGCGGCAATCTCGCTTCCAAGTTCCCCTCTTTGAAAAAGAGGGGAAAGGGGAGATTTAGGGGGGCCACACGATTCCTGAAGAACCGAGGGGGGAAGGGAGGGCCGGTGCGGGCCGGCACCTCCCGTTGAGAGGGTCTTTGTTTCTCTAGAAGCTGAGGCTCCCTTTTGAACCGGCCGCAAGCTCTATGAGGCTCATCGCCCCTTCCACCTTGACACCGTCCAGCATCTCTTCCGGAGAGAATTTTTTATTTGCCATCGTCTGGGAGCAGCATTGTATCTCCACCCCGGTCTCAATTGCCTCCTGCAATCTTTGCGCAATTGTGGGTACGCCTTCGACCGGCTTTTCGAACCTCTCCACGGCCCCTTTCACCATCACGTCCACCGCGCCCTGTATGCAGTAGAGCACGGTCCTGTATTCGGCGGCCGCGGCCAGGGTGGCGAACATGAGGGCCGAGCGCACCCTGTCAGGCTGGTCGAAGCCGGAGGCGCAGAGGACTATGAAGAGGTCTTCCGTCCTGGCCGTTCCGTCCCGCCCAGGCGGGATTGCCTGCGCCTTAAGGGCCTCCCGCATTTATGCCTCCAGCTCGGTCTCGATCTTCACCGGCCTTGAAAGGGTCAAACCCACGGGCGAGGTCTTGACCACGTGCTCGTGAAGTTCTTTCAGCGCCTTCGGGCCGGCATCGGATTTTATCTTCACCCTGGCGCGGATGGACTTGTAGCCGGGCAGCTTGTCCATGTGCAGACTCTCCGGCGGCTCAAGCCCAAGAAAGCCCGGCAGGTCTATCTCTCCTTCCAGGTCTATGTGTATCGAGTCCAGCTTTATCCCCCTCACGGCGGCGTTCATCGCATAGCCTATCGTGAGGCAGGCGCCATAGGCCTGAAGCACCATCTCCACAGGGTTGGCGGCCGTGTTGGTGCCGCAGAGCATCTGGGGCTCATCCACGGAGAGCGTGAACTCCCTGGAGCAGGTCTCCACCTTGAAAGCGCCCTTCCAGTCGGTGGACGCCTTCCAGACCGTCTTTCCGGTCTCCCATTTCCCTTTTACCGTCTCGACCACCCTCATCAGGTCTTCAGTGTTCAATCCGTTTACAACCGGCATATCGTTTCCTCCCTTTTCAGGTATTTCCCGGATTACTGCAAATTCCTTGCCAACCCGGCTCTTCTTGATAAATCAGCGTTTTCAGACAGGAAATACTATTTCCCCCATGATGGTCATTGCAAAATGCAATCAACAAAAAAGCATGCAAGCCTTTGTTTTCGGCCCAACCTATCGGAAAGAAACAGAAAACATCCTTTTTGAAGGGGATTGCAAAATGCAATTACTCAGCTTCGCCGTACTTCTTCAACTTCCTCCACAAGGTAGTCGTGTTCAGGCCCAGGAGGACGGATGCCTTCCGTCTGTTTCCGCTCACAACCCCAAGCACCTTCAGGATGTGCTCTTTCTCGATGCGGCCCAGGCTCCAGCCGGCCGCATCCACCCCGGAAGAGGCCGCTATCTCGGCAGGCAGGTCACCAAGCCCTATCTCTTCTCCTTCGGCCATCACCATGGCCCTTTCGATGGAGTTCTCAAGCTCCCTGACGTTGCCGGGCCAGCTGTATGCCACGATCACTTCCATCGCCTCTTTTGATATCCTTTTTATGCACTTGCCAAGACATTTGTTGAGCTTCCATATGAAATGCCGGACCAGCGGGGGGATGTCCTCGCGGCGCTCCCTGAGCGGGGGGAGTTCCAGCTTTATCACATTCAGCCGGTAATAGAGGTCTTCGCGGAACCTCCCGGCCTTCACCTCCCCGTGCAGGTCCCGGTTTGTGGCCGCGAGCACCCGCGCGTCCACCGTAAGGGGCTCCGTGCCGCCCACCTTGTAAAATGTCCTGTCCTGGAGGAACCGGAGGAGCTTTACCTGCAGGCCCTTGCTCATTGCCTCCACCTCGTCCAGAAAGATCGTGCCGCCGTCAGCGGTCTCCAGGAGGCCCTTCTTGTTTGCGTTGGCCCCGGTAAAGGCCCCTTTCACGTATCCGAAGAGTTCCGATTCCAGCAGGTTTTCAGGCAGGGCCGCGCAGTTCACGGCCACGAAAGGCCTTTCTTTCCTCAAACTGTTGAAATGTATGGCCCGCGCGATAAGCTCTTTTCCGGTGCCGCTCTCCCCGTATATGAGTATGCTCGACAGGACATCGGTCACCTTGCGGACAAGCCCCAGCACGTCCAGCATCTTCCGGCTTCCGGCAATTATGCCTTCGAAGTTCGGCAGGCGCAAACTCTCCGCCTCCTTCTTAGCCGTTTCAAAAAGCAATGCGTTCTCTATCGCAAGCCCTATGGGCACCGTGGCGGCCCGCAGGACATCCAGCATCTCCTCCTCAAGCTCGTATGGCGAATGGCTTATCACGCACAGCACGCCTACCACCTTGCCCTTTGCCCTTATGGGCAGGCCGGCGTAGAAGTCCATTCCCTCCATTCTGGCGCTCTCCCTGGTGAAGCGCCGGTCGGCCGAGGCGCCCTTCAGTATCACCACCTCTCGGTCGAACTGGGCGATGCTGCCGCACATGCACTCGCCAAGCTTTACCTTGTTCTCCGTAAGGTCGGTGACCAGGTCCTCAGAGAGGTTGCGGTAGGTGACGGGTACCATCTCGAGCGTGTCATAATTGATGACATAGATGACACCTGATTTTGCCGACATGAATGCGAGCACTTTTTCCAGGACATCGTCCAGCACCGCCCCAAGCTCCAGGGACTTGCCAACCGTGAGGGCGATCTCGTAGAGGATGGAGAGCTTCTTGTTCTGCTTTTCGAGCTGTCCTTTCCCGTTGTCCATATTTAATATTAAAATAAATGGATTGATTTATGTCTTCTTAGCTGGCATCCGAATTGCTGGCAATATTAAGACCGGAGGTGTCATGAGCACGGAAAAGGACCTTAAGGAGATAGTCGCAAAGAGGATAGAGCTTTTCAAAAGGAACCCGGCGGCGGCCCAGTACAGGCCCAGGGTTACATCGAGGCATGTGAATGGGCTCTATACCGAGGGCATGGCCAGGGAGCACATGGTGAAGTCCGATTACGCGGTGCCTGCGGGCGGGAGCAACCTCGGCCCAAACCCGATAGAGCTTCTGCTTTCGGCATTCGCCGCCTGCATAGAGGCCGCCTTCCATGAGTTCGCGGAGGCCGAGGGCATTCCGGTGAGGTCTGTCTCCGCCGAGGTGGAGGGCTCGCTGGACCTGCGAGGGCTTTTCATGGTGGACGACCGCGTGCGCCCAGGCTTCAACGATCTTAAATACGTGCTGAAGATAGAGACCGAGGGCGATCCCGAGAAGACGGCCGACCTTGCCCGCCGGGTGGTGGCGCACTGCCCGGTGGTGGACAGTTTGGTAAACCCCGTGCAGGTCTCGGGCGAGATATGCGTCTCGAAAGCAAGCTGAAAAGGAGAGCAGGATGGCTGAAGCGAACCAGATATTGGATGTGAAAGGGCTCCATTGCCCGATGCCGGTTTTAAAGACAAAGAAGGCACTTACGGAACTGAGAGCGGGCCAGGTGCTGAACGTACTGGCAACGGACCCCGCTTCAAGAAATGACATCCCCGCCCTTATCGGCAGGCTTGGCAGCGAGGTGCTCTCGGTCTCCGAGGAGCAGGGGGTCATCTCCTTCCGCATCCTGAAGAAATAGCCCTCTCAACCCTGCCCGGCTATTATTCGGCTATAATATCCGGAGCGGTTTCATTGTTGATGAACGACCCTGCGGCAGAAACCGAAGTGCATTAGAGACTGGAGGCGGCGTTCAGGGTTATCTGTCCCAAAAAAATCCCCTCCTTTGACGGGAGGGGTTGGGGAGGGTGGAGGCAATATGAAATACAGCACTGGTGCGGTGGGGCGAGTGGTGGTGGCGAGGTTTGACGAGGGCGAGGATTTTCTGACCTCCCTGATGGACATCGCCCGGAAAGAGGATTTGCGCTCCGCAGTATTCTTCCTTGTGGGCGGGGCGAAGGGCGGCAATATGGTGCTTGGGCCCAAGGGGGACGAGATGCCCCCCGAGCCGGTCTGGCACCGGATAGCTGGAAACCACGAGATGCTTGGCGTGGGCACAATCTTTTGGGACGGGAAGGGCCCCAGGGCGCACCTGCACTCAGCCGTGGGCCGCGGTGAAGACGTGCGGGTTGGCTGCATAAGGCAGGACTCAAAGACATTTCTTGTCCTCGAGGCGGTTATCCTGGAAATAACCGGCATTGAAGCGAAACGCGAGCTTGACCCCGCATCGGGGCTGGCCCTTCTGAAGCTCATCTGAGATTTATTAAGGGTCTCATAATTGAATAGACATTTTGACCGGGAAATCTCCCCTCGCCCCTCAACCTGCACCCCAAAAAGTCTGCCACTTTTCGGGGACCCCGTTCCAAAGAGGGGTAATCCCTCCCTTTGGAAAAGGGAGGTTAGGAGGGATTTACGTATAATTATGTACATCCTATTTCAAGACCGTTAATAATGGTAAGGATCACCTTCTACTTCAAGCCGGGCTGCTGGCTTTGCGACTCGGCTGAGGAGATGCTGAACGGGTTCAAAGAGAAATACCAGCTTCAGATAGAGAAGGTGGACATATCGGCCGGAGACGACGAGCTTTATGAACTTTACCGGTTTGATATCCCCGTCTTCGAGTTCAAGGACGGCTCCGCCCTGAAGGGCCGCATAAGGAAGAAGGATTTTTTGCGGAAGATGGAAGAAAACAGGGAATAAATCCCTCCCTTACAAAAAGAAAAATTCCCTATACAATTTTAAATATAAAACGGATTATTCAAAGGAGCCGGAATATGGACGTATACGGTGCGGTAAAGGGAAGGAGGAGCATCAGGGAATTTGAAGAAAAGGACATATCGGGAGACGCACTGGAGAGGCTTGCCGATGCCCTTCTGAGCGCCCCCTCGGCCGGAAACCTCCAATCCAGGAAGTTCTATTTCGTCACGAATCCGGATATGAAAAAAGAGATTGCCGGGGCGGCCCTGAAACAGAATTTCATAGCCTCCGCCCCGCTTGTGGTGGTTGCCTGCGCCGATACCCGGATCGAAAGGAAATACGGGGAAAGAGGGGTGAACCTCTACAGCATCCAGGACGCGGCCTGCTCGGTCATGTGCATGATGCTTGTGGCCCACGAGCTTGGGCTTGGCTCGGTATGGGTGGGCGCGTTCAACGAGCAGGAGGTTGCAAACGTCCTTCGCATCCCGGCAAGCCTCAGGCCCGTTGCCATCGTGCCAGTGGGATATCCGGCCAATGTCCCCCAGCCCACGCCCAAGGTGACAAAGGAAGAGGCGATCGTGTTTGTCTGAACTAACAGGCTGCTGAAAAAGTATTTTTACCCCTCACCCTCGCCCTCTCCCCCAAGGGGAGAGGGTTGATAATATTAGCCCCTCCCTTGAGGGGAGGGGTTGGGGGAGGGTGGATTCGTTTTCAGCAGCCTGCTAGTCTCTCTGCCCCCGGTTCCTTAAAACGCTTATCACCTCTTTCATGTCCCCCGGCAGGCTGCTCTCAAAAAACATCTCCTCACCACTTGCCGGATGGATGAACTCAAGCGATTTGGCGTGAAGCATCTGGCGCGGGATGTGCACCTTTTTCCCGTCGATTTCCATATAGGTCTTTTTCCCGTAAACCCTGTCCCCAAGCACCGGATGCCCGACGGAAGAGAAATGCACCCTGATCTGGTGGGTGCGGCCGGTGCCAAGCCTGGCCTCTATAAGGGACGCCTTCCCATCGAACCTCTCCAGCACGCGCCAGCGGGTCACGGCCTCACGCCCGTGCCTGGTGCGGACGGACATCTTTTTCCTGTCCGACTCAGAGCGGCCAATCCTGCGCTCTATCACGCCCTCGTCCTCGCGCGGGGCCCCGCTCACAAGGGCGTGGTAGAGCCTCTTTATTGTGCGCTGCCTGAACTGCTCCAGCAGGCCATAATAGGCATTGTCGTCCAGGGCCACTACTATCACGCCCGATGTGTCCTTGTCCAGCCTGTGCACCACGCCAGCCCTCAAGGGTCCGCCTATAGAGGCAAGCTTTTTTGAATGGAATGCTATGGCGTTCATCAATGTGCCCGACGGGTGCCCGGCGGCGGGATAGACGACCAGCCCGGCGGGCTTGTTCACCACGATGAGGTGATCATCCCTATAAAGTATCTCAATGGGAATGGGCTCCGGAATCAGGGCTTCGCCAGCGGGCCTTTCCGGGATATGGATCTCCACATTTCCGCCCGGCCTTAACCTCTCGCCCGCCTTCGGCTTCTTGCCATTTGAAAGAACATCTCCCGCTTCCAGGAGTTTTTTTATCTGTGAGCGTGTGAGACCCGTCTTTTCCGAAAGGAACAGGTCAAGCCTCTTGCCGTTATCTGCGGGGCCTGCGACAAGGCGCATCGGGTCACATGTCTCTGTGGACTACGGAGATGGGCAGGCCGAGCCCTTTCAGGTTCAGGGCCACAAGCTCCGCTATGACAGGCGAACGGTGCTTGCCCCCCGTGCAGCCGATGCCGATTGTGAGCGAGGACTTCCCTTCCTTGCGGTAGAGGGGTATGAGGAAATTCAAAAGTTCGCTTATCCTCCGGACGAATTCCCTGGACACCTCGTTTCCGATAACGAAATCCCTTACCGGCTCGTCCCTGCCGCAGAGATCCTTAAGCTCCGGCACGAAGAACGGGTTGGGGAGGAAACGGGCGTCAAAGAGCAGGTCCGCGGTCTGGGGCACGCTGTATTTATAGCCGAATGACATCACCGTGAGATGAAAGACCGAGCCCTCCAGCCCCAGCAGGGAGATGATATGCTCCCTCAACTGGTGCGGGCTCATGTTGGTGGTGTCTATCACCCTGTCCGCATGGGCCCGCAGGGGCTCCAGTATCTGGGCCTCGCTCTCTATCGAGGCCTCTATGGATGGGCCTGCCAGGGGATGGGGCCTGCGGGTCTCCTTGTATCTTCTTATAAGCGCGTCCCTGTCGGCCTCAAGAAAGATTATGAGCAGGTTGTACTTGTCACGGAGGGACTCTACGGCGGACTCGAACTCCGGGATGAACTCCTTCTCCCTTATGTCTATTCCGATGCCGACGCTCTTTACGTCCTTCCTCTCAGTGGCCAGCCTGATGAACTGGTCCATGAGCTGGGGCGGGAGGTTGTCCGCCGAGAAGAAACCGCTGTCCTCGATGGCCCTCAGGGCCACGGTCTTGCCTGACCCCGAGAGCCCGGTCATTATCAGTACGAATGGTTTCGGTTCGGAGATGGGGCGCCTCTCTATTTCAGGGGCTCTATCAGCCCGTAGTTGCCGTCGTTTCTTTTATAGATCACGTTTATCTCGCCGCTTATCGCGTTGGTGAAGATGAAAAAATTCTTGGCCAGAAGCTCCATCTGCAAAGAGGCCTCTTCGGGGGTCATGGGCTTGAAATCGAACCTCTTGTGCTTTATTATCCTCCCGCCCTCGTCGAAGGGGGCCGCGGATTCGACGGCCGCCGCCGTCTTGTTCTCGCCTTTTCTGTAGGAGGTAAGCTTCCCTTTGTACTTCATTATCTTCTTTTCCAGCTTGTCTATCACATCGTCGATCGCGGAATATATCTCCGTGGTGGAGCTTTCGGCCAGTATCTGCATCCCATTGGCGTTCAGCAGGACCTCCGCCTTATGGACGTTCTTCTCGACCGTGAGTATGATCCTTGCCTCCGATATATTGGAAAGAAACCTGTCGAACTTGCTTACCTTCTCCTCCGCGTAGTTCCTGAGCGCCTCGGTGAGTTCAAGATGCCTTGCGGTGACGATGGTCTTCATGAAGCCTCCCTTCTAGTCGTAGCGTTTCCTCTGGTTCTGCGGAGCGATGTTAAGCTCCTTTCTGTATTTGGCTACCGTCCTTCTGGCAATCTCTATCCTGCTGCCTTTGCAGATATCCACTATTTCCTGGTCGCTTAAGGGCTTTCTGGAGTCCTCCTCGGATATTATTTTTTTTATGATGTCCTTCACGCTGGTGGAGGACATCCTGCCCTCGCCCCCCTGTATCCCGCTCGAAAAGAAGAACTTGAGGCTGAAGAGCCCGTGGTCGCAGGAGAGGTATTTGCTGGATGTCGCCCTGCTTATGGTGCTCTCGTGCATGTTAAGGTCCGTGGCCACGTCCCGGAGGTTCAGGGGCTTCAGGAGCCTCACGCCGCAGTCGAAGAACTCCCTCTGGAACTTCAGTATGCTCTCCGCCACCCGGTAGATGGTCTTGTTCCGCTGCTCAAGGCTCTTCAGGAGCCATATGGCCGAGCGCAGCTTCTCCTCAATGAATTGTTTTTCTTCTTTTTGCAGGCTGTTCTTCTGGGAGAGGAGCCTCTTGTAGATATGGTTCAGCCTCAGCCTGGGCAGCCCCTCGTCATTCAAGACGATATGGTAGTCGCCTTCGGATTTCACTATGTAGACGTCCGGCACGATATAGACCGGGCTTGTGCTGGAATAATTCCGGCCTGGCTTGGGCTCAAGTTTTTCTATCACCCGCACGGCGGCAAGCACGTCGTCTATGGCGCAGTTGTACTCTTTGGCCAGATGGGGATATTTCTTTTTCTCAAGGGCCTCCATGCTGTTCGTGATAAGGGATTCCACAAGGGTGCCCCGGAGGTCCAGGGAATCCAGCTGAAGGAGCAGGCACTCTTTAAGGTCTCTTGCGCCAACCCCCGTCGGGTCGAATGTCTGGACCAGCTTTACCGCCTCCGCGGTCTCCCGGGGGGTGCAGCCGGCCATCTTCGTTATGTCCTCGTCCGTTGCCCGCAGATAGCCGTTTTCGTCGAGGTTGCCTATGACCACCTCGGCCGCGTCCTTTATCGCCTCCGGCATATTGGCAGCCAGCCGGAGCTGCCAAAGGAGGTGCTCCTGGAGGTCTCCTTCCCTGCTTATGAAATTCTCGAAGGAGGGCGGCGCCACCGTCCCTGGATTGAAATAGCCCAGGTCGCGCCCGTCCATTCCCCGCTCCTCGAAATAATCGTCGTTGGCGATGTTCATCAGCTTTTCCAGGGGGGCCTCGGTGTCGTCGAAATCGTCATGCGGTTCGGTTTCGGATGCTTCCATTTCGGATGCCTCCGAGTTGCCGGATTCATCCGCTATCTCTTCCAGGAAGGGGTTTTCGACAAGCTCGCTGGTGAGGTTCTGGGACAGCTCCAACTGTGGCATCTGTAATAGCTTTATGGCCTGCTGAAGCTGGGGGGTGAGGATCAGCTTCTGGAGGAGCCTGATCTCTAAGCGGCTCTCAAGCGCCATTAAAGCCTGAAATC
This sequence comes from Nitrospirota bacterium, assembly GCA_014874185.1. GTDB lineage: Bacteria > Nitrospirota > Thermodesulfovibrionia > Thermodesulfovibrionales > JdFR-88 > JACWAF01. The sequence continues at coordinate 64,507 of JACWAF010000039.1, read as the reverse complement.
CTGCCCGAGATAGGTCTCCCTGACCCTTTGTTCCTCAACGAGCTCCCCGGGCGTGCCCTCGTAAAGGATCTTTCCCTCGCTGATTATGCAGGCCCTGTCTGTAATGGATAACGTATCCCGCACGTTGTGGTCGGTAATGAGAATCCCGAGCCCTTTATCCATAAGGTATTTTAACATCTTTTTCAGTTCTATTATAGCGATGGGGTCTATGCCCGTGAACGGCTCGTCAAAGAGCATGAAACCAGGGTTGGTGGCTATGGAGCGGGCTATCTCGGTCCTCCTGCGCTCCCCTCCGGAGAGCCTCAGCCCTTCGCGGTCCGCAAACTGCCCGAGGTGGAATTCATCGAGCAGGGCCTCCACCCTGTCGCCGATCTCCGCCTGGGGGACGCCCTTTATCTCCAGAACGGCCTTGAGGTTCTCGCGCACCGTGAGCTTTCTGAATATGGACGATTCCTGGGGCAGGTAGCTTATGCCCCTCCGCGCCCTCTGGTACATCGGAAGGCGGCTTATGTCCTCGCCGTCAAGCGAAATGCTCCCGGACTCCGGCTTCAAAAGCCCGGCCATCATATAAAAAGTGGTGGTCTTTCCGGCCCCGTTGGGGCCCAGAAGACCCACTGTCTCCCCCGATCGCACGCTCAGGCTGAGGCTGTTCACCACAGTCTTCCTGCCGTACACCTTCGTGAGGTCCACGGCTTTAAGCTCATGCATCATTTGCTCTCAATGAAGACCTTGCTGTCCGATACGGCCATGCGGTCGGCAGCCACGTAATAGGTTATCCTGCTCCCGTTGATTACGGTTTTGCCCTCGGCCACCTTGGGCGAGCCGGTGAAGACGACCTTGTCCTCGGCTTTCACGTACCGGGCCTTGTCGGACGTAATGATCTTCCCGGCCTTGATGAGTTTTATCCCGCCCTCAGCGTCGATCTCATCTATGCCGCCCTGTGAGCCGTAAAGGACCAGCATCTTGTCCGCGTAGAGGGTCATGTCACTCGATTTGGCTACAACGTGGCCCTGGAAGAGAGCGCGCCCCGCCTTGGAATCCGCCTGCAGGCTGTCGGCCGTTATGGTAATAGGCCCGGAGGGCTTCTTCATGAGCTGCTGTCCGGCCTGGGGCTGTCCTTTTTCCCCTCTCGGGAGGGGTGAAGGGGTGGGTCCCTGTCCTGAAGCGGCCGCGATAAATAAAAATGAAAACGCAAATAAAATTGCTATGCTACTCGAAAATAGCTTTGACATTGCTCCGTAACCTCAGTGTCCTTTCCTCGCCGGCCTCCATGCCGGTGCCTTCGATGCGCATCCCCTTGCCCTTGAGCACTACCTTGCTGCCGGCGTCCACCTTGCCCCCGGGCACCACCTTCATCTGCCCTGTTTCCATAGAAAACCCCTTCGCCTCGGTAACTATCTGCCCCGAAAGGTCCAGGGTGTCCTTTTCCATATCGAAACGGCCCTCGGGGGCCTTCATGGTGAGATTCTCATCGGGTACGGAGATCGTAACGTCCTCCATGCGGGCGTCCTTTCCATCAGCGGAGAGGTTGACCCTGTTGGAGCGGACCTCCCAGTTCGTCTTGCCGTGCTGGATGTTGAGCACCTTTACGTCCTCCAGATAAGAGGCGTCCGTGGCGGCCTGGGCCTTTGCGTCCCCGGCCTTCCGGCCAGTGCCCGAAAGAAAAAGCGCGGCAAGGGCCAAAAGGGCCAGGGCCGTTATAAAAGTCCTCTCTTTGAAAATGGCCCTTCTCACTCTATCCCCAGTCCCCGCAGAAGGGCGCGGCGCATCGTCTCGTGCGAAGGCCTCCTGCCGGTCCAAAGCTCCGAGGCGAGCACCCCCTGCCAGAGGAGCATCCCAAGCCCGTTGAACGTCTTTAAACCCAGGCGCCGTGCCGCCCCAAGGAGGGGCGTCTCCCTGTAGATGAGGTCACCCACTATGAGCGGGGGCTTTAAAAGTTCCGGCTTTATGGGCATCGGATCGCCCTCCTTCAGTCCCAAGGGTGTCGCGTTTACAAGGATGTCCACTCCTTCAAGCGAATCCACTCCATCAAGCGCGTTCACATTGCCTCTGATCCTTGAGAGGTCGGCCGTTAGCGTTTCCAGTTTCGGCCTGTCCAGATCGAACAGTAGCAGGCTTTTGGCCTTCTCCGAGAGGTAAAAGCTTATCGCCCTGGAGCCGCCTCCGGCCCCCAGGACGAGGATGTTCTTGCCGGCGTAGTCTGTCCCCTGCTCGATTAGAGATTGGATGAACCCGCGCCCGTCGGTGTTGTAGCCCTTCAGCCTTCCGTCCCTGTTCACAATGGTGTTCACGGCGCCTATGAACCGGGCCTCCTCGTCTATCCCGTCCAGATATTGAATGACCTTCTCCTTGTGGGGGACGGTGACGTTTACGCCCGGCATATCGAAGGCCCTGATTGCGCGCACGGCGTCTCCAAGCGCCTCCGGCGGGACCGGGAGCGCCACATAGCACAAATTAAGGCCCATCTCACCGAACGCATCGTTGTGCATGTCGGGGGAGAGGCTGTGCTCCACAGGCCACCCGAAGAGGCCAAGGAGTTTCGTCTTCGCGTTTATCTTCATATTGCGGCCAGCGCCTCCATGAGCCCCCGCGCATCGGACTTGAACACGGCCGTCCGTATGCCCAGGGCGTTCTCTATATCAGAGATTTTCACGTCGTCAAGGAAGAGGTCCCCGCCTTCCCTTATGACGCAATCCGGCACCAGTAGTATATCATGCGAGCTTGCGTGGCCGGAAAGCGTCTTCAGCACGTCCCTGCCCGAAAGTAGCCCGGCAACGGTTACGGATTCGCCGAAGAGCCGGTTTTCCACCGGGACTGCCGTAATGCTCACCCCATGCCTGTTCAGCTTGTCTATCAAATTCTTCTTCAATATGGGATAGAAAGACGTCCCGGTGAAGGTGAGATATTTGAGGCCGGCGTTGACGTTCTTCGGCTTTATCCTCCTGGCCTCGCTTAGAAACGAGGGGACCAGCCCCACGCCGTTTTCCATCTGCGGCAGCTCGCCATACGCTGACAGCGGCGGGAACTCGGCATCCGCCTTGATATAAAGCTCGTCCGCCCCGTAGACGACGGCGTCGCCGTGCTTTTTCAAAAAACGCCTTTGAAAGGACCCTACTGTCTTCAGGGCGTCCAGGGCGTCCTCTTTCAGGACGGGCCGCATCTTCTGCCTTCTATGGCCGGTAAGCCCAACGGGCACTACGGCGATGGATGCCACCCAGGGATAAAGGGAGCAGAGGTCCCGTATGGTCTTTTTCAGGTCCTCCCCGTCGTTGATGCCGGGGCAGAGGACTATCTGGGTATGCATCCGTATTCTGTTTTTTTTGAGGAATTTGAGGTCGTCCATAACGCCCTCGGCCGCTTCCGTGCCGAGGAGTTTTTTCCTTGTCCGGGCCTGCGTGCTGTGGACGGAGATGTAAAGGGGCGAGAGCCTCTGGGCGGCGATGCGCTCCCTGTCCTTTTCCGAGAGGTTCGTCATGGTTATGTAACTGCCGTAGAGGAATGACAGGCGGTAGTCCTCGTCCTTTACATAAAGGGGCCTCCTAAGCCCTTTCGGGAGCTGTTCGACGAAGCAGAAGAGGCACTTGTTCCGGCAGCGCCTGACGGGGAAATGCGCAAGCTCTATGCCGGGGTCTTCGGGGGGCGCGGAATCCAGCAAAACGGCCTTGTTCCCCTGTGCGGAGGCGACCTCCATCTCCAGCTTTTCATCGCCCTTGTAGAAGAGGTAGTCTATTATGTCCGCCACCGGGTGGCCGTTCACGGAAAGAAGCCTCTGGCCGGCGGACAGGCCGGCCCGGGCCGCCGCGCTCCCGCCGGCTATGCGCTCTATTTCAACTCCCGGATTTTTTCTCATTCGCGAAAACCAGACCTCTCTGGATATATTGCAGGCCGGAGGCGGCCGTGAAGACCGCCGTGAGCCATATGAACAGTTCCCTCAAAAAGCCCATCGAGCCATAATTCAGCTCTATCAGGATGACCGTGAAGAGCACGAACTGCGAGGCTATCGCGAACTTCCCGAGCCTGGACGGCTCCACCCGGATGGCGTGTCCCGTAAGATACAGGAGGAGCCAGCCCGCTACAATTATTATATCCCGGCTGATGACCAGTATTGCAAGCCAGACGGGTATGAGCTTCACGATGAGAAATACAATGAACGAGGTGACCAGCATGAACTTGTCGGCCATCGGGTCCAGGAACCTGCCCAGGGGAGTGCTCTTTTTCGTAAGGCGCGCTATCGCGCCGTCAAGCTTGTCCGTTATTGCCGCGGCCACGAAGACATAAAAGGCGTAATCAAACCTCCTGTAGACCACGGCGGTCAGGAATACCGGAATAAGAATAATCCTGAATATGGTAAGCGTATTGGGGATGTTCAGCATCGGGGCTTTTAGGGAAGGTTGAAAGGCAGTTCTTTGTATTTCTGCTTTAGTCCCAGGTCGTCGTAGCAGGCGAAGGAAGGGGCGCCCTCCAGCACGGAAAGCATCGCTTCGGCATGGCAGGCCTCCACGGCGAACCCCTGTGCTCGGGCAAGTTCCAGCGCCCCTGAGACCACGGCGCGGGCGCTCTTTTTCCTTCCGGCCAGGGCCTTCAGCTCCGCCTCGCTCAGGAGGCAGTAGATCATCCCCCTGGGGTCCTTCGTCTTCCTGAAGAATTTCTCCGCCTCTTTCAGGTATTTTTTGGCCGTCTCGTATCTGCCAAGCATGACGTAAGTCTTGGACAGGCTCCAGAGGGTGTACGAGGAGCTTACGATGTCCCCTATCTTCGCGTAAACCTTGAGGGCCTTTTTGAAGCTTGCGGCCGCGGGGTCCCACTCGCCCTTCATCCGGAGCGCGTTGCCTATGCCGCAGTATGAATACGCGAGCCCGAACGGGTCGCGGAGTTTTTTGAACAGCCCGTTGGCCCTCGTGTAATAATCCAGCGACCTGCCGTAAAGGCCTTTTACGCGCGAGGCCCCGCCCAGGCCGTTCAGGCAGAAACCGGCTGCGTGTTCGTCTCCAAGCCTCGTGAATTCCCCGTAGGCCGTTTTGAAATATTTAATCGCTTCGTCTATGTCGCCTTTTATCCGGCAGGTGCCGCCCTTGGCCCAGTTGAGGAAGGCAAGCGCCCCTTCGTCGTCCCTCCTTAAGTAGACCCTTTCGGCGGAGCCCAGGAGCCGCAGGGCCGCGGCCCAGTCCCCCATGCCCCTCACAGACAGGGCAAGGCTGACCTTGGCGTCCGCCCCTTTCACGGGGTCTTTCAGTTCCCTGGCTATCGTTATCGCCTGTTCGTAATTGGCCGCGGCGGCCTCGAAGTCCCCCAGCATACGGTATGTGTGCCCCGCCAGCAGCCTGCACTGAAAAAGGTCTTCCCGGCTTTCGCAGCCCTTCTCAAGGACGCGGGTCAGGATTTTAAGCGCCTCCCTGTAGCGGGACTTGTCTCTCAGCTTGTCCGCTTTTTCCAGGTCTTCCCTGATCATGCCTGAAGCCTCTTCCTTACGTCCTCAACCAGACTTTTGTAATTGCCGGATTTATAGAAGGCGGAACCCATAACCAGCATCTCCGCCCCCGCATTTGCCACCAGCCATGCGTTGTCGGGCTTTATCCCGCCGTCCACCTCTATTATCGCGGGAAGCCCGCGGTCGTCTATGATGGATTTCAGCTGCTCTATCTTCTGCACCGACCAGGGGATGAACTCCTGCCCCCCGAAGCCCGGCTCCACGGACATGACAAGGGCGAGGTCTATATCGTTCACTATGGTTTCCAGCATCACGGCGGGTGTGGCCGGGTTGATGGCGACGCCCGGTTTTGCGCCAAGCTCCCTTATCATCTGCACCGTCCGGTGCAGGTGCGTGCAGGCCTCGTAATGCACCGTGAGGTAGTCCGCCCCGGCCTTCACAAAATCGGCCGCATAGCGTTCCGGCTCCATTATCATGAGGTGCACGTCAAGAGGCAGCCTGGTGGCCTTCCGGATGAATTCCACTATGAACGGGCCTATTGTTATGTTGGGGACGAACCGCCCGTCCATCACGTCCACGTGAAGGATGTCCGCCCCTGCCTCTTCCGTGGCCCCAAGCTCGTCTTTGAGCTTCAGGAAATCCGCGGAGAGCAGCGAAGGCGCTATCTTGGCCATTGCCCTCCTCCTGTATAATCCAGGTCCAGTTCGATATTCTGGCCCTTTTCTATCCTCGCCCCCGGCGAGGGGTTTTGTGAGGCGACACTGTTGCCCACGCCCGTGAAGGCGAGGTTCACGCCAACGCTATTGGCCAGTTTGCCCGCCTCATCAGGGCTCATGCCCCTGAAATCGGGGCAGTAGTAGCTTACATCAGCAGGACCCGCGCTTACAATAACACTTATGGGGGAGCCCGTGTCGCGGTCCGGCTGCGGGGTCTGCGCGATGATCAGGCCAGGCGGGACGCTTGGCGAGTGCACGCTGATTACCTTGGTTATGCCCAGTTCATCTTTTGACAATATCATCCCGGCTTCCTGAATGGTCTTGCCCAGGATGTTTGGCATCGACTGCCCCTCCGGCCCCCTGCTTATCACCACTTGAACCGTTTCCCTCTGCTTTACAGGCTGTCCGGACGCGGGGCTCTGACTGGTTATAAGCCCTTGCGGGACAGTGGCGCTGTATTCGCTTCCCTGCACTTCGAACTCAAGACCGCGCCGGCCCAGGGCCGCTCTTGCGTCATCAGGGCTCAGGCCCGCCAGCTCGGGCACCTCCACTTCTTTCACCGAGATGAAGGACCGGAAGCTGACCACCCCGGCCGCTATGCCCAGGGCCACGAAAAAAAGCGTAAGCAGTATTTTCTTCATCCGCTATATTTTCCGCAATTTTGCGGCAAAAAATCCATCCATGTCCTGCCTTTGCGGCCATGTCCGGACAAAGTGGAACCCCATGTCGAAAGAAAGCCCTTTGAAAAAAGGGGCCTCCGGCCTTATCGAGACGAACCCTTCTTCCGATTCCAGGAACTCCCTTATCACATCTTCACCCTCTTCGGGCTCAGTGGAGCAGGTTGAGTATACAAGGAAGCCGCCGGGCCTTACCGTTTCGGATGCGGCCCGCAGCAGGGCAAGCTGTTTTCTTTTGAACGCTGGCAAATCCCTTTCGGTATGCCTGTATCTCACGTCCGGGTTCCTCCGCATCACCCCCAGCGAGGAGCACGGCGCGTCCACCAATACCCTGTCGAACTCAGCCGCAAGCCGCTTCGATTCCTCAATCATGTCCGCCCGGAGCACCTGTACGGATTCCAGGCCGAGCCGCTCTATGTTCTCTTCCATTCTCTTTATGCGGCCCTCGTCCACGTCAATGGCAAGTATCCTGCCGGTATCCCGCATAAGCTCCGCCATATGGGTTGTCTTTCCTCCCGGCGCGGCGCAGGCGTCCAGCACCTTTTCACCCGGTTTCGGGTCTGCCAGAAAACCCACAAGCTGGGCGGCCTCGTCCTGCGGCGTGCAGAAACGGGCCAGAAAATCCATCCCCCTGAATGTCCTTTTAAGCGAGAGGATTTTTATTCCGGAGGGGCTGAACCGGGTGGTTTCGGCCTGGATGTCCCTTTCACTCAGCATGGAGAGCACTTCTTCTCTTGCGGCCCGCATCGTGTTTACACGCAAGGTGAAGGGGGGAATGCGGTTGTTTGCCTCGCACAGGGCGGATGCCTCTTCAATCCCCAGCCTTCCGGCCCACCTCTTCACAAGCCATTCCGGATGAGATGTAAGGGCGCTAATGGCCCTTGTCCGTTCTTTTGCCGAAAGGGAAGGGTCCGCGGCGGCCTTCCCCAGGGAACCGATAAGCCCGTCCACCGAATCCCTCTTCCTGAGGAAGCTCCTCAGCACCGCGTTCACAAGGGCCGGCTTGCCGGAGGGAAATGATTTTTCCATCTCCACGGCCTCGTGCACGGCGGCCCTTTCCGGAACGCGGGTGAAGAGGAGCTGGTAAGCGGCAAGACGCAGGTTATCGCGGGTTGGGCCCTTGGGCGGACGGGTCACGAAAAGGGAGATGGCCCTGTCCAGCAGGTCTCTTTGACGTAAAACCCCGTAGGTAAGCTCCATGAAGAAGGCGCGTTCCCTGTCTGGGAGGCCGCCGGAGAGGCTCTCTATCGTCTCTTTCGGCAGGCGGCCCTTCATCCAAATCCGGTACAAAGCCCGGATTGCTGCTCCTCTTGCGGTCTGGTCCATGCTGACTCAGATTATAAGCCAATCTTCCACTTGAAAGACCAGGCGGGATTAAATTACAATTTATAACTTATTTCGGATAAGAAAGGAGGTGAACGATTTGAAGACACTGAAGATAACCCTGGCAGCAATGATTGCCCTCGGACTCATGGTTTCCTTTGCATTTGCGGCTGGCAACGTGGAGAAGGGCAAGGCCCTCTTCAACAACACCAAGCTTGGGAAGACCGGAATGGCCTGCAATACCTGCCACAGCGGCGGCAAGATGCTGGCGGCGGCGGCTACGGACAAGAACCTTCCGGCCACCATCAACAGGATGATCACCACCAAGCTGAAAGGTAAAGCCATCAAAGGGGCGGAGTTGGCCAACCTCGAAGCCTATGTGAAATCCATAGCGGGCGGCCAGAAGACCGGAGCGGCAGCACCGGCGCCTAAAAAGAGGAGAGCCATCGAAGGCTGCTAATTCATCTCTCGTTTTTTTTCGGGGGCCGTACAGGCCCCCTTTTTTTTTGCTAAAATCCGGATTACGCGAAATGGAAGATATCATAGATGCCCTCCGGCCAGAGGGCAATGAGCCCGTGGCGGACAATAGTTAAATAGTTTAATATATCTTTAACAATATCCTTTAAGAGGGGGAGATATGGAGAACAAGAAATTCGTCTTTATCATTACGAAATCCTACGACAACCCCGACGTGGTTGCCGGGGCCATGCAGCTTGCCACCAACATGAAGGCCTTCGACATCGAGCTCGATTTCTTCCTGATGGACAAGGGCGTGCTGCTTGCCAAGAAGGGCTTTGCCGAGACGCTTGAATGGCAGAAGAAGGACGAGTTCTCTCCGGTTGCCGAGCTTATAAAGACCCTCACCGACCTGGGCGCGAAGTTCTACATCTGCGCCTCCTGCGTGAAGCACTACGGCCTGGACAAGGCGGAGAAGATACCAAACTCCGAGGCGAAGCCCGGCTCCTTTCTGGCCGAGATGCTTTTAGAAAGGCAGAGCCTTTCGTTTTAATAACTTTTGAGGCAAAGTCTCTCGTTCTAATGAAAAGGGCAGGCCCTGACGTTTTAATTGCGCGGATGCCCCTCCGTCCAATTACGGAGGGCATCCGCTTTTGGATTGAACCCGATGGCCTGAAAGCCGTTTCATTCCCCTCCGTTCCCTCTGCCCCCCCTTAATGAAGGAGTTTCCCGGCAAGCGGGAATGAAATATGGTAGTATTTATTCATACCGGAAACACGAGGTGAAAAAATGGGGACCGCGGTCAAAAAAACAATATCGCTTCCTCCCGAACTCGCAAAGGAGGCGGAAGAATTGGCCCGTGAACAGGGGAAGACCCTTAGCGCCGTAGTGCAGGACGCCCTGCGGCTGGCAAGAAAAGGGAGGCTTAAAAGGGAATTTTATCAGATGCAGGGTTACTGGAGCCAAAAGGCAAAAGAGAAGGGGATCCTGACTGAAAAAGACCTGGAAAAATACCTCGGAAAATGAGGGCAGTGTTTGATACGAACATCTTCATTTCCGCCCTGGTTTTTCCAGGCGGCCAGGCTGAAAAGGCGGTTCTGAAAGTTATCCAGGGAAATGATCTCCTCCTGATCTCAAGGGAAATTATCGGTGAGGTATTGTCAGTCCTTTCCGCCAAATTCAGCCGGGAGGCGGAAGATCTCAGCCGTGTTGCCGTAAATCTGTCGGAAATGGGCGAACTTGTTGTACCCGTAAAAAAGGTGAACGCATTAACGGACGGTCCTGATAACAGGATTCTTGAATGCGCATCCGCCGGCAATGCCGATGTTATAGTGACGGGCGACAAAGGAATGCTCCAGCTTGGAAAATTCGAGTCCGTGAAAATAATCAGTCTGCGGGAGTACCTGGAAATATGAAAGGAAATTTCCGTGAGGGCCGCCCGCCCAGGGGCTGATTCCGCTTAACTTTACTGCAATTAACCCCGGCGGAGTCCCCGGCGGGGAGAATCCATCGGCTGGTTACGCCAGCTTAATTAGAGATTATTAATCTCCTCTTTCTGTCCTATACTTTAAAAAAGGTCTGAAATGAAGAGTGCCGCCATTGTTTTTATTTTTTTTTCTGTGTTGCTCTTTACGTCCACTGTCATCCTTCTGGATAAGTGCGCGGCGGAAAAGGGACAAAGAACCAATGTAGAGTCCATTCACGTAAGGAAGTTGTGCACACTTTGCCACAAGCAGGAAGATATCCAAAAGAAAGACCATAACGTTGCCAGATACTCTGCTCATGGGATTTTTGAAGCCTTTTCTTTCGTGATAAGCTTCATAGGCACTCTGGTCATATTCTGTGGCGCGGTCATGGCGACGTATAAACTTATTAGAAAACAGGAGGTACTCAAATATCTTGGAGAGAGGATACTAATTGGCCTTGAATTCCTTATCGCCGCCGAGGTCATAAGCACTGTCTTTTTTTTCCTGGTGCCCTTTAAAGACACTCAGGTTCTATTATCACGCATTGGCGCCCTCTTCATGCTCGTAGTGATAAGAATAATCCTGGGCTACTTTTTACTAAAACAGGAAAAATGGCGCAAAAAATGGCGGTGGTTTTAAAAATTTTTAACCCCGGCGGAGTCTCCTGAAAAGGACTGCCGAGCGGCATTTTTAATCTGTAAAAACCCCCCCAAAACCCGTTCTATGGTATATTTTTTATTGTGCCTATAAAGAAGATAACAATCCTGGGCTCTACCGGCTCCATCGGCAAGAGCGCCCTGCAGGTGATAGAGAAATTCCCCAAGCGCTTCAGGGTGGCGGCGCTTGCCGCCTGCCGCAGCGATAAAGAACTCCTCTCACAGATAAAAAAGTTCAAGCCCGATATCTGCGCCCTCAGGGACCCGGAAGCGGCCGAAAGGCTCCGTAAAAAGACGGACATCCCCGTTTACGATGGCGAAGAGGGGCTTCTGAGGGTTGCAGCGCATCCCGCCAGCGATTTCGTCCTTTCAGCCATAGTGGGGTTTGCCGGGCTTGCCCCCACGCTTGCGGCCATAAAGGCCGGAAAAACAATCGGGCTCGCCAACAAGGAGGCCCTGGTCACGGCCGGCGAACTCGTGATGAAAGAGGCCAGAAAAAGGAAGGTGAAGATACTGCCTGTGGACAGCGAGCACAGCGCCGTCTTCCAGTGCATAGAGGGCAGGGGGTACCAGTTCCTGAAGAGCATCATCCTCACCGCATCCGGCGGGCCGTTCATCGGGAAGAAGAAAAAAGAGCTTGCCGCCGTGCGTATTGAGGACGCCCTCTGCCACCCCAACTGGAGCATGGGGAAGAAGATAACCATAGACTCCGCCACGCTCATGAACAAGGGGCTGGAGGTGATAGAGGCCCATCACCTCTTCGGCGTGGGGGCTGAGAGGATTAACGTGTTCATCCATCCGCAGAGCATAGTGCACTCGATGGCGGAGTTCGTGGACGGCTCGCTTTTGGCGCAGCTTTCCGTGCCGGACATGAAGGCGCCCATAGCATACGCCCTTTCATGGCCCGAGAGGCTTCCGGACGTGATCACCCCTCTTGTCCTCGATCGAATGGAGACCCTCACCTTCATGGAGCCCGATACGAAGAATTTCCCATGCCTCTCATACGCATACGAGGCGCTGGCGGAAGGGGGCACGATGTCCGCCGTGCTGAACGCGGCCAACGAGACCGCCGTGGAGGCTTTCCTCGCCGGTTCGATTGGGTTCACCGGCATTCCTGCTATAATAAAAAAGACCATGCGGCTGCATGAAAAAAAGGCCCTTTCGGGCGTGTCCGCCGTTATCGAGGCGGACAGATGGGCCCGGGAAACGGCCGCCGGCCTCATGAAATCCGGGAAAAAGTAGAAAAGAATCTAAAAGGGAGCTGCAATTGACCATAATCTGGGCCATTGTCCTTCTTGGCGTTCTGGTCTTCGTCCATGAATTCGGACACTTCATAACGGCCAAACTCTCGCGGGTAAAGGTGCTGAAGTTCTCGCTGGGGTTCGGCCCGAGGATAGCCGGCTTCAGGAAGGGCGGCACCGAGTACATGATATCGGCCATTCCGCTTGGCGGATATGTAAAGCTCCTTGGGGAAGACCCTGATGAGGAGCTTCCGGCGGAGGAGATGGCCTATTCGTTCGGGGGGCAGCCCGTCTGGAAGAGGGCCTTGATAGCATTTGCCGGGCCGTTCTTCAACCTGCTTTTGACATACGTCATATTCGCGTATTTCCTTTCCGTGGGGTTTCCGGTAAACATCCCCAAACTGGCCGACATGACCCCGGTGGTGGGCAGCACGCTCCCAGGCTCGCCGGGCCAGAAGGCCGGCCTCAAGCCGGGCGACACCATACTGGAGGTGGACGGGAAGCCGATAGCCACCTGGTTCGACGTGGTGGGGATCATAAGCGCGAAACCCAACCAGCCCGTCTCCATGAAGATAAAGAGGGACTCCGGGGTGTTCAAGATAGCGGTCACGCCGGAAGCCGTGAAAGAGATGGGCCCGGATGGCAAAGAGGTAACTATAGGGCGCATAGGCATACAGCGGATGGGGGACGCAATGCCCTTCCACGTGGTGGAGGCCAAAAACCCCTTTCAGGCGGTCTATAAGGCGGCGGAGGGCACCGGACGAATGGCCTATTTTATCTGGGACACCATAGTGAAGCTGGTCTCCGGCTCGTTTTCTCTTAATACGCTTGGCGGGCCGATAGCTATCGTTCAGGAGTCCGGCAAGGCGGCCGCAATGGGCGTGTTCTCTTATCTGATGTTCATGGCCATAATAAGCGCGAACCTCGCCGTGCTGAACCTGCTGCCCATCCCCATTCTGGACGGGGGGCATCTGATGTTTCTTGCAATCGAGGGCGTAAGAAAAAAACCCCTCAGCGAGTCGACACAGATGATCCTTCAAAGGGCCGGGCTTATGATACTTATCTTCATCATGGTCTTCGCGCTCCATAACGACATTGTGAGGCTTATAAGGGGCCAGTAGATGAACCCGCCTTCGATAAAGATGCAGACCTCGGCGGGCGGGGTGGTCTACAGGAAAAGGCATGGCCGGCCGGGTTTCGAGGTGGCCCTGATCTCCGTCAAGGGCGGCACCGTCTGGACACTCCCCAAGGGGGTTGTGGCCGGCGGTGAGAAGGTGGAAGACGCGGCCCTCCGGGAAGTGGCCGAGGAGACGGGGCTTAAGGCCGGTATCGTGGACAAGATAGGGTCCGTCTCCTACTGGTACTACTCCAGCGACGAAAACGCCAAGTATAAAAAAACCGTCCATTTCTACCTGATGCGGTACTTGAGCGGCTCCACCGAGGGGCACGATTACGAGGTGGACGCCTCCGAATGGTTCCCCATAGAGACCGCCCTCGAAAAGGTTTTATACAAGGGCGACAAGGAGACCCTTTTGAAAGCCAGGAAGATGCTTGAGGAGGCCGGGTATTAGCATGGGCAGGGTGGTTGGGCGCGATGAGCTTTCGCGCGAAGTTGAAGCGCTTAAAAGGGAGGGCAGGAAGATAGTATTTACGAATGGGTGCTTCGATATCATTCATGCCGGGCACGTGCGGTATCTGAAAGAGGCGAAGTCCCTTGGCGACGTGCTCGTGGTGGGCGTGAACACGGACCGCTCGGTGCGCGCGATAAAGCCCGGAAGGCCCGTGAACCCCGAGGCCGAAAGGGCCGTGGTGCTCGCCGCACTGGAGATGGTGGATTACGTTGCGCTCTTTAACGAGAGCACGCCTTACGAGCTTATAAAATCCATAATGCCCGATGTGCTGGTGAAGGGGGGCGACTGGAAGACCGAGGACATAGTGGGCTCGGACCTCGCCGGGCGCACTCTTTCGCTGCCTTACCTGGAAGGCATCTCCACGACAGAGATCATAAACAGGATAAAGAAGAGTTGAAGTGAATATCCTTGAGCGCCTGGACGGGCTCCGCAAACTTGCCACCCTCCCGGAAGGCCGGATCCATACCCTCCGCGGCTCCTCGCCCGCGCTTTTTCTGGCCCTGATCGAGGACGGCCCGTTCGCGGCCATAACCGACACCGAGGAGAACGCGCTAAAACTCTTCCGCGACCTGGATTTTTATCTCCGCCTCCTGAACAAGGACCCTGAAGGTGTTTATCTCCTTCCAGACCCAGAAAGCCCCGATGCCGCGGGACGAAGGGCGGAGTTCGTCCTGAGGTCCTCGCGCGCCGGGCTCTCTGTAATCTCATCAAAAAGCGCCATATCGGCCCCTTTATGGCCTGAAGAGGACATAAACCGTCTGGTCGTGGATCTCACGCGGAATATCGAGTATAAAAGGGAAGAGCTTGAAGAAAAGCTCTTTGGCATGGGATACAGACCCGCCCCGCTTGTGACCGAACCGGGCCAGTTCAAGATGAAGGGCTGGATACTGGACCTCTTCCCGGTGGGAATGGACGAGCCCGTGAGGGTGGAGTTCTTCGGCGACGAGATAGACACGATAAGGCACTTCGACGTGGAGACCCAGCTGCATACAAGCGATCTGCCCTCGGCCCTTGTCCTGCCGGCGAAGGAGCCGGAAGCGGGCGAGGGGCTTGGCCTTGGCAACTACTGGGTCTTCGGGATTGAGGGCAGGGAGGGGCTGCCCGAAGACGCCGTCGTCCTCTCCCGCGCGCCCATCAAGGGTGAAGGCGGGGACGCGGGCGTGCTGCCCCTTGCCGGGTACGGGGTGCTCCAGAACGAGCGGCGCGACATAACCGAGCTTGCCATCGCGGTGAAAAGGCTGCGGAGCACGTCTGACGTCCTCTTCGCGCTCTCCTCGGAGGCCCAGGCCAAAAGGATAAAAGACATCCTCGCTGAAGATGATGTCCATGCCCCGATACTCGCCCCTCCGGAACTGGCTGACTATGCCGGGAGGGTCGCGCTCACGGTGCATCCGCTTTCCGCGGGAATGGCGCTGCCGGGATTTTTCATATTCACGGACAAGGACCTCTTCGGAGAGAAGCCCGCCTGGAAGCCGATGAAGAAGTCCAGGCTCTCCGGGCTCATCCAGAACCTGGACGACCTCTCGGACGGCGACCTGGTGGTCCACGCGGACCACGGCATCGGCAGGTTCATGGGCTTCCTGAAAGAGACCACGGATGGGCACACGGCCGATTTCATGCTTATCGAGTACGCCGAGGGCAGCAGGCTTTATGTCCCCCTTTACGGCATAGAAAAGGTGCACAAATACAGGAGCCCCGCCGAGACCACGCCCCCCCTGGACAAACTGGGCGGCAAGGGCTGGGAGAAGAGGAAGGCGAGGGCGAAGAAGCGCCTGAAAGATATTGCGGACAAGCTGGTGAAGATATACGCCGAAAGGGAGGCCTCAAAGGGGTTCGCCTTCAGCCCGGATACTGACGCGCACCGCGAGTTCGCGAGCTTCTTCCCCTATGAGGAGACCCCCGACCAGCTCCGGTCGATAGCCGAGGTCACAAAGGACATGGAATCCGCGAGGCCCATGGAGAGGCTCCTCTGCGGAGACGTGGGCTACGGGAAGACGGAAGTTGCGATGAGGGCGGCCTTCAAGTGCGTCTATGACGCGAAACAGGCCGTGGTGCTTGTGCCGACCACTCTCCTCTGCGAACAGCACTTCCGCACCTTCAGCGAGCGGTTCTCCGCCTTCCCCGTAAAGGTCGATTACGTTAGCCGGTTCAAGGACAAAAAAGAGAAGGTGAAAACCCTTCAGGCCTTCGAGAAGGGCGAAATAGACATACTTATCGGCACACACGCGCTTCTGAAAGCGGAGCTTTCGTTTGCAAACGCGGGCCTCCTGATAATAGACGAGGAGCACCGGTTCGGCGTGGCCCATAAGGAGAGGATAAAGGAATTCAGGAAGAACGTGGACGTGCTCCTGCTGACGGCAACCCCCATACCGCGCACGCTGCAGATGGCGCTCTCCGGCATCAGGGACATGAGCGTCATAGAGACCCCGCCGGAGGAGAGGCTTGCCGTTAAGAGCACGGTCTCGGTATTCGGCAAACAGATAATAAAAGACGCGCTTGAAAAAGAGCTTTCAAGGGGAGGACAGGCGTTCTTCGTCCACAACAGGATAGAGGACATAGAAAAGTACGGCATGATGCTGAGGGACCTGCTGCCGACCGCCAGGATCGGGCTTGCCCACGGCAGGATGCCCGAGGCCCCGCTTGAAAAGACCATGCTCCGGTTCCTGGACGGCGAACTGGACATACTGCTGTCGACCGCGATAATCGGCTCCGGCCTGGACATACCCAATGCCAATACCATGATCGTGGACAGGGCGGACATGATGGGCCTTGCGGACCTGTATCAGCTGAGGGGCAGGGTGGGCAGGGGAAACAGGCGGGCCTATGCATGGTTCCTGGTCCCCGGTTACGACATCCTTACCGAGGACGCCAGAAAGAGACTGCAGGCGCTGGAGGAGCTTAGCTATCTGGGCGCGGGGTTCCGTGTGGCCCTCAAGGACCTGGAGATAAGGGGCGCGGGCAACATGCTCGGGGCCGAGCAGTCGGGCTGCATAAACGACCTGGGGTTCGAGATGTACCTGGACATCCTGGAGACCGCCGTGGCCGAACTGAAAGGCGAGGAGGTGAAGGAGAAGGCGCCGCCCTCGCTGGAATTGAACGTGGATGCCCTTGTCCCGGAAACCTATATAGAAGATATAGCGTTAAGGCTGAGCTTCTACAGGAGGATAGCTTCTTCCGCGGATGTGGAGACCCTGAAGAAGATATCGGACGAGCTCTATGAGCGCTTCGGGCCGCTCCCGGAGGAAGTAAATAATCTGATCACGGTAATGTCTTTGCGGCACGCCTCAGAGCGGGCCAATATCGCCCTGGTGCGGCAGATAAACGGGAGGATAAGGTTCAAGGTGGCCGAAGGTGTGCCGCCGCCCGTTCAGCTTCTGCTTGAGGACAGGGAACTGGCCGCCAGGCTCAAATTCCTTGAGGACGGGTTCGAGGTGAAACTCGCTGGCGCGGCCCCGCTTGATGAGGTCTCCAGCGTGCTTGCGCATTTGACACCCGGAAGCGGTTCTGGTATTTTGTAGGATGTTTAAAAGGCCTGCTTGGTTCCGGTCAGGGAAGTCCCATGCTGGTCTTTTCGTTCTGGTTCTCCTTGTCCTTCTTGTCTTCCCCGGTCATGCCTGGCCCGCGAATTTCGAGTTCACCGGCGTGAGGCCGCTTGCCCCCTACGGTGTGTTCTCCGCCTTCAGCGCGCAGTCGCCGCCCAGGAACGCGGTCTCCTTCGGCCTTAACGTGGAGGTCGCGCGGACCCCGGATTCGATAAAGTACATAATGGGGGCGGCCTATGGAGTGACGAACAGGGTGGAGGTGATGCTCACTCTGCCTTATGTGGACGGATTTCAGGACACGAGCGGGCTTGAGGACTTCGCCCTGGCGGGCAAGTACAGGTTCCTGGACGAGGGCAGGTACGGGCCGTCGGCGGCCCTCCTCGTGACGGGGTTCGCCGATACCGGGAAAGACCGGTTGAGCATGGGCGGGGGGGCTGGCGCGGGGGTCATCCTCAGCAAGAAGCTTGGCCCTTTCATGGGGCACCTGAACGCAATCCTCCTCAGTCCGCAGAAGTCGCACCTGAACAGCGAATGGGATTTCCTGGGGGCGCTCGAATTCCCGGCGGCAAACAACATGAAACTGCTTGCCGAGTACGAATTGCGCAAGGGCCCGTACGGCGGCGGCATAGACCTTTCCGAATTAAGGCTGGGCTACAGGCTTTTCAACGATAACTTTTTCAGCACCATTGGCGCGGGAGTGAACTTTGCGGATAACACGCCGGATTACAGGCTTTTCATCTCCCTGTCCACGCTGTTTCCGAACAGGGGCAACCCGTCTCACTGATTTTTTTCCGGTTTCTTGATACTATAAAGGATATGTTCGATATCGGGTTCCAGGAAATCCTGGTGATTTTTGTAGTGGCCCTCCTGGTGTTCGGTCCCCGCAGGCTTCCCGAGCTTGCCCAGAACCTGGGCAAGATAATGGGCGAGTTGCGGAGGGCGATGACCGGGGTGAAAAGCGAATTCGACCGGGAGATGCGCCAGGCCGAACTGAAAAATATGGGCCTCACCCCTCCGGAAACACCGGAGGCCAGGCCGGAACCGGCAAATCAGGCGGAAGCGGGACCCTCGGACAAATCAACAGGAAAAGAAATGGACGGAGCAATAGATGGCGGAGATAAACCCTCCGGTGCCTGAACCGGCACCCGGACAGCCCCAAACGGAAATACCCAGTGTAAAACCTGCTTCGCCGGAGAAAAGCAGGATGTTGTCCTTCACCGAGCACCTGGAAGAGCTGAGAAAAAGGCTGCTCTATTCCATGATAAGCTTCGGGGCCGGGTTCCTCGTTGCCTTCATCTTCAGCGAACAGCTCATGGATTTTCTTACCATCCCGATGAAATATTATCCCGTTATCCAGATGCACAACCCTTATATAGCGTTCACGGCGATCAAGAAAGCGCCTTCGCTGGTCTTCCTCTCGCCCACGGAGGCCTTCTGGATGCAGATGAAGCTCGCCATGATAGCGGGCCTCATTATCTCGCTTCCTTTCATCCTCTATCAGGTATGGCGCTTCATAGCGCCGGGGCTCTTCACGAAAGAGAAGAGGTATGCGGCCACCTTCGTCCTGGCCGGGACGGGGCTGTTCTTTGTTGGCGCGTCTTTCTGCTTTGTCGTGATACTGCCGTTCGCCCTGCACTTTCTGCTTACTTACAGGACGGCCTCGCTGGTGCCGCTCATATCGATAGGCAATTACGCGGACTTCTGCATGAAATTCCTGCTTGCCTTCGGCATCATATTCGAGCTGCCCATAATTATCGTCATCCTCGCCCGAATGGGCATAGTGAAGCCGGAGACCCTGGCCAAGAAGAGGAAGTACGCCGTTCTCTTTGCCTTCATAGCGGCGGCGTTCCTCACCCCCACCCCCGACGCCTTCAACCAGATACTGATGGCCCTGCCCATCCTGATCCTTTACGAGGTGGGCATACTGGCCGCAAGGCTTATGGTCAGGAAGAAGGCACCGGATGCCGGGTAGCGTCAGGGGCAAGGGCTACAAGGCAATCGCCTATGACATAGCCGAAGGCTATGTAACCGTGAACCCGCTCTTTTTAAAACCACTGGACAACGAGGCCCTTAAGGCCATCTTCCAGGAGATAAGGAAGTGCCAGATAGAGATCAGGGCCGAAAAATTCCCCTATAACGACATGCAGGCCATCAGGATGAGGAACACGCGGCTTCAGAGGCTGCACACCTCCACCATGGTCATAGCCAATTACGCCAAGTCAAAGAAAATAATCCTTTATTAATTGACCGTCTTTTTGCCCCTGTGTTAATTTAGGCAATGCCGCAGGCCGAAGAGATAAAGCTCGGACAGGAGCTTATGCAGTCTTTCCTCCGGGCCAGGAAGAACCTGAGGATCTACCCCGCCAACAACCCGGTCTACGGGAAAACGGTGGAGGACGCCTACAGAAAAGTTATCGAGTACCTTGACCTTTACGGCGACCTCGATTTGAAACTCAGGCAGAACGAGATACTGCTTGGGGACAAGCCCGTGTTCCAGAGCGTGGAGAAGGAGGACAACCTCGCCTTCATCCTCTTCAAGGACGGCGTAAGGGAGCTTTCATTGCAGAAAGGGCTTGCCCAGAATGAGATGAAAGGCTTTCTGGAGGCCATATCCTACGATTTCGACAAGGGCGACGACGAGGACGTGGTGACGCTCTTCTGGGAGCGGGATTTCGATCACGTCAAATACATAGTGGACGAGAATTTCCTGCTTGAGGACGAGACATACGAGGCGAGCGCCACCATGCGCGCCCGGGAAGAGGAGACGGACGAGGGGGAACTGAGGAGGGCATATGAGGAGGCCCTGAAAGAGCAGGCCGAGGCCAGGGTCCTGGATATAGTGCCCATCACGAGGTCCGACCTCGACCAGCTTGTAAAGGAGATTGAAAAGGATTCCGGGGACAAAATACCCCGGCTTACCGCGATACTCA
This sequence comes from Nitrospirota bacterium, assembly GCA_014874185.1. Taxonomy (GTDB): domain Bacteria; phylum Nitrospirota; class Thermodesulfovibrionia; order Thermodesulfovibrionales; family JdFR-88; genus JACWAF01. Next base: position 44,441 of record JACWAF010000039.1, on the reverse strand, counting down.
TTGACATGCTGGTCTGCTCGGACGGCGAGGCCGCCAGGGAGAACCTGAAGCTTATATGCGGCGCCCTGGAGTATGCCGTCCAGAACGGGTTGATCTATTCCGCCGTCCATATCCTTCAGTCGGCCAGGAAGACCTCGGAGGACCCGAACGTCCCGGAGACCCTGAGGAGAGAGATGGAACAGGTGTTCCTCTTTGCCTCCTCGCCGCCGGTAATCAAACGCCTTGGGGAAGAACTGGACTCCGGCAATATGGGGGATTTGGGCATCCTGATGGATTATGTCCGCCATCTGGGCAGGGAGGCGATATCCTCGTTCATAACCATACTGGGCGAGCTGAAGACCATAGAGGCCAGAAAAACGGTCATAGACGCGCTCGCGCTCCTTGGTGAAAAGGACATAAACGCTTTGGCAAAGGGCCTCTCGGACCCCCGGTGGTATGTGGTGAGGAACATCATTTACATATTCAGGAAGATAGGCGACCGCAGGGCGGTGGACTTCCTGATAAGGGCCGCCCGCCACAGCGACGTGCGGGTGAGGATGGAGGTCATCAAGGCCTTCGGCGAGCTTGGAGGCCAGGGTGTAATCCAGACCATAAGAGACGCCCTGGACGACCCGGAGCAGTCCGTTCGGACGGCCGCGGCCAGGGCGCTCGGGCAGATAAAATCCGAGGCCGCAAAAAAGATAATAATGAACAGGCTGACAGCGAAGGAGTTTGTGGACCTGGACTTCAACGAGAAAAAAGAGTTCTTCGAGGTGCTCTCATCCTGGAACGAGTCCGGCGTTGTGGAGTTTCTCCTAAGGAACCTGAGGGTCAGTTCATTTTTCAGGAAGGGCAGATATGACGAGATCAAGGCGTGCGCGGCGTACAGCCTTGGGCTGATGGGATGCAAGGAGGCCCTGCCCAGCCTGCACAGGCTGCGCGAGTCGAAGAACAGGCTCCTTAGCGAATACGCCTATACGGCCATCAAACGGATAGAATATGGAAAGTAACGAGCTTACCCAGCGGTTCGCCAAGGACCTGGTGAACCAGATCGCCGTGATCGTGCGCACGGCGCAAATCCATAACCCCGCCAATGTCGCCGTGGTAAGCTCGGTGGAAAAGTTCGTCTCGCTGGTGAACACCCTTGCCAGGGAGGACGGCCCGGTCACGCTGGAGCTTGTGGGCGAGTATTTTTACCTGAACGAAGAGCGCATAAAGTTCTCGATGGAGTACCTCCTGAACTTCGATTTCCTCCAGAGGGAGTTCAAGAGGCGCTCGCTGGGGAGCCTGCGGTTCGCCTGCGAGGTCAACGCCGGGGAGATGCAGACATTCCTCTCCGCCTTTTTGAACTCGCAGTACAGCCCCGATCCCTTCGACGATCTCACCCTTGGCATGAGTGCTGCGAACTGCATCGAATGCGGGCGGATAAGGCGCATAGTGGAGGACGACAATTACGACCTCCGGAAGGCGGTCAAGAGGACCTACTTCAATGCCGTCTCCTATACCAGGGGCGTCATGAACAAGATAAAGGCAGGCGAGCGGGTGAGCATAAAAAGGGCAAAAAGGGTGATTGAGTCCATGGTGGACCTGCTGCTTGAAAAGGAAGAACTGCTCCTGGGGATGACCGCCATAAAGAACTACGACGAATACACCTACCATCACTCCGTGAACGTGAGCATCCTCTCTGTAGCGCTGGGCCAGAGGCTGGGGCTTGGCAAGAAGGCCCTCATGGAGCTTGGGCTGGTTGCCCTCTTCCATGACATCGGCAAGACCGAGATACCATCCGAAATACTAAACAAGCCCACCAGCTTCACCGGAGAGGAATGGGAGATGATGAAAGGGCATACCCTTCTGGGGGTGAGCGTGATATTCAGGATGAAAGGGTTTGACAGTTCGTCGATAAGGGCCGCTATCGCCTGCTACGAGCACCATATACATCATGACAAGACGGGCTATCCCAAGGTGCAGAAACTCTCCGACCTGGATTTTTATTCCCGCATCGTGGGCATAGCGGACCAGTATGACGGCATGACCTCGTCCCGGGTCTATGCCAGGGTGCCCCTGGCCCCGGACAGGGCCCTGAGCCTTATGATGAAGCGGGCAGGGGCGCAGCTGGATGCGCTGCTGTTCAAGTTTTTTGTCAATCTGGTCGGCATTTATCCGGTGGGAAGCCTTGTCATGCTGGACACGCGCGAGCTTGCGATTGTGTGCAGCGCCAGCCCCTCCGAGCACCTGCGCCCCAGGGTGGTTATGATAACGGATGATACGGGGATAAAAGCGGGGCCCCGGACCGTGGACCTGACGGAAAAAGACCCGGGCGGAAAGCATTTAAGGAGCATCGTAAAGGCGCTGGATCCAGCGAAGTACAAGGTGAATATAGCGGAGTACCTGCTTTAGGGCCCAGGGCGGATGTAATCCGCCGCATTTGGCTTTTCCTAATCCGGGGCCCAGACCTCTATCGAGACCTCCGGGCACATCCGGGCGCAGAGGGCGCATCCGGTGCAAAGCTCTTTCTTTGCGGCCCTGGCGGGGAAATACCCCATCCCGTTCAATGAATCCTCTATCTCAAGCACCCCTTTGGGGCACGCGATAACGCAGTAGCGGCAGCCCTTGCAAAGCTCGCGATTGATCTCCACTTTTCCCTTTGCGCTCATTTCCCGGCCCCCTTTATCAGTTCTTTCGCGTGGGTCAGGGAGACCCCGGTTATCTTTCCGGCCAGCATCCTGGCTATCTCCTCTTCGCGCTCCCTGCCGGTTATCTTCCTGATTTTAACAGAGGTGGCACCGTTTTCGGAGTTTTTTTCAACCATGAAATGCGCGTCCGCCCGCGAGGCTATCTGGGGCAGATGTGTGATGCACAGCACCTGGTTTGTCTTCGCGATCTCTTTCAGCTTCGACGCGACGCTCGCCGCCGTCTTGCCGCCGATGCCGGCGTCCACCTCGTCGAATATCATGACGGGGACGGCCCCGCTCCTCGCCGCGCCCTTTATGGCCAGCATCACGCGCGAAAGCTCTCCGCCCGAGGCTATCCTTGAAAGCGGTTTCGGCGGCTCACCGGGGTTTGCGGAGAACAGGAATTCTATCTTGTCCATTCCCTCCGGGCCGGTCTCCGCCTCCGAAAAGGCTATCCTGAACGCCGCCTTTTCTATCGCAAGCTCACCCAGTGCGCCCGATATTTTCTCCCCAAGTTCCCGCGCGGCCGATTTTCTATTATCCGAAAGTTCGCGGGCAAGCGCTTTCAGACCGGTTTCCTTTCCGGCAACCGCCGCCTCCAGCCCGGCCGCATCCTCTTCCAGCCTTGAAAGCGCATCAAGCTCCGCTGTGGCCTTTTCTCCGAACTCAAGTATCTCATCTATGCTTGCGCCGTATTTCCTTTTGAGCTTTTTTATCAGGTCCAGCCGCTCCTCTATCTCATTCAGCCTTCCGGGGTCAGGCTCGTACCTGTCACGGAACGACCGGACCAGGGATGCGGTCTCTTCCAGGAGGGGCAGGGCTGATTCGAGCATCGAAAGTGCTTCGGCCTGCGCGGGGTCTATTAAGGCCGCCTCGGCCAGCATCGCCTTCACCTTGCCCAATAACGGAAGCACGGAAGATTCCTCGTCATGAAGAAGGAGATATGCCCCCTCGATAAGCTCCCTTAACCGGGTCAGGCTTGAAAGTATTTTTCTCTCCCGCTCAAGGGCTTCCTCCTCGCCCGGCACAAGCCCGGAAGCGGCTATCTCGTTCACCTGAAACGAGAGCAGGTCCTGCCTCTGCGCCCTCTCCCGTTCGGCCTTCTTCAGCGCGGCAAGCTTGTTGCGCAGGTCCCTGGTCTCTTCATAAAGGGCTGAAACCTGTTCTCTGTTTGATTCAAGGCCCGCGGCCTCGTCCAGTACATAAAGCTGATTTTGCTGTGACAGGAGGCTCTGGTGCTCGTGCTGGCCGTGGATGTCCACCAGGGACTTGCCGGTCTCGATAAGGGTCTGGATATTCACGGGCGTGTCGTTCATGTATGCCCGGCTCTTGCCGGAGTTTCCCGATATCACGCGCCTCAATATGAGGGTATCTTCAAAAGGGATATCGAGCTGGCCGGGTATGGGGTTTTTCTCAAGCTCGAATACGGCCTCCACGCTGGCCCCCTCCGCCCCGGTCTTTATCATCTCCGGATAGGCCCTCTCGCCGAGGGCCAATCCCAGGGCGTCCACTATAATGGACTTGCCAGCGCCCGTCTCTCCGGTGAGCACGTTCAAGCCCTTCCCGAATTCAATGGAGACCCCGTCGATTATGGCGAAGGACTTTATGCGAAGCTCCCGAAGCATATTTACCTTTTGTTGAAAACCGGATGCAGTTTATCGTAGGTCTCAAGGACGTGCTCAGGGATGACCTTTATCTCGCCCAGCACGCTCATGAAGCTGGTGTCCCCGGCCCAGCGCGGCACAATATGGATGTGCAGGTGCTCGTCGAGGCCCGCGCCCGCGACCCTGCCGATGTTCACGCCGATATTGAACCCCTCCGGGCGGAAGGCCTCTTTAAGGCAGTCTACCGAGTATGCGGTCATCTCCATCATCTCACAGAGGGTCTCTTTTGGAAGCCCCTCGAAAGAGGGCGTATGCACGTAAGGCACTACCATCAGATGGCCGTTATTATACGGATATTTATTCATGATAATAAAGGTCTGAGGGGCACGGTAGAGGATCAGGCGCTCGCGGTCGCTCTCCTCTTTGGGATAGAGGCAGAACAGGCAGCCTTTCTCTTTCTCCCCGAGGATGTAGCTCATCCTCCAGGGCGCCCAGAGGACCTTCACCCCGCCCCGCCCTTTTTGTTGCCGTATTTCTTGATGAATTCCTTAAGCTCGGCGCTCTTTTCTTTTCTCCCCAGGATGTCCAGCGCCACGATCGCGTCTCTCAGGCTGTCCCATTTGCCAAACGAGTTCCGCAGCCAATAGGCCGGGTGAAACGTGGGCACTACGGGTATCCCCTCGTATTCCATCACCTTTCCGCGCACATGGGAGATGGGGGTCTCTATTGAAAAGAGAGACCGCACGGCTATGTTGCCAAGGGCTATGATCACGCGCGGAGAGATTATGGATAATTGGCCTTTTATGATGGGAAGGCAGGCGGCTATCTCGTCCGGCTGCGGGTTGCGGTTCTCCGGCGGCCTGCATTTGCAGATATTGCCTATATAGACTTCCTCTCTTTCGAAGCCTATCCTTTGTATGAGTTTTGTGAGTTCCACGCCCGCCTTGCCCACAAAGGGTCTGCCCTGGATGTCTTCATCCCTTCCCGGGGCCTCGCCTATGAACATAAGCTCCGCATCCGGGTTTCCCTCCCCGAATACTATATTCGTCCTGCCGGCCGAGAGCTTGCACCGGCTGCAATCGCCCATTTCGGCGCGCAGGGCCTCCAATGCCTCCCTTTTATCCGGTACGGTCCGCCTGCTCCTGACGCGGCAAGCAGCGCCCCTACGTACCGGTCTTGCCTTTATCTCCGGGACGGGGATCTTCTCTATACCCAGCGCGTCCAGCAGTTCGAGGGCCTTTCTTATCCCGCCTGGCTTCATCTGCCCCATCTGAGCTTCTCCCTCAGCACCTGGAAATAATCCCTCTCAAAGGGTATGAGGAGCTTTGTTTTGTTGGGACATTTTTTGACTATAACGCTGTCCCGCTCCCGGAGCGAAAACCCCACCTGACCGTCCATGGCAAGGAAGACCTCGCTTCCCGGAGTTATGCATTTTATCTCCACCTCGGCGCTGTCCGGCAGCACTATCGGGCGGATGGCAAGCGTGTGCGAACATATGGGGACCAGCACGATACTTTCAACAGTGGGGTACAGCACCGGGCCGCCGGCCGAAAGGCAGTACGCCGTGGAGCCGGTGGGCGTGGACGCGATGAGGCCGTCCGCCCGGAACGTGGTCATGAAGGCCCCGTTCACATAAGTCTCTATCTCTATGATCTTTGCGGTCGCCCCCTTGTTCACGACCACGTCGTTCAATACCGTGTACTCGGCTATGCGCTCGCCATGCCTCCGGATGACGGCATTCAGCATCATCCTTTCCTCGCACGGGCAGTCTCCGGCAAGCACCCTTTCCATGGCGCTGTAGAGGTCGCCCCTGCCCACCTCGGTTATGAACCCCAGGCCGCCCAGATTTACGCCCAGTATGGGGATGCCAAGCCCGCTCACAAGCCGGGCCGCGGAAAGCATGGTGCCGTCGCCCCCAAGGACGACCATCATCTCCACCAGTTCGGGCAGCTTGGCGCGCGGATGGGCCTTAACGGGCAAACTCTGCGGGAGTTTTGCCGCCGTGTCCTCGTCCACATAGGCTTCAATCCCCTTGCCAGCCAGCCAGGGGATGAGGCCTTCAACTATGCGGGCGGGCTCTTCAGCGCCCTCTTTTCCGATTATCCCAATCCTTTTCATTTACGCCTTCTATTATAATCTCTCTGGCCGGGCCGGGCACAACCTCGATATTCACCCGTATCCCGTCAGGCGCCTCGCCAAGTTTTTCCGCCCACTCGATCACCGAGACCGCGTGGCCCCCGATGTATTCCTCTATCCCGATCTCCCAGGCATCCCGGCCGCCCTCAAGCCTGTAGAGGTCTATATGGAAAAAAGGGATTTTTTTATCTCTGTATGTCCCCTCGTGCTCGGCCACTATGGTGAAGCTGGCGCTCGCTACCTCTTTTTCAGGTATCCCGAAACTTTTTGCGATTCCTTTCACAAGCACCGTCTTCCCGGCCCCCAGGTCCCCGTATAAATAGACCGTATCGCCCGGCCTGAGCAATCTGCCAAGCCTCTCGCCGATCTTTTTGGTCTCCTTTTCACTTGCGCTTTTTAACGTCAGCACCCGGAAGAACCCTATCCGGCCATGGCCTTCAGCACTTCATGCCTGCCTACAATGCCCACCATCTTCCCGCCCCTCATGACCGGCAGCAGATGTATCCTTTTATCGGTCATAATAGTGGCGATGTCTTCCAGGCCGGTCTCCTCCGATATCGTTATCACGTCCTTTGTGGCGATGTCCCGCACAAGATAGGCGGCCATCTTCCTTATCTCGTCCTCCATTTCGCCCCTGCCGCTCACGGCGATATACAAGTCGAAAATCCTGAGTATGGTCGGGATATGGAGCCGCCTGTTTTTCGTAATAAGATCGTTTTCCGTGACAATACCGGTGAGCCTCCCTTCAGAATCCACAACGGGCGCGCCGCTTATCCCTTTTTCCATGAAGAGCCTTCCGGCCTCCTCCACCGTCATCTCCGGCGACAGCGTGATGACTTTTTTCTTCATTATCTCTTTTGCCGTGGGCATATCCGCTCCTTTCAGTATTTCATTATAAAGCCGCCCTGCCTGCCCGCACTCCGCCCGTCCCTGCGATAAGAATTAAACGTGTCCGCATCGCAGAATGTGCACTCGCGTGAAACCCAGATTTTTTCTTCCGGCACGCCAGCGGAAACCGCCTGGGCCATATTGGCAAGCGGCAGGTCCAGCCGGGGCTTCCCGTTTTTTCCGGTATGATAATCGCCTTCCCCCGTCCGGGAGATGACCTTTTCCAGCACATCCCGGCCGACCTCATAAGAGCAAACCCTTATCGCCGGGCCTATGGCGATGAGGATGTCGCCGATGTCGGACGAGAAAACCCCTTCCATTTTCAATAGGGTCTTTTTGAGTATCCCCTCCGCCGTTCCGCGCCAGCCCGCGTGGACGGCCCCTATCACCCCGGCTTTTTTGTCATATAACAGAATGGGCACGCAGTCGGCCACCTGGATTCCTATTGCTATTCCGGTAAGGTTGGTTATGACCGCGTCGGCAACGGGCGGAGGGCCTGAAGGCGGCGTCCTCAGGACGGCGATCTCATCGGCATGCTTCTGTACCGGATAAAAAAGATTTTTATCATTTATATCGAAGAGCTTCGCTATTTTTGTCCTCTCAAAGCCGGGCTCTTTTCCCGTGAAGAAGGCCTTAACGGGCAGGTCTTTGAATACCGGGGGCTCTATGACGACCGGCTCAGCGGACACTTATCGAGGGTCTCATAATTGAATGGACATTTTTATGGAAAATCTCCCCTCGCCCCTCTTTTTCAAAGAGGGGTAATCCCTCCCTTTGGAAAAGGCCCTTTGACAAAGGGAAGTCAGGAGGGATTTGTTAATCATGTACATCCTGGGACGAGACCTCTAATAAATCATTTATGGCGCGGCCGATTGTATCGTGCAGGTCGGAGGCGAGAACAGAATGAACTCCCTTTTCCGCCGCGGCCAGCTCCCCGGCAAGCCCGTGCGCGTAGACGCCAAGGAGCGCGGCGTCCAACGGGGGAAGCCCCTGTGCCATCAGCGCGGCAATCATCCCTGTGAGCACGTCTCCCATACCGGCCTTTGCCATCGCGGGTGAGCCGGTAGGGTTCAGATACGCATTCCCTTCCGGGCTGGCTATCACCGTGGGCACGCCTTTTAACACAACACAGGCGCCGGACTCTTTCGCAAGGAAAAGCGCCTTTCCGATCCTGTCCTTCTCCACATCAGGGGCCGAAACGTCAAGCAGCCTTCCCATCTCGCCCGGATGCGGGGTGAGCACAATAGGGGCCTTCGCCTTTTGAAGGAGTTTGTAATTTCCTTTCAGCGAGTTCAGCGCGTCCGCGTCCAGCACCATCGGGGAGGCGCATTTCGATATGAGTTCCGCCATGATCTTTTGTGTATCTGGCGTGTGGCCTATTCCCGGTCCCATCGCAAGCACGTCCCCTCGCCCGTGCATGAAATCGAGTATAGCGCCGGATGCCTGGGCCGAGAGCCCGCCCCCCTTGGAGGGCAGGGGGAGCGTCATCTCGTCCAGCACAAGGGTCTCGTATACGCTTAAAAGCTCTTCCGGCATGCCCGTTGTCACAAGCCCCGCCCCGGTCCGGAGGACGGCCCTGGCGCAGAGCATCGCCGCCCCGGTCTTCCCGGTTGAGCCGCAGACCGAAAGCACGTGCCCGTAGGTGTTCTTGTATGAATGGGACGGCCTCTCCGGCACCAGCATGGCCATGTCTTCTCTTTCAGGAAGTTCAAGCTTGAGAGAGTCCTGTTTCAATAATTCCTGTGGAAATCCTATATCGCTGATAGTGAGTTTCCCCGTGTGTCCTGCTGAAGCAGGACCGGGAAAAAGGAAATGGCCCGCTTTTGGAAGGCCGAAAGTGACCGTATAATCCGCCTCGACGGCTGCACCCATCACCTCGCCCGTATCGGAGGAGATGCCTGATGAGATGTCCACGGCTATAACCGTGTTGCCGGAGGCGTTCACAAGTTTGATCGTCTCCGCGAGCCGGCCCGTAATGGGTTTTGAGAGGCCGGTGCCGAAGATGGCGTCTATTACAAGGGCCGCGTGAAGGTCTTTGTCGTCCGGATGCATCGAGACGACCGGCACGCCGAATTTTCTAGCTAGCCTGAGTTGAGTTTTGCAGTCCTCGCTGGCTTTGGTTTCGCTGCCAAGGAAAAAGGCCTTCACGTTCCAGTCGAGGTTTTTAAGGAGCCGTGCAGCCACAAGCCCGTCTCCGCCGTTGTTGCCCGCACCGCAGAGCACGATGGTCTTCTGCGGCTTTGTGATTTCGCGCGCCTTTTCGGCCACGTTCAGGCCGGCCCTTTCCATCAGGACCAGCGAGCAGATGCCGTATTCCTCTATGGTGCGCCGGTCTATCTCGCGCATCTCTTGGGCGGAGGCGATTTTCATGGCTCAATTATAGCATTTGAAAAAAGGGGAGACTGAATAAAGTGCAGAAGAGCACTGCCGCATTGAAAAAATGGAAATGAAATGCATTCGGTAATCTTCCTCCCTTCCCCTTTAGGAAAGGGGGATTTTAGTCCCCTCCTGGGAGGGGTGGGTTGTCCCTCTTTTCTAAAGACATTCGCCTCCCTCACCCTCCGCTTCGCTCCTCCCTCTCCCATCGGGAGAGGGGCCTTTTAATTGGGTTTTTTAACCGGACGTTATCGGTTCGAACAAATCTACGGGATGGAGAGCGAGTCCAGGACGGTGTAAAAGGCCTTCAGCGCCCCGGAATCGGCCGGGAGCTTGAAGACGGGCTCTCCCTTCAGATCGCCCTGGAAGATTTTTTCATCAAGCGGAATGAGGCCCAGGGCCTTGAGGCCCGTCTCTACGGCGATCTTCCGCAAAGTGTCTTCCTCTCCGGCGGGCACCTTGTTTATTATCAGCGCCCTTTCCTTCACGTCCAATGACAGCTCGTCCACCAGGCCGCTAATCCTCTTTGCCGTGTAGATGCCGCGCTGGGTGGAGTCGCTTACGACGAGGAGTATGTCCACGCTGTGGGCCGTCCTCCGGCTCAGGTGCTCCATCCCGGCCTCGTTGTCGATGACTGTATAGGGATAGCTGTCCGAGAATTTGTCCGTGTATTTTCTGATGATGTTGTTTGCCGCGCAGTAGCAGCCCGGCCCCTCCGGCCTGCCCATCACCATGAGGTCGAACCCCTCGGCCTCCACGATGGACTGCTGCACCTGCCAGTCGAAGATCTCCTCCATGCTCATCCCGCCCGGGCGCTCGCCGCCGCCGCGGATGGTCTGGAGGGACTGCTCCCTCAGTTTCCCTATGGTGGCGTGAACGTCAAGCCCAAGGGCCTCGTTCAGGCAACTGTTGCTGTCCGCGTCAACGGCAAGGACGGGCTTGTGCTTTCTCTCTTTGAGGTATCTTATCGTAAGTGCGGCAAGGCTGGTTTTGCCTGTGCCGCCTTTTCCGGCGAACGCTATGGTGAAGGACATATATTTGAAACTCCTTTTAAAGTCGGTCTAGCAGACTGCTGAAAAAGCCCTCAAATCCACCTTCCCCCAACCTCTCCCCTCAAGGGGAGCTATCATATCAACCCCTCTCCCCTTGGGGGAGAGGGCGGGGGTGAGGGGTAAAAAGAGTTTTTCACAGCCTGCGTTTTTTTATTTTAACACCTGGAGAGAGGTATGGGAAAGGAGAACGGAGCTGAACTATTGAAACCTGTAATACTAATATCCTATGTTGTCATTCCGGGCTTGACCCGGAATCCAGATTGGAAAAAATCATCCGAATCCTTTAAGCATGGAAGATTTTAACTGAATTAAATCCGGATTCCCGCTTTCGCGGGAATGACATGCAAAAACGGACTTTAATTATGCAGTTCTCAATAAATCAGATGTACGTCAGCCAGTGGTCGTACTTCTTCTCGCGGCCTTTTACGATGCTGAAGAAGAGGTCCTGGATCTTTTTCGCTATCGGGCCGGGATTCCCGGTGCCTATCGCCCTGCCGTCAAGCTCGCGGATGGGTGTCACCTCGGCCGCCGTGCCGGTCAAGAACGCCTCGTCGGAGATGTAGACCTCGTCCCTGGTGAAGCGCTCTTCCTTTAATTCTATACCCAGATCGCGGGCAAGCTCTATTATGGTGTCCCTTGTTATTCCCTCCAGTATCGAGGTGAGCGGGGTGGTCTTCAGCGCGCCGTTTCTGGCGATGAACACGTTTGCGCCGCTTGCCTCCGAGACATACCCCTCGGTGTCAAGGAGAAGTGCCTCCTCGTAGCCGCAGGAGACGGACTCCTTTTTTGCGAGCTGTGAGTTCACATAAGAGCCGGTCACCTTCGCCCTGGACATGTTGGAGTTCACGTGCCCCCTTATAAAGGACGACGTCTTTGCCCGGATGCCGTGCTTCATGCCGTCTTCACCAAAGTATGCCCCCCAGGGCCAGACAGCTATCGAGAGGTTGACCGGACAGCCTTTCGAAGATATCCCCATCACGCCGTAGCCAAGATAGACGAGCGGCCTTATGTAGCACTCCCTGCCGCCGTTCGCGCGCACCGTATCGATTATGGCCTTTTCAATCTCCTCCTCGGAATAGGGTATCTCTATCATGAAGATGTGCGCCGAGTCTTTCAGCCTTTTAACGTGTTCGGGGAGCCGGAAGATGGCGGGGCCCTTCTCCGTCTGATAGCACCTTATGCCCTCGAACAAGGCCAGGCCGTAGTGCAACGAGTGCGTAAGCACGTGCACCTTGGCCTCGTCCCAGGGGACGAGCTTTCCATCCATCCATATCTTTTCGGTCTTTTCAAGCATGCGAGTACCTATTCTATAACTTAGCCCGAAGCGGAGTCAATGAATTCATGGGCTTACATCCTCTCGGGGGCGGTGAGACCCAGGGTCTCCAGCCCCTCCCGCAGCACAATCCTTACGGCCTCGGCCAGGGCCAGCCTTGCCGAAGTAAGCTCCGGCTCCTCTCCAAGCACGCGGTGCCTGTTGTAGTAGGGGTGGAAGAGGCCCGCAAGCTCCTGCAGGTAATAGGTAATCCGGTGCGGCTCGCGCGCGGTCACGGCATTTTCGAAGACCATGGGATAAAGCAGAAGTTTTTTTATCAGCCTTATCTCTTCGGGCTCCTTCAATAAGGGGATGTTTTCGCCGGCAATGTTATCAACATCTATTCCGCGCTCCCTGGCGTTCCGGAAGATGCTGCTTATGCGCGCGTTTGCGTACTGCACATAGAAGACGGGGTTTTCGGCAGACTGGGCCTTCGCGGTCTCAAGGTCGAATTCCAGGTGGCTGTCCGGCCTCCTCGTAAGGAATATGAACTTGGTCGTGTCCGCGCCCACCTCGTCCATCACCTCCCTGAGCGTGACGAACTCCCCGGAGCGCTTTGACATCTGCACCGGCACCCCGCCCCGCAGGAGGGCCACCATCTGCACCAGGACCACCGTAAGCTTGTCGCCGGAATAACCCAGTGCGCGAAGCGCGGCCTTCACGCGCGGGATATAGCCGTGGTGGTCCGCGCCCCAGATGTCTATCAGTTCGTCAAAGCCGCGGTCAACTTTCTTTTTGTGATAGGCGATATCCGATGCGAAGTAGGTGTATTCCCCGTTCGCCTTCTCTATGACCCGGTCCTTCTCGTCCCCGAAACGGGTCGCGCTGAACCACATCGCCCCTTCGCTCTCGTAGGCAAAGCCCTTTTCACGCAAATACCGGAACATCTCCGCGACCACGCCGGTCTCGTAAAGCTCCTTCTCGCTCTGCCAGGTGTCGAAGACCACCCCGAAGGCCTCCAGGTCTTTTCTTATAAGCTCCAGCATCCTGCCGCAGGAATACTCCTTGAAGAATTTTTCGCATGCGATGTAATCAAAATTTTTATATTTTTCGCCTTCCGAGGCGATGATCTCTCTCGCCAGGTCTATTATGTATCCCCCCCTGTAGCCGTCCTCCGGGAAGGGATAGCCAATGCCGAGGAGTTCCTGATAGCGGGCGAAGACGGACTCGCCAAGGAGGCCCACCTGTCTTCCCGCGTCATTAATATAGTATTCCTTTTCCACCCGGAAACCGGCCTTCATGAGGAGGTTTGAAAGGGCCGCGCCCACGGCCGCCCCCCTGCCGTGCCCTAGATGGAGGGGGCCTGTGGGGTTTGCGCTCACGAACTCCACCTGTATCCTGAGCCCGCCCCCGATATCACTTTTCAGGAAATTCTCCCTTTCGGCGAGGAGCCTTTTCAGTTCCCGATGGATGAACTCGTCTCTGAAGGTGAAATTTATGAAACCGGCCCCGGCGATCTCTATCCGCGAGAAATACTCATCCCGTTCCTTTTCGCCGATGCACCGCACTATATCTTCGGCAATCTTCCGGGGCGGCCTTCTGAGTTCTTTGGCAAGTCCCATCGCCACGGGAGTGGAGAGGTCTCCATATGCTTCCTCCTTTGGCACTTCTATTTCGATATGGGAGGGCGCGGTTATTTGGCACTTCCCCATAGCAGCCGCAAGGATTTTCCTAACCAGTCCGGTCATAAGGGTTTAGTTTAAATTCCCCACCCCGCAAAGTCAATTGGAACCAGCCGAAATTCTTTACTTTTAAGAGCGCAATATGTGAGAATTTAGCAGCCTTTTCGCGAAGGGGAGACAATGGACCTGGCCAGGATAAGGAAGAAATTAAAAGAGTCCAGGGAAAAGGAAGCTGAGGGTTCAGGGCAGGGCGGGCCCGGCCCTGTGCCGGCCCAGGATGCCGAACTCACCCCGGCGGAGACGGGTATTTCCGCCAGCCAGGCGCAGATCCCCTCAGTGGGTGTCCAGCCCGCAGCCGGAGTAATCCGGGAAGAGGCGCCCGCCGTTCCGGCCCCCCCTCCGGTGGAGCCGGGAACAGCCGGCGAGGAAGACTCCGGGGATTCCTGGAGCGAGGAGCGGAAGACTGAAGAGCTTATCGAACTGCTGGTCTTCAGGCTGGCAAGCGAGGACTTCGCCTTCAGGGTGCCCGACACAAGCGAGATCATTAAACCCATGAGGACGACAGGCGTGCCCCGTACGGACCCGGTTCTCCTTGGGGTAAGCTCGCTGCGCGGAGAGATCATCCCCGTTATTGACCTGAAAAGAAGGTTTTGCATGCCGGAATCCGCGCCCGCCGGCAAGGAACGCATAATAATCCTGAGGGGCCCGAAAGGGTCGGTCGGGGTGCTTGTGGACAGGGTGCTTGAGGTCCTGCGCGTCCCGCTGGAAGAAGTCCGCGAGGCCCCGTCTCATCTCTCCGGGAACGAACTGAAATATATAGACGGAATAACTCTCCGCGGGGGCAGGTTCATATCGGTCATACGCACCGCGGAGATATTGAACTTCTTCAAGGAGGCTTTTTGAAGAACAACCTCGAGTTCAGGATCCTGGGGTCGGGCCTTGTCCTGCTGGTGATAGGCATCCTGCTTTCGGCCTTCATAGTGGCTGAAAAGGAAAAAAAGGACATCGACAGCCTTGCGGAGGGAAAGCTTCAGACCCTCGGTGAACTTGTCCAGACCGGCATTGAAAAGGCGATGCTAAGCAACAATCCGGATGCCGTCTCCCTACTCCTGCCCGGATATGGGAGCGTGAACGGGATAGAGTCCATAGAGGTATTCAACCCGGAGGGCAAAAACGCCTTTACCCCCGGCACCCAGGCCACCGAGGCCGGGATGCTCCGCACCCTTTCCGAAAAGGGTTCGCCCGTCTTCCTGAAAAAAGACGGCAACCTCATCCTTTACAGGCCCATTGAGGCCAGGAAGGCGTGCGCTGGGTGCCATCCGGACAAAACGCTGCTCGGGGCGGTTAAACTGACCGCGAGCCTGAAAGACGAGGAGGGGGTCTCCAGCCAGCTCCTCTACATCATAGGGGGCGGCGGGCTCTTCGGCACAATCTTCATGGGGCTTGCCTTCTGGTTCATCCTGAACAGGTTCGTGATAGCCCCGGTAAAGGACCTGGAGATACAGACCGGCAAGATGGCGGAGGGGGAACTCTCATTCAGGACGGGATATGATTCCAAGGACGAGATCGGCAGGTTGCGGAATTCGCTCCGTGAATCGCTTTATTCTATCGGCGGGATCCTGCAGCGGGTAAAGGAGATATCCGGGCGGATAAACGAGGTTACGGACAAGGTGGAGAAGGATTCCGGCAAGCTCACCGGGTTTACCCGGGTGGAGGCGGAGTCCATAGTGAACATCTCCTCTTCCGTCGAGGAGATGAACGCCAGCATAGCCGAGGTTGCGGAAAGCGTGGAGGGCCTCGCCGCGTCGGTCGAGGAGACCGCGGCCTCCACGGAGGAGATCGCCATAAGCATAGAGAGCCTTTCGTCCATGGCGACCGAGCTCTCGTCCACTGTCGAATCGACGGGCTTTTCAATTGAGGAGCTTTCGGCCATGCTGAAGGAAGTTGCCGCGGGCGCCGGAGAGCTTGCGGATGTCTCGGATATCACCCTGCCGGCCATCGAGAAGATAATCAATTCCATCAAGGAAGTGGAATCGCGCGCGAAGGAGTCGGCCAGGATCTCAGGGCGCGTCGCCTCGGAAGCGGCCACCCTCGGCGTAACCGCGATCGACAGGACCAAGAGCGGCATGGACAAGATAAAAGACTCGGTCGAGAGGACCGGCGAGGTCATAAGAAAACTGGGGGGGCGCTCGGAGGAGATCGGCAAGATTCTCACGGTGATAGACGAGATTACCGAGCAGACAACGCTCCTGGCCCTGAACGCGGCCATCCTGGCCTCGCAGGCGGGCGAGAAGGGGAAGGGCTTCTCCGTTGTGGCCGATGAGATAAAGAGCCTTGCGGAGAGGACGGGCTTTTCCACCCAGGAGATAGCGGCCCTCATAGATTCCGTGCGCCTCGAGGTCAAGAGCGCGGCCGAGGCAATGAAGGGCGGCATGCAGGCCGTGAAGGAGGGCATAATCCTTACCGAAGAGGCCGGGAGGTCTTTCAGGAAGATCCTGGAGAGCGCAAAAACGTCCTCCGAGGTTTCCTCCTCGATAGAGCGCGCTACCGCGGAGCAGGTAAAGGCCGCAAAGCTTGTCTCGGATTCCGTTGAGAAGGTCCGGTTCCTGGTCGAAAAAATGGCCGGGGCCACCCTGGAGCAGTCAAAGGGGATAGCGCTTATAATAAACGCGGCCGAGAGGATGAAGGACGCCTCGGTGCAGATGAAGATAACCACCGGGCAGCAGGCCGAGTCGAGCCGGCAAATAGCCCAGTCCGTCGATTTCATCTCCGAAAAAAGCCAGCATATCTCCAAGGCCATGAACGAGCAGAAGGCAGATGCCGGCCGGATATGGAACGCGATAGAGAAGATCAAGGAGATCCCCGAAAAGAGCAGGGACCTCTCCTTCGGGATAAACCGCTCGATGAAGGGGCTGGTGAAAGATGCCGAGCTTATGAACATGGAAATGGAAAGGTTCAGCCTGCCGGACCTCTCCAGGGCGGGCGTGCTGAGGTTCGGCATAGTGCCCCTGGAATCCCCGGCGGTGATGTTCAAGAGGTTCAGGCCGCTTGCCGGGTACCTTTCCAGGAAGCTGGGGAGAAGGGTGGACATCAAGATCGCGGTCAATTTCCAGTCCGCCGTGAAAGAGCTTGGGGAAGGGGTGACCGAGTTCTGCTATATGACCCCTTCCACCTATATCCAGGCCCATAAGCTTTATAATGCGCGGGTGCTCGTAAAGGCCCTGCGGGACGGAAGGCCCTTCCACCATTCGGTCATAATCGCCAGGCAGGACGCGAAGATAAATGCGCTCAAGGACATAAAAGGCAGGACGTTCGCCTTTGGCGACGAGAACTCCACTTCCAGCCACGTGGTGCCGAGGGCCATGCTCTTTGAAGAGGGCATAGACCTCAAGGACCTCTCGTATCACAATTACCTGGGCCACCATGACGACGTGGCCAGGGCCGTCCTGAAGAGGGAGTTCGACGCGGGCGGCCTTATGGAGTCGACGGCATACAAGTACAAGGACCAGGGGCTTGTGATCGTAAAGGTCTCGCCGGAGGTCCCCGAGTTCAACATATGCACCGCCGGAAGGGACGAGGAGCTTGCCGTCAGGCTGAAGGGCGCCCTTCTGGAGCTTGGAAAATCGGGCATCGAGGGGCAGGACATACTGAGGGGCATAGACCCGGCCTGCACCGGCTTCATGGAGGCGCAGGATGAGGACTATAACGGAATAAGGCTCATGATGAGCAAATTGGGGATGATCTGAAGAAGGGGGGAGGCGCGAGGATGCGTTCAGGCGAAGACGGGGGTGGCGGGGCAGTGACCAGAAAGACCCTCGCCCGCAATTTTATCCTGATTGTCTTTTCGATATTTTTTCTGGGGCAGGGCACTTTCTGGCTCTGGACCTTTCAGCGGCTGAGGTCCGAAGAGGCCTCTTTCCTCAAAGAGAAGATGCAAAACACCGCCGGGCTGCTGGCCAGTCTATCCGCCCCGGCGCTGGCGGCGATGGACAACCAGGGGGTCCAGAACCAGGTGGACGCCCTTCCCGCCGACGCCGATCTCGTCTCCGTAAAGGTCACGGACAAGGACGGCAACAGCGTGGCCGGAAAGACGCTGAAGGCCGTCCAGGAGGACTCCGCCGGGCGGCCGCTCTTTCTCCTGCCCCCGGTGCTCTCCTATAAACAGCGGATCGAGCAGGACGGCAGTAAATTGGGAAGCGTTGAGGTGGTCTTCAGCTCGGACCGCGCCAACAGCAAGCTGAAAAAATTCATGGCCGCAAGCCCGTTTGCCCAGGTCCTTATATCCCTTCTGATAATCTACGCCGTTTTCTTCTTTTTCCAGAAGAGGATAGGAAAGCCGATAGAGGAGCTTAATTCGAAACTGGATTCCATAACGGAGGGCGACCTGACTGTGGAGATAGAGAAATACGGCGATGACGAGATAGGCGCCATCGCGGCCGGTCTGGACTTCATGCGCAGGAACCTCTCCGAGTCCGTCCGCCGGCTGAACTCCACCGCCTCAAACGTGGGCATGGCGATCAAGCAGATGAATTTCACATTCAAGAACGTAAGCGGCTCGATGGGAAAGCAGGCGAACTCGGTGGACGACATCGCCACGGCCCTGAGGAGCGCGGCCGAGGCCCAGAAGAAGATAGCCAGGGGCACCGAGCAGCTATCGGAATTCTCCACGGAGAACGTCACAAGCCTCCTCGAGGTCAAGGCGACCGCCGACGAGATAGCATCCAGCACGGGAAGACTTTTCCAGGCGGTGGAGGACTCGTACTCGGCCCTCTCGCAGTTCTCCCAGAGCGCAAAAAAGATCGCCGAGAACGCCAGGGAGGGGCTCCGCTCCATCGAGGACACATCGGCTTCCGTGGATGAGATAAGCGCCTCGGTAAAGGAGATAGACCGCAACGCAAGGGAATCGACGCAGCTGGCCGAAAAGGTCAAGACCATAGCGGCTGAACAGGGGGTGCTGGTCATCGCGGACATCATCGTCGAACTGGAGAAGACGGCCGATGTGGCTGCCGGCTCCGTGGAAGGCGTGACAAGGCTCGAGGCCAAGTCCAAGGACATAGAGAAGATGCTCATGGTAATAAAGGACGTTACCGAGCAGACCAACCTCCTCTCCCTGAACGCGGCCATCCTAGCCGTGCAGGCGGGCGAATACGGAAAGGGCTTTTCGGTGGTTGCCGAGGAGATCCGGGCCCTGAGCGAGAGGACCGCCGCCTCAACAAAGGAGATAGCGCAGATAGTCAAGACCCTGCAGAACGAAATAGCCCAGGTGGTCACATCTACGGAAGATGTGATGAGGAAAGTGGAGCAGAACAAGGAGGAGATTTACAAGGCCGGCTCGATAACGGCGAATGTCGTCGAGGCCTCGCAGGGCGCGGCGGCGATGGCCCTTTCGACACAGAAGGCGACCGAGGAGCAGGTGAAGGGGCTCGCCCAGATCTCCGCTGCGGTGGACAATATAAGGGCGCTCATAGAGTCCATGGCGGGCGCAACGGAGGAACAGTCCAAGAGTTCCAGTTACATGCTGGAGAAGATGGGCGATGTGAAGGAGATAGCGGAGTCCACCAAGAAGGGCACGCGCGAGCAGGCTGAAGGCACAAGGCACATAACCGGCAACCTTGAGCTTGCCAACGAACGGATAAAGGAGATAAAGGACTTCGTCGGGGACCAGGACGAGATGAATTCCGCATTCGTGGGCTCGATGGACCAGATAAGGCAGATAGGCATCGGCACCATGCGGCAAACCGAGGAGATAGCGCTCTCCCTGGGCACCCTCCAGGGCGAGATAGAGGCCCTCACCAGGGAGATGGAAAAGTACAGGACGAATGGAAAAATACATACTGTTTAACCTGGGCGGGGAGTGTTTCGGCCTGAACATAAACAAGGTGGTGGAGATACTGAAGGCACATAAGGCGAACCCCATCCCCGAGACGCCGGAGTATATAGCGGGCGTGATGACCCTGAGGGGGGTGGTTGTGCCAGTGGTGGACATGCGCAAAAGGCTTGGGCTGGCTCCCGTCCCCGTGAAGGAGCGCATCATAGTGGTAAAAAGCCGCGGCCGGGAGAGGATAGGGCTCATAGTGGACGAGGTCCTGGAGATAAAGGGGTTCTCTGACGGCGAGACCTCTTCGCCCCCTGCCATCTTCAGGGGGATGAAGACCGAGTACCTTAGCGGGATAGGGAAGAGGACCGGCGGAGTGGCCATACTCCTGGACATGGAACGGATACTCTCCTCGGAAGAAAGGATATTCCTGCAGGCGGCCCCGCCAGAGCGGGGTCAGGCGGGCACCAATGCCTGAGGACGCCCGCGGCGGGGGATTCGGGCCGGGCGGAGTGGACGAAAGGAGGGCCGCAATCCTGGCCCTGAAGGGGTATTGCCGGCCCGAGTGCCTGGAGCCGCTTGTCAATGGCCTTGCCGACCGGAGCTGGCGCGTTAGAAAGACCGCCCAGGAGATACTGTTCGAGGACTACCGGCCGGAAGATTACATCCCTAAGCTTATAGAACTCCTTTACCTGGAGCACAATGCCGGGGCCAGGAATGCGGCCATAGAGACGCTTACCCGCCTGGGCAGGAAGGCCACGCCCCGCCTGATGGAGGCATTCAAGACCGAAAACGCGGACGTGCGCAAATTCGTCATAGACATACTGGGTGAGCTAAGGGACAAGAGGGCCCTTTCCGTGATGCTCGGGGCCCTTAACGACGAAGACGAGAACGTAAGGGCTTCGGCCGTGGAGCACCTTGGCAAACTGGGGGAGGCCTCTGTCGTGCGCTCCCTGGTGGAGATTGTGGAAAACGGCGATATCTGGACGGCCTATCCGGCCACGGACGCCCTGGGCCGGATAGGGGACAAGAGGGCCATACCGGCCCTTGTCAGGGCCCTTCGGGAGAGGAAACCCCTGCGCGAGCCGGCCCTGAAGGCCCTGGCCGTGCTTGGAGACGGGCAGACGGTGAAGGAAATAGCCCCCTTCCTCAGAGACACTTCCAGGGTTGTCCAGGAGGAAAGCCTGAAGGCGATAGAGAGGCTTTACAACAGGGGTGCATCGGAGGCCGGGATAGCTGACGCCCTGAAAGGGGCCCTGGGGGACGATGCGGTGCTCATCCTGATAAACCAGGCATGGAACCCCAAACCGGACGTGAGGATCCCGGCCATACTCCTGCTGGGGCTCCTGAAAGACGAGCGGGCCCTTGAGAGCCTGTTTGAACTCTCGCAGGAGACCGAGTTCGCGGAGGACGCGGCAAGGGCGCTTGTCTTCATCGGAAAGGAAAGGCCAGAGGCGCTGCTGCCTTTTCTGAAGAACGAGGACCCTTATCTGAAGCGGTTCATAACGAAGGTGGCCGGTGTCGTCGCGGACAGGCTTTATTACGCCGAGTTAATCAAGCTCCTGAAAGACGAGGACGGCCATGTGCGCGGACTTGCCGCGCGCGGGCTGGCGGACATAGGCGATACCGCCGCGGTTGAGTCCCTTAAGGGACTGCTTGCCGATGAATACCCGGATGTGCAGGAGGCCGGGGTGGAGGCCCTGCAGAAGCTGGGCGGCGGGCTGGAGTTGCGGGAAGTGATCGGCTGGACGGAGAGCAAGGATGGGATCAAAAGAAAAAATGCCGTGCTCCTTTTGGGGAGACTTTTCCCGGCGGGCAAGGCGCCGTCCGAAGTGGCCGGGGCGCTGGGGTTCGCCCTCAAGGACGAATTGCCGGAGGTCAGGAAGGCGGCCATCTCCGCGCTTTCCTCGATAGGGACAAAAGAGGCCTTCAGGCACCTGCTTCCTGCCCTGACGGACGAGGACCCTTCGATAAGGGCCGGGGCCGCGCTCTCGATGGGCTCGGCGGCAGAGGCGGAGTTCTCCGAGCCCTTGTCCCTCCTGCTTGCCGATTCGGAGGACATGGTGCGGGCGGCCGCCGTCAGGGCGCTTGGAAGGCTGGGATTGAAAGAAAACATCCCCGCCCTCCTGAAAACCCTTTCGGACCGGAACGGGTTCGTTGTAGCCGCGGCCATAAACGCCCTGGGGAAGATAGGCGGAATCGAGGCGGAATCAGCCCTCGTGGGGATGCTCTCTTCTGATGACATCGAGATAAGGCGTACCGCGATAAGGGCGCTCTCCGGGTTCGCGGCCGCGTGCGTGCATGTCTCGCCCTTCCTGTCGGACCCGGACTGGGCCACCAGGATGGCGGCGGTGCATGTGCTGGCCTCCTGCCCCGAGGGCAAGGGAGAGCTTGAAAGACTTCTCGATTCGGAAGAAGACGCGGTCGTCCGCAAGGCCATTGAAAAGGTCCTTGGGGCCTGATGGAAAACACCTTCGGAAATGAAAGGCCGGTGCAGCTTCCGGAGGAGGAATTCAGGCTGCTGCGGGACTTCATAAGGGAATATTGCGGGATCTACTTTGACGACGCCTCCCGGTATCTCCTTGAAAGGAGGCTTTCGAGAAGGCTCGGCATACACCAGCTTGACAATTTCCGGGACTATTACAGGTTCCTCCTTTACGGCGGAGGACGGGAGGAGGAGCTTTCGGCCGTGATGGACAACCTCACGGTGAACGAGACCTATTTCTTCAGGGAACAGAACCAGCTGGCCGCCTTTTCCGAAGAGATAATCGGGGAGATGCAGGACGCTAAGTCCGAAAAGCGGCTCCGCGTCTGGTCGGCCGGGTGCTCCTCGGGCGAGGAGCCTTATACGATAGCCATGCTGCTGCTGGAGAAGGGCCTGCCCGCCCGCGGGTGGGAGATAGAGGTGCTTGGAAGCGACATAAACCAGCGCGTGCTCGCCACGGCCCGGAAGGGCATTTACAAGAAGAACTCTTTCAGGAGCACGAGCGATTACTATATCAGGAAGTACTTCGAAGAGGTGGAGACCGGGTTCAGGATAAAGGATGCCGTAAAGAAGCTGGTAAGCTTCAGCTGCCTGAACCTGCTGGACGCCTTCAAGGTGAGGTTCGTGGGCACGCTGGACGTGGTCTTCTGCCGGAACGTGCTCATCTATTTCGATATCGAGGCGCGGAAAAAAGTGATAGGCGTTTACCACGAGAGGCTCAGGGATGAGGGGTACCTGCTCCTCGGACATGCCGAGTCGCTTATGAATATTTCCACCGCGTTCTCTCTGAAGCACCTGAAGAACGACATTGTTTACCAGAAGCCCTCGCTCAGGCAATTGCAGGCCGGGGAGGGCGCCATGGGCACGCTGAGGGGCGGGGCGAAATGAGAAGGATAAGGGCCCTTGTCGTCGATGATTCCGCTTTCAGCAGGCAGACGATAAAAAGGATGCTGGAGGCCCAGCCGGAGGTGGAGGTGGCGGGCACGGCTTCGGACGGGATAGACGCGATTGCGAAGACCCTTCGTCTGAAACCCGACCTCCTGACGCTGGATTTGGAGATGCCGGAGATGGACGGCTTCAGCTTCCTCCGGTGGCTCATGATACAAAGCCCCACGCCGGTGATAATAGTCAGCTCCTATTCGGACACGAATACCGTCTTCAAGGCCCTCGAGATGGGGGCCGCGGACTTCATAGCGAAACCCGCCAGGAGGGCCTCCAATGAGCTGAAGAACATCGAGCGGGACCTTGTCGCGAAGGTGAACGCGATAAGGGGCCTCAATATGGACGTGCTCAGCAGGAACATAAAGCTCCTGGAGCCGCCCGAGCCCGAACGGAAGCCGGGGCCCGTAAAAAACAGCTTTGACGCGGTGGCCATAGGCTCTTCCACCGGCGGCCCCGCCGCCCTCCAGATAATACTCACGAAGCTGCCGGAGGATTTCCCGGCGGCCCTCCTTATAAGCCAGCATATGCCGAAGGGCTTCACCGGGCCGCTTGCCGAGAGGCTGCACAGGATCTCCAGGATCAGGATAAAGGAGGCCGGCAGCGGCGACGAGATCGAGCCCGGAACGGCCTATATCTGCCCCGGCGGGGCGCATATGACCGTAAAAAGAAAAAACTCGAAGGACAGGATCGTCCTCAGGGACGCTGAAGAGGACGACAGGTATGTGCCCTCCGTGGACCTGATGATGGAGTCCGTGGCCGAGGTCTACGCAGGCCGGGCGGTCGGCATAGTGCTCACCGGGATGGGCAGCGACGGGCGCAAGGGCCTGCTGGAAATTAAATCGAAAGGCGGTTATACTATTGCGGAATCGAAGGAATCGGCCGTGGTTTTCGGCATGCCGCAGGAAGCGATCAATGCCGGGGCGGCGGGGAAGGTGCTGCCGCTGACCGAGATCGCCTCCGAGATGATAAGGCTGATGAGGGGCGGGAAATAATGGAAAAGGAAAGCATGTTCTCCAAAAAGGCCGAGGAGTTCCTGAACGTGTTCAGGAGAGGCGAGGAGTTCAGCAAGGAGATCCTCAAGGAGAACGAACGCCTCCGCTTCAGGCTGGCGGAGCTTGAGGACGCCCTCTCCAGGAGCGGCGACGAGGCCCGCTCGCGCCTCTGCGAAGAGCGTGTAAAGCAGCTGGAGGATGAGCTTGGCTCTCTCCGGGAGGGCATCAGCCGCGTGGAGGAGGAGAACAAGGATTTCGCCTCCAAGTACGTCGAGGTGGAGGAGGAGAACAATAATCTTGCCAACCTCTACGTGGCCAGCTATCAGCTCCATTCGACGCTCGATTTCAACGAGGTCCTGCGGATAGTCCTTGAGATAATAATAAACCTGATCGGGGCCGAGCGCTTCGGCATCTATCTGCTGGACGAAAAAAGCAACGAGCTGATGGCCGTTGGTTCCGAGGGCATCGCCGAAGAGGATCTGCCCAGGGTCAGGCTGGGTGACGGGATAATAGGCAAGGTGGCCAGGGACGGCGAGAGCTATTTCTCCGATGACCTCTCCCGGAGGGAGGAATCCCTCGACCGCCCGATCGTCTGCATACCGCTGAAAATAAAAGAGCACGTCATCGGGGTGCTATCGATATATACGCTCCTGACCCAGAAAAAGGCGTTCTCGCACATGGACTTCGAGCTTTTCAATCTCCTGGCGGGGCATGCGGCCACGGCGATATTTTCGTCCAGGCTTTACTCGCAGTCCGAGAGAAAACTTACGACTATCCAGAGCTTCCTTGATCTTTTGAAGGAGAAACCCAGGAGATAGGATGCCGAACATACTTGTCGTAGAGGACTCGCCCACAATGAGACAGCTTATAAGCTTTGCCATGCGAAGGGTCTCCAATGCCAGGGTGATAGAGGCATCGGACGGCGTTGACGCCCTGAAGAAGCTCTCCTCTCAAAAGGTGGACCTCATCCTGGCGGACATCAACATGCCCGTGATGGACGGCCTGAAGCTGGTGAGCCTCGTCCGCGGCAACCCCGCCATGAAGGACATCCCGGTCATAATAATCACCACGGAAGGGGCCGAAGAGGACAAGAACAGGGCCCTGTCCATAGGCGCTAACGCCTATCTTACAAAACCCATCCAGACGGCGGAACTGGTAAAGCTGGTCGGCACTTACGTAAAGTGACGGCCGGTTGACCGGTTACATTCATGCTTGAATCGAAACTCGTGAAAAATAATTAACTGAATTCCTTTCAAGTTCGCCTTTCAATCGAAAGGCCGGAACTTGACCTGATTTCTCCGCGGCCCATCGAATATTGCCATGGTTTCATTCTCATAATGAATTGGACTGCGCAGGCGTCAGGAACATGGTCTTGGGCGGAGGGCTTTATCTTGGCATGGTGAATCCGATGAACCTGCTGGCCCTTCGTCACCCTTCTTTTAAGAAATGATAAAGTTTACAGATGAGACTTATGCTTTACCTGGCGGATGCGGTTGTTTTTGTGCATTTCTTCTGGATACTGTTCCTGTTTTTTGGCGGCATATGGGGCAGAAAAAGCAGACCCGTAAGGGTCCTTCATATTGGCGGGCTTGCACTGGCCCTGGTAATACAGGTCTTTGATTTATACTGCCCGCTCACCTACTTTGAGGTGTATCTGAGGTCAAAAAACAATCCGGCCGGGACATATGCCGGTTCGTTCATTACCCATTATGCGGAAAGGCTTATATATCTGGATCTTTCCAGGGGTGTAATAGTGTCCGGCACCATTCTCCTTTGCGGATTCAACCTGTGGCTCTATGCGGGAAAGAAGAAAAGCTGATTCCGCCCTGAAATGGGAAATCCCCTCTTCAGAGGGGATTTCCCATTAGAGTAAATCTATTTGCTTTCCTTCCGTTTCGCCTCGGCGTTAATTGATATAAGCTCCACGTCGAAGATGAGGGTGCGGTTGGGGCCTATTTTTGGGTCAGGGCTCTGTTCGCCGTAGGCCAGCCTGGCGGGAATGACGAGCTGGAATTTGGAACCGGCCTTCATCAATTGAAGGGCCTCGGTCCAGCCCGGTATTACCTCGTTCACCTTGAATGTGGCGGGCTCGCCGCGCTTGTAAGAGCTGTCGAACTCGGTACCGTCGGGCAGGGTGCCGCGGTAGTTTACCGTGACCGTGTCAGTGGCCTTCGGTTTCGCGCCCGTGCCTTCCTTTATTATCTTGTACTGGAGGCCGCTTGCGGTGGTTACCACGCCGGGCTTCCTGGCGTTTTCGGCCAGGAACGCCTCGCCTTCCTTTTTGTTCTTTTCGGATTCCTGTTTCAGCCTGGCCGTCTGCTTCGCGAACATCTCCTTTTGCAGGCTCGTTATGGCCTCCTGCATCTCTTCCTTGCTGTAGGCGGGCTTCGCGCCGCTGAGCGCGTCCTCTATGCCCTTCTGCATCATTTTCATATCCACATCCACCGCCTGGGCCTTCAGGCTGCTCCCTATATTAAGCCCAAGGGCATAGCTTATCTTCTCTTTCCGCGCCTTCAGGGCGGATTCGGCCTGCGCGCCCGCATTGCGGGCCGCCGCTTTCCCTTCCGCCTTCTTCTCTCCGGCAAACCCGGTCCCGCTGATGACGAGCACAAATAAAAACGCCGCCGCCAATATCCTTCTCATTCCCGCTCCTTTTAGGTCAGTTTTTGGATATCTAATTATCTTCGAAAAAGATAAAAATCACAAGTGAAGGCCAATGTCTGCGCCTCAGTCGCCCTTTACGCCGACAACGCTTATCCCGGCCTCGTTGGCCGCCCTGAGGGCCTTCTCCCTTTCCAGAAAAAGGGTGGCCCCGGCCTCGAGCGCCAGGACTGAACCCTCCGCCTCTATCACTGCTTCCACCGTGCCGGGCCCCGCCGCCGGCACGTCGAAGCGCATGTCCTGCGCCGGTTTTGCAACCTTTACGACCACGGCGTCCCCGCCCGCAAGCCTGCCCCCGCGCCTTATCGCCTCGTCCGTGCCCTCGATGGCCTCCACCGCCATAACGGCCCGGCCTTTCACAACCACTGTCTGTCCGATATCCAGGCCGCCCACGCCCTTTGCCATCCTGAACCCGAACTCCACATCCTTCAATTCGTCCTTAGTCGGTTTCCT
Organism: Nitrospirota bacterium; assembly: GCA_014874185.1. Classification (GTDB taxonomy): domain Bacteria; phylum Nitrospirota; class Thermodesulfovibrionia; order Thermodesulfovibrionales; family JdFR-88; genus JACWAF01. Next base: position 17,452 of record JACWAF010000039.1, on the reverse strand, counting down.
TTTTGAGAGCACGCCTTCGGGGACGAGTATGGAAGCGCAGAAATCCGTTGTCTTCAGCAGGCTTATCCCCTCGCTTTCAAGCTCCCTGGTTATGGCCAGAAGGATGGTGTCGTCTTTTCTGTCTTTCAGGCCCATCAGTATCTTTATCGCTCTCAGGTCCGGGGTAACCCGGCTTTTATAGATGAGGCTTTTTGGCACCTTGCCCGCCATTACCGCCTCCTTGATGCCGTGCTGCTTCAAGGTGTCCAGTACGCGGCCAAGCTTGCCCACGTTTATCCTGAAGACCGAATCGCAGGCCGGGGCGAGCGCGCCGTAATCTGCCAGGGGTTCCAGCGCGACCGCGATTACCTTGAAGCCCTTCTCCCTGGCCTCACGCGCCACGACCAGGGGGAGGCTGCCGTTGCCGGCTATAAGGCCCAGGGTCCCTGCCACCTAGAATTCAGCCTCTTTCGAGCGGGTGGGACGCATTATGCCGCGCTTTGATTCCTTTATGAACTCCAGGAAGATGCTTAGCTCCTCGGTGCAGGGGAGTTCTTCCTGCACCTTCTTTAATGCCTCCTTGAAAGTGCTCTTGCTCCTGAAGAGTATTTTATAGGCCTGATTCAGCCCGTTAATGGCCTCTTTTGAATAACCGCTTCTTTTAAGCCCCACAAGGTTAAGGCCGAAGAGCTTTGCCCTGGGCCCTGAAGCCGTCGTGAACGGCGGCACATCCAGGCCCACCCCGCTGAAGCCGCCTACCATGGCGAATGTGCCTATCCGGACGAACTGGTGGATGGCGGTCACCCCGCCTATGATCGCCCTGTCGTGCACCTCCACGTGTCCCCCGAGGGTGGCGGCGTTTGCCATCACTACATTGCCGCCCACTTTGCAGTCGTGCGCTATATGGGCATAGGCCATTATGAAATTATTATCGCCTATTCGCGTATAGCCGTCACCGCCCACCGAGCCCCTGTGAACGGTTGCGTATTCGCGGATTATGTTCCCCGCGCCTATCCTCACTCCCGTGGGCTCGTTTTTATATTTCAGGTCCTGCGGGGGGAGCCCTATCGAGGCGAAGGGATATATGACCGTATCCGGCCCGATCTCCGTATCACCTTCGATTATTACGCTGCTCTGGAGTTTTACTCCGTCTGAGAGCTTCGCGGCGGCCCCTATGATGCAGAAGGGCCCTATCTCTACGTTATCAGCTATTTGCGCGCCTTCGTGGATGATCGCGGTGGGATGTGCGCGCATTCTATTTCAGCTCCCCGTCCGCCACCATCGCCGTGAACTCGGCCTCGCTTGCCACCTTCCCGTCCACCATGGCCTCGCCGCTGAACTTCCAGACCTTGCCCCTCTTCTGGAGGACCTTTACCTCCAGGCGGATCTGGTCGCCGGGTATCACCGGCTTTCTGAACTTGGCCTTTTCAATTGTCATGAAGTACACCGCCGTGCCCTGCACGCCGCTCTTGAACGCCAGGATGCCCGCCGCCTGGGCAAGGGCCTCTATTATAAGGACGCCGGGCATGATCGGATTGCTGGGGAAATGCCCGTTGAAGAACTCCTCGTTCACGCTCACGTTCTTTACGGCCACCAGCTTTTCGTCCGGGACCACCTCAAGCACCCTGTCCACAAGGAGGAAAGGGTACCTGTGGGGGAGCACCTTCTGGATATCAACCACGTTCATCGTCCTGCACCCTCCTTTCCAGCGCGGCTATTTTTTTCTCCATCTCCGCTATGGTCTTCGCCAGTTCAGGCAGCTTTTCAAACAGGGAGACCGAGCGGAGCCATTGCCTGTGAGGTATGACCGGGGTGCCCGCGTACGCGCCTTTTTTAAGCTCGACATTCGGCATCACCGCCCCCCTTGCCCCGATTATCACGCCGTCATCAAGCGTTGCGTGGTCGGCGACCGCTGCCTGGCCGGCAATAACCACGTAATTGCCTATCGTGCTGCTTCCGGCGATCCCCACCTGTGAGACGAGAAGACAGCCCTGCCCGATCTTCACGTTGTGGGCCACCTGCACCAGGTTGTCTATTTTGGTCCCCCTGCCGATCACGGTATCCCCCGTGGTAGCCCGGTCTATCGTTGTGCAGGCGCCTATTTCAACGTCGTCTTCTATTATGACCCCGCCCACCTGGGGTATTTTCACATGCCTGCCCTCGCGGAAGATATAGCCGAACCCGTCGGCCCCAATCACCGTCCCGGCATGGATTATGACCCGGTTTCCTATTCGCACCCGCTCCCGCACGGTCACGCCGGGGTAGATTACGCAGTCTTCCCCGATTACGGAGTCCTCTCCCACGTATACCCCGGGATAGAGCACCGAGCCCCTTCCCACCCGTGCGCGGTCCGATACGTAAGCTGCGGGATATATGACAACATCTTCCCCTGTCTTCGCGCTGCCGGAGACGAACGCGTGGGGGCTTATGCCCTTGAATGGCCGCTCAGGCCTGTAAAAATGCTCAAGGAGCCGGACAAAGGCAAACTGCGGGTCCGGATGGACGACCTGCGCCTTCCCTGCTTCTTCAAGGCGGGGCTCTGGTTTCTGCACTATGACGGCGGACGCCCCGGAGCGGACGGCCTTCTCCAGCGAGGAGGCCTTCAGCAGATAGGTTATCTGGCCCGGGCCGGCGTCCTCAAGACCGGCGGCCCCGGCTATCAGGGTTTCGGGGTCCCCCGAAACGGTCCCCCCTACCAGGGCCGCTATCCCGGACAGCTTCATTATTTCTTGGGTTTTTTGGCCGGGGCCGCGGGCGCCGTCCTCTGCGCGTTGTACAGGTCTATTACGGCCTGGGTCAGGTCCGTCCCGTCCTTTGAGTACAGGACCACGTCCGAGGGGACTATCATCGTGTAGCCGTCCTTCTTTCCGATGTCGTCTATCACCACTTTTATCTCTTTCAAGATGGCCATCTCTTTATCGCGCTGTCTTTTCTGCATCTCCGTGTTGGCGTCAGAGATAAGGCGGTCAACTTCCTTTTCCATTTTTTCAAGCTGGTCGGCCTTCTGTCTGCGGGCGTCCAGGGACAGGGCCGAGGACTGCTTCTCGAGGTCACCTTTCAGCTTGTCCCGTTTTGCTATCCTCTTGTCTATCTCGGCCTGCATGACCTTCATCTGTGATTCCAGTTCGGTCTTGGCCTCCTTGCCCGCCAGGGAATCGTTCAGGGCGCGCTGAAGGTCAACGTATCCGATCTTGGTTTCGGCTTTGGCCAGCGCGGGAAGCGCGGACAGGGCCAGGGTTAATGCCAGGATCATCACTGCCAGTCTTTTCATCTTGCCTCCTGTTTATTATCAGAAGAAAGTGCCGAACGCGAATTCAAACCTGCTCGACTTCTCTCCCGGTCTTTTATCAAGATTGTAGCCCCACTCCAGCCTGATCGGCCCCATGGGGGATATCCATCTTATGCCCACTCCGCTAGTGTACCTGAAATCGGGGGCGGTGTCGTATGCCGTCCCCGTGTCGAAGAAGACAACCCCTTTCAGTTTGAGGTCAGTAATAAGCGGGAATATGTAGTCCGTATTGAATATTATCTGCTGCTTACCCCCGATCGGCTGACCGTTTACGTCCTTCGGCCCGCCCTCGCCATACCCGAGGCCCCTTACGGTATATATGCCGCCCACGTAAAAGCGCTCGTAAAGGGGGACCGGCTGTCCGAAGACCCCGGTGCTGTATCCGTAACGTCCCCTCAGGGCAAGGGTGGTGGTTTTGGTTACGGGCAGATACCATGAGGAATCCACCTCGAACTTGAGGTATTTATTGTCTCCGCCGATACCGGCGAAGGTGAGGTATGCGCTGTTGCGGGAGCCGGTGTGCGGGTCCAGGAAATTGTCCCTGGAATCCCTCACGATGCCTGGAGAGATGGAGCTTGTCAGCCTTGTGCCGGCCTGGTCCAGCACCAGCGGGGACGCGCCGTTCTGGATCCCGTAAATAGTCGCGTTCTCGAGCCGGTAAAGGACGTTTGCGTTCCAGTAATCATTCAGGTTCCTGCCCAGGCCTATCTCCCCGCCGGTTGCATTCCTGCTGTAGTCCAGATAATCCCTGCTGGTCCTGTATACGGAGGTGGACATGGAGTAATTGGTCCCCAGCACGTAGGGGTCCCGGAAGGTTATCTCGTAAGTGCTCGACCTGCCGCCCAGCTGGGCGCTTGCCTTTACGTACTGCCCCCTTCCCCCCAGGTTGCCCTGCGTGAGGTCCACCATGCCTATTAAGTGGTCCACGGAGCTGTAGCCACCGCCAACGCTTAAGAATCCGGTCGGGCGTTCCCGGACCTTTACATCGATGTTGACCTTTTTCTTCTCCGGGACGGGTTCGGGCTGCATCTGGACGTTATCGAAGAAGTTCAGGTTATTGATCCTCTCATAGCTCCGTTTGAGGAGCCTGGAGTTGAATGTGTCTCCTTCGTTGAGGAGTATTTCCCTCCTTATCACGTAATCTCTGGTCTTGATATTTCCGCTTATGTCTATCCTGCCGATATGGTAGATGTCCCCTTCCTCGATCTGGTAAAACACCTCCGCGGTCTTCTTTTCCAGGTCGGGCACCACGTCCGGGTTGACGCTGACCACGGCATAGCCCCTCTCGGAGTACTTCTCGGTCATGGCCACAACGTCGTCCCTTATCTTCGCCCTGCTCACCGGCTGGCCTGTCCTGGTTTCAAGGAGCTTCCTCAGTTCATCCGTCGCGAATACTTTGTTGCCGGAGAACTCGATTTTTGAGACCCTGAACCGGCCGCCCTCGGAGACATGGTATACAAGCGTGGCCCATTTCCTGTCTTTTGAGAACCGGATAACCGGTTCGGAGACGGCCGCCTGGATGTAGCCGTGATTGAAGTAGACTTCTTTTATCCTGTCAGAGTCCGCCATCACATCGGCCCTTTTGAAATAGCCCTTCTTCGTTATGAACGACACCAGGCCCCACGTGGTGGACTTCATGGCCTTCTTCAGCTCGCCTGATGAAATGGCCTTGTTGCCCCTGATGATGACCTTTTTTATCTTTACCTTGGGGCCTTCCTTTATCAAATAGGTCAGCAGCACCCCCTGCCTCTCGTACTTCAGCACCGGGATGACTTCGGCGAGCCCGTAGCCTTCCTTCTCGTAATAGTCCCTTAGTTTTATCGCGTTGTCGTTTATAAGGACGGGGTCCGCTATCGAGCCGGCCGAGATGGTTACCTGTTCCTTGAGCTTGGATGCCTCTATGCCTTTGTTGCCGCTGAAATTGAACCGCAGGATCGAGGGCTTCTCTTTCACGATATAGATAAGCTTCAGGCCCCCCTCAAAGGGCTCGGCGTCCACTTTCACGTCGTCGAAATAGCCGGTCTGGTAAATGTTTTTAATGTCCTGGGTGACCTTTTCGGGGGAGAGGGGCGCACCCACCTGGGACGTGATATGCTTCTTGACAGAGCCCTCTTCGATCCTCTTGAGCCCCCTTATCTCAATGGCCGTTATGAGCGGCTGACTTTCCTGGGCCATCGCTACCGGGGCAAAAAACTGCAACAAAAAGGCAATAAGTAAAACCGCCATCAAGGCCTTTGCGCGCATCGTTTCTCCCATAAAATTTAAGTCATGTAGTATAACCTTGCCGCATGGAATCTGTAAACAACTGGCGCTTTGAAAAACTTGACAAGAGACGGGTACTTACGATAGAACAGTAACACTATGAAAAGGTTGGCAATTTTGATACTTTTTGTTTTACTTATTATCCCAAGGCCCCTGCTGGCCGGGGACGATACGGCCTTGCTGGACAGGGTAATGGGCAACCCGTTCACGGCCGAGGCGGTAAAAAAGAACATAAACATATTCACGGAAGCGCTGAAAAACCACTTCGCCCTCTGGCTGGAGCGCTCCGGAAAATACATGGACATGATGAAAGGGATCCTCACGGAGCACGATATACCGGAAGAAATGGTATACGTGGCGATGATAGAGAGCGGTTTCAGCCCTTATGCCTACTCGCATGCAAAGGCGGTGGGGCCCTGGCAGTTCATAGACGCGACCGCGAAGAAATACGGGCTCAAGATAAACTGGTGGGTGGACGAGCGCCGCGACCCGATAAAGTCCACGCAGGCGGCGGCCGAGTACCTGGGGAACCTGCACAGGATGTTCGGCTCCTGGGAGCTTGCGATGTCCGCCTACAACGCCGGAGAGGGGGCCATAAGGCGCGCCCTGCAGAGGATAGGGGGGGACAGTTATTTCGACCTGAACTATTCCCGGCATATCAGGCCTGAGACGAAGAACTACGTCCCCAAGTTCGTGGCTGCAAGCCTGATTGCCAACGACCCCGCCGAATACGGGTTCAAGCAGGTAGAGGACCGTGATTATGATTACGACGAGGCGGTCATCTATTCGCCCCTGGACCTGAACGCGGCGGCAAAGTGCGCCGGAGTGACTTTCGAGAGGATGAAGGAGCTGAACCCGGAGCTTACCCGCTGGTGCACCCCGCCCAATGTGGACAAATACGTCTTGAATATCCCCAGGGGCACGCTGATGAGTTTCCTCGAGAACCTTTATAAACTTACTCCCCAGGAGCGTTTTCCCCTTAAGGTTTACAGGGCCAGGAGGGGAGATAGCCTGAAGAAGGTGGCAAGGAGGTTCAGACTGCCGGTCAGGGTGATAACCGAGCTTAACGACCTTAAGCTTGGGACGAGGCTCAAGAGGGGACAGAGGATTTATCTTCCCCCCGCCGGGAAGTACAAGGATGATTATATTATCGCAAGCAATAAGGCGCTCCGTCGTGCCCACGCAATAAGACACCGGCATATAATCAGGCATAAGAGAAGGCATCTGGCTAAAAAACATTATGCGGTAGTGGCCCGGAAATAGTCCCGCATTGCCTGCCGTCCCATCAATTATCAAGGGTCTCATAATTGAACAGACATTTTGGCCGGAAAATCTCCCCTCTCCCCTCAACCTGCACCCCAAAAAGTCTGCCACTTTTCGGGGACCCCGTTCCAAAGAGGGTAATTCCTCCCTTTGGCAAATGCCCTTTGACAAAGGAAGGGTCAGGAGGGATTTTCCAATAATTAAGTGCATCCTATTATGAGACCGTTAATAATTGGAATCTATCTCAAAACAGGTAATCCGCGAAGAACCCGTCACCCCCATTGACTCACAAAGGGGCATGAAAATATCACCCTCCCTCTATCCCCAACCCCTTGAGGGAGGGGAATTTATTAATCCCTCGCCCCTTGGGGGAGATGGTTAGGGTGAGGGGAACCCTTTTTGGGCAGAATAGAAGAGGGCGGCCGCAGGCCGCCCTCTTCTGATGAGCAAATATCGATTATTTTTTAGGGGCGTTTGACAGCGCGACGGAGGGGGTGTTCGCGAGCGCGCCTGCCTGGGCGTAAGGCGAACCTGGGAATTCTCCTCCAAGCTGGCCCATCCTCACTGCGGCGTCAGCCGTTTTCCCCTCGGAATCCAGTATGCGAGCGCTCTCGTAAAGGGCTACGTCCTTAAGCGAATCCGTTTTGCCCTTTGAGATCATGTCCAGGTATTTGAGGGCATTGGCCTTGTCGCCCAGGCTCAGATAGGCCAGCGCGATCTTGTACCGGGCAAGCGGGGCGTACTCCGGGTTGCCGCCGTATTTCCTGTTAAGCTCGTCCAATGATTTTATCGCGTCCTGGTATTTGCCAAGCTCGTACTGGGCGTTGCCCATGTAAAAAAGAGAATAGGCGGATTTTCTGATGCTGTAAGCCTTCTGGAAGCTGTCCAGGGCCTTGGTCATCCGCTCCGCCGCGGTGAGGGGCTCTTTCGTGTAGAGGTCGTGGTAGAGCTTGTAGCCCTGGTAGTTCAGGCCGGCCGCCCTGTTGATCCTGCTCTTCTCATACAGGTAACCCCCGCCGAAGACGATTACCACGGCCAGCGCTATTGCGCCAAGCTTTACGAGGAAGTTCCTTTTTTCCTGCAAGCCCTTTTGAATGACCGCCAGCTCGTTAAGCTCATCGGTCCTGGGTTTTTTAACCGCTTTCTTCTTTATCGCTTTGGGCATCAAATCCTCCTGAGGGATTTTTCAAGTATGATTTTTGAGTTCTCGAACACCGATTGCAGGCGCTCCCTGTCGATACCGGCGCCCATCAGTATAAGCTGCGCATGCTCTCTTGTTATCAGGTCGGATGGGCTGTGGGAGTCCGTGTCTATTACAAGCCGCACGCCGAACTTGCCCGCCATGCGGGCCACGTAGCCGTTGGATATGGAATGGCCTTTCCTGGATGTTATCTCCAGGGCGACCGCGTTTTCCTTTGCGAATAACAGGTCTTCTTCGGTTATAAGCCCCGGATGGGCAAGTATGTCCGCCCCGGCCTCTATGGCCGCCCGGTTCGTACCGGGGGCCACCGGCTCGGCCAGGGTCTCGCCGTGCACTACCACCACACAGGCCCCAAGCTCGCGGGCCTCCTTCACCAGGTCCTTTATCAGGGCCGGGGGGGCATGGGTTATCTCGGCCCCGGGCACGACTTCCAGGCTGGTATGGGCCCTGAGCTTTTTCAGCGCCTTCACGATGCGGGGCACGGCGAAATCTATGTTCGAGGCGTCCACGTGGTCCGTTATGGCAAGCCCGCGGTAGCCGGCCGCCTCGGCGCGCCTTACCAGCTCAAACGGCAACAACTCCCCATCGCTTAAAAGGGTGTGGGTATGGAGATCGATCATATCCTTAAAAGATAACGAATTTGCGGCGATTTTGTAAAGTTTGGAGACCACAAATATATTTCCATTGCCCCGCTCCAGCCGGAATTATACAATTGGGCTATATGACTCATTCAAAGGAGGCCATATGAAACTCTTTAACGCGATAATCTGCCTGATGCTCGCACCCGGTTTCTATTTCATTGCCTCAGCGGAGAAGGTCCATTTTCAGGATGGGGGCAGGTACACCCAGCACTTCAATGACAGCCTTTTCAAGATAACCGAAAAGGGGGAGTACGGCATAGAGACGCTCTGGGGGGGCAAAGAGCTGAAGACGGGGAAAAATGATATCAAGCTGGTCGTCCGCAATAAAAAAGATCAGGACGTTGAAGGGGCCAGGATAACCGTGGAGGCCTCGATGCCCCAGCACGGGCACGAGGCCCCCATGCCCAGGGTAAAGGACGAGGCCAACGGCCTTTACAGGGTGAAAGGACTGCGCCTCTCCATGCCCGGCAAGTGGCGGATAAAAATCACCGTTGATAAGGATGGCGCAGTCGATTCGGCGGTCTTCGACGTCCTCGTCAAGTCCGAGATAAGGTGAAGCCCGGAACCTATTTCGCCCTTGCCACTGCCACCGCGTAAACCTCTTTCGCCCCGGCCTTCTTCAATGCCCTGGCGCACTCGTTCATGGTAGAGCCTGTGGTCATCACGTCATCCACCAACAAGACTGTTTTGTCGTCTACCGAGGCGTCCGCCCCGAATGCCCTCCTCAGGTTCTTGAGCCTCTCCTTCCGGCCAAGCATCGCCTGCGGGCCTGTCTCGCGCAGTTTCCGGAGGGCGTGCGGGTAGAGGGGCGCGCCGGTATTGCCGCAGATGTACCTGGCCAGTAAAAGGCTCTGGTTGAAGCCCCGGTCAAGGAGGGCGCGCTTGGTAAGCGGCACGGCGGCCACGGCGTCCACCAATGGCAAAGGGAGTTCAGAGGCCATCTCCCCCAGCAGGCGGGCAAGCCGCATCAGTTTGCCGAACTTCATCGCGTGCACCGCCTCTTTCAATACTCCCTCATAAAGGCCGTAGAAAAAGGCCCTTTCGTACCAGGGTTTTTCGGCGAGGCAATTCCCGCAGGTGGTGGCGTGCCCCGAAACCAGCGGCTCCGCGCAGACCTGGCAGGCCGGGCCGTCATATCTTTTAATTTCATGCCAGCAAGCTGCGCAAAAGGGGGAATGGATATCATCCGTGGATTCTTTTTTGCAGACGGGACACCAGGCCGGGTAGAGGACCCGCGCCGGCGAGAGCTTTTTTACTTCACTTCTAAAAAGACCCCGCAGTGTTTGCATCTGTGGGCCAGGTTCAATTTCTCCTGTGAAAGGTTGTATTCCGCCCCGCAAGAGGGGCAGACCATCTCCTGCGCGCGCATCTCCTCCATAAGCGCGGCCATGAAATTGGTGAATGCCGCGTCCATCTCCATGAACTCTATCCCGATGTGATAGCCCTCGGGTCCGGCCAGGGTGGAATGCCTCACCAGCCCCTTGAGGCTTGCCACGTTGCCGTCCGGCAGAAAGAGGTTCAAGTTTATGATCCGGCCGGGCCTGCAGTCCTGGTCGGAGCGGATGCATATGCCATCTCTGGATATGTCATTTATCATTATCTGGCTGTTCTCGGCGCCCGGTTGGGCGAACCCCGCCCTCAGGGCCTTTTTAACGCGGTGAGATCGTCTTCTGCAATTATTCTCTTTCAAGCAAATTGCTCTTCGAGAACTATCAGTTCGTCTCTCCTCTGTCCGGTGGATATCATGTCCACCCTGACCCCAAGTGTCCCCTCGATCCACTTGATATAGTTTCTCGCGTTCGCGGGAAGCTTTTCGAATTCCTTTATCCCCGCGGTGCTCTCTTTCCAGCCGTCCATCTCCTCGTAAACGGGCTCGCACTTTTCAAGCATGACGGCATCAGGCGGGAAGTCTTTTATTATTTCCCCGCGCATCTTGTATGCCGTACAGACCAGCACTTTGTCAAGCCCGTCCAGTATGTCAAGCTTCGTTATCGCGATGCCGGTAAGCCCGTTCACCGCCGCTGAATGCCTCAGGGCCACCATGTCCAGCCATCCGCATCTCCTGGGCCGTCCGGTGGTTGCGCCGTACTCGCCGCCTTTTTCCCTTATCTCCTCGCCAAGCCTGCCGGCTATCTCGGTAGGGAAGGGGCCGCTGCCAACCCTGGTGCAGTAGGCCTTTACAACCCCGAGCACCCGGTTTATCCTTGTAGGGCCGATCCCAAGCCCCGTGCAGGCACCCCCAGCCGATGCGCTGGATGATGTTACATAAGGATAGGTCCCGTGGTCTATGTCCAGCAGGGTCCCCTGGGCGCCTTCCACAAGGACGTTCTCGCCGCCGGCAATCGCCTCGTTTATCATCTTCGAGGCGTTGCCGATATGTTTTTTAAGCCTCTCGGCATAGGCCATGTATCTTTTATAGACCTCTTCGGTGTCGAACCCTTTTTCGCCGTACAGGGCCTGAAGGAGCTTGTTTGCGGCCTTTATGTTGCCTTCAAGCTTTTCCTTGAAGAGGGCAGGAGCCAGCAGGTCTCCGGCCCTGATGCCGCACCGGGCCATCTTGTCCACGTAGGCCGGGCCTATGCCCCTTCCAGTGGTGCCGATCTTCTTCGAGCCCCTCAGGGCCTCATTCGCGCTCTCAAGCGCCATGTGGTAGGGCATTATTATATGCGCGTCCTCCGAGATGAGGAGGTTGTTATTGATTTTGACCCCCCGCTGGATAAGGCCGTCCATCTCCTCTATCAGGCATCCGGGGTCTATCACCACCCCGTTTCCGATGACGCACTTGATGCCCTCGTGCAGTATCCCCGACGGGATAAGGTGAAGGATGAAGGTCTCGCTGTTGATTACCACCGTATGTCCCGCATTGTGTCCGCCCTGGTAGCGGGCCACTATTTTGGCCCTTTCGGCTATATAATCGACAAGTTTTCCCTTGCCCTCGTCACCCCATTGGGCGCCAAGCACTACGGTCACTGCCATCAGAGCTGTACCTGCTTTACCGAGAGTATGTTGGGAAGTCTTTTCACTTCTTCAAGAAGTGCCGGCGAAAGCGGGCTGTCCACGCTCACCACGGATATGGCCATGCCGCCTTCGGACTCCCGCCCGAAGAACATCCTGGCAATGTTTATGCCCTCTTTTCCGAGCACCGAGCCTATGGAGCCGATTACGCCCGGCTTGTCCTTGTTGGAAAGAAACAGCATCGTGCCCTCGGGGCTTATCTCCACCGGGTAGCCGTCCACCCTGATTATGCGGGGGTCTTTGCGGCTGAAGAGGGTGCCGCAGAGGTAATTCTCTTTGGGGCCCTTCAGCCTGAGGCAGATCATGCTCTGGTAGTCGCCGGAGTCCGCGCTCTTCATCTCGCGCACCTCGATGCCGCGCTCTTTGGCTATATAGGGCGCATTCACGTAATTTACCGTCTCTTCCAGAATGGGCGAGAGAAACCCCTTCAGGGCGGCTATCGTAATGGGCGCGGTGTTAAGCTCCGCCGCCTTGCCGCGGTATTCTATGGTTATCTCGCTCACCCCGGACTCAAAGAGCTGGCTCCCGAAACTCCCCATCCGCTCGGCGAGCGTGAGATAAGGAGTAAGGAGCGGGACCTGGTCCTGCGGAATGGACGGGAAATTCACGGCGTTTCTTATGATGCCATGTATCAGATAGTCCGATACCTGCTCGGCAACGGCGGTGGCGACGTTCTCCTGCGCCTCTTTTGTTGCCGCGCCAAGGTGGGGGGTGCAGACCACGCCGTCAAGCTTGCAGAGGCCGTAATCCTCAGGCGGCTCTTTCATGAAGACGTCCAGGGCCGCCCCGGCCACCTTCCCGGAGACGAGGGCTTCGTAAAGGTCCTTCTCGTTCACTATCCCGCCGCGGGCGCAGTTTATTATCCGCACTCCGTTTTTCATTATGCTTATCGATTTCTTGTTTATAAGCTCTTTGGTTTCGGGCGTAAGAGGGGTATGCACGGTTATGAAATCGCTCCTTTTGAAGAGGTCTTCAACGCTCACCTTCTCAACGCCAAGCTCCGCGGCCTTTTCGTCACTTAAAAACGGGTCGTAGGCGAGGATGTTCATCTCCAGCCCGCGCGCCTTCTTTGCCACCTGGGAGCCTATATTGCCCATACCCACTATGCCAAGGGTCTTGTTGAAAAGCTCCACGCCCATGAACCTCTTCTTGTCCCATATGCCCTGCTTCATGCTGCCCGATGCCTGCGGGATCAGCCGCGCCATGGAAAAGAGGAGCGCTATCGTGTGCTCCGCCGTGGTGATGGTGTTTCCGCCCGGGGTGTTCATGACGACGATGCCCTTTTTTGTGGCCGCCGCCCTGTCCACGTTGTCCAGGCCGGAGCCCGCCCTGCCAATGACCTTGAGGCTTGTCGCGGCCTCTATCACGTCGGCCGTCACCTTCGTTGCGCTCCTTATTACAAGGCCGCTGTACTGGCCGATGACGGACTTTAGTTCATCCGGGCCCATGCCGGTCTTCACGTCCACTTCAAGCCCGGCCTTCTTCAGTATCTCTATGCCTTTTGGCGAAAGGTTATCGCTTACAAGTACTTTCATCTTATTTGCCCGCCAGCACTTCCTCGGCCGCGGCAAGCCCGCTTCCGAATTTTACGGTGTGTCCCAGTTCCTTTAACGTCATCTCTATGGCGGCCACGGCGGTTATCACGTCGAAGACGCCCGCGTACCCCAGGTGCGCCACGCGGAAGACCTTGCCCTTGAGCTTGTCCTGCCCCCCGGCCGCCGTTATGCCGAATTTCTCCCTGAGCGTCTTGTATATGGCCTGCCCGTCCACGCCTTCCGGGGCCTTGACAGCGGTAAGCGCGTTGCTTGCGTTCTCTTTGGGGAAGATATGAAGCCCCATGCCCAAGACCCCCGCCCTCATGGCCCTTGCGAGTTTTTCATGTCTTGCAAACACGTTTTCCAGCCCTTCTTTCTGAAGCATCGTGAGGGCCTCGTCAAGGCCTTCTATCAAAGAGACCGCAGGGGTGAAGTTGGTCTGGTTCTTGTGCAGCCCCTCGCGCTCTTTTTTAAGGTTGAAGTAGAAGTGCGGGAGCTTTGAGGTCTCGGCCTTCTTCCATGCCTTCTCCGAAACGCTCAAGAAAGCCAGCCCCGGCGGGAGCATAAGCCCTTTCTGCGAGCCCCCCACCATGAGGTCCACTCCCCACTCGTCCGTCTTTATGTCGTGCGCCACAAGAGCGCTTATCGCGTCAACAATAAAAAGCGTGTCGGGGTGCTTGGAAATTATTTTCCCAAGGCCCTCTATATCGTGATAGACGCCTGTGGAGGTCTCCGTGGCCTGCACGAAGACGGCCTTTATGTCCGGGTGTTTTGCAAGGGCCTTTTCCACATCCGCGGGTTTTACCGCATAGCCCCATTCCACTTTCAGCTCTATTACTTCAAGGCCGTAGGCCTGGCCTATCTTCATCCACCTCTCGCCGAACTTGCCGCCGTTTACGACCAGCACCTTGTCGCCCGGGCTGAAAAAGTTGTCAACCGAGGCGGTCATAGCGCCCGTTCCGCTCGATGTGAGTATCAGGACGTCGTTCTTTGTCTGATAAAGCCACTGCAGTTTGGTCCTCGCGGACTCGAACACCGGAATGAAGTCGGGCGACCTGTGGTGTATGATCGGACGCGCCATCCTGAGGAGCACTTCCGGCGGAACTGGGGTGGGTCCCGGAGCTAACAAATACCTCTTTAACATTTTAAGGCAAACCTCCCCTGCGTTTTTCTCTCAAGCCATAAAAATTAACACAGCGGCCGCTATCAGGTCAAGATTGGGAGGGGTTTGGAAATGGGTTAATAAGTAAATTAAATACGAAAACAAAAATGTGTTAAATTATTTTATGCATGAAATTGAGATGTATGACACAACCCTGAGGGACGGCTCGCAGGCCGAAGAGATAGCCTTTTCGGTCGAGGACAAGCTCCGTGTAACCGAAAAACTGGACGAGCTTGGCATACCTTACATAGAGGGCGGCTGGCCCGCCAGCAACCCCAAAGACGCCGAATTTTTCAGGAAGGCGCAAAAGCTGAAACTGAAGACCTCAAAGCTCGTGGTCTTCGGGGCGACACACAGGCCCAAACACAAGCCCGAAGACGACGTGAACCTGCGCTCACTGGCGGACTCCGGCGTAAAAATAGCCACCATATTCGGCAAAACCTGGGACTTTCACGTTAAAGAGGCGTTCAAGATACCCCTGGCCGAGAACCTGGAGATAATAACCGGTTCAATCGGATTCCTGAAAGAATCAATGGAGAAGGTCTTTTTCGACGCCGAGCACTTTTTTGACGGCTACAAGGCCGACTCTGAATACGCGGTAAAATGCCTGCTTGCCGCCCAGGAGGCCGGGGCCGACTGTCTCGTCCTTTGCGATACCAACGGGGGCACGCTGCCCGAAGACCTGAGGGCCATCATAAAAGAGGTAAAAAAGAAGATAACCTCGCCTTTCGGCATCCACGCCCATAACGATTCGGCCTGCGCGGTGGCAAATTCAGTAATCGCCGCGGGGCTTGGGGCCGTGCAGGTGCACGGTACCATAAACGGCTACGGCGAGCGCTGCGGCAACGCCAACCTCTGCTCCGTCATACCAAACCTAAAGCTCAAAATGGGATACGACTGCATCTCCGACGAAGGACTCGTAAAAATGCGCGAGGCCTCGCGCTTCGTGGCCGAGCTTGCCAACCTGAGGCCGTTCCGCCATCAGCCTTTCGTGGGCGACAGCGCCTTCGCCCACAAGGCCGGCGTTCACGTGAGCGCCGTCATGAAAAACCCGGGCACCTACGAGCACATAAAACCCGAGCTGGTGGGCAACTCAAGGCGCGTGCTCGTCTCCGACCTTGCCGGAAAGAGCAACATCCTGCGGAAGGCAAGGGAGTTCAACATAAACATGGACGAGAGTTCCCCCCTTGTTCAGGAGATAGTGCATAAATTAAAGGACCTCGAAAACCAGGGCTTCCAGTTCGAGGCCGCCGAGGGCAGCTTCGAACTTTTGATGAAGAAGACACTGAAACTGCACAAGAGGTTCTTCGACCTCATCGGCTTCCGCGTGATCGTGGAGAAAAGAAAACAGGACAAGCTGCCCGTTAGCGAAGCCACAATCATGATAAATGTGAACGGGCAGGAAGAGCACACGGCCGCCACCGGCGACGGCCCGGTCAACGCCCTGGACAACGCGCTCCGGAAAGCACTGAACAAGTTTTATCCCGAACTGAAAGATGTAAAACTTTACGACTACAAGGTGCGCGTCCTTGCCGCCGGAAAGGGCACGGCGGCCAAGGTGCGCGTCCTTATAGAGTCCGGCGACTCAAAGCGCAAATGGAGCACGGTCGGCGTCTCGGAGAATATCATAGACGCCTCCTATCAGGCCCTGGTGGACAGCATAGAATACAAGCTCCTTAAGGAAGAGGAATAAATGCAGAAGATCTACGTCCTTGACACCAGCGTGCTGGTGCACGACCCGCATGCGATTGAGAAATTCGACGACAACCACCTGATAATCCCCATCACGGTCATCGAGGAGCTGGACGGCCTTAAGCGGGGCAGCGGCTCGGTCTCCTATGCCGCCCGCGAGGCGCTGCGCCTGATAGACGGCTTCCGCGAGCACGGAAACCTCTCCCAGGGCATAAAAGCCCCCAACGGCGGTTCGATAAAAATAGTCCTCGAAAGCGGGGCGGCGGACCACCAGCATACCGGCCTGAAATCCTCTGGAGACAACAAGATAATCAGGACTGCCGTGAATATAAAAGACAAGGTGCCCGGCTTGCCCGTAGTGGTCGTCTCCAAGGACACAGCCGTGCGCATCAAATCCGAGGCCCAGGGCGTAGAGGCCCAGGACTATAAATACGACAAGACCACCGTCTTCCGTGACTACGGCCGGGTGCTCCCCGAGGGAGACCCGCACGCAAACGGCATCACCTCCGTCAGGTACCACATCCGTGAGGACTCCATCTTCAGGCTCTGGGGCAAAGAAAAAGAGATGCTCATAAGGCGGATGAAATCCGTCTCCGGCATATCCCCCCGCAATATAGAGCAGGAATGCGCCATAGACGCACTCACCGCCGACGAGGTGGATGTCGTCGCCCTTACCGGGCGCGCTGGCACGGGCAAGACCCTCCTTGCCCTGGCCGCTGGCATCCATATGTTCGAAAAAAAACGCTACGAGCAGGTGATGGTGGCGCGGCCCGTTGTGCCCATGGGGCAGGACCTTGGCTTTCTCCCCGGCGATGTTGAGGAAAAACTCCGCCCCTGGATGCAGCCCATATTCGACAACCTGGACGTAATCGTGGGCACCCCGGCGGAGAAAAAAGACACCCTGCCCGCATCGAAATACAGAAGCTCCAATTACCTGGTCGAATCCGGCGCGGTGCACATAGAGCCCCTTACATACATAAGAGGCCGAAGCCTGCCCCGCAGATACCTGATAATAGACGAGGCCCAGAACCTGCGCCCCCTGGATGTGAAGACCATCCTCACCCGCGCAGGCGAAGGCACAAAGGTCATCTTCACCGGAGACCTGGACCAGATAGACACCCCTTACCTGGACTCGCACTCTAACGGGCTTGCCTATCTCATAAGCCGCTTTCTGAACGAGGAGTCCTTCTGTTACCTGAACCTCACCAGGAGCGCCCGCAGCCCCCTCGCCGAGCGCGCCGCTGAACTGCTGTAAGGCAGAAGACAAGTCCAAGTCCAAGTCCAAGTCCAAGTCCAAGTCCAAGTCCAAGTCCAAGTCCAAGTCCTTCTTTCTCTTGTAAGAGAAAGAAGCAAAGAGAATTTTTAGCTTTTCCCGCTTTATAGAAGCGGAAAAAGAGTAAGAATTTTTTCTCT
>JACWAF010000038.1 GCA_014874185.1 Nitrospirota bacterium | reverse complement strand
CCGCAGGTAGTAAGCGGGAATCCAGTTTATTGGCTTTTTAAAGGCATTTTTGGACCTGGATTCCCGCTGGAGTCTACCCCGTACCTGATACGGGGCGGGAATGACAAGGTCTGGCGTCTTTCGGACAGCATTCGGGGGCCTGATTCCGGGCGAGAAGGCAAGGCTTGTCCAAAAGACTGCTATTTCAACAAGTCATTTCTCTTAAAAGGGTCTTTTTAGATTATTTTGGACAGCAGTGGTTTGCAACCTGAACCCGCGAATTCGCTTGCGGGCTTTTCCGTTTCAGGGCAGGACGACCCGCCAGAATTCCGGGGTTGGCCCCGGATACCGGCATTTTTGTTCGGGGGGGCGGAGCGCGCAAATCAGGAGTGGGAGTTTTTTGTTTTCTTTGCGCGCTCCGGGAAGCTCTTCTTCACCCTGCGCTACAGCTGGTGCGCCTGGGTGCCGGGAGCAATAAAAAAAGCCTGTCTCCGTGCTTCAGAAACAGGCTGTTATTTCCCTTGGCGAACAGACAAAACCGTGCCCGTTCGCAAAAACGAACCAGCGCAGTTTCTTCGGCAACCCGGCTGTCCGGCATGGGACCCGTGGCTTTGTGTCCCCAGATCGCTCTGGGTTTACCTTTTCGGAAACATACCGCTTTCAAAGAACGCTTGACGCTGCTGTTTTACTATAAGCAATTTTTTTTGTCAAGAAAAAAATTTTTTATGGAAAATGGGATTGTCCGAAAATCTCCTCGACCAGCTTACATATACGTCACGAACTCCGGCTCCAGATACGCCTTCAGAATATCGCACCGGGCGATGATGCCCACCAGGCGGCCCTCATCAGTGACCGGCAGGCGTACTATCTGGTACTCCATCATGGTGTTCAACAGTTTCTGCAGCGGGGTGTTCACATCCACGGTTACGGGGTCTTTGCTCATTACGTCCGTCGCCGTGAGTTTTTCCAGCTCTTTCCCCTCACAGACCTGCCCCAGCAGGTCGAACTCCGTCACCACGCCTATCACCTTCCCCTCGTCGTCGGTGACGGGCATTCCGCTGTAGAGGCCCGCTAAAATCTGCATGGCGATGTCCCTTGCCGAGGCGTTCTTGCGGGCGGAAACAACCGGCCTTGTCATGATGTCTTTTGCCTTCAGGTCTTTCATGGCGTTCTCTCCTTCGGGTTTCCCGGAAAGCATTGTTTATATCCTGTTTAAATCGTATTCCTCAGGGTCCTACGTGTCAACGTGCCAGATCCGGCAGGACACAAGTACAGCTTGCACCAGCCCCAATCTCCACTATCCTTTAATTACCATGCGCTCCTGGATTTCATTCCTTACTGCAATCCTCTTCGCCCTGTTCATGAATATTGGCGGCAACCCTGTAAACTGGGCCGCGGTCTTTGCGCTGACCTTTGCGATCACCATTGCACTCGGGCGTCCGGCGGGGGCGGACCTCTCGGCCCTGGGCTTCATATATGCCGCATTCATCGCGGCGGGGGCGCACTGGCCCGTCTCCAGATACGCCCCTGTGCTGGCATTCATCGCCATTGCCCTCATCATCCCGTTCATGCGGAGGGGCATCACGGGCTGGCTTCGCCCTGGCAGGCCGGACCGCGCGGCCCTGGCAGGCTCCGCCCTGATCGCGGTCCTCTCCCTGCTTGGCCTTTATCTATGGTGGCGCTTCTCGAATGCCAACCTCCTGCCCTTTGCGGAGCGCATACGCCCGGGGGAGGGCGTGGCCCTCTGCGGTGCGGTCTTCGCATTGTTGAACGCCTTCAGCGAGGAGGCCGTCTGGCGCGGGGCCGTGATGGAGGGCCTGGACGAGTTCTTCGGGCCGGGTTGGGCAAGCATCATCCTGCAGGGCATCGGCTTTGGGATGCTGCACGTCCACGGAGTGCCAACGGGTTATACCGGCGCGGCGCTGGCCACCGCCTACGGCATCGCCCTGGGCTGGATCAGAAGGCGCACGGGGTCTATATCGCTCTCTTTCGCCGTGCACGTCCTGGCAGACGGGATGATATTTTTCTTCCTGATTAGGGCAATAGGATACAGCGTTCCGCTTTTTTAGATTGACTTGTTTACTCTATTCTGATAATTTAGCGCGGGAGGGTGGATGCCCCTGGTTTCCAGGGGGGAATGCTCCTGGTCCGGCGGGGAGGACAGGCCACCTTGGGAAACGGCTTTGGTACATGCGGCACCATCTTTTCGCTCCGCCCTGTTCAATCCGCGCAGAAGCCGGGACCGCAGGCAGCCGGCGTATTATTCCAGGAATCAGGAGGGATTTTTAATGGTCAAGAGGATACTTGTGGCGTTTGACGGCTCCGACAAATCGTATGAGGCGTTCGACTTTGCGCTGGACATGGCGGAGGCGGGCAAGCCCGCCGCCCAGATATTCGTGGTATCGGTCGTCCAGCCGCCCGAGTCCATCTACCTGGTCCAGACAGACGACATCATAACCGGCGCGATCGCCCAGTATAAGGAGCTTCAGAAGGCCCTCGAGGAAAAAGCAAAGGCCAGAAACCTGTACGTAAAGACGGACGTGCTGGTGGGCCACCCGGCCGACCAGATCGTCAAGCGCGCCAAAGAGACCCTCTGCGATATGGTGGTGGTTGGGCACAAGGGGAAATCCATGATAGAGGGCTGGCTTCTGGGCTCGGTCTCCAGGAGGGTGGCCTCCTACGCGCACTGCACCGTTACTATCGTAAAGTAATCAGGCATATGGACGGGTTCAGGCTCGTATGCCTGAGCCCGCCTGAAGAAACCGGTTTTCAGTCCGGCAGGCCCGGATTATAACCCTTCAACGCCTGCCGCCCCGGCGTCGCGGTGGGTGTACTTGATCACGTTCACGTCCGAAAGCACGACAATCCCCTCCTGCACCATGTCATCCAGGATGGGCAGGACCTTGTTAATGTTCTCTTCCCTGTCCATCACGGTTATCAGTATGGGCAGTTCTCCATGGGTGGCAAGGGTTTTCTTCTTGTGATATCTCTTGTGCGGGCCATAGCCCGCTATGGCCTTGTAAACTGTTGCCCCGGCGACATCCGCCATGATGAACCTTTTCACCAGCACTTCGTAGAGGGGCTCGCCCTCCCACTGGTCGTCCTCGCTTATGATTATCCGGAGCATCTTGGCCTTGCCCTCCAGCTTCATCCTCTCCACCTCCGGTTTTTCTTCCTCGCGCGCTCTGCCGGACTTCAGCACGCTGGTGTCCGCCACCTCCACCAGCCCCTTCTCCACCACCTGATAGACATCCGGCAGGACGCGGTTTATGTTCTCTTCCGTGTCGACGGCCTCTATTTTGAGGGGCAGGTCCGAGGACAGCAGGACCATCTTCGATGTGTGCACCTTCCCCTTCGCCCCGTAGCCGGCGATGCCGCGGAAGACGCTCACACCCGCTATTTTTTTCTTATGGAAGATGTCAACAAGCACCTCGTAGACGGGCTTGTCCCCGAATTTGTCCGTCTCGTCCACGTAGACGGTAAGCTTCTTTGCCGGGCCTTTTTGAAGCATGCGCCCTCCTATCCTGTTTTAGCTATTAATTCGCCAAGCCTCAGGGCCGCGAAGCCCGCCAGCACGCTCAAAATTACGTTAAGCGAGGCCAGGAGCCACTCGCCATCTCTAAACAACCCGCCGGTCTCGTACTCGAAACTTGAGAACGTCGTGTACGCCCCCAGAAATCCCACCACCAGGAAGAGCCGCCAGTTTGCATCGGCTATTATCCGCTCCGTGAGTATGGTCATCAGGAGGCCGATAAGGAAACTCCCGCTCACGTTGATTACGAACGTGCCCAGCGGGAATATCCTGCCCCACTTCTGGCCTATCCAGAGCCCTATCACATACCTGGCGATCGCACCTATAAACCCCCCTGCGCCTATTATAAGAAATCTCATGCGGGTTGTCCTTCAGGGGATTGGCTTTCGCGGGCAATGGAAGCGGGCCGCTCTTTTTCGTGCCGCTTTATCCGGGGCATAGTCCTACTCCCTTCAAACCTTTGATTGAGAGCAGGAGTCATCATCCCCGGAATTCGGGGCGGTTTATAGCGGACCCCATCGCGTGAATCTTAAGATATCAAAAAGGCGCTATGAAGGTCAAGATTCTATTCGGTGTAGATGACCAGCAGCACGCCAAGGAAGCAGATGAGGGCGGGCCAGATGAACTTGATGAACTTCCTGCGGATGTAATCGCCATCCGAGGCGAATTTGAAGAACGCAACAACCGAGCCCACCACCGAGTAGCAGAGATGCTCGCTCTTTATCTTCTCCATGGTTGCGGCCATGTCGTGTCCCAACAGCATGTCATCCATGCCGGGCATGTTCTGCATTTCCTGCCCCATGCCGATGTTTATGTCTCCGGTCATGTGCTTGTGGAAGAAGAGGAGGACGGCCCCGAAGACGGCGAATGCCGGAAAGCCCCAAAGGGCCAGATAGCGCGGCAGTCTGCCGCGCGCCCTCTGCAGCTCCAGTATCCCCAGCGCTATAAGAAGCAGGGCGTATATCTTGTGCTGTGCGGCCTCGGGGTTGTCGCGGAATATGCTTATCCAGCCCTCGTTGCCCATGGGCCAGACGTCCGGGTCGCTCATCATGAGCAGATAGACCCCGCCCAGCAGGAAAAGGACGGGCCAGGTTTTCTTGAATATGTTAAACCCGCTTTCCCCCAGTATGGCGAATATCCCTATCAGGATAAGCATCACGCCGGCAATATGGTGGTTCATCTCGGAAAATGCCCTGTCCTGGGCCGCGTTCTGGATGTGAATATTCAGAGGGCCGGCCAGGAGGACCGTGGGCACAAGCAGCAGGAACAGGGCAGTGAAAAATGCGTCTTTATATCTCATTGCAGTCCGGTATATTTGCATAATTTCAAATGAAATTTAACGGTGCCTTTTAAAATCGGCCTTCCGGGCTGCACAGGGGGACCGATCCGGCCCGAATCCAATAGAGAAGGCGATTCTGTCTTCCGGCACGTGGAAAGGGCTATTCCTCTTTCAACCCGGTCACCGCGTCACCGGGGTTTACCTGGGTGTTGCTCTTCAGGATTACGGCGGTCGAGGAGGAATTCTCCACCCTTATCAGCTGTATCACCGCGTTCCGGTCGGGGCCTTTTATGGTCGCAAGGATGTCGCCGGGCCTGAGCCCCGCGTCCCTTCCCTTATCGATGAAGATGAGGTCCGACTGGGCCGCCAGAAGCCTTTCATGCTGAATGGCTATTACGTATCCGTTCACGTCCGGCTTTCTCACCTCATTGGTCGCGGGGGATTCCGGCTCCACGTAATTTAGAAGCACGTTGCCGCGCGCTATCCTGTGATAGGCCGCGATTACCGTGGAGCGGACGAGGCCGTTTTTCAATTCTGTTACCTGCAGAACGCCCAGGGGCTGAACAAGAAATCCAAGCTCCTGGCCCGTCACCGGGTGCTTTATCCTGCCCGCGCTTACTATAAGGAATTTTTCCCCGGCGTTTGCGGGCCGCTTCGTGGAGATATAAACGTCGTCCTGGTTCGTGATCAGTTCGCGCTGGCCGACGGGAGCGGTAATGACCCCTGCCTCGGGGACTTCTTTAACAATAAACGGGGCCCTGAGTATATCGCTCCTGCTGAATACGTATTCCTCCCTGACCGGTGTTATCTTTTCAATTTCCGGGGCCTTTGGCCTGGCGGGAGGCTGTGCCTGGGATTCTTCCGGAGTGAGCACCGGGGCAACCTCTTTCTGTTTCAGGGCGCTTGCCGGTATCTTTATCTTCTCGCCGGGATATATCCTGTCCGGGTTTTTCACGCCCGGATTCGCCTTCCAGATGAGCGGCCACTGGAAATTGTCCTTAAGCTCCCTTTCCGAGATGCCCCACAGGGTATCGCCTTTCTTTATTGTGTATTCCCTGTATTCGAATTCGGGTGAAGCGGATTTCTGCGCATAGAGGCTTGTGGATGACGCCATGATGAGGGCCGCCGCGAAAAGCAAAAGACTCTTTCTCATCCCGGGCTCCTTCCAAATAAAATTAAAGTAACATAGCCTGACGGGGGGGGAACTGTCAAGTGGGCTAGCGCCCGGCGCCGAATGCCTTCAGGGCAAGTTTGCGGAGGTGCTCCCTGAGCATCTCGTCCTCCGTGCCTGAGAGAGCGCCTTCTATAAGGGTGAGGTCGTTTGCGGAGACGGGTTTCAATGGGGCCTTCACCCTGACCGGCCTGGCCTTCTTCGAAGCCCCGGACGGAAGCCCCGCCCTGAGCTTGAAATCGCGGATGCCGAAGGGGGCAAGCTTTTTCAGGATCTCAGTGCGGTAGAAGTCGATGTGCTCTATCCAGAGCGGCGAGTCCGCAACCATATGGAGGACGGATTCGCGGATTTGATGAGGCCGGATGTGGATGGAAAGCGGCTGGCCGAAGAGATCGTCCCAGGATGTGCAGAGGGCATCGAGCTTTATGCCCTCCTCCAGACCGAGTTCGCGGGCAAGGGCCGACATACCCCGGCCGATCCGTTCCATTTTACTTGAAATTGCCGGTTCGGAGACATCTGGTGCAGACGTAAATCCTTTTCGAGACGCCGCCTACAGTAATTTTTTTGCGTTGTATATTGGGCAGTATCTCTTTCTTCACTCTGTTGTTGGCATGGCTCACATGGTTTCCGAAGGCCTTTGCCTTGCCGCATATCTCACAGGTTGCCAAATCGCGCACCCCCCTTCCGAATTGATAAAAGGATAACAATTATGATACCATTATTAATACGTTCAAAACAAGCGTTTACTGGAGAAGCCTGCAAGAATATGGTGAAAAAGACCACTAGCAAGAAGATAAGAATACACGAGCTGGCAAAGGAGCTGGGCGTAAGCTCAAAAGATATCATCTCCGCACTGGAGCGGATGGGGATAACCGGAAAGGTGGCCTCTTCCAGCATCGAAGAGGACGCGGCCGAAAAGTTGAAGGCGGAGCTGAAAGGCGCTGCCGCTCCGGCCGCCAAGGAGGCTGAATCCGCTGCGGGAAAACCCGCCCCGGAAGCAGCGAAGCCCGCTGTCGCTGCCAGGAAGCCCGAGGACCTTCTGCCGGAAGAGGTGAACGAGCTGAAGGTGCCCGAGCGCTTCAAGAAAGAGCTGGAGGCCGAGCGGATGGAGAAGTTCAAGGCCAAGCCTGGGATGCAGAGGGCGTTTCAGGCCGTGAGGAAGGTAGAGCCCAGGAAATTCCATGACCCAAGGACGGCCAAAAGGCCGTTTGCGAGGGGCGGGGCCAGGCCGCAGTTCAGGAGCGGCGGCGACCGGCCGCAGCTCCAGTCCACCGCGCCAAGGAAGAAAGTCCTGAAACTGGTGGAGGGCGCCACCGTCAAGGAATTCGCCGAACTCATAGGGGCCAAGGTCTCGGACGTAATAAAGAAATTCATGGAGATGGGCTACATGCCCACCATCAACCAGGCCGTGGACATCGATGCGGCCGTGCTGGTCTCCGAGGCCCTCGGCGTAAAGCTTGAGACCGCTTCTCCGGAAGAGGAGATCACGCCGGAGCAGGAGATGCGGGCCGAGGAGGGCATGAACCTCCAGCCCAGGCCGCCGGTGGTCACCATCATGGGCCACGTGGACCACGGAAAGACCACGCTCCTGGACGCCATCAGGGAAAGCCGCGTTACCGAGAAAGAGGCGGGCGGCATCACCCAGCACATAGGCGCTTACAAGGTAAACCTTTCGGGCAGGGAGATAGTCTTTTTGGACACCCCGGGCCACGAGGCCTTTACCACCCTGCGCGCAAGGGGCGCGAAGGTGACCGATATAGTTGTCCTCGTTGTGGCTGCTGACGACGGCGTGAAGCCGCAGACCCTGGAGGCCATAAACCACGCCAGGGCCGCCGGCGTGCCGATCATAGTGGCCGTAAACAAGATAGACAAGCCAGAGGCCAATACCCAGCGCGTGAGGGGAGAGCTTGCCGAACTGGGCATAATGCCCGAGGACTGGGGCGGTCAGAGCATATTCGTCGAGATATCCGCCAAGAAAAGGATAAACATCGAGAGCCTGCTGGAGATGATCCTTTTGCAGGCCGACGTGCTGGAGCTTACTTCCAATCCGGACAAACTTGCCAAAGGCGTAATAATAGAATCCAGGCTGGACAAGGGCAAGGGCCCGGTCGCGACGCTTCTGGTCCAGAGCGGCACTTTGAGGGTGGGCGACGCCTTCCTCTGCGGCGTGCACGCGGGCAGGGTGAGGGCCATGAACGACGAGACCGGGAAAAGGCTGGATTTCGCGGGCCCATCGACCCCGGTTGAGGTCATCGGGTTCGGCACTGTGGCGAACGCGGGCGATACCTTCACCGCCATGGAAGACGAGCGCAAGGCAAGACAGATAGCCCTCACCAGGCTCCAGAAGCAGAAGCAGGCCGAGGCCGTGCCAGGCATGAAGAAGCTCACCCTTGACGAGCTTTACAGCAAGATAAAAGAGGGCCAGATAAAGGACCTTAATATAGTGATAAAGGGCGACGTGCAGGGGTCAGTCGAGGCCCTGAAAGGCGCCTTCGAGGCCATAACCCATGCGGAAGTGAAGGTCAAGGTGATACACGCCTCCGTGGGCGGCATCAACGAATCCGACGTCATGCTTGCCGCGGCCTCGAACGCCATTATCGTGGGCTTTAACGTCAGACCCGAGACAAAGGCCCAGCAGACCGCCGAAAAAGAAGGCGTGGACCTGAGGCTTTATAACATTATCTATGAGGCCGTTGACGATGTGAAGAAGGCCCTCGAGGGGATGCTGGAGCCCACCATAAGGGAGAAAGTCCTTGGGAGGGCCGAGGTGAGGCAGACATTCGCCGTCTCCAGGCTGGGCACCATCGCCGGCTGCTACGTCCTTAACGGCACCATGATCCGCGCGTGTGACGGAATAAGGGTCATCAGGGACAATATAGTTGTGTACCAGGGCCGCGTGGCATCGCTGAAGAGGTTCAAGGAGGACGTTAAGGAAGTACAGGCAGGCTACGAATGCGGCATCCTGATAGAGAACTTCAACGATATAAAAGTCGGCGACATCTTCGAGGACTTTGTAATGGAGAAGGTCGCGGCCAAGCTGTAACCAGATATGCTTCCCTATAAACGATCAAAAAGGGTCTCCGACCTCCTGAAAGAAGAGCTTGCCGACATCATCATGCGCAGGCTCAAGGACCCGCGCCTGGGGTTTCTTACCGTGATGGACGTCACCGTCACGGACGACCTCAGGCTGGCCCGCGCCTACGTGAGCGTCCTTAAGGAAGAAGAGCGCCAGCAGACTTTAGATGCCCTGAACTCCGCGAGGAGCTTCATCAGGAGCGAGCTGGCCAAACGGCTCAGGATGAAGATAATCCCCGATGTGGAATTCCGCATAGACACCTCGATAGAGCGCGCAAGCAGGATAGACAAGCTCCTGAAGGAATTGAAGGAGGGCGAGTGACCCCCCCGCGGGAGCTGGTCCGCGCGTTTCTTGAAGAAGACGGTTTCCTCCTCGCAACCCATATAAACCCCGAAGGGGACGCCCTGGGCTCCACCCTGGCGCTCTACGATGCCCTGAGACAGCTTGGCAAGAAGGCCAGGGTCTACGACAGGGACCCCGTCCCGGAGATTTACAAATTCCTGCCCGGCTGGCACGGGCTGGACTGCCGCATCCCGGTAAATACCGGGGAGCTGGCCCTCGTGCTCATTGATTGCGGCAACCCTGACCGGGCCGCGCTTAAAGGGGTGCGGTTCAGGAAGGGCTTTGTCATTGACCACCACGAGACCGAAGCCGGGTTCGGCGATATCGTGTGGGTAGAGCCCCACGCCCCCGCCGCCGGGCTGATGGTATTCGAGCTTCTTAAATCACTGGGCGTGAAGATCACAAGGGAAATGGCCCTTAACCTCTACACGGCCATATCCACCGATACCGGCGTGTTCAGGTATGAGAACACCACGGCGGAGGCCCTGGAGGCCTCGGCTGAGCTTGTAAGGCTTGGGGCCCAGCCGGCCCTTGTGGCCGGGAACGTCTACGAGAGCTGGAGGCCGGGGCGGATGAGGCTTCTTGCCCTCGCACTTCAAACCCTCGACATACGGGACGGGATAGCGGTCATCTCCATCTCCAAAGAGATGCTGGAGGCCACCGGGACCACCATCGAGGACACGGACAACTTCACCTCTTTTCCCCGGATGATCGCGGGGATGAGGGCCTCCGGGGTTTTTATGGAGGTGGAGGACGGAATGGTACGGGCAAGCCTGCGCTCAAAAGGCATTCTCGACGTGCGCGCGATCGCCGAAGGCTTTGGCGGCGGGGGCCACAGGAACGCCGCCGGGTTCAGGGTGAATGCGGGGCTGAACGAGGCGAAAGAGCTTTTTTTCAGGGCTGCGGTTGAAGCCGTCCCGAAACGAGGATGACATAATACCCCGGAGAGGACTCGTACTGCGCGAGGGCCATTTTCAGAAGTTCGGCGCCGGGCGCGTTGTTGTCCGGCATCACTTCCGCCGTAAGATTATACGCGCCGCCTGAGATCGTCCCTTTTAATTTCGCATAAACGCCGTCGCCCTCCAGCGATACGGATTTCAGCTCGATCCCTTTCGGCCCGAAAAAGGCGAGCCCCAAGGCGTTTTTGATGCCTAACGGGGGCACGTCCATGCCGCTCATCTGGAATTTCATTGTGCCTGAGTTGTCTCTAAAGGCCAGCTGGCCCGATACCTTCCCTTTTATCAGGTTTTTAAGGGCCGCCATCCCGCCCATGTCCGCCCCCGCAAGCCGCGCATCGAGGCTCTGAGAAGAGAGGCCGCGCAGGAATTTTGCCTTAATGGTTCCTCCTCCGAGGGTGGCCCGGACCGGGACTTCCAGTTTCAGCAGATAGAGTTTCAGCGGGTTCAGGCCGCCTTTCAGGTCATGGAAGGACGCGACCTCTGACCCGTTCACGCTCAGGGTGAGGGAGTCGGCCCGGAAATTGAAGAATGTCCCCTTTCTGAAGCCCTGCACGGAGGCCTCAACGCCCATCCGGGCGGTCTGCCTCTCCACCAGGCGGGGGATGATGTCCGGGGGGATGGCGAATATCCAGACAAGAAAGGGCATCACGATCACGGCCGCGGCCGTGATAAGGGCCGCTGACTGCCATTTCTTCATTTCTTTCTGTACTCTGAGATCACGAGCCTCATGTCCACGGTCGGGGCTGAGAACGAGGTCCTGATGTCCACGTTTCTTATCGCGATGAGGGCATGGGCGTTTTCAAGTCTGTAAAGGATGTTGAGCATCTCGTTAAGGTCGGCATTTTTTACCGAGATCTCGGCGTCCTCGCGAATGAACTCGTCCTCGTTCTTCGTCTCCATCGGCTTCAGGCTGGCAAGCTTGGACATGAGGCCCATCGAGCCGAATACGTCGTTTATGCTCTTTACCACCCCTCCCTGGCTCAGGGCGGCGCGCCTGTCCAGCTCGTCAGTTGCGGCCTTCAGTCTTATATAATCCTGCTTGAGGGAGTAAAACTCCTTTTCCCCCGATTTGAGGCCGGCAAGCCTTCTTTCGGCTGATGCCTCCCACCGGTAAAATAAGATCAGGAGGATTACGAGCACTACGAAGGCCGCGGCGGGCAGGAGCCTCTTGTCCTTCAGATCCAGCCTGTTCAGTTCCAGTTTTTTTCTGAGCAGTTCCAGCTTCAAGGAGTGACCCTCATCGTGAATGTCACGGTGTTGTCGGACAAGGTTTTCGATTCGACGGGTTCCGCCGATTTGAACCTCTTCAGCAGGCTGGACTTGAAGTTCTCCATGTCCCCAAGCGAGGGGGCATCAGCCGTCACGAGGACCTTGTCCTGGTCCATTGCTATCTCCTTCACCGCCACGCCCTTCACGCCGCTTTCGGTGAGGGCCTTCATAATCTCCAGGGAGTCTACGCCCTTGAGCTGCGACTCCTTTCCGCGGAGTTCCTTCAGCCTGGCTTTCATTATTATCCCCGCCGTGTCCAAGTCCTGGGATGCCGCCACCGGCATGATCCCGGCATATGACCGCTTCAGCCTGGCCTCTATCTGCCCGGACTGCCTGTCCAGGAGGTATATCTTCATCCCGGTCTTCAGAAGCAGAATCAGTATGACAACGCCAGCGAGAATGGCGGCCTTTTTTATGGCGCTGTTCAGCTTCTCTTCCTCTTTGGTATAGGCGATCTCGCCCCGCCTCAGGTTTATTACGGGTTTTTCCATTTCCAGGCGGGCGATGCGGGGCCTTTCACCGCCTTCCGGCACTGTTTTTTCAAGCAGGGCCCGGCCCAGGTCAGCGCCGGAACTGAACACATGCCCAAGCTCCAGGGATGTGGCCACCCTGGGCTCGGCGCCAAGCGCCTTCAGGGATTCTATAAGCCCTTTTACAAGGTGCTTGTCCGCATAGGCGGCAAGCACCCTGTGCCTTTCCCCGGAAGTCCCCGCCGGGACGATATCGAAGACTATCTGGCCCATCTCCTTCAGCACGATTCCCTCCAGTTCGAAGGGCACGGCCTGCCTTATCTTCTCCGGCTCGCCGAAGGGGAATTCGAGAAAACGGAAGTCCAGCATCGACAGGGGCAGGCTCAGACAGGACTCGCTCATCCGGGGCAATGCCTCTTTAAAGGACAGCGCCCCGGCCTCGACGGTGAACTCCAGCTCGCCCTCAAGCCTTTCGCCTTCGAAGAGGTAAAGGGTCCCGTGCCTTGGGTCCAGGAGGTCAAAAAACCCGGTCATCGTTTAGTACTCCCTCCAGTAAACTATTCTTCCGCTTGCGTCCACGACGCTGTCGATGATGCGGATAATGCCCTCCTGCTCGGCCCTGGCCACAAGGCGGTAAGCCGAACTGGAGGCGGTTATCTTCGGCATGAGCTGGAGCGCCAGGCCCTCGAAGCCGGCAACTTTTGAAAGCTCCCCGGGGCTCTTGAACTGATCGAGCTTCCGGTAAGTGATTATCCTGTCCGCCATGTCCTCCGTTACCTCATCGGAGAGGCTCATCAGGACCGGCACATCGGCCGTGTTGATGTTCACAAGGCCGTCCCCGAAGACGGTGACATAGGGTTCAAGTCTATCAAAAGACGCCTGGTCTAAAAAGAGGCGCATCTCCTCGGGGCTGCTGATCGGCCCCCCTTTGGCGTATTTTGCCTCTTCCGAGGTGCCCAGCGCCGGGTTTATCCAGGCCGCCGTCCTGTCCGCAATGCCCTCGTCCAGCTTCAATGCCCTCAGAAGCCTCTTGAAAGAGTCGTATGCGTCGCTGTTCAGTTTCCCGTTCTGGAAGACCAGGCTGTTCACGTTGAATTTCCCGCTCTCGTCCACAACTTTAAAGTATACCTTTACGCCGTCCCCAATTGGAATCTCCATCTCGGGCGCGGTGGGGTCTATGATCCCCTGGCTTATCCCCTGCCTTATGTAACCCCCCGATGAGTTCACAAGGGAAGACGCCTCCAGCGAGAGCGACTCCATTATCCTCTCGTTGTTAAGCCCGCTCGCGTCCACGTAAACGCCGTGGGCGAACTCCACGGCCACCGTGACGAGGATGGCAAGGATCAGGAGCACGATTATCAGGACAAAGCCGTTCCGCTCCCTGAACGCGCTCACAGGCTCTTCCCTATCCTGGGCACCACGGTATCGCTGAGCGTGACAGGCCGCCCCTTGAAGGTGAACTTCAGTGTCACCCTTACCGCGTCCGGAGCGGAATTGGACTGAAACGTCTTCACCCATTTTCCGCCTGAATAGGCCTCGACCATGAATTCATCTATATCGTCCAGAAGCACCCCCTTGCTGACGCGGCCGCCAGGCCAGGCAATCTCCTTCTGAAGGGAGAGCCTGCCCTTTTCTTCCAGCACGGAGTAGCTCACGGCGGATATTATCCCCCGTTTGGGAGAAAAGCCCCCGAAGGAGAGCCCGGAGGTCTCCTTGCCGTAGTATTCCCTGTCCGTGACCGTGACCGAGTTCACTATGGCCGCCAGCTCGCTGTCCATCATGTCCATGGTCTTTTCCGCCTCGTAGAGCCTCCGTAGCGAGCCGCCCGCCCCTTCTCTGGCCTTTTCCATGAGGAAATAGCTTGAATATACCGCCCCCAGCACGATGGCCGTAAGGAGGGTGGCGAGGAGTATTTCCAGGAGGGTGAAGCCGTTCCGGTTCTTCACTTCGGGACGAAGACCTTCAGCGTGGAGGATTCCCGCCCGCTCGAGACCGTGAGGCTGAGGAGGTTGAAAGCGGGCAGCGGGCTGTTGATTATGTCGCTCTGCCACCGGTAATCGGAGTAGGGCGCGTCGAAACGGCCCTCGGCCTTCTGAGGGGCGGCCTGCAGCTCCTGGATCTTGTCCTTTCCCAGCATGGTTGCTATCGAGATGGTCTGATAACGGTCCACTATGGAGAGGTTGTGGTTGACCATCTCTATGATGGTGACCAGGAGCATGCCCGTTATCGCGACGGCCAGCATCACCTCCAGGAGGGTAAAACCTTTACTGCCCCTTGTCCCCATGCACCTCTTCTACCCGCACCCTGCCGCTTATTTCCTCCAGAATTACATCATAGCCGCTCTTGCCGCCGTCCGAAAGGAATACGGTTATGTCCTCTGGCGCCCCGGAGGGGTCGAAAAAGACCGTAAGGGTGCCGTCCTTCACTTCTCCCCTTGAAGGGAGCGTTACGGATTGAAGACCTTTCAGCGCCATGCCTCCCTTGCCGTCCGGGCCGTCCCAGTCGATCCTCTTTGCGCCCAGGTCGAACGTGACCTGGTATTTTGCCTTCCTGGCGATCGCCGAGTCGTTCATCTCCCTGAGGAGCGAGGCGACTTTCATGGCCTCCGCTCCAGGCGTCCTCTTCGAGCGTATTGTGGGGAGGACTGTTGCCATGAGGAGCGAGATGATGAAGAGTACGGCAATCAGCTCGATGAAAGTGAAGCCCTGCCTGCTACTGCTCGATCTCCCAGTTGTTGATGTCCTTGTCATAGCCCTCGCCGCCTTCCTTGCCGTCGCCCCCCAGGCTTGAGAGGTCGAAGTCTCCGTGCGCGCCGGGGCAGATATAGACATATGGATGGCCCCATGGGTCCATGGGCACTTTTTTCTGTTCCAGGTACCCGCCATCGCGCCAGTGTTCGGGGATGCGGCCCGATGACGGCTTTTCCACCAGCGCCTGCAGTCCCTGCTCCGTCGAGGGATAGAAGCCGTTGTCCAGCTTGAAGAACTTCAAGCCCGACTCCACGTCCCTTATCTGGACCTTGGCATCGGCCACTTTGGCGTCGTCCATCCTGCCCATTATCTTGGGCGCGACAATGGCGGCAAGCAGGCTGAGGATCGCTACGACTATCAGGATCTCCAGCAGGGTGAACCCTTTCCTGTCCCTTCCGTTTCTCATACTGCCATATTTTACTATTTTAGCCAGCATAAAGCCAAACAGGGTGAGGCCGAGCGGGAACAATATGCCGCTCTCCACGGGGTTTTTTATCGCAAAGACCACCGGATAGATGGCCATGCGGGCCGCAAGCCTGAGGGACCCGTGCCGTTCTATTATGGCGGCCAGCGGGGGGGAAAACCTGTAATAGAGCCTGATAAAGAGCCTGCCTGGGCCGTTTTTGGCAAGGACATTGTCCCTGAACTCTCTGAGGACGACCACTTCCCGGGCCAGGGGGGACCCGAATGCTGCCGTGGCTATAAAGCACCAGCCGCCGCCCCCTCCCCCTCCCGATGGGGAGGGGGGCGCCGGTGAGACGTAAGCGGAAGGGCCCAGGCCGTTCAGGGCCTCCAGCCTGTAGGAATATGTGCTGTTCTTGGCTATATTGCTGTCAGTGTAAGTCACGGTATTTGCCGGAAGGGTGGCCAGGATGCTGAAATCCCCGCCGTTTTCGGCCCTCTCAAGCTGATAGCTGCTCTCGTTGGGGTCGTCATCCCACGCAAGCTGGATCGCGGTGCCGGTCTCCGAGACGATTCTGAAATTCGAGGGCGGGGGAGGGAAGAAGGCCCTGAATGCGTCCAGCCTCCCGGATGTTGAGACCATGCCGTTCAGCGAAGGCCCCGCGTCCACACCGCCCATAAGAAGCTTTTTCAGGTCGGACGCGCTCGCGGCGGGGTATTTGGCCAGGAGGAGGGCGGCCGTGCCCGTTGCGTACGGCGCCGAAAACGAGGTGCCCTCACCCGAGTCGTACTCGCCTCCGGTGTAATCGCCCCCCGGGCAGGAGACGCTCACGTTGTCTATGAACACCCCGTCTCCGCCCTGGCTTGAAGGGCGCGAGACCAGGTGGAAACGGAACGACAGGAGCATACTGCTGAAAGCGTCCAGCGATATCCGCGTATTCTCTCCCATTGAGAAGCCGTTTTCACTTCCAGTGAACTGGCCTATTTTCTTCCAGGTTGCCCCCTGGTCCGTTGTAACCTCCACGAGCAGGTTGTCCCCGGAGGGCAGGTCAATCTTCATCCTGTAATTCAGGGAACAGGAATCCCTGTTTGAGAGGTCCACAGGCGGCCCTTCGGCGAAACTGTCCGTACCCGGCGCGTATGTCCCGGTTGCGGAGTCAGACAGGCTGTAAGGCGGCGAGCTGAATGCCGCCGTTGAGGGCCCCCACGACCCGGTCAGGACCCACCCGGCCAGGTCCGTGGGGCCCTTGTCGAAACTGTCCGCGAAGATGACGTCCTTTGGCGGAATAGTAGATAGCACATCCACTCCGGGCGCGGCTATCTGCACCGTCTTTGCGCCGAAATTGGAGAAGGAGGCGAGCCCGTCCGAGGTGTCCGAGGCCGCCACCGAGATGACGTTCGGAAGGGCCAGGCTTGCCGGGTACAGCGGGGTCTTGTCGTTGTCGGTGCCGTCGTTGCCTGCCGCGCAGACGAAGAGGATATCGGGTGAGGAGCTTATGGCGTCGCTCAGGGATTTAGGGAAATCGCCGCCATCCGTATAGAAGCCGAAACTGCAGTTGGCTATGCGGGCCCCGTTTGCCCTCGCGTACTGGATGGCCGAGAGTATCTCATCCAGGGTGCCCTCGCCGTTCAGGTCCAGGGCCTTCAGGGCCATCAGCCTTGCGGTGAACGCCGTGCCCGCTATGCCTGTCCCGTTATTGCCCACCGCGGCCGTAATCCCGGCGGTCATGGTGCCGTGCTCGTTGTCGTCCATGGGGTCGTTGTCGCCGTTCACGAAGTCCTTGCCGTGCACGTCCGGCGCCGATGGGTCCGGGTTGTCCCAGACATTGGCCTTCAGGTCTGGGTGGTTGTAATCGAGCCCGGTGTCTATCATGGCGATAACAATATCCGGAGAGCCGGTGTCAGCGTCCCAGGCCTTAGGGGCTGAAATCCTGGGCAGGGCCCATTGGCTGGGGTACCTGGGGTCATTGGGGACCAGGAGGGAATGCACGATGTAATTGGGCTCGGCGTATTCCACCTGCGGGTCTTTGCGGAGGGAGGCGATAGCCGCTTTCACGCCGACTCCGGGCGCGAGCTTTATCTTCTGTATCCCGAAGAGGGGCAGGCTTTTTGTTAAGGTCCCGTATGCCTTCAGCCTGTCCGCTTCTATCGAAACGCCGGGCTGTGCCTGGGTGAGCGGCTTTAATTTTACAAGCACCTCCCCCTGCACGTACTCCGGGCCAGGCAGGTGCCTTATGCCGGGCTTGTAGGGGGCCGAGGCCCCCAGCAGGAGGGCGCATGAGAATGCAAAAATGGCTATGAGGGCGATACGGAATAGCCTGATTGCGTGAGTCTCCTTTTGGAAAGGGAATCGAGATTAAAACAGGGGTTCTACTTACATCTAAAAAATAGCCCGGTTCAGGGGGGATGTCAATGGGGGGCTCTTTTTTGCGGGGCAAAGCCCCGCAAAAAAACTAAAAGTTCTTTTGGTTCTTTTCTTACAAGAAAAGAACGCCTTTGTCTTTTATTTTATTAGCTGGTTTAAATCGAATATGGGAAGCAGGACGGCCATGACGATGAAGGC
Organism: Nitrospirota bacterium; assembly: GCA_014874185.1. Classification (GTDB taxonomy): domain Bacteria; phylum Nitrospirota; class Thermodesulfovibrionia; order Thermodesulfovibrionales; family JdFR-88; genus JACWAF01. The sequence continues at coordinate 82,822 of JACWAF010000038.1, read as the reverse complement.
CACTATGACGCCCATTGCGAGGATGAGGCTTGGCTCCACGAGGGCGAGGGCCCTGTCCAGCTTGCGGCGGAAGTCTTCGTCGTAGGAGGCCGCGGCCTTTTTGATCGCAGCGGGGAGCTGGCCGCTTTTCTGGCCGGTATTTAAAAGCTGGACGAAGACGGGCGGGAAGCCCTGGAGGGACTGCGAGAGGTCGGCCCCTTCGGAGAGGCGCTCCCTGGCTTCCGTTACGGATTTCTCTATGGCGAGGTTTCCGCTCGATGGCCCGGCAAGCTCCAGGGCCTTCATGGCCGGGAGCCCGCCTTCGAGAAGGAACCCCAGCGCGCGTGTGAAGCGCGAGAGATAGAGGCTTTTGAGGAGCGGAACTTTAAGGAAGAAGCCGTCGAATTTCAGCCGGTTCTTCCTGTAATAATTCCTGAATATATACGTGCCTATGCCGATGAGCAGGAATATGAGCCACCAGTAATTCACGAAGAGGTCGCTAAGGGCCATGAGCACCTTTGTTATGAACGGCAGGGCCTTGCCAGCGTCCTTGAATATCTTGGTTATGCGCGGAAGGACGAAGCCGAAGATGAACGAGAGGACCACGCCGCCCACGGTGAGCATGAATATGGGATAGATGAGTGCGCTTTTGATGCGGGCCTTTGTGCGGGCGTCCTCGTCCAGGAAGTCGGCCAGGCTTTTCAGCACCAGCTCAAGCGTGCCGCTTGCCTCGCCGGAGGTGACCATCCTTGTATAGAAGGGCGGGAAGATGGGATATTGCTCCAGTGTCCTCGAAAGGCTTGCGCCGCCCGCGATGTCCTCGGCTATGGCTTCGAGGAGTGCCCGCCAGTTGCCGCGCGTCTCGGAGGACAATGTCTTCAGCGCATCGGTTATAGGCACGCCCGCGGCAACAAGGAGGGAGAGTTCCCTGGTTATGAAGGGGAGGTTTTGGGGGTCGGCTTTCGGGGCCGCGCTCTTCTGGACGGAGAACTCCCTTGGGAAGATGCCCTGCTCTTTAAGGAGGAGGGCCGCCTGCCTCTCCGAATCCGCCGTCACTGCGCCCGAGGTCTCGCGCCCCGATGAGGAGAACGCCTTATACCTGAATATCGGCATGCTCTTTCTGAGAGACCCTCAGCACTTCCTCCGGCGTTGTGATGCCGCGCAGCACTTTTTGAAGTCCGTCGTCGCGGAGGTTCTTCATCCCCCCCGCCATGGCCTGTTCTTTTATCTCCTTGGCGTCGGCCCTGCCGGTTATCATCCGGCGCGCCTCGGGGCCGATGGGCAGCAGCTCGAAGATGCCCATCCTGCCCAGGTAGCCCGTGTTGTTGCACTTTGCGCAGCCCGCGCCCCTGAAGAGCCTCTCAGGCATCTCATGGAAAAAATTTTTAAGGTACGGGGCCTCGCTGCCGTTTGGCTTGTAGGCCGAGGTGCAATAGGGACAGTTCACGCGCACAAGCCTCTGGGCCAGCACCCCCAGGAGGGACGAGGCCACCAGAAACGGCTCCACGCCTATGTCCAGCAGGCGGGCTATGGCGCTGGCAGAGTCGTTGGTGTGCAGGGTGCTAAGCACCAGATGGCCGGTGAGGGATGCCTGGGTGGCTATCTGGGCCGTCTCAATGTCTCTTATCTCGCCCACCATTATCACGTCCGGGTCCTGCCTCACTATCGAGCGCAGGCCGCTTGCGAATGTGAGCCCTATCTTCGGGTTTATCTGTATCTGCCCTATGCCCTTCAGTTCGTACTCGACCGGGTCTTCTATGGTGATTATGTTCTTCTCCTCGGAGTGGATGCGGTTCAGCGCGGCATAAAGGGTGGTGGTCTTTCCGCTTCCGGTGGGGCCGGTGACCAGTATTATCCCGTTCGGCCTGGACAGCATGTCCTCGAAGAGGCCCTTCATCTCCGGGTCCATGCCCACCTCGTCAAGCCCTATCACGCCGCTTCTTCTGTCAAGCAGTCTCATCACCACGCGCTCGCCGTGGATCATGGGCACTATCGAGACCCTTACGTCTATGTCCTTTCCTCCAAGGAGAAGCCTGATCCTTCCGTCCTGGGTGAGCCTTCTTTCGGCTATGTCCAGGTTTGAGAGTATCTTCACCCTGCTCACTAGGGCGTCCTGGATTATCTTCGGCGGGGCCAGCACCCGTCTCAGAACGCCGTCCACGCGCAGCCGCACCTCTAGCTCCTTCTCGAAAGGCTCTATATGGATATCGCTTGCCCTCTCCTTTACGGCCTGCCTCAGGAGGGCGTTAAGAAGCCTTATTATCGGGGCCTCTTCGGTAAGCTCAAGAAGGTCTTTGGGGCGCTCGAACTCGGTGGCCACCGAGGACAGGTCTTCTTCTTTTATGTTGCCCATCACCTCTTCGGCGCTGCCCAGCTGCCCGTAATACCTGTTTATGGCTTCAAGGACGGCCTCTTCGGCCATCCATACGGGTTTTGGGTTGAGGGAGAATTTGCGCGCAAGCTCCAGCAGGGCCAGGAGGCCCTTATCATCCGATATGGCCGCGTAAATGTCCCCGTTTGTCTGCCTCAGAGGCATTATCGCGTTCCCCTTGGCATAGCCAAGCGGCACGCCGGAGAGGAGCGAAAGCTCCACCTCCTCGTCCGTTATGCTTTTTGTCCTTGCTTCCTCTCTCATTCACTCCCGTCCAATTTTATTATGTAATTTGGCTCCACGTATTTAACCTGCGGAAAGGCCTGGAACCTCCCAACGGAGTCCTTCGTCTGCTCTCCGGGTTTCAGCCTTATGAGATAGAGGCGGTCTTTCAGCCGCCTGATCACCTGGGCGTCTCCGCGCGCTATCACGCCTTCGGCCTGGTTTTCGGATACCCCGTCCTTGAATTTGATTATCAGCTCGCCAGCCTTGTAGGGCAGGGTGGGTTTTTTGCTTTCAAACTCCTGTTTCTTGTCCTCGCTGATCCTTTTTATGTCCTCGCGGTTCTTTATTATCGTTGGGCTGATGAAGACAAGGAGGTTCGTCTTCTGCCTCTGCACGGAGGTCGTCTTGAACAGGTAGCCCAGTATGGGGATGTCTCCAAGGATGGGCACCTTGGTCGTCGAGGTCTCATCCCTCTCGGAGATAAGTCCGCTTATGACGATCGTGTCGCCGTTATTCACGGAGACCGATGTCTTTGTGGAGCGTATGGTCGTGGAAGGGCCGACCTGGGTCAGTATCTGTGTCGCGTTAGTGCCTGTGGGCGGCTGCTCGATGGCGGAGATCTCCTGATAGATATCAAGCCTGACCTGGTCGCCCACGGTGATATGCGGCGTGATCTTGAGCTTTATACCCACGTCCTTGCGCTCTACTGTGCTTGCGACTGTTGTGGCTGCCGCAAGCTGGGAGATATTGCCTGATATGAAGGGCACGTTCTCGCCCACCACCACCTCGGCCTCCTGGTTGTCGCTGGTGAGTATCTGGGGCGTGCTGAGGACGTTCACCGCGTCCCTGAACTGGCTGAGGCTGAACAGGGCCGCATAACCGGGGACTGTCATTATTTGTTGCGAAGTACCAGTGACGTTCCCGGTGGTGGGATCGATAGTAGGGACGTTCACCGTCACGTTAAAGAGGTTGCCGACCCCGCCCAGGGTGAGGCCGGAGAGGCCGCTTATTATGTTCAGGAAAGAGTTCTGGTTTATGGTGCCCACCCCGCCTATTAGAATGGGTGCCCCTCCGCTTTTTATGGCCGTGCGGAAATTTGTGCCAAGCTGGCGGAGCCTGTTCACGGAGGCCTCCACTATCATGGCCTGCACGAAGACCTGTCCGCGCTCCCTGTCGAGTTTCTTTATTACCCTGACCAGGTTCTCGTAATCGGACTGTGAGGCGGCTATCACAAGCGAGTTGGTGGCCTTGTCCGGCGTGATGGTCATCTTTCCGCCGCTGATGGTGGCGCCTCCGGCGGCGGCTGGCTGCGCCGCGGGGAAACCCGGCCGCGCCTGCTGCCCGGCTTGTGCGGCCTGGCCGGTAATAAGCCCCCGTAGGGTTTCGGCCAGGTCAACCGCGCTGGCGTGCTTCAGGAAATAGACGTTTATGCCGCCCTGCACCTCGGCCGCGGGCACGTCCAGAAGCCCTATCAGCCGCTTCATGGAGTCCTTGTCGGACTTGGGCCCCAAAAGGATGACCGCGTTGAGCCTGGGGTCCGGGATGGCCTTGGAGACAGCAGGCCTCCCGACCACCGGCGGCAGGCTTTCGTTCAGTATCCTGGCCACGTTGTCGGCCGAGGCGTATTTGAGCATCACCAGCTCGCTGCCCGTTTCCTTCGGCGGCGCAACGTCTATCACGTCCAGTATATCCATGATCTTTTCGATATTGAGCCCGGTGTCTATCACCAGCAGGAAGTTGCCCTGGTTGAAAGATGATATGTAGCCGTCCCTGGAGACCATCGGGGTGAAGAACTTTACCGCGTCATCCGGGGAGATGAACTTGAGGGGAATAAGCCGGACGACATACTGCTCGTTAAGTGCCTTCTTCATGGGAAGGTTCTGCTGCCTGGCCTCGGCGCTGGGGATTATCTTGTAGGCGTTCACGCCGGAGGGGACCAGGGTGAAGCCTTTCAGCTGCAGGACCGAGGCGAAGAGGTCAAAGACCTGCTTCTTGTTGAGCCCCGAAGGGGCCATTATGGTTATTTTTCCCTTCAGACGGTCGTCGAAGATAAGGTTCTTGCCGGTGCTTTCGCTTACGAACTTGGCGAAGGTGGCAAGCTCCACGTCCACTAAGTCCAGCGTGACCCTCTGCCGGCTGACAAGTCTCTTTCTGGCCGGCGGGTCTTCCGCCCCCGCCTGCACGGCGATATAAAACAGGATGAAAAGCGCCAGGACAAATGCTGTAAAAGGAACGGCTGTTCTTTTGAGCATGATCGGTCCTTTATCTTATTTGATATGTAAGCGTCTGCCGCTGGCCATCCCGCAGGATATCCAGTTCCACCTTGTCCAGCCCCCTGAGGGCGGTGAACGCCCTGAGGGCGGCGCCCGGCCCGGACATGTCCATCTGGTTTATCCTCAACAGGACATCGCCGTTTCTAAGCCCCAATTGGCTGAATACGCCCTCCGGCCTGACCTCGCTCAGGACGAAGCCCTCCTGTTTGCCGTTTTTGATCTGGGGGAGCATCCGCGCCTGGGTTAAAATGCGCGCGGGGTTGTCTATGGCCTCCGAGATGGCGCTCCGGTCTACCAGGTAGGAGCTTTTTGAAGTCTCTTTGGCGAACTGCTGGGGCGCCGGCGCCTGGCCGGCCCGCGCTCCCCCCGGACGCGGCCCTGCTTCCTTCACCTGCGCCACGTCCTTAAGGGGCAGTTTGGTCTCGTTCCCGCCGCTTTTTATGACGGCGTACTTTCTTGATATCGCGGCAAGATAGCCCACGCCCGGGATGTCCTGGCCCCTCCTGTAAACCTCTTCCTTGGAATCCCTCACCACCACCACATAGCCCATGGCGCCGGAGACGGTGCCTATCAGGTCCACCTGGGCGGGAGGAGCGGACGAGGGGCCGTTGCCGACCAGCGGGCGGACTTCCATGGGAGGGAAGCCGAAGACGTTATTCCCGGCCACCACTGAATAATCCGAAAGCGGCGGCACCGGCTGGACCGTCGCGGCCTGTTTATCCTTGCCTTCTTCCGGCATCCTGTTAGCACCCACCCCGTAAGAGAGGAAATCCCTCACAACCAGCAAGACCGATATGACGATTACAACCGTCAAAAGCAGGTTAATGGCCTTTAAAAGCCTGAATTTAGCCATCTGTTAAAGATAACAAATGGAGCAAACCTTGTCAAAAAAGCCTTTTGTGTGAACGGGTTTTTTGCCCCGGTTGCGTCCTTTGGAGGGTTTAATATAATTGAATAAGAAGCGATTTGAATTTCGCAGAGTTTCCTTTTAGGAGGGAGAATGGAAAAAAGCCGGAATCCCCGCCCCGCAAGCATATCTTCCAGCGGGATCAGCCTGTTCAGGATAAAAGGCATCCAGATAAGGATAGACTTCTCATGGTTTATTGTCTTTTTCCTCCTTATCTGGAGCCTTTCGGCAGGATATTTCCCGATGAAGTTTCCCCACAGGCCGCCCGGCGCCTACTGGCTGGCGGGCACCTCGGCCACCATCCTTTTTTTTGTATCCGTGCTCATCCACGAGCTTTCACACTCGCTGGTGGCTTTAAGGACGGGGATATCCATACCCTCCATAACCCTGTTCATCTTCGGGGGCGTCTCTGAACTATCGGAGGACGCCAAGAGCCCCGGCAACGAACTGAAGATCGCAATAGCCGGCCCGCTCTCCAGCTTTGTGCTGGCCGGGGTCTTCTGGGGCCTCATGTATCTTGCCTCCCAGACCCCGTACCTGATGATGGCCGCCGCCCTCCAGTATCTTGCATGGATAAACATGGCCCTGGCGATATTCAACCTCTTTCCCGGTTTCCCGCTGGACGGGGGCAGGGTGTTGCGGGCGATATGGTGGAAGAGGAAGGGTTCGCTTACCGCCGCCACGAGGGTGGCCTCGCAGATTGGCAGGGTCTTCGCGGTGGGCCTTATTTTCCTAGGCATACTGCAGTTGTTCCACGGGTTCCTGCTGGGGGGGCTGTGGTTTATCTTCATAGGGATATTCCTCCGGAGCGCGGCCTCGGGGAGCTACCGGGAGCTTATCCTCAGGAAAACCCTGCAGGAGATGCGCATAAAGGACGCCATGATAGACAACGTGCTCACGGTGCCTGTAGACCTTCCGGTGAGCGGCCTCATTCACGACTACATCATCAGGCACGGCTATAAGGGCTTCCCGGTAACGGACGGCGGCAGGGTGGTGGGAATAGTCTCCGTCTCCGATATCAGGGGCCTTTCGGAAACCGAGCGAAAGGAAAAGAAGGTGGGCGAGATAATGTCGCCCCTCGGCAAGGAGGGCGAGATATCTCCGGACACCCTGCTCATCGACGCCCTGAACAGGATGAACGCCAAGGGATACGCCCGGCTCCTGGTCTTCGATGGAGAGAGGTTCAGCGGGATGATAACAAAGACGGGCGTAATGAGGCTCCTTGAGATAAAGAATATCCTGGGGGCGGACTGAAAGCAATTCAAGACTGAAAAGGAGACAGACGATGGCTAAAGCGGCGATAAACGGCTTCGGCAGGATCGGGAGGGCCGCGTTCAAGATACTTATGGATACGCCCGGGCTGGACGTGGCGGCCATAAACGACCTCGGCTCGATAGAGAACATGGCCTATCTTCTCAAATACGATACCGTGTACGGCAGGTATCAGAAGGAAGTGGTTCCCGAAGAGGCCTCGATAAAAGTGGACGGCAAAGGCATAAAGGTCTTTAACGAAAAGGACCCGTCGAGGCTCCCCTGGGGGCAGTTGGGCATAGACGTGGTATTCGAGTGCACGGGGAAGTTCACCAGGAAAGAGGAGATCGAAAAGCATATCCAGGCGGGGGCGAAGCGGGCCATCCTCTCGGCCTCGCCAAAAGACCAGGGCATACCCACGATAGTCTACGGCGTGAACAGCCCGGAGCAGGGGGCCAGGATAATATCATGTGCCAGCTGCACCACCAATTGCGTGACCCCGATGATGGAGATAATGGGCCGCAGGATCGGGATAAAAAAGGCCATAATGACAACCGTGCACGCCTACACTGCCACTCAATCGATAGTGGACGGCACGAGCCCGAAGGGCTTCAGAAGGGGCCGGGCGGGGGCGCAGAACCTCGTGCCCACCTCGACGGGCGCGGCGAAGGCGGCCGCGAAGGCCCTCCCGCAGTATAACGGGCTCTTCGACGCCGTGGCGGTGCGCGCCCCTCTGCCGGCGGGCTCCATCGCGGACGTGGTCTTCCTTGCCGGCAGAAAGACCTCGCGGGACGAGGTGAACTGGATTTTCAAGGACGAGTCGGACGGCGAGCGGTACAGGGAAGTTGTCTTCTGCTCGGAAGACGAGGTCGTCTCTTCCGACATCATAAAAGATACGCACGCGGTGGTGATGGACCTGGATATGACCAGGGTGGTGGACGGAGACCTGGTGAAGCTCATGGGCTGGTACGACAACGAATGGGGATATTCCAGCCAAATGGTCCGCGAGGCCCTGGAACTTATAAGGCAGGAGGCCCCCGTAGGCGCCTGAGGCGCTTTACGCTTTCTCCAAAGCTAAGGAGGTGGAGAATGTTAAGCTGGGCGGTTATCTTCCTGATCGTAGCCATAGTGGCCGCGATCTTCGGCTTTGCGGGCATAGCCGGGACGGCGGCATGGATTGCCAAGGTGCTGTTCGTGATATTTCTTATACTATTTGTAGTCTCCCTGTTCGTGGGCCGGCGGCCTACCGTCTGAATGGAGGTGCGGATGAAGAGACTTGGAATTCTTTTTTCATTTCTTGCCGCTTTTTGGATGCTGGGGGGCTCCGCCGTCCCGGCAACCGGGGCCGGCAAGGGAATAGGCAATCTCCCTCCGCCACCCGAGACAAAGGCGGGGTTCAAGGCGAGGGCCGAAGAGAGGCTTGCCGCCATTGACGCACAGATAACGAAACTGAAGGCGGAGGCACGCGGCACAAAGGGAAAGAAAAGGGCCGGCCTGGACAAAGAGATCAGGAACCTGGAGAATCAAAGGTCAAGGATAAGGGACGACCTGCGGAGAGTGAACAGCACGTCCGACTGGCAGAAGATAAGGAATGATGTCAACCGGGGGCTGGACCGGCTGGATAAGGACATTAAAAAGGTCCTGCACGAGCTGAAAACGGGATAGCCCTTGAGGGGGCCCGCTTCCTGCCTCCTCACCTCTTGCCCGTGCCCCTGTCCACACGGGTGGCGCAAGGATTTCCCCGGACCGGCAGCTAACCAGTCCTGCCGGAGGGCTATGGGGCACGGGTAAACCATGCCGAAGAAGGACACTCTGGAGAGTTATCGCAAAAAAAGGGAATTCGCAAAGACCCCCGAGCCCTCCGGAAAGCCCGCAAAAATTCCATCCGGAACTGCGCCCGGGAGCCCGGACCTCAGGGAAGCCCTCTCCAAGCTGGCGCAGACTGCCCAGCCCGGATGGATTGCCCCCATGCTCGCGGGCCTTACAGAAAAAAGGTTCTCGGACCCCGGCTGGCTCTTCGAGCCCAAGCTGGACGGAGAGCGCTGCCTTGCCTTCAGGCATGGCGGGACGCCGCGGCTCATGTCCAGGAACCGCAAGGAGCTGAACGGGAATTACCCGGAGCTTGTGCGGGAGCTTATGGCGCGCGGCCCCGCGGATTTCATCGCGGACGGCGAGGTGGTGGCCTTCGAGGACGGGCTGACCAGTTTTTCAAAACTCCAGCCCCGCATGCAGATAAGAAACCCGCGGGAGGCCCTCCGCACGGGAATCGAGGTCTTCTATTATCTCTTCGATCTCCTTTATCTTGACGGGTACGACCTGCGGGGGCTCGATCTCCGGTACAGAAAGGGTATCCTGAAACAGGTCTTCTCTTACGGAGGACATATAAGGTTTAACGAGTACATGGAGGGCGAGGGCGAAAAATATTACCGGGATGCGTGCTCAAAGGGATGGGAGGGGGTAATAGCAAAGCGCGCCGGCAGCCGGTATGCCGAGGGCAGGACGAAGGAGTGGCTGAAGTTCAAGTGCGTGAACCAGCAGGAGTTCGTCATCGTGGGCTATACCGACCCGCAGGGGGCTAGAATTGGCTTCGGCTCGCTGGCCCTGGGCTATTACAGCGGCGGCAAACTGGTCTACGCCGGGAAGGTGGGCACGGGTTACGATGATTACATGCTGAGGACTATCACCGCGCGGATGCAAAAGATAAAAAGGAGCACCTCACCCATCTACGATTACAGGACGAACAAATGCATCCCGAAGGGGATACACTGGGTAGAGCCCAGGCTGGTGGGCGAGATCGCCTTCAGCGAATGGACGCGGGACGGGATTTTGAGGCACCCAAGCTTCAAAGGGCTGCGGACGGACAAAAGGCCTGAGGAGGTCACGCGCGAACCCTTCGATTCGGCGCCAGCGGGCAGTGGCTGTTAAGGAAAAAATAAAGATAAGGATAGGCGGACACGAGCTGGAGCTTACCAACCTGGACAAGGTCTTCTACCCGGCCGAGGGGATAACCAAAGGGGATGTGATCGGCTATTACATGAACATCGCCGGCAGGATGCTCCCACTCATAAAGGGAAGGCTTATCACGATGAAACGCTACCCGGAAGGGATCCTGGAGGGCGAGTTTTACCAGAAGAGCGCCCCGGAGTATTTCCCGGACTGGATAAACCGGGTCGAAGTGGAGCTGAAGGAAATGGGAAAGCAGGTATACATAACCTGCGACAACAAGGAGACGCTTATCTACCTGGCCAACCTCGCCGTCATCCCCCATGTCTGGACCAGCCGGGTGGACAGGCTCCGTTACCCGGACAGGATGATCTTCGACCTGGACCCGCCGGGTGAGGATTTCGAGCCCGTGCGTTACGCCGCCCTCATATTCAGGGAGCTTTTGAAGCAGGCCGGCCTTCAGCCGTATCTGATGACAACGGGCTCGCGCGGGCTGCACGTGGTCGTACCCCTGGACAGGAAGACGGATTTCGAGGGCGTCCGCGATTTCGCCCGCAGGTTTGCCGAATATGTCATCACGCTGGACCCCGGCCATTTCACGCTGGAGTTCAAAAAAGAAAAGCGCGGAAACCGCCTCTTCATAGATATTTTCAGGAACTCTTTTGCACAGACGGCGGTGGCCCCGTATGCCGTCCGCGAGCATCCGGGGGCGCCTGTGGCAACACCCATAAGCTGGGACGAACTTTCGGACAAAGGGCTGAACTCAAGGACATACACCATAAAAAACATCTTCCGGAAACTCGCTGGAAAACCGGCCCCCTGGAAGGACATAAACCGCAGGGGGCATTCCCTTCAAAAAAGCCTGCCGCTGCTGGAAAAACTCCAAAAAGGCTGAAGCCCTCACGGACCTCTGTAAAAGCAACCTGCGTGTGTGCTATAATCCTATGGCTCAAACACTTATCTATTCCTTGGGAGACGCTTTGAGCGTATGCCGCGCATCCTGCTCATAGACGACGAGAGTACCCTGGCCCTGGCCTTCAAAACCCTTTTCGAAAAGAAGGAGTATGATTTTCTTTCCGCCGGGACCGGGAAGGAGGGGCTGCGGCTGGCCCTGAAAGAACTGCCCGACCTCGTCCTCCTGGACCTCTATCTTCCGGACATGCACGGGTTCGACCTACTCAGGGAACTCAAGGCCGTGGACCCGGAGATATTCGTCATCGTCATAACCGGGATGGGCGAGGTGAAAGAGGCCGTGCAGGCGATGAAGCTGGGGGCGGTCCATTTCTTCCAGAAGCCCGTGGACCTGGAGGAGCTCTCCATCATGGTGGACAAGAACCTCTCGTTCGTGAAGCTGAGGGAGCAGGCGCGCCTGTGCATGAAATCGGGTTACCCCATGATAGGGATAAGCAGGCATGCCCTGCAGATGGACCGGATCCTGAGCCTCATGGCGCATAACCCCTCGGCCACCGTTCTGATCCAGGGGGAGACCGGAACGGGCAAGGAGCTTGCCGCCAGGAAGATACATTTCGAGAGTGAAAGGGCCGGCCGGCCCTTTGTGGACATAAACTGCGCGTCGATCCCGGACAATGTCTTCGAAAGCGAGCTGTTCGGCTACGAGCAGGGGGCCTTCACCGACGCCAGGGGGACGAAAAGGGGCCTGCTGGAGGTTGCGGAAGGGGGGACCCTTTTCCTTGACGAGGTGGGCGAACTGCCCATGCCGCTCCAGCCTAAGCTCTTGAGGGTGCTGGAGACCCGCTCGTTCAGAAGGCTTGGCGGCACACGGGACATAAGAGTGGACGTGCGGGTGGTGGCCGCAACCAACAAGGACCTTCCGGAGATGGTCAGGAAAAGCGCCTTCAGGGAGGACCTCTTTTACCGGTTGAACGTGCTGCCGGTAACGCTCGCCCCCCTCAGGGAGCGCCCCGATGACATACCCGTCCTGGCGGAATACTTCATAGGGGAGATCTCCAGGTCCATGAGCAGGAGATGCTTCGAACTGGACGAGGAGGCCCTTGCCGCCCTGGGCTCATATCCCTGGCCCGGCAACATCCGGGAACTGAAGAACGTGATAGAGCGCGCTCTCATACTCTGCCCTGACGGGAGGATAGGTGCAAGGGACCTCCTGCTGCCCTCGGGCGGGGAGACCGGCCGCCCTTTCTGCGCCACCCTTGAGGAAGTCGAGCGCCAACACATCATAAAGGTGCTGTCCTCAACCGGCAATAACCGGTCACGGGCCGCCAGGGTCCTTGGTATCTCCCGGTCCACCCTTGGCGATAAACTCAGGAAATACAACCTCAATTAGACGCAATCGAAAGGAGAGTTTCGAAAATTTTTGGTTTGATTTCGGGTCCCGTTTGTCTTATGATGTTAAGTAGTTTCAGAATCTATTTATAAGATAGCTCACGGCAATCGACACTAGAAAGACGGCCCCAATTATCCGGAAAGCGCATGGACGAGTCTGAAATAAATAAAGCCATCGGGTTGCGCATAAAAGAGCTCAGGGAGAACAAAAGGCTTTCGCAACTGGAACTTGGTGTCCGGATAGGGCTGACCGAGTGCCAGGCCCAGCAATACATCTACAAATACGAAAAGGGCATGATAAGGATACCAGCCTCAAGGATAGCCGACATAGCCCGGGTGCTGGGCCTGCCTGTCTGCCTCCTTTACCCGGAACACATAAGGAACACCTGCAGGTTCGGCCCCCTGGTGAAGGGCCCTGAAAAGCCCGGCAAATAATCCCGGCGCTCCTTCTCTTTCCCTCCTGCTAAACAGCCGTCCCTTTCCGGTCGTAATCGGCCTTCAGCTGCCCGCATGCGGCAAGGATGTCCGTCCCCTTGCTCTTTCTTACGATGGCCGTGAAGCCCCGCCCTGAAAGGACCTTCTGAAATGAAAGCACCCTTTCACCGCCGGGCGCCTTCAATGCGGAGCCAGCGTGGGCGTTGTAAGGGATCAGGTTTACCTTGCAGGGCAACCCTTTCAGGAGAGCCGAGAGCCTGCGCGCGTCCATGTCGGAATCGTTCAGCCCCCCCAGGAGCACGTACTCCAGCGTTATCCTCTCGCGGGGGGCCAGTGGGTACTTTTTCAGCGCGGCGATCAGAGCCTTCAGGCCATACCTGCGGTTTACGGGCATGATCCCGGAGCGCACCTCGTCCGTCGGGGCGTTCAGCGAGACCGCAAGCTTCACCTTGGGGGCCAGCCGGGCCAGTTCGGGTATCATGGGGACAATGCCGCACGTGGACACCGTAATCCTGCGCCTTGGGAAACGGGCATAAGCGGCAAGCCTGTTTATCGCCTCGGCCACGTTCCAAAGGTTATTGAGCGGCTCACCCATCCCCATGAAGACGATATTGGTTATCTTCCGGGGGGCGGCGAGACCGCGCGCCGAAAGGAACTGGCCCGCTATCTCGTGCGGCATGAGGTCCCTTCTGAACCCGATGCCGCCGGTCAGGCAAAAACTGCACCCCATGGGGCAGCCCGCCTGGCTTGAAACACAGAGGGTCAGCCTTCCGGCATCCGGGATAAGGACGCTCTCAATCGAATTGCCGTCCTCAAGGCCGAAGAGGAATTTTTCCGTCCCGTCCGCGGATGTCTGCCTCCCCAGAAGAGTGAGCCCGCCAATATATGCCCTCTCCGAAAGCCTCTCCCTGAGGGATTTCGAAAATTCGGTTATATCCTCAATCCGGGTTGCCCCTTTTTCATATATCCAGTGCAGGAGCTGCCTTGCCCTGTAAGGGGACAGGCCTTCCCGCCCGAGGAACTCTTCCAACTCCGCACGGTCTGCCCGGAGCAGGCTGAATTTGTCCATATCAATATTTTAAACAATTCACCCGGCCATGTGCGGAAGGGGCAACCGGAGGGCTAAAATCCGGCGATTTTCCTTGAATAGGCCAAAAGGGGTATGATTTAATATCTCCGGGGGATTTTTTTCAAAGAGAGAGGCCTTTTACGATACTGCTGGCGCTGTTTTTATTTCCGGCTTGTCGCTCATTTGGAGAGTAATGAAGGGCTTTATATTCACCCTCGAATTCCGCTTCTGTGCCGTCCTCTTTTCCGGCGTCCTGGTGGTGAGCGGCCTCATGGTCTGCTGGATGGTGCACAGGGAGAGGCAGGTGCTGATTTCGGAGGAGGCGGAGAGGGCCGTGGCCGCGGCCGGGGACCTCACGCGCGAACTTGAGCAGGCCATCCTTGCCGGGAAGAACTGCACGGAGCTGAGGACGCTGATCGACACCAGGGCGTCAGGGCCCGGTCTCTCGGCGGCGGTGTTCAGGAAAGACGGCTCGCTCTACTACGGCAAGGCCCCGTACAAACTCCCGGCCGGCATGATCCGGAACCCGCGCGAGATCAGGATGAGCCTGAACGGCAGGTATCTCTATTACAAGCCCCTGTTCAATACGGCCGCGTGCGTTTCCTGCCATCCCGGGGGCGGGCGCCTAAGGGGGGTGCTCGCCGTCACTGTTTCCATGAGGGAGATGGATTCGGCCGTAAAAAGGCTTTTCAGGGAGATAGCCCTGATGACATTGCTTGCGGCCGTGGCCGGCACGTTCGGCCTGATTCTTTTCATCAGGCGCGCCTTCATCAGGCCCCTGGGAGAGCTCAGGCGAGGGGCGGAGCTTATAGGGGCCGGCGAACTGGGGACGAGGCTGGGCCTGTCCCGCAGGGACGAGTTCGGCGTGCTGGCCTCCGCCTTCAACAGGATGGCCGGGCAAATGGAAAGCTCGCACGGGCGCCTGAAAAAGGCCGTCCAGGAGCAGACCAGGGACTTCCAGGCTATAGCGCGGCTCTCCTCCGAGGTATTCAGAGAAGGCGCTGTTGAAGAGGTGATCGGCAAATATCTTGACGGGCTTACGGGCGAACTGGGATACGGCTTCTGCAGCCTGGTCCTTTTGGGCAAGGAGGAAGGCGATCAGGTAATGGAGTTTAGAAGGGGCCTCGACGCGCCGCTCTGGCATGCCGGGCTCCGGATAGAAAAGACCAACGCCATCGTGAAGCTCATGCTGGAGGGAAGCCCGGCCCTGACGGAAGCCGGTGAACTGGGCCTTCATGGCGTCTCCGGAAAGCTTGCCGCCATACCCATCGTCTCTCACCAGGTCAAAAGGTGCACGGAAATATTCAAATGCGCGAACATGGCCTGCCCGGCTTATTCACGCACGGACGGGAAGTGCTGGCTTGTCGAGGGCAGCATGTGCAGGACGCTCCAGGTGGCGAAGGAAGGGATCAGGGGCTGTCTGCACTGCCGGGCCTTTTCCGTGATGGGCCTGCTCGTGGCCGGAAAGGACGAGATAAGCGGGAGCGCGCTGCACGCAGCGGAGATATTCGCCCGTTCGCTTGCGGCGGCCCTGGAAAACCAGCGGATGCACGAGAGACGAAAGGAAGAGATAAAGGAGCTGGTGCGTCTGCACGACCTCTCGACCGTAGCTCTGCATACCCTGGACACCGGAGAGCTTACGCGCACGATAGCCTCGGTGGCCACTTCGTTCGGGGATACGGATGCCTCCGGGTTGTGGGTGGCGGAGGGGGGCAGGCTGGTCCTGAAGTCGGCATTCGGCCTGGATGCTGCGCCTTTACCCCCGGCGCTCTCGCTTGAGGACCCCCTGATAGAGGGCTGCCTCCAGACGGGCGAGCTGGCCCAGATCGGGGCCGAGGGCCCGTTCAGAGGCCTCTTTGCGCGGGCGGGATTTGCCTGCGCGGCCCTTGTGCCGCTTAAAAGCAGGGAGGCCGCGATAGGCCTCCTGGCGCTCTTCAAGAAACACGATTTTCTGATGAGCGATTCCGAGCGGGCCATACTGATGCTCTACGCCAACCAGGCGGCCTCTTCGATCGAGATAGTGGCGCTTTACGAGGAGTTGAACGGCAGGAAAGACCTCCTTAGGGAATCGGAGCAGAAGTACAGGAACCTGATAGAGACCGCCAACGATGCCATATTTGTCTCGGATATCCGTTCGGGCACGATAGTGAACATCAACAGGAAGGCCCTGGCCCTTCTGGGCTGTCCGGCGGCCGAACTGATCGGCAAAAACAGGCTGGCCATCCATCCGCCGGAGGAGATGGAGAGATACGATCGGTTTTACCGCAAGGTGGCGGAAAAGGGCGAGCAGCTGGCGGGGGACCTCTTCATAAAAAGGAAATCCGGCGGACTGGTTCCGGTGGAGATAAGCGCGAGCGCCGTCCAGATGGGTGAGGGGATGCTCCTTCAGGCCATAATGCGCGACGTGACCGAGAGGAAGCAGTCGGAGAAGGACCTGCGGGACAGCGAACATAAATTCCGCTCGCTCGCCGAGAGCGCCTCCTCCGGGATCTTCATCTGCTCCAGCGGGCTTGTTTACGCCAACTCGGCTTTTGAGAAGATCACCGGCTACAAGGGGCGGGAACTTCCAGGCGGGAATTTTTACAGCCTCATACATCCGGAATTCGGCCAGGCCCGGGAAAGGCTCATGCAAAGCTGCGGCGGAGAGCGGCTCCCCGTGCGCGAGGAATTCAGGATAATAACCGGAGGCGGCGAGGAACGGTGGGTGGACTTCACGTCGAAGCCCATAGTATACAAAGGCGCGCAGGCTGCCATAGGCACCATTTTCGATATAACCGAAAGGAAGCGCATGGAGGAGGCGCTGCGGGAGATCGCCCACGGCGAACTCTCCACATTGACAGGCGAGGACTTTTTCCGTTCGCTTGTGGGCTACCTGGCAAAAACCCTCAACCTGGAGTACGCGCTGGCGGGCGAGATAGCCGGGGGGAAAGCGGACGCGATAAAGACAATGGCCTTCTACTCTAAAGGGTCGATGGCGCCGAACATGGAATATCAACTCACGGGCACTCCCTGCGAGACCGTGCTCCACCACAGCCTCCGGGTCTATCCGGAAGGGGTGCAGCGGCTCTTTCCCACGGATGGCAAGCTCAGGGCGATGGGAGTGGAGTGCTACGTGGCCACCCCGCTTGTAAATGCCGCCGGAGACAGCCTGGGCGTGCTTGCGCTGATGGACGGCAGGCCCATGAAAAAGGCCAGTGCGGCGGAGGGCCTGTTGCAGCTCTTCGCGGTGCGCGCCTCGGCCGAGCTTGAAAGATGGCGCTCCGAGGAGGAGATGCAAAGGCTCGTGGCCAGCCTGACGGCTGAAAAGGAGTTCTCGGAGGCCATCTTCAACAGCACGGCAAGCGGCGTGCTGGTGCTGGACGGGAAGGGCGTGATCCTGCGGGTGAACCAGCCTGGGGCCGATATACTCCATGAGGGCCCTTTCGGACTGGAAGGCAGGCACATAGCCAGCCTGGACCCGCCTCTGGAAGATATGCTCTCCGTCCGTACGGGCCTGAACAGGGAGGTGGAGGTCAGGATGAAAGACGGCGGGATAAAACCCATCGGGTTCATTAACTCTCCCCTCATGGACTCTGCCGGGCGGGAAAGGGGCGTGATAGTAATCTTCAGGGACCTCACCGAGATAAGGAAGCTCCAGACCGAGATCCGCAAAAAGCAGCATTTCGAGTCGATGGGGAGGGTCATATCCGGGGTGGCCCACGAGATCAGAAACCCCCTCTTCGCCATCCAGGCCATAGGCCAGCTGCTGGAGAGGGAGCTGGTTTCCGCGCAGCACCAGGCCCTCATACAGGCCATGCTCAAGGAGACCGCCAGGATGCGCATATTGATAGAGGAACTGCTCCTTTACAGCCGCCCTTCCGCCCTGAACAGGATAGACATGACGCTCGATCTCTTCTTCGAGGAGGTCAGGAACTTTTTCGGGTTCAGGGGGAAAACGGTCTCGATAATGCTGGACATTCCGCCGCTTGCCATCCACGCCGACAAGGACAAGATCAAACAGGTCTTTCTGAACCTGATAGAGAACGCGGCCGGCGCCATGAGCGAGAAGGTGGAGATACGGGCCGAAGAGGAAGACGGCTTCGTGCTGATAAGGGTCAGGGACTACGGCACGGGGATAAGGGAGGAGGACATGGAGAGGGTCTTCGACCCGTTCTTCACCACGAAAAAGGAAGGTACGGGGCTGGGGCTTCCGATATGCAGAAAGATAGTGGAGGAGCACGGCGGGCAGATGGAGATCGCAAGCAAGTGGGGGGCCGGGACCGAGGTCCTGGTTAAACTGCCCGCCGGCAATTATTAGCAGCCTCATAAGAAAATCCCTCCTGACCTACCCTTTGTCAAAAGGCCTTTGCCAAAGGGAGGGATTACCCCTCTTTGGAAAAGAGGGGAGATTTTCCGGTCAAAATGCCTGTTCAATTATGAGACCCTTAATAAGTTCTCTCCGCTGTCCTCTCTTTCAGAGGAAGGAAAATAAAGATTTTTTCAGGCGAGCGAGAGTATTTTTTCCGTTATCCGTTCAAGCGGGGCGACAACGTCCAGGACCCCTGTTTCCGCGGCGGCGCGGGGCATGCCGTATATCACGGAAGTGCCTTCGTCCTGGGCTATCGTCTTTCCGCCTCTTTCGCTTATTTCTTTTATCCCTTCGGCGCCGTCAGTGCCCATCCCCGTGAGGACTACGCCTATTGAGCGGGGACCGAAGGTCTCCGCCACGGACCGGAAGAGCACGTCAACCGAGGGCTTATGCACGGAGCGTTCCGGCCTGTGGTCAAGCTTTACAGTTGCGTCCTTCTGAAGTTTCATGTGAACTCCCGAAGGCGCGATCAGCGCCGTGCCCGGCTCAATCCTCTCGCCTTCGGCGGCCTCTTTCACGCGTATCCCGCAGGCCGAATCCAGGCGCGAGGCCAGGGCCGCGGTGAACCCCGGCGGCATATGCTGGACTATGACGATCCCGAAGTTTATCCCGGCTGGCATCCTCTGCAGGACCGCGTGCAGGGCGGGGGGGCCCCCGGTCGACGCGCCGATTGCCACGACATCGGCGTTGCCGCCGGGTGTAAAACCCGCAATGGAGGAGAGGCCGCCCCTGAACGTCTTCGGCTCATTTCCGCAGATCGCCTTTATCTTTGCCAGTATCTCGCCGGCAAGGCTCTGGAACTCCATGATCCCGGCGCTGGATTTGTCAACGAAGTCCATGGCCCCCAGCTCGAGGGCCTTCAATGTGAGTTCCGCGCCCGTGCTGGTGAACTGGGAGAGCATCAGCACCGGCACCGGCCTGGTCTCCATTATCCCCTTCAGGGCCTCCAGTCCGTCCAGCCCCGGCATCATTACGTCCATCGTGACCACGTCCGGCTTTAGGCTGAGCGCCTTCTTCATGGCCTCGCGCCCGTCCCTGGCGAAGCCCGCCACCTCGGTCTCCGGGTCAGCGGTTATGATCCTCTGCAGGGCCTTGCAGACGAAGAGCGAATCGTCCACCACAAGCACCCTTATCTTTTTGCGCACTGTTTTCTGTACACGACGACCCCGTCACGGTACTCCGGCGTGAACAGGCCCGTCTTCCGGATCAGCGTCTCGGACGAGCCCACGAAGAGGCAGCCCCAATCGTTCAGGGCGGCATGGAAATTCCTTGCGGCCCTGGCTATCGCCTCGTCGCTCATGTAGATGAAGACGTTCCTGCAGAATATCGCGTCGGCCTTCTCCAGGCCCGAGAAGGTCTCCGGGGCCAGTATGTTGCCGTGCCTGAATGCCACGTTGGCCCTGTAGGTCGCCTTGAGCCTGTACCCGGAGTCCGAGGCGTGAAAGTATTTCCTTTTGAACTCCTCGTCCATTCCGTTCCGGAATGAGTTGCGGCCGAACACCGCCTTCCCGGCCCTCTTCAGGGCCGGCATGTCTATGTCTATGCCGGTGAGCGCCACTTTCCAGTTCCAGGCGAAGAGGCCGCTTTCGAAATTCACTATGTTCAGGTTATATATCTCTTCCCCCGTGGAGCACCCGGCCGAGATGATGTGTACGATATTCTGCCCGGCCGCCTGCCTGTGCCGCTTTATCTCCTGCAGAAATGCCGGAAGGGCCTCATACTGGTTCGCCTCCCTCAGGAAGAAGGTCTCGTTATTGGTTATATGGCTTGCCAGGTTGAATATCTCCTTATCGCGGTTGTCCTTCAGGTAATCGATATATTCCGAATAGGAGGCGAGGCCGAGGATGCTCAGCCTGTGCGCCAGTTTTGCGTGAAGGGAAAGCATCCGTCCGTCCCTGATCAGTATCCCGAACTCGCTGTGAATGAGCCCGCTCAGGTTTTCGAACTCCTGTTCGGTCATGCAGTTCTTCATTCCTTTTCCGGTTTCCCTGTTCAGATCAGAATTCGGCATCCCATTCGCCCTTCTTCGATTGTGAAACCTTTGCCGCCGCCCTGACCTCTTCATCGGGGTCGTCCAGAAGCCTGGCCGCTACCGAAGCGGCTTTTTTCGAATTGACGCATCCGGCCGCCAGCGCGGCCTCGACCCGCACCTCGGGCTCGGGGTCATACGCAAACTGAAGGAGCGCCTCGTATTCTCCCATCAGTGAGAGTATCTTTGTCAGGAGCACCCGTCCCCCGCAGGACGCATCCCGGATGGAATCTATTATGGCCTGCTCCCCCTTTTTCCCCAGCCTGATCAGGCCGTCTATGGCGTACTCCTGCAGGGCCTCGTCGGAAAGGGAATCGATCAGGCTGAAGACGCCGCGCGCGTCCTCGGCCCAGCTGAGGGCCAGGAGGGCGCTTTTTTTCAGGTCCCCGGCCGAGTCCGCAACCAGTTCGATAAGGAGCGGGACCATGTTGCAGAAATATTCGGGCCTTAACCTGGCGTTGCCTTTCCCGGCGATATTCACCACGGCCTTCAGCGCGAGTTCGCGGGTCTCCTTTTTCTCTATGAAAGGGGTCAGCAGATGAAGGCCCTTCGGGTCGCCTGTCCTTTCCATGGCGTCAAAGGTCATGTCAAGGTAAAGCCCCTGTCCGATGCACGTGCAGAGGACGGCCTCGGCGTCCTTGCCTCCGATGGCGGCCAGGGCGTCTATGGCCGCAATGGAAAGCCATTCTTCCTCTCCGATGACGGCCGAGAGGGCCGCAACGGCCCCCTGGTGGCCTATCTTCCCCAGGGCCTCGGCCGAGGCCGCCTTCACGTTCAGGTCGGGGTCGGAGAGCGCGGCCATGAGCGGGCCGCAGGCCCGCTCATGGCCTATGTCGCCCAGCAGGTTCGCCGCAAAGAGGCGCACCTCCTCGTCGGGGTCGGAGAGGAGCTTCAGCAGCGAGGGGAGGGCCTTTCGCCCGGCCAGCCTGAAGGCGTCCATTGAGGCGTTCCTCAAGCCGGCATTGGCGTGGTCCCTCAGCCCTTCCTCGAACAGACGCATGCAGGATTCCCCGGACCGGTTTACCATCCGCCTGAGGGCGGCCTCCCTGGCCCTATCTCTTCCGCCGCGATCTTTTCAAGGATCTCCCTCATTTTTTATGCGTGGACCCCCTGCAGCACCTTGAACGCCTCGCATGTCATGCAGTTTCTAAGCTTGGAGCGCGCGTCGCCCTGCTCCATTCCCTTGCACCAGGTGCCGGAGATGAGCCAGCACCGGTCTTCCTGCGACTGGTAAGCGGGGCATTTCTGCCTGCTGGCTGACGGGCAGTTCAGGATTTCCCAGCACCTCTGCCTGCCGTTCGAATGTGTCCTGAAGGTGCTGACCGAGTACTGAAGGCTTTCCACCTGGAAGAGGGCCTCTTCCGATGCTTGCCTCATGTCGTTGGAGAGCCTCAGGTTCTCGTTCACGATTACGCTCATGCCGTCCATCGCCTTCACAACGGTCTCGCCGCTCACCTTCTGCTCGGTCGTGGCATTGGCCACGTGCTGGGTCATGCCGGTCATGCCCTCGACGGATATGACGATCTGTTTTGCGCCCTGGACCTGCTCCTTTACGGCAAGGCCCACTTCCTGAACGGCCGTCTTCATCCGCCCAACGGTCTCCCTCATCTGGTTGGCGCCTATGGCCTGCTCGCGGGCGGCCATGTTCACCTCCTGGACCATCTTGTTCATCTTCTCCAGGCCGGCCCTGATCTTGCCCGTGCTTCCGGCCTGCACCTCAACCGCGCTTGCGACCTGTCCGGTCGAGGTGTTCATCTCCAGCACGTACTTCATCACCTGTTCGGCGGCCGTATTCAGCTCGCCCGCCGAGCGCCCCATGTCGCCCATTATGTTCGAAGTCTCTTTGATTGCCGAGATGATATTGGTGAACGCGTTCCTGGTGGACGATGCCAGGGCCATGCCGTCCCTGCCCTCGCGGTAGGTCTCCTCGGTGGCCTTGACGGCACTCCCGGTCTCCTGCTGCACCTGCTTTATGACCTGCGCTATCTCCTTGGTGGCCTCCATCGAGCGCTCCGCCAGCTTCCTTATCTCCTCGGCCACAACGGCGAAGCCCCTTCCGGCCTCGCCCGCCCTTGCCGCCTCTATGGCGGCGTTCAGGGCAAGGAGGTTGGTCTGGTCCGCTATCTCGTCTATCACTTCCACGATGGAGCCTATCTCCTCCGAGCGCTCACCCAGCTTCCGGATGGCGGCCATGGTGCCTTCGGTCGTGCTGCCTATCTTCTGAAGGCTCTCTATGCTCTGGTAGATGGCCTTCCCGCCCTCTTCGGCCTCCTTCACGGCGTTCCGGCTTATCTCACCGGTGTCCTCTATCCTGGAAGCCACTTCGCGGACGGTGCGCGTCATCTCCTCGATGGTGCCGGAGGTGTCGGCCACTATGTGCTTCAGGCTTTCGGCGCTCTTCGATATCTGCTCTATCGAGGAGAGCACGTTTTCCACCATCACGGAGGTCTCGTCCACGCCCTGGGCCATTGCGGAGGTGTTCCTTGCCGAGAGGTCCACGGAGGCCAGCATCTGTTCGACAGTTGCCGAGGTCTCCTCAACCGATGCCCCCATCACTTCGGAGTTCTTGCCCACCTGCTCTATTGAGGCGGCCATCTCGTTTATGGTGGAAGATATCTCCTCGGTGCTCGCCGCAACCTCTTCGGCGTTCTTCGCCACCTGGCCGATGGATGCGGCCATCTCTTCCATCGAGGCCGTGGTCTCTTCGGCCGCGGCGGCCTCCTGGTGCGCGGCCTTCGTGATCATGCCGGAGTTTTTGAATACCTTGTCCGAGGACATGGCAACCTGGAACGATGCCTGCACCGTGTTGTTTATGACCGTCTTCAGGTTCTTCAGCATGGCCTCGAAAGAGGCCGCCAGCTGGCCCACTTCATCCGACCTCCTGATGTCGATCTCCCGGGTGAGGTTGCCCTCTGCCACGTGCCTGGTGGCCTCCATCAGCTTGAGAAGAGGCCTGGTTATGCTTCTGGTTATGAGGACGGCGAGGACCAGCGTGCAGAGGAGGGCCAGGATCGAGAAGCTCAGGATTATGAAATTGGTGCGGTTGGTGATTGCGTTTATTACGGGTTCCAGACTGCCGACCTTCCTGGCCCCGTCCTCGGACATTTTGTAAATGCTCGCTTCCATCTCGTGTATCGTGTCCTTGTGGGGCTCCAGCTGCATATTGGCGTCTTCAGGGGTCTTTATCCTGCCTTGCCGGACTTTCGTGAAGACGTCATTATATGCGGCGACATACTTCGCGACATCCTCGCGCGCGGCCCTGAGCGTGTCTTTGTCTTCCTGGCTGTATGAGCTTTTTTCGATTGCCTGCAGGTCTTCGTTTAAGAGGTCCAGGTCCGCCTGCCATTTTTTGTGATAATCGTCCCTCCTCGCGTTGTGCATGTTGAGGAACGAGTCTTTTTCAAAACGTCTCATTGAATTTACGTCACCGCGGGCCTGGGCGGCGTGTTGAGCGATGCTGGCGTCTGTCGCTATCATCGCCTTCGTCCTTATTGAAAGCGAGCGCACGCTGAGAAAACCGGCCAGCCCCACGGCCACGAGCATCAGGAGCATCAGCCCGAAACCAAGCCCAAGCCTGGCGCCTATCTTCAGGTTTTTGAACATTTAAGCCTCCCTGTATCCGGATTCGGATTGGTTTTCATTCTGGCCGGGCGCCTCGGCATCCAGCTTCTCCCGCACGAGGAGTTTTTCAAGGTCAAGAAGGATGATCAGCCCCTTTTCGAGCTTGCAGACGCCGGTTATATAGTCCGTCTCCCTGTCCAGCACGTCTTCCGGGGCCTCTTCCACTACGCTCATCGGGACCTTCGAGACGTGGGTGACCCCGTCTACCAGGAGCCCTATCAGCTTCCCCGAGACCTCGGTCACTATTACCCGCGACCTTTTGGTTGTCTCCGCCTCCGGCAGCCTCAGCCTTTTCCGCAGGTTCAGAACCGGAAGGATCCTGCCGCGCAGGTTTATCACCCCTTCCATGTAAGGGGGCGAGTTCGGCACCTTCGTGATGCTGCCAACGCGTATTATCTCCTGCACCTGCTCTATGGGGACCCCGTATTCCTCGTCCAGCCTGTATGTCACGAGGTGCAGTTCCACCTCGTCCTTCAGCCCGGCTATCTCCTCCGCCAGGGCCGCCTGCGGGAGCCTTACCCCGGTCACCTTTATCTGCATGTCTCCTCGAAAATGAATTGAAAATCAACGCCGGCCGGCCAAGCCGTCACCCCGGGCCGAAAAGCCCTTTTCCCAAAGCCCTGTTACATCCAGTATAAGGACTATCTTTCCGTCACCCAGTATGGACCCTCCGGCAATCCCCTTCGTCCTTCCGAACGTCTCGTCCAGGGGTTTTATCACTATCTCCTGCTGTCCTTTCAGGGCGTCAACGGCAAGGGCCATCCTCTTTTCGGCCCTGCCGACCACGACCAGGTAGAGGTTTTTCCCCTTTCTCCCCCCCTCCAGCCCGAAAAACTCTTCAAGCCTGAGGACGGGTACTACTTTCTGCCTCAACTTGACCACCTCGCGGTTGTTGACCATATGTATCTCGCTTTCCGCTATCTTTACGCTTTCTTCCACGGAGCTTACCGGGATGGCGAAGACCTCGCCCGCCACACGGGCCATCAGGGCCGGGATTATGGCGAGGCTCAGCGGGATTTTGATGATGAACGCGGCGCCCCGGTCTTTTTCGCTCTCCACGGCTATCTGCCCGCTGAGCCTTGAAATGTCCCTGCTTACAATATCAAGCCCTATGCCCCTGCCGGAAATGTCGGTACTCTCGGCCCTGGTGCTGAAACCGGCCATGAAGAGGATTGAAAAGAGATCGTTTTTTCCGGGGTTGCCGTCTTCCGCGACGAGGCCTTTCTTTACGGCCGTCCCGCGTATTTCTTCCAGGTCGATCCCCTTCCCGTCGTCCTCGACCCTTATGGTCACGCAGTTTGACTCCTGCCAGGCCGAAAGGAGAAGACTGCCCGCGGGGGGCTTTCCTTTCCTCCCCCGCTCTTCGGGCGGCTCTATCCCGTGGTCTATTGAATTTCTTATGAGGTGCAGAAGCGGCTCCCGGAGCTGGTCCAGGACCGTCTTGTCCAGTTCCGTCTCCTCCCCCCGGAAGCCCAGGCGCACATCCTTGCCCTGGGATTTGGCCAGGTCTCTCACAAGACGGGTGAATTTCCCGAAGAGGCTGCCCACCGGCATCATCCGGGCCTTCATTACGCCCTCCTGGAGCGCGGCTATTATTTTGCCCGCGCCCTCAAGCGTCTCCTTGAAATCCCTGGCATGAAGCCTGTCCGCGCCCTTCAGCGCGGCCCCGGTGTTCCCGAGGCGCGTCTTGAAGATGACCAGTTCGCCTACCAGCGAAAGGAGGTCGTCCAGTTTTTTGAAATCCACTTTGATGGTATTTGTCCTGGCGCCAAGATAGGATGAAAGATCCAGGGCGCGGCCATTCCCTTCGGCGCCGCCGCTCAGGGTCCCAAGCGCCGATATCTCTTTTTCCAGTCCGGGACATGCGGAAGGGTTTCTCTCTATTTCCTTAAGCGCGCTCCTGATTACGTTCGAGCCTTCAAGAAGGGTCTGGAGCACATCTGAAAGGGCCTTCTCTCCTTCCAGCAAGGCCCTCAAAATCTCTTCCAGTTCGTGGATATAGCTTTTGAGCGGGTCATAGCCCATCATGCCGGAATTGCCCTTCAATGTATGCAGGACGCCCAAGGTGTCCGTTATCAGGTCTTTCCCGCATACGCCTCTCTCGAATGACATGAGGGCCGAATCGAAAGCGGCTATCTGCCCGTTGGAGTCGTCCAGGAAGTCGTTTATGAGTTCGGCGTAATCCATGCGGTTTTCAAAGGCTGGCGGCCCTCTTCAGAACGGGTGGGCCTCTTGGCAAGGATTTTCTCTATCAGCTCGTAAAGGACCTCCGACTTGAAGGGTTTCTGTATATAGCCCGAAGCGCCCAGCCTCATCGCCCGGAGCGTGTCGTCCTCCTTCCCCTCTGTGCTTACGACTATTACCGGGATATGGCGGTGCTTTTTCCCTCCGCCCAATTTCTCGAGGAATTGAAGCCCGTTCATCACGGGCATGTTGATGTCCAGGAGTATGAGATCGAAGTCCTCGTTCGATGAGAGCAATTCCAGGGCCTCAAGCCCGTTAAGCGCCTCCACCACTTCGCAGGATTTGTATTTCATGAACAGGAGCTTGTACATCCTCTGTATGAGCTTCGAATCATCAACCGCAAGCACCCTGCTTAATGGATGCATCTTTTCCCTCCTTTCGGCTCGTCAAGCTGTATGCCGCAGGCCGATACCTTAAGGACAAGATCGTTCACGTCTATTGGCTTTTCGTAGTAGTGATAGGCGCCCCTCGCGTAGGCGGCCTCCCGCATCTCGTCGGAGCCGTAGGCGGTCATTATTATCACGCGCGTTTCGGGGCTTATCTCCTTTATATAATTCAGAAGCTCCAGCCCCTCTATGCCGTAGACTCCGCTGAGCCTTATGTCGGCTATTACGAGGTCGAACCTGTAAACCGTGAGCGCCTCTTCCGCCTCTTCCATCCTGCTGCTGGCTATCACCGACACGCTCTTGCTTGCCAGAAGATGCGTAAGGCTGAGCAGGATGGACGGCTCGTCATCCACAAGCAGTATCCTTTTTACCTGGTCCATTCCGGTTACCTCCCTTGTTTTCTCCTTTCTAAAGCAAGCAGAGTGCCAGCGCTGAAAATTGAAATAAATCAGCTAATTGGGCGCTCACCCAAATGGCGGGCCTGTACGGGAAAAAAGCACCCTGACCGGAAACCGGTCAGGGTGCGCCAGCAGGAGTTATTAACAGTCTCATAATAGGATGCACTTAATTATTAGAAAATCCCTCCTAACCTCCCTTTACCAAAGGGAGGAATTGCCCCTCTTTGGAAAAGAGGGGCAGGGGAGATTTTCCGGCCAAAATGTCTGTTCAATTATGAACCCTTAATAATATCTGAGGGTTAGAGAAAAAAAGAATATTGCTGAAAAGCGATAGGCGGCCCAAATCAGCAATAGGAACGTACAAGCAGGCAGGCCACTATATAGAAAAAAATGAACAGGTCCGCCAGATTCATTATCCACATGGCACTAGAATATAAAAAAACCGTCCGGGAGTTCCGTGATTTTTATCACGGCGGAGGTGGAGGGTGGGGCCCTGTTTAAAACGGCTATTGTTTGAGAGTTGCGGTATTATTCTGTTCCGGTTACGGGCAAATCGGGGTGAAAGGCCTGTTCAGACGAACGTCAGGCCGACCCGGTAAAGGCCGCCCATTATCTTCTTGCACCAGCGGACGTCCGCTTTTTTCGGGTTGTTCCAGATATTTGAGCCGGAGATCAATACCTGCGCCCCCTCCTCCAGGGACTTGTGCGTATAAAAGCACATGCCGGAGTCGCTCAGGTTTATCGTTATTCCGCGCGCGGAAAAGCCAGCGCCGCCTTCCTGATTGTAATTAAGGCACTGGACGGGTGTGGTGATAAGCTTCCTTTTTTCTGTCCGCTTCTCAACGTACATGGTTCCCCTCCCGTAAAGGAATGCTTGATTATATGAAAAAATGAATAAAAATCAAATACCTTTTTTCTATAATCCGTATTCTTTCCATCTTTCTTCTACCAGTTTTTTTATCTCCCCGCTCATCTCGATATCCGGGGGCCACTGGCGCGTGAACCCCTCGGCGGGTGTCTTTTTGGTGGCGTCTATCCCCATCTTCCCGCCATAGGCGGGTATCGGCGATGCGTGCTCCAGCACGTCCAGCGGGCCTTCCAGGATGACCACGTCACGTTTGGCGTCCACGTTGTTTCCGATTCGCCACAGCACCTCCGAGAGGTCCTGCACGTCCACCCATTTATCCACGACAACTATCATTTTTATGAAACTCATCTGCCCCAGCCCCCACAGGGCGTACATGATCTTCCTGGCGTGCCCCGGATAGCGTTTGTCTATCGAGACGATTGCAAGGTTGTGGAAGACGCCCTCAAGGGGCAGGTTCATGTCTACTATTTCCGGCAGTTGCTTCTTGATTAATGGCAGAAAAATCCTCTCCGTGGCCTTCGCAATGTAGCAGTCCTCCATCGGCGGCTTGCCCACGATGGTTGCCGGGTAGATGGCGTCTTTCCTCATGGTAATGCAGGTAAGGTGAAACACCGGAAACATGTCAGCCAGGCTGTAATAGCCGGTATGGTCTCCGAACGGGCCCTCAAGCCTCCGCTCGCCCGGCGTGCAGTAGCCCTCAAGTACGCTCTCCGCGTTCGCGGGCACTTCCAGGTCCACGGTCTCGCACTTCACAAGCTCCACAGGAGAGCCCCGCAGAAACCCGGAGAAGAGCATCTCGTCCACCCCTTCCGGCAGCGGCGCGGTGGCCGAGTACATCGTGGCCGGGTCCGAGCCTATCACCACCGCCACGTCCAGCCTTTTCCCCATCTGTTCGGCCTTCCTGAAGTGCCTGGCCCCGTCCTTGTGCATGTGCCAGTGCATCCCCGTGGTCTGCCCGTCATAGACCTGCATCCTGTACATGCCGCAGTTCCGCTGCCCGGTCTCCGGGTCTTTTGTGAAGACAAGGGGCAGGGTGATGAACTTTCCGCCGTCCATCGGCCAGGTCTTCAGAATGGGCAGTATGTCCAGCGAAGGATTATCCTTTATCACGACCTCCTTGCAGGGGCCGTTTTTTACATATTTCGGTATGAAATCGGCAAGCCGCTTCAGCTTCGGAAGGGCCTTCAGCTTCCCTATGAGCCCGGTCGGGATCTCTGGCTCCAGAAACTCCAGCATCCGCGCGCCAATCTCGTCCAGGCTCTCCACCTCCAGCGCAAGCCTCATCCGCTCGAAAGAGCCGAAGAGGTTCACTACCGCAGGTATCCTGGAACCCTTCGGGTTCTCGAACAGGACCGCCGGGCCGCCCGCCTTCACAACGCGGTCGTTTACCTCCGCCATCTCCAGCACGGGGTCAACCGGCACCGATACTTTCTTTAATAGATTTCTCTTTTCGAGGGTATTGATGAAATCCCGCAGGTCCCTGTAAGCCATATCCGCAATTATAAAAAATGGGGGAGAGGCTTGTAAAGGAAAAGACGGGAAAGGACTTCTTTCTCTTGTAAGAGAAAGAAGCAAAGAGAACTTTTAGATTTTTTCCGCTCCTTGGAACGGAAAAAATATAAGAATTTTTTCTTTTGCTACTTTTCTTTTTTGCAAAAAAGAAAAGTAGTTTTTTAAGTTTTATAATAGATGATGTATTTTTTGGCTTTTCTGGCGAAGAAGCTGCTGATAACCTTTCTTCTGGTCCTGGGCATAACCTTTATCACGTTCTCGCTTATCAAGACGCTTCCTGGTGACCCGGCGCTTGCTTTGGTGGGGGAGAGGGCGAACCCGGAGGCGCTGGCCAGGATAAGGGCGGAGCTTGGTGCGGACAAGCCGTTCATAGTGCAATATGGTGATTATCTCAAGCTCCTTTCTCACGGCGAATTTGGCCGTTCGTATTCCACGCACAAGGAAGTGAGCGCGGAGCTTGCGGCGAAGTTCCCCAATACGATGAAGCTGGCCTTTTTCGCGATGCTTCTGGCCGTTCCCATAGGGGTGGGGCTGGGGTTTGCCGCGGCGCTCAAGAAGGGCTCTCCCCTGGACGGGTTTATAAGCTCTATCTCGGTGGCGGGGATAAGCGTGCCGGTCTTCTTCAGCGGGATACTCCTCATGCTCCTGTTCAGTTTGAAGCTGAAACTCGTCCCTCCTTCCGGGACGGGAGGACTGAGGTTCCTGGTGCTCCCGGCGGTAACTCTGTCCCTTCCGGCGATCGCCACTCTTGCCCGGGTCTGCCGCGCCACCATCTCGGATATTATCCAGATGCCGTTCGTAAAGACCGCGCGGGCAAAAGGCCTGTACGAGCTGAGGATAAACCTGGTGCACATCTTGCGGAACGCGCTTATCCCGATAGTGACCGTGATAGGGCTGGACTTCGGAAGCTACCTTAACGGGGCGGTGCTCACGGAGACCATCTTCGGCTGGGACGGGATCGGCAGGTACGCCGTGGACGGGATAATGAAAAGGGATTACCCCGTTGTGATGGGGACCATACTGGTGGGCACGGTTGTCTTCGTGGTGATAAATATGTTCATAGACCTGGTCTACAATCTGCTGGACCCGCGCGTGAGGGCGGTTTATGGGAATAAAAGGTAAGCTCTCGGCGGGGATTATAGTCTTCATCCTGCTGGCATCGGTGCTGGCGCCGGTGATTTATCCTTACAACCCCCACGCAATTGATTTGGATTCCCTCCGCGTGCCGCCAGGCGCCGCGCACCCATTCGGCACGGACCAGGAGGGCAGGGATATCCTGGCGCGGCTCCTTGAAGGCGGGAAGGTATCCATATCGGTCTCGTTCATAGCCGCCCTCATAGCCATGAGCGTGGGGCTTTTGCTTGGATTGATATCAGGCTACTACGCGGGGAAGCTTGATACGGCGATAATGGCCTTTGTGGACCTGATACTGGCATTTCCTTCCCTGCTCCTGGCCATAGGGGTATCGGTAATACTTCCGCCCGGGATTTACACCGTGATGATCGCCATTGCCTCGGTGGGCTGGGCCTCTTTCGCGAGACTTACAAGGGGTTTCGTGCTACCTTTAAGGGAGGCGCAGTTCGTTGAGGCCGCACGCGCCATAGGGTGCTCCAACGCGCGGATTGTCTGGGCGCACATCCTGCCGCAGTGCATTCCTCTTGCGCTTACCCTGATGACGCTGAAACTGGGGGGTTACATAATCACGGAGGCGTCTCTCAGTTTTCTGGGCCTTGGCGCGCAGCCCCCGGCCGCCACGTGGGGATCGATGATAAGCGCCAGCATGTCTTATATAGCTTCCGCGCCATGGATGGCTATTTTCCCGGGGCTTGCGATCGCAATCACGGCCCTTTGCTTCAATATGCTTGGCGATGCCCTCTCGGAGAGGTTCGGGATAAAGGTGAGGTGATTTTTTAGTGGCCCTGGAGCTTTTCTTCCTCTTCCTGTTCGGTCTTGCAGGCGATGCACATGGTGGTGACGGGCCTTGCCTTCAGGCGCTTTACATCTATTTCTTCCCCGCAGGTCTCGCAGATGCCGAAGCTGCCCGCGTCAATCCTCTCGATGGCCTCTTCGATCTTCTTTAAAAGCCTCTGCTCCCTTCCGCGGAGCCTCAGCATGAAGCTGCGGTCCGTCTCGGCGGAGGCCTGGTCTCCAAGATCGGGGAATACGGTCTGCTCGGGCAGGGTGTTCATGGCCGACTCGGCTTCGTTCAGTATGCTCTCTTTCTGTTTGAGGAGGATGTCTTTTATCTCCTGCAAGGCTTTTTCCCGGCGGGAGAGGTTCTGGCCGGAGCCGTCGGAACTGCCTTTTTCAGGCCTCTCTATTTTAGCCTTCGGCATGGGCTTCTCTTTCTTGATTGCCATGTGCAACCTCCAATCAGTTCTAAACACTTAATATACCAGAAGGCGGTATGCCAGTCAACGAAACCGGGCCAGTGGGCCCGGCGTAAAAGGGCTTTAAATCCTGCCCTTCGAGGCTACCTTGGCAAAGTTCATCCTCAGCTCGTAAAGGAGCGATTTCAGTCCCTGCTCCTCGTCTTTTGAAAGATTGCCCGCGGTCTTTTTTTCGAGCATTCCCAGGATGTCTATTATGTATTTGGCCTCCGCCAGGTTGGGTTCCGCCGGGGTCTCCCCCAGGCCCATCGCCATGTAAGCCATCCCGGACAGGTTCATCAGAAAGGGGACGAAAAGACTTTCACCCTCTTTCTCCTGTTTTTCTTCCCGTTTCGGCGCCCTCTCCTCCGGCGCCTTCTTCTCTTCCGGGAGGGCTTTCCGCTTTTGAGCTTCCCCGCGCCCCGCGTACTCCTCTTTTACGTTCCCTTCCACATCGATCCTTCTTTTGTCCCTGACCTCTATCTTTTCGTCCATAGAGTATACTTTATAAAAACCGCGCTTGGCTGTCAATTTGATGCGGGGGGATTTTTCAATTAAAAGAGGGGCACATTTTGAATGAGCGATGACCTTCAGGGGGCCGGAAGTGGGACATAGCCTGGGGCAGATGCTCCCCCTGTGGAGCGCCGCTCCGTTTGCGGGGATGCTCCTTACGATAGCCCTGATGCCTCTTGCGGCCCCCCGCTTCTGGCACGACCATTTCGGGAAACTCTCGTTTTTCTGGGTCCTTGTCCTGGCCGTCCCCTTCGTTGCCGCATACGGGATGGCCGCATTCAGGGAACTTCTCCACGTCATCCTTGCCGATTACATCCCTTTCATTATCCTTCTGGCCGGGCTCTATGCCGTCTCCGGAGGGATACTTTTAAAGGGAAAGCTTGCCGGCACTCCGGCGGTGAATACGCTGATGCTCCTCACAGGCACCGCGCTCGCTTCCTGGATGGGCACCACCGGGGCCGCGATGCTGATGATACGGCCCCTGTTGAGGGCGAATGCGCACAGGGAGGACAGGGCGTTCATCCCTGTCTTCTTCATCTTCCTTGTGGCCAACGTTGGCGGGGCGCTCACCCCCCTTGGCGACCCGCCCCTGTTCCTTGGTTTCCTGAAAGGCGTGCCCTTTTTCTGGACATTTGCGCTCTTAAGGCATATGGCCCTCGTCTCACTCATACTGCTGGCCGTCTTTTTTCTGCTGGACACATATTTCCATAAAAGGGAAAGGGCATGGGAGAAGGCCCCCGGCGTGAACGGATCCGGCAGGCTCGGGATAGCGGGCTGGCAGAATTTTCTTTATCTCGCGGGCATCCTGGGGGCGGTGCTCCTGAGCGGCTTCGCGGACTGGGGGAAGGTCTATATAATGGGGGTTGGCCTGGGCGGGCAGGACATCATAAGAGACCTGATAATAATATCGATGGCGGCCCTCTCCCTCCTGACCACGAAGGCGGAGGTGAGGGAGGAGAACGGGTTCACCTGGTTTCCGTTGAAGGAAGTGGCCATCCTCTTTGCCGCCATATTCATAACCATGGCCCCCTGCCTGGTGATGCTCCAGGCGGGGGAGGCAGGCAGGCTAGCCTTCGTCGCGAGGGCGGTAAGGGGACCGGCGCACTATTTCTGGACAACCGGGATTTTTTCCAGTTTTCTGGACAACGCCCCCACCTATCTCACCTTCCTCAATGCCGCTACCGGTGAGTTGTATCCGCATGCCGGAGCGGCTGAAGGGGTAAGGGCGCTTATTGCGGCCAGGCCCCTTTACCTTGAGGCCATATCGGCGGGCGCCGTCTTCTTCGGCGCGTTCACATATATAGGGAACGCCCCCAATTTCATGGTGCGCACCATTTCAGAGGAGGCGGGGGTGCGGATGCCGGGTTTTTTCGGCTACATATTCAAGTATTCGCTCCCGATACTGCTGCCCGTCTACATCTTGATTACGGTGCTGTTTTTCTTATAATGGAGACCGGGATGAAAAAAATAGAAAAACTGCTCTTCGCCACAAAGTTCCGCGAGCCCGCGTTTGACAGCCTGAAGACGCTTTTCCCGCTTAAAAAAGCCGGGCTCAATGAGATCGTCCTCTGTTACGTAATCCCGGTGGAGCAGGTCGGGTATGTCCCCTTCGGAGGCTATCTGAAACAGGAGGAAGAGCGGCTGAGGACGGAGGCGGAGCTGCGTTTCGAGGACTGGGAAGAGGCGGTCCGTTCCGCGGGCATAGGCTGCAGGCACATGGTTGGGCTTGGCGAGCCGGTGCCGAAGATACTCTCGATCGCAAAAAGCGAAGGCGTCCAGATGATCGTGGCCGGGAAGAAGAGGTTTTCGGCCCTGGAGAGCGCCTTCGTGGGCTCTGAAACCCTGGACCTCATGAGAAGGAGCCCGGTCCCGCTCCTGTTAAACAAGCACATAAGCACGTTTAAAAGAGACGGTGAGGAAGTCACGCGCGTGAACGACCGGATCTTCGAAAACCCCTTCCTTGCGGCCGATTGGTCCAGGGCGTCGGAGGCCGCCCTGGAGATGTTGATGGTTATGAAGGGGGCGGTGAGGCGCGCCGCGATAGTGCACGTTCTGGAGGAGAAAAGGCTTACCGGACTTGCGGCACCGGAGATAGCGCGCCTGGAAGAACGGGAAAAAGAAAGGCTCGCATCCTGGCTGAAGAGACTGCGGGAATCAGGCATACAGGCGGAGTCCCATCTGGCGGCCGGCATTGCGGAATCCGAAATCATCAAGGTGTCCAGGGAGTTCGGGGCGACGATGATAATCACCGGCACTACCGGAAAAGACAGGCTGAGGGAGTTTTTTATCGGGAGCGTTTCGCACCGCGTGGCCGAGGAATCCGAAGTGCCGGTCCTGCTGGTCCCGGCGCCCGTTTGAAACGGCTACGTTGACTGATGCATTATTAAGGGGTGAGCGTATTCGAGTTGATAATGCTGCTTTGCTTCGGGGCTGCCTGGCCGGTATCGATATACAGGTCATATAAGGCAAGGACCACCGCCGGCAAGAGCGTCGTCTTCCTCTTAATCGTCCTTGCCGGGTATGTCTCCGGCGTGATACACAAGCTCCTTTACAGCCGGGACTTCGTCATCTGGTTCTACGTGGCAAACGGGACGCTTGTCCTGGTAGACATCCTCGTTTACTTCAGGAACGCCGCCATCGAGGCCAGCGTCCCCCGCATCAAGCCGGGCGCCCAGCCGGTTGACTGAATTCAGCTCCTTCAGGGCGGCTACTAACGCAAACCAGAGGGAGCAGTCAGCCCTTTTGAAAGCGCCAGGGAAGCCTGTCTAGCGTGGAGAGCTGATTTTCTCTTTGGGGAAACTGAACCTGGCGGCAAGCCGGGGGGCCAGCCTTGCAAGGACCCTGTATTCCCCCTCGGCGCTCTTCACATCGCCTGTCTTCAGATACAGCGCTGTCAGGTTGTAATGCAGGGCCGCGGATTCGGGCTTTAAGGCCAGTGCCTCTTTGAAGGCCCCGAACGCCTTTTCGAAATTGCCCGTATTTTTATAGCAGACGCCCAGGTTATTAAGCACGTCCGCATCCCTGCCGAACGACAGCGCCTTCATGTAGGCATCTTCCGCCTCCCCGTACCGCTTCATGTTCATATAGGCCATCGCCAGCCCCTTGTAGGCCTGGGCGAAATCCGGCATGAGGGAAAGGCACTTCTTGAAATCCTCAATAGCTTCGCCGTGATTGCCTGCCGCGTCCAGCGCAATGGCCAGGTTATGGTAGGCCTCGGCGTAATCGGGCTTGATCTGAATGGCTTTCCTGTACTTTTCAATGGCCTCCGCGTATCTCCCCGCCCGCTTCAGGGCAAGCCCCATGTTGAACCATGGCTCGGCGTAATCGGGCCTCATCCGGGCGGCCTTTTCATACATGAGGAGGGCCTGACCGGTCTCCCCGGCCTTCTCGTAAGCCGCCCCAAGCCCGTTCAGCGCCTCGGGGAAGGGCTTTATCTCCATGGCCTTGGAATAGGTCTCGATGGCTTCAGTTGTCATTCCTTTTTCAAGGTACTTTGCCGCCAGATTATTCAGAGGCCGCATCTTCATCGGGGATTTCCGGGCCACGTCCTCCCAGAAGCGGACCTCATCACCCCAGACCTCGTTGCGCTTGAACGTGCCGATGCCAAGCGCCATGACGATCACCGCCAGCAGCGCGGTCGCTGCCTTCCGCCCTCCCGGACGCCCCTCGGCCAGCATGAACCCGCCAGTGGAGATGGCGATAAACGCCCCCGCCGAGGGCAGGTAGAGCCTGTGCTCGAATATCACGTCCACTATGGGTATCACGCTGGACTCGATAAGAAGGGCGGCAAAGAACCACAGGATGCCGAAACCCGCCAGCATCAGGAACCGGTCCCCGTCCTTCGCGCGCCCCCTGAAGACCATGTATATCCCAAGCCCGAGTACGGCCATCAGGAAGAGGAAAGAAATAAATACCTGCGGTGTGAAAAACCTGTGGTAGACCGGGTAGTCGTAGTCCAGGTTCTGGCCCGCCGGAAAGAAGATAAGCCGTATATAGGTGACAATCACCCTGAATTCCGTAAAGAGGTAATCGAGCCTGGGCATGTCCGTATCCAGGCGTGCCTTCGCGCTGAGGTCCGAGATTATCAGGGCAAGCCGCTGGTTCGTGTTGACCAGTATGAAAACCATGGCAACCGCGGAGGCCGCGACCAGCCCGGCGATTAAGAGCTTCCTCCTTATGCCGGAGCGGAAGAAGATCATCTCGTACAGGGCGATCATGAGGGGCAGGGTGAAGGCGATTTCCTTGGTTGCCATGGCGAGGAGGGCCGAAAGGAAAGAGAGCGCCCAGAAGGGGGCCCGCTTTTTAGTGCCTTTCAATGTCCTGCCCCTCGCGTACAGATAGATTGAAAGCAGGTAGAACGTGGCGCAAAGGGACGTGAACCTCTGCACCAGGTAGCTCACGGCCTCGGTCTCCACCGGGTGGGCGGAAAAGACCAGGGCGGAAGAAAGGGCGATGAGAATCCCCATTTCCCTTTTCTTTTCCGCCTGCGCCCGCAGGAGCGTGGTTTTCAGAGTTGCCAGGACCAGCATATAGACAAGGACGGAGTTCGCGAAATGGATCAGCAGGTTCGTTATATGGTATCCGGCCGCGTTCAGGCCGCCCAGCCGGTAATTCAGCGCAAAACTGAGATAACCCACTATCCGGCGGGGGTTGAACTCGTAGCTATTGTCGAACCTGTGCCCTTCGATATAGGATTTGAAATTGCCGAAGTCCCTTATCATCGGGTTTTGACTGATGTTGTTCACATCGTCGAAGATGAAGGGGGAATGGAACGTGTTCGAATAGGCCAGGAGGCAGACCGTCCCTATCAGGAACAGGTGCGCAAGCTTTACCTTAAGGGGATAATCCGGCAGCGGACAGTCTTCCGGGGCTGTCCTTTTCTCTTTGCCCTCCGCCGGTTTCTCCCTCTTTACCCGCAAAGGGGAATCCCGCATAGCGGCTCATTCTATCATCAGGGGTGCAGGTTGTCAAAAGGACCGGCCCTGAATGCAATCATTAGGCGCGAGAACGATGGTTGTGGGCGCAATACGCAAATTATGCAATAATGAAATAGGCTCCTTTGTTTAAGGACAAAATAACCAAACCGGTCAGCGGTTTTTCAGGCGGGCTGAAAGGCCGTTTTCAAACCGGGTTGCGGGAAAGCCGCAAGCGGGCGGCAAAAAGAGCAAAAGCGGGCAAGCGGGTATTTTTTTTAAAAAACTTAAATGGAAGGGGGACTTCTGAGATGTATCTGTATCTGCCTGTAGCACTAACCAGCGTGAACATACTCATCCCGACGGGGCTCGGTTTGCTGGTTGGATTATTGTCCGGGCTCTTCGGGGTTGGCGGGGGGTTCCTGATGACCCCGCTCCTCATAATGCTTGGGATCCCGTCCACGGTGGCGGCGGCGACTGACTCAAACCAGATAGTGGCCGCATCCACCAGCGGCACCTACGCGCACTGGAGGGTGGGCAACGTGGACTTCAAGATGGGCATATACCTCCTCATCGGCGGTTTCGCGGGCGGTCTTCTGGGGGTCCAGGGCATCAAGATGCTGAAGGCCATGGGCAACGCCGATTTCGTAATCAAGATGACCTACGTGCTGATGCTTGGCATCGTGGGCGTCTACATGTTCTTCGAGAGCCTTTCCAGCATGAAGAAGAAGGACAGGCCCGTGCTGGAGGCGAAGCCGGAGAGGGAATCCGCAGCCGGGAAGTTCCTGAAGGCGCTTCCCCTTCAGACCAGGTTCGAAAAATCCGGCGTGACCCATTCCGCCCTGGTGCCGGTAGTGATGGGCGGGATCGTGGGCATACTGGCCGCCATAATGGGCGTGGGCGGGGGTTTTTTGATGGTGCCGGTGATGGTCTACATGCTCCGGATGCCGATGCACGTGGTCGTGGGCACAAGCCTCTTTCAGGTGCTCTTTACCTGCATGGAGGTCACCTTCCTGCAGGCGTACACCAACCATACGGTGGACTTCGTGCTTGCCGCCATACTCCTGGTGGGCTCCACCATCGGGGCGCAGGCAGGGGCGGTCTTCGGGCGGAAGCTGAAGGGCGACCAGCTCAAGATTCTGCTTGCCGTGATCGTCCTTATCGTCACGGTGAAGATAATCTTCGAGCTTACGCTGACGCCTTCCATATTCCTTGCGCAGGGAGGCGGACATTGATGAGGAGGGCAGCGGAGATGAAAAGGATAGCGGCCATTATTGCGGTCCTGGTTTTCACGCTGGCGCCCTTAAAGGCCCATTCCATGCTCAATATAAAGGCCAACCATGACCATATAAAGGTGGACTTCTTCTATCACGGCAGCACTGTCAGCATAAAGGGCGCTTCGGACCCGGACGTGGACCTGGTAATAAAGATAGCCTCCGCCGATGGGCGCCACGCGCTGAAGCAGAAGGGCAAGGTGGGCGGGGTGCTCTGGATGAACGTTGGCGATTTCAAGGTGGACAAGGTGCCGGGCCTCTATTTCATCCACAGCACGAAGAGGATAGAAGACCTGCTCTCCCCGGCCGAGGCCGAGGCCAGCGTGATCGGCTATCCAGCCCTGAAGGCCCATGCCGTATGCGAGTTGGAGAACGGGCAGGAGAGGGCGAGGTGGCTTGACGAGTTCATAAAATACAAGGAGCATGGCAAGCTCTACGGCGGCTCCGTGGGGAAGATAGGGACAAAGCCGGGAGGCGGCCAGCAGGAGTTTTACATCAATACCCCCTGGCCCTATCAGGCGGCCCCCGGCAACTATACGGTCACCGTATACGCGGTGAAGGACCAAAAGGTGATAGAAAAGGCCGAGGCAAATGTAGAGGTGGAACAGGCGGGGCTGGTAAAGGAGCTGTCCGGGATGGCAAGGACAAGGCCGGCCCTCTACGGGCTCCTTTCCGTTGGCGTGGCCCTCCTGGCCGGGTTTGCCGTCGGGCTCGTCTTCAGAAAAGGAGGAGGGGCCCATTAATGTACGACACCATAGTAGTGGGATATGATGGATCAGGGCCCAGCAGGGCCGCGCTGAAAGAGGCCGCCGCCTGGGTAAAAAGCCACGGCGGCAAAGTGGTGGTCGTGAACGCGGCCTATTTTGACGAAGAGGAGCCAGGCGCCGCGCCGGGGCAGATGGAGAGGCGCCTGGAGCTTGGCAAACGCATATGCAGGCAGGCTGCCGATGATGCGGCAAGGGACCTGGGCGTGCAGGCCGAGACGATTGTCTGCAACGGCGAGGCCCCGGAGGTGATCGCCGACGTGGCCCGCGAAAAAAGGGCCGGCCTTATTGCGCTTGGCACATACGGGAAAAAGGGGTTGAAGCGGCTGATAATGGGCAGCGTAACCGCTTCGGTCATCTCCCATTCCCCATGTGACGTGCTGGTAGTGAGGAAACCCCGTGAAAAGTGCTCCGGTGATTACGCGTCCATACTGGTCCCCTTCGACGGCTCGGAGTTCAGCAGGCGGGCCCTTGAGCGGGCCTGCGCACTCTCAAAGCCGCGCGATGCCGTAATAACTGTTCTCTATGTAATCCCCCGCTATGAGGAGATGGTGGAGTTCTTCAAGACCGAAGCCATCCGGAAAAGGCTCTTCGAGGAGGCCGGGAAGGTAACGCGCCAGGCGGAGGACATAGCGGCCAAGGCGGGCGTGACCGCGGGCTCGGAGATAGCCGAGGGCTATCCGGAGGCGGAGATAATCGAGGCCTCAAGGAGGCTGAACAACGACCTCATCATAATGGGCACCTACGGCTGGAAAGGCGTTACCAGGGCGCTGATGGGCAGCACCACGGAGCGGGTAATAATGAACGCCCCCTGCCCGGTGCTTGTCGTGAGGTGACTTCTGCTAGTGCATGCCCACGGGCGCCTGGGACGATTTGGGCCTGAGCATGAGGAGGACAAGTGGAAGCACGCATATCATCAGAAAACTGAGAAGCAGGAACGCGTCGTTGAAGGCAAGAATGGATGCCTGCCTCAGAAGCTCGCGATAGATGATTGCGGCCCTCCCCATGATGACCTGTCCGAAGCCCTTGAAATCGAGCGCCCGCGAGGTCCGCTCCAGGGCTATCTGGTAATTCCTGCTGAACGGGGTCAGATGGGAAATGAGATAGGCCTGATGTCTCTGCTGCCCCCTGGCAAGCATGGTTGTCACGAAGGCCACCCCGGAGCTTCCGCCCAGGTTCCTGAGGAGGTTATAGATGGATGAGGCGTTCCCCATCTCCTCACGGCTTATCCCGCTCATGGTGAGCGTGGTAAGCGGGATGAAGAGTAAGCCCATCCCCACCCCAAGGAGCACGCGCGGCCAGACCAGGGTATAAAAATCCGCATTGAGGGTGAAGCGGGACATGAGGAAGGTGGAATAGGCCGAGACGGCTATCCCGCAGGCCAGTATCCCCTTTGAGTTCACCTTTGTCACCAGCTTTCCCACGATGGGCATGGCAAGGAGAGTGGCTATTCCGCCAGGCCCAAGGACCAGCCCCGAGAGGGTCGCCGTGTAGCCCATCATGCTCTGCAGGAATATGGGCAGGAGCACGATGCTTCCAAACAGGTTGAAGAAGGCGAAGAACATCACCACATTGCCTGCCGCGAAGGTGCGGTTCTTGAAGGTCCTCAGGTCAACTATCGGGTGTTTCGCGACAAGCTCGTTAATGACAAAGAGCACCAGGCAGATGGATGAGAGCGCCGCAAGCACGGTTATGAAATGAGAGCTGAACCAGTCCTCCCTCTGTCCCTTGTCAAGGACTATCTGCAGGGAGCCAAGCCCTACCGAGAGTAGCGCGAGTCCCCAGTAATCTATCGTCTCTTTTACGTGCCGCCTGAGATATGGCGGGTCAGTAATGAAGAACAGGACCATGAGTATGGAGACCACCCCGATCGGGATGTTTATGAAGAATATCCAGTGCCACGACCAGTTGTCGGTTATCCAGCCGCCAAGGAGAGGCCCGATGATGGGGCCGAACATGATCCCCACCCCGAAGATGGCCATGGCCATCCCGTGCTGTTTCGGGGGAAAGGTCTCAAGAAGGATTGACTGCGATATGGGCTGGAGCGCCCCGCCCCCGATGCCCTGCAAAACCCTGAATGTGACCAGGGCCATCAGGCTCCATGCCGTGCCGCAGAGAAAAGAGCTTACCGTAAACAGCGTTATCGAGAATATCAGGTATCTCTTGCGTCCGAAGCGCCGGCTGAGCCAGCCCGTCATCGGGATTATGATAGCGTTCGAGACGAGGTAGGAGGTTATCGTCCATGTGGCCTCGTCTATTCCCGCCGAGAGACTGCCCCTTATATGCTCCAGGGAGACGTTCACGACGGAAGTGTCCACGATCTCTATCAACGTGGGCAGCATGACGGAGAAGGCGATGAGCCATTTGCTGACCGAGACTTCCTGGGAGTTTCTTATTTTACCAGCACCGTCGGGACTACGGACATGCCCACACGGAGGACGTGCTTGGGGTCCTCACCCCTGTTGAGCGTTATCTTGACCGGGACCCTCTGGACCACTTTCACGAAATTGCCGGTCGCGTTCTCGGGCGGAAAGAGCGAGAACGCGGCCCCCGTGCCCGCCATAATGCTGTTCACCTTCCCATGGAAAGTCTTTCCGGAATAGGTGTCCACCTTTATGTCCACGTCCTGGCCGGGGTGTATCTTCCTGATCTGGGTCTCCTTATAGTTGGCGATCACCCATATGTCAGGCTCGGCGAGCGGCACCAGGGCCATGAGCGGCTGGCCCGGCTGCACCTGGTTGCCTATTTCAACGGATTTCTTCGTGACGTATCCCTCTACCGGGGCGTATATCTTTGTGTATCCGGCATTAAGCCCCGCCAGCCTGGCCGCGGCCTTTTTCTGTTTTATCATGAACTCCTGGGCCGTTATCGAGGATTTCCTTTCCCTGATAATGGCCCGCTGCGTCTTAAGCGCGGTCTCGGCCTTCTTCAACTCTTCGCGGGAGGCCTTCACCCGGGCCCTGGTGACGTCATAGCCGGTCATGGTCTTTTCGTAGCGCTCCCTGGAAATGGTTTCCTTTTTAATAAGGGCTTCGGCCCTGGCGGCGTCCTTTTTTGCCTGTTCCATGTTGGCTATCTGCAACTCCAGATTGGCCCTGGCGGCGGCCACGGCCGCCTTCAGCTCTTCGAGCTGTTTCTTCGCGGCCTGCAGGGTTGCATCGGCCTGAAGGAGTTTCCCCCTCTCCGCGTCACTGGCGGAGAGGGCCTCCTGCAATCTGGCTTCATAGTCTGCGGGGTCCAGTTCAACCAGCAGGTCCCCCTGGTGTACATGCTGGTTGTCGTCCACGTATATGGCCCTTACGGTGCCGGGTATCCTGGGGGCTATGGTATGTATCTGCCCCTCTATGTAGGCGTCGTCGGTGGAGATATGGGTGGACTTGTACGATAAATAAAGGAGGACGACGATCCCGCCGATAACCGTCAGGACCGCAAAGATTACAAGCGCAAGGACTTTCTTTCTTCTATTGTTTGCCGGTTTCCGGTCTTCTTCCATTATTTATATACCTCCGATAAATTCTCTCCCTCCGAGTAAATGACGCCCGCCTGGGCCTTCTTCAGTTCGTATATTGCGCTGTAATAATTCGTCTCGGCGGTGGTCAGCAGGGTTATCGAGTCCAGCACGTCTGTTGCCGTCCCCACCCCCTCGGTATATTTCGCCCTGTTTATGCGCACATTCTCCCTGGCCTGTTCGATGGCGTCCTTTGTCACGCTCACCTTTTCCCGGGCGCTCTGGAGGTCGAGTATATACTGTTCCACCTCGAGCCTTATCTGGTCCGCCAGGGCGTCCTTCTGCTCAAGGAGCTTCATCTTCCGGGCATCCACCTTCGATATCTGCGCCCTTGTGAGGCCGCCGCTGTAAAGGTTTATCCCCACCCCGAATATGGCTGACCAGTTGCCGTTGTGCGTGAGATAACGGTTCTGTGTGTAATCGTATCCGCCGTTTACGAAGAGCTTCGGAAAATAGTCCGCGCGGATGGACCTTTTTTCTAGTTGCAGCGATTCGAGGACCGAATTCACGCTTTTAAGCTCCGGCCTGTTCTCCTCGGCTTTCGTCCAGCTTCTGGCGAGATTGGTATCCAGTGCACCGGGGGGAAGGCCGTTCACTTCCTCGGCCTGTATGGGGGTGTCAAGGGGCCTGGCCAGTATGTTGTTCACCATGGAAGCGGCGATGGCGCGGGCATTCTGCTCCGTTAGCAGACTCTGCTTCGCGTCCGATATCCTCACCTCGGCCTGCAGGAGGTCGTTTTTGGTTATTACCCCCGCGTTATAAAGGTTCCGGGCGTCCTCGAGATGCAGCTGAAGCCTTTCAACCTCCTCCTTTGCAAGGAGCACCATCCGGTCGGCCTCCAGGAGGTCGAAATAGGCGTTTGCGAACTGGAGCCCTACCAGGTTCCTTATCCCCTCGGCATCGTATCTCCTGGACTGGAACACCTTCCCCGCCGCCTCGTAGCGTGAGGCGTTCGCTTTGAAATCATAGAGCATCTGCTGCACCCTTAAACTATACGCGTAAAAATCCCTCTGCGACATGGGGATGGTGGTCCCCGCGAATATCGCCTTTTGCTGATAAGACTGCACGACTTCGGATGCCGACGCGTTCACCTGGGGGAGCATCGCCGAGCGGGCGATCCTCGTGTCCGCGCCTGATATGGCCTCGTCGCTTCCGGCTATCTTTATCTGCCTGTTCTCCCGGGTGGCGATCCGCAGTCCCTGGGCAAAA
This sequence comes from Nitrospirota bacterium, assembly GCA_014874185.1. Classification (GTDB taxonomy): domain Bacteria; phylum Nitrospirota; class Thermodesulfovibrionia; order Thermodesulfovibrionales; family JdFR-88; genus JACWAF01. Next base: position 39,112 of record JACWAF010000038.1, on the reverse strand, counting down.
GAAAGCAGCTCCGCACGGGCAAGAGCGGGCGTGAGCAAAAGCAGGGCCAAGCCCGTGAAAACGCCCTTTTTCAGCATCGAAATTTTCAAGCGCCTCCTGAAAATGTTAGTGCTTACTTACTTTATCAGCAGCCCGCTCTGATTGTCAAGAAAAATTGATTTTAAGCGGTCCTGACCGGGAAAATGACAAAAATGCCGCAATTTTATTATTATTATTATAGTCGCGTATGCAAATCCCACCGCCCAGGCGGGCATCGAGGAGGACGTGGATGAAGGCGATGGTCCTTGCCGGAGGAAGCGGCACGCGTCTCTGGCCCCTTTCAAGGAAGAATTACCCCAAGCAGTTTTTAAAGATAAACACATGCACCGGGGAGCAGGCCTGCTCCTTCGACCGCGGCTCCCTCATCCAACAGACCGTAACGCGCCTCCTCAAGTCCGTGCCCCCCGGCGATATCCTTATCCTGACAAACAGCGATTACAGGTTCCACGTGAAAGCGGACCTGGACGGGCTGATGGAAAACGTCATGGACAATATCCTGCTTGAGCCGGTTGCCAGGAACACGGCACCGGCAATTGCCCTTGCCCTCAAGTATTGCTCCTCCAAGCTGGGCTGCGGAAGGGACGAGGTCCTCTTCATAAGCCCCGCAGACCATATGATAGAGCCGGAGTCCGGCTTCGCCCGGTATCTGAAAGCGGCGGAACAGGCGGCCAGGAAGGGGCATATAGTTACCTTCGGCATTAAACCCCTCCAGCCGGAGACCGGTTACGGCTACATAAAAGTAAAAGGGGAAGGCCCCGGGACCGGAAGCCCAGGCTTCTATCCGGTGGAGGCATTTACTGAAAAACCGGACCTGAAGACCGCCCGGAAATACCTCAGGCAGGGCGGCTATTACTGGAACTCAGGCATGTTCGCCTTCCAGATAGGCGTAATGGAAGAGGAACTGAGGCGGCATTCGCCGGAGATATTCGAGATATTGAGCGCGGCGGAGGACTACGAAGCCATGCTCGCCTCTTTTGACAGGATGCCGGAGATATCCATCGATTACGCCGTAATGGAAAAATCTGACAGGGCGGTCACCCTGCCCATGGACATATACTGGAGCGACGTGGGCTCGTGGGATTCCATCTTCGATGCCCTGCCGAAGGACGATTCCGGCAACGCGAAGATAGGCGATGTAATAACCTGCGATACCAAAAACTCCCTGGTCATGAGCGACCGGAGACTCATCGCCACCGTGGGCCTGGAAGACCTGCTGGTGATTGAAACCGATGACGCGATACTCATATCGAAAAGAGGCGATGCCCAAAAGGTGAAGAAGGTGGTCGAGCACCTGAACGCGAACGGGCGCAGAGAGGCCTTCGAGCACACCATAACCTTCCGTCCCTGGGGCAGCTACACCGTCCTCGAGGACGGGGACCGGTACAAGATAAAGCGCATAGTGGTGAACAGGGGCGAGCGGCTGAGCCTGCAGATGCACCACCACCGCAGCGAACACTGGGTTGTGATAAAGGGGACGGCCAAGGTCACAATAGGAGACGATATAAAGTTCGTCCATGAGAACGAGAGCGTCTATATCCCCAAGTCCACCATACACAGGCTGGAGAACCCAGGCCGTGTGGAGTTGGAGATGATAGAGGTCCAGAACGGCGAATACGTCGAAGAGGACGACATCATACGGGTGGATGACAAGTACGGCAGGTAAACCCCGCCTTTAGCCCCCGGGCCTTCAGCGAAAGAATTGCTGTTCTGCCTTGATCCCTGAAAAACGGTAGTGTCTCAGTTTGATTTTCCCGCCCGGTAGATAAAGAAAAGCCCCTATGTCATAATTAAATCATGCCTAAAGGCCCACAAGGACAGAAAAGACCCGCCGATGTAATCGGCTGCGCTATCAAGGTCGCAAAAATAGCTACTGGCGAGATTGAGGAAAAGCCTGATCTTAAGGAGTATGCTCGAAAAGGCGGTTTAAAAGGTGGGCAGTCCAGGGCCACCAAACTTGCGCCTGAGAAAAGAAAAGAGATTGCACATAAGGCCGCGCAAGCCCGCTGGAAGAAAAAATAACTTTCGATTAAATATCATCTAGTCTATCCAGAAAACTTCACAAATAATCTGAGCGCCATATTTTTGCAACATCCCCTCCATGAAAAAGCCCTTGTAGTTATGGAGACGTTCTATCGCCTGTTTAAGGTCACTATGATTCGATATTCAGCCCTTCATCTCCCGTGAGTGGCATAGACTGTTCATCGTTGGGGAAATCCTCCAAGTTGAGTTCTAGAATAGCAATAAGCTTTTTGATGGCTTTCTGAGTTATTTTGCCAGTGGCTATCAGACGTATACTAGTATCTTTGCCTACTGGATATTTGGCAACCTCCCGCTCAAGTGAAGCATCTACCCCAATCCCTAGCGTGCTTAATTTTGACAAATCTGGTATAGGTGGATTAGATACTTTTATTGACATCTCATTAACACTTCCTTTAACCATGCTAGTTTCTTCGGAATCAGTTTGCTCTTCGCTTATTATACCTGATTCATAAAACTGAGTATAGTCCATGGTTTCCCTAAATATCTTTATAACGTCCCCTGCGCTTTCGGGATTGAATTTGAAATCGGCAATTAATGTGTACTTAAGAGTTTCATCCCCGGGCAGCCCATCAGGAAAATGTGCGGTTAATTTTTGAAAAATAGTTGGTATCAGTGCCGCTTCAATCAAAGCCTTTTTCCGCTCCAAGGAATTAGGACGCTTATCAATGATTATTTTAAAGGCAAGATCAGATATCCTGACCCTCTTATCATTCTTTTCTCCATCACTGTCTAGCAAGCCATAGGACAATAAAGCAGCTACAAAACGGGGTAAAGTACTACTTGTGGGGGATATTTCCCAACTTTTTGCTGCCGCCGCAATCGGAACGGGGTAACGTTTATTTGAATCAAATAGTTTTTCAGCAAGAGTAACGGATCGCTCTAAAGAAATATAAGGGTAATTCGGGCTCCTCATCCGTTTCTTTTCATCCATAGCGTAATCCTCCATATATTATTCCTTCGTAATAATGCAAAGGTAGATTATTTTAAACAGACTTTACATTGTTAGTCAAGTTTATTTTAACCAAAACTGAAGCCGTATTCGTGTTTGTCCTTCATTTTATGCTTGACAGCGGAACAGGGGATATGCAAAATAAGGGTATGTTCATTTTGGAGGTCTTTATGAAAAGAAGAGTCTTAGTCCCTGCCGGTCATTGGATCGCCGCCTGTGGGGACGAAAATACAAAGGCCTTAAGTCTGGCTTCGTTGGTGCGATAGCAGACTTAAGGCCCTGGCGATTCAACCACACCTTTGGTGTGGCGGGCATCTTGGCGGAATCGTCAAAAATGCCATCATGAGTGTCTTATCAACCTCATTTTGTCATCTTTTGATCCCTTCCGTCAAGCCCTATCCCTTGGAAAGGAGGGCCGATTAAATGTTCAGATACCATAATGGTAAAAGGCAAAGGCTCATCTTCCGTGTCTGGAGAAAAGGCAAAAACGGCGATCTTTTATATGCTCCGTTGTTTGGCTACAAGGCATGGCCGATATGGGTTGATGCCTAAATGAAGGGGGGCTTCGGCCCTCCTTTTTAGAAAAACTGAAAAACACTTGCCTCTTGCGGCCCCTTTTGTGTTAAATAGAATGCGAAGAGCCGAAGCAAATTTTGCGTTTCATTATGCGGGTAATGAAAAAAGGCAAATCGAATATCCATGTATTTCTGTTCCAGGTCCATGGATTCTGGATAATCCTGGGCCATGTCCGGTGAAGGACAGTTCTTTCAACCTCCTGAGCAAGAGCGATTTCAATTTGCTCCTGGAACTGATCAACGATTCGCTGGAGGTCAAGTCCGAAACCGATTTCAAAACGCTCCTGGCCCAAATCCATTATCTGATCCCGTTCGAGTACGCCATTTGCGCCTATTCCAACACTGACAAGGACGGGAACATACTTTCATATTACGCGGTAAACCTGAGCTATCCAAAGGAGTGGAACGATCTCTATTTTTCGAAATGCATCTATAAGGTAGATCCGATTGTGAAAAAAAATTATGAAAAATACGGGCTGCAGTTCTGGGCGGACACTTACAAGTATTATCCGCCGCCTAAAAAATTCATAAAACTAGCGGCGGATTTCAGGCTGAACGCGGGCTACACAAACGGCTTGAGGTCCCTGAACGGCTTCGAGGGCAGCCTGTTTTCCTTTTCGGGTAACAAGATGGAGAGGCATGAGAGGACGGAATACATCCTGGAGAAGATCTCGCCCCATCTGCATCACTGCCTCTCCAGGCTCAGGTCCACCTTTGATGTAAACCTCCCCAAAAAAAAGCTTCTGTCCAACCGGGAAATAGAAATACTGAAATGGCTTAAACTGGGCAAAAGCTCCTGGGACATTTCAAACATACTTGGAATATCCGAAAGGACGGTCAATTTCCACGTGACAAACATCATGCAAAAACTGGACGTGGTAAAGAGGACACAGGCCGTAGCCGTTGGAATACGGCTGGGCTTGATCGCCCTTGACTGAACCAGTTCAGCAGCCGGGGCCTGCTTGCGGAATTAATCCGCTCGAACAGGCTCCAGTCCAGAGTGGCCGCGATGACAAGGGTGCCGTCGCGCATCCTGACTGGCTCTCCAATAGGGTCCGACGGGAAACCAGATATGCGCAGCATTCGGAGCACCTTGTACTCGACCGCAAAGTACTGATGCCTGATCCCGTGCAAGTTGCACCAGATATACAGGCCCTTGAAGAGAAACATGGCTGGGCTGAAACCGTTTATCATTGCCCCCCTGAACTCCGGGGCCACGCACAACCTGGTTATCTCGGCCGTGTCCCTGTGCTTTTTCAGCGTATGCCGTTTTGAAACAAAATTGAAAAATTCCTTTTCCATCATGAATGGCATCTCGGTTGGGATTATTCTCAGATGAGAGACAAGACTGCCTGAGGGGTTGAAGACTCCAAGCGGGACTGAATAGGGGTCATACTGATCGGTTTCAAGCCCGTTTTGGGCCTCGGGGACCCATTTCAGTTCCTCCGCGAAGATGGCATGCCGCAGCTTGTAGGATTCTCTCAATTCCCGGTCGGATTGAATGGGTCTGACCGTGTAACCGCCCTCTGCCGCCAGGACCGCCTGCATTGAATCCAGCATGAATTAATATCGAACAGGGGCCGGTGATAAGATAACTGTAAGAAATTGCAGGGTGAAATTTTCAGGGCGAACCGATTATTTTTGTGCATGTCAAAAACGGGATTCCGGCGATAAAATTAATAACTTGCCCCGTCTGTTTAATAAACCGTTTGAGGACGTCCTGCCATGTTTGCAACTTATGGTAGTAAAGGCCATGCCAGAGGAAGAGGGCGGAGAAGCAGGCCCTCCAGGCTGGATGCCGGTTTAATCAGGCAATACCGGTTTGCAGATTGCAACTTTTAGTATATAGTCTATTCCATGCGGGTGGAATCCCGGGACTTGAGAGGGGGAAAATGAAGGTCCTCGTAATAGTGCCCGCCTTCAATGAGGAAAAGAACATAAGCGGGGTCATAGCCGACTTGAGGACGAACTTTCCGGCCGGCGACGTCCTGGTGGTGGATGACGGTTCTTGCGACGGGACGGCCGCAGCCGCAAAGGCTTTCGGGGTCCCCGTCCTCAAGCTCTCCTATAACCTGGGTATCGGCGGGGCGATCCAGGCCGGGCTCAGCTACGCCCTCAGAGAGGGCTACGGGCCGGCCATACAGTTCGATGGAGACGGGCAGCACAGGGCCGAAGAGATCCCGAAGATGCTTGCCGCCTACCAGAACGGCGCGGACCTGGTCATAGGCACCAGGTTTCTCCATGAGGGCGATTACGCCTCTTCCCTCCAGAGGACGATAGGAAGAAAGATACTGTCATTCATCGTATCGGTCCTGATAGGGAAAAAGATAACGGACTGCACCTCCGGTTTCAGGATATACGGCAAAAAGGCCATAGAGCTTTTTTCGGAGTATTACCCTGAGGATTACCCCGAGGTGGAAGCGATAATCCTGGCGCACAAGAAAAGGCTGTCGATGAAGGAAGTGAGTGTCAGGATGAGGCCCCGTTCGGGGGGCCGGTCGTCGATAAACACGCCCAGGGCCGCCTATTACATGATAAAGGTGATATTGGCGGTCCTGATAGGCCTGCTCAGGGGTTAGGAGAGCGAATTGGACGTAATCCAGATAATAGCGATGGCCTTCAGCGGGACGATATTCCTTGTGATAATAGAGCTGATAAGGCGCAATTACCTTAAAGAGCGCTACAGCCTGATATGGCTTGCCGCCTCCATCGTCCTGATGGTCTTTTCAGTATGGAGAAACCTGCTCCATCTTATAGCCCGCATCCTTGGAGTGTATTATCCGCCGTCGGTGCTCTTTCTTCTGGCGCTGGGTTTCCTGATAGTCCTTCTACTGCATTTTTCAAGCATCATCTCCTCCCTGAGCGACAAGAACAGGCGGCTTGCGCAGGAGATAGGGATATTGAAGCTCAGGCTGAGCGCGCTTGAGGAGAGGACGGGATTGCCGGCCTCAAAAAAGCAGAAGAAACGGGCCTGATTCAGCCGGCCCGGAGTTCTTCCCTTATCCGGCCCTCCGCGTCGAACTTCGCCGCTAGGACTGACGGGTCGTGATAGAAGAGGAGCCAGGCATCTTTATGAAGGGCAAGGGCCTCCAGTTCCTCTTTCTTCTTTACCGCTTCGACGGGGTAGTTGTCGTAGGCCATAAGCCAGAGCGGGTTGTAGTGCCAGCGGGTTGGAAGGAGGTCTGCCATGTGGATGGCTGTCTCGCCCCCGGACTCGATTATCACCGCCTGATGGCCCGCATTGTGCCCGCCCGTGTGCAGAAGGGTAATCCCCTTTGATATCTCCTTCCTCCCTTTTACAAGCTCAAGCCTTCCGCTTTCCGCAAGCCCCCTGTGGTTTATGGGCCAGAACGACTCCATGCTCCTCCTGTCCGGGGCCAGGACGTTTTTCCACTCCGCGTTCTGGATAATGTGCCGGGCGTTCGGGAATGTGAGTTCCAGTCGTCCTTTTCTTCTCACCACCACCCCGCCCGAGTGGTCGAAATCGAAATGCGTGAGGATGACAATATTTATGTCCTCACGCCTGATGCCAAGCCCCTTTAAATCGCGCGGCACCCGCCAGGCCTCCTTCACCTGAAATATTTTCTTCTGTTTCGGGGTGAGCTTGTTCCCAAGCCCGGTGTCTATCAGGACGAGGGCCTCTGGCGTTTTTACAAGGATAGGGTTGTTTGCAAGGGGTATGCAGTTATTGCTGTCCGCCTTCAGCTTTCTGCTCCATAATGCCTTCGGCACGGGCCCGAACATGGCGCCCCCGTCCAAAAGGAACGTTCCCCCCTGCAGCCAGTATATCTCGAACCGGCCTATTTTGAGAGATCGCATGCACCTATTTTAAATTTGATGGACATTTTTTACACCTTCCAATATCCGAAGCACTCCGGTTAAATGGCGGCCCGCTCGGGGAGCGGGCCCTACGAATCACGCCGGCAGGTCTAATGTAGGGCCCGTTCCCCGAACGGGCCGAAACTCAACTGGATAATTTTATCGTCTTCTTCTTATTTGTCCCTTGCTCCCTTGTTTCTTGCAGCCTGATTGGAATTCCTCTAAAATCGGGGATATAGGAGTGGACCTTCCCCCTTGCTATGGAATTCGAAGGCCGGAAACGGATAATCATCGAAGATGTGGAACCGGAACTGGACTGCGGCCATTTCCCGGCCAAGAGGGTCGTGGGAGAAAAGGTCGTGGTCAGGGCCGATGTCTACGCGGACGGCCATGACGTGATCGGGGCCGCGCTCCTCTTCTGGAGGGAGGGCGACCCCCCGCGCGAAAGCCGGATGAAGCGCCTGGTGAACGACCGCTGGGAGGGGGAGTTCGCCGTATTGGAGACGGGGCTCTATTTTTATTCCATAGAGGGCTGGGTGGACCACCAGCACACCTGGCTTAAAGACCTGCGGAAAAAACGGGATGCGGGCCAGGATGTGAGAGCAGACCTTTTGGCTGGCGCGGCGCATCTTGAGGCGGCGGCAAAAAGGGCCCTTCCCGAAGACGCTGAGAAGATGGGGGAAAGGGCCATGATGGTCCGGGACCTGGTTGACGCGGACACGGGCAGGGCGGTAACGCTGGCGCTCTCCGGGGATGTCCGCAACTGGATGGAAAAATACCCTGACAGGAGTTTTTCCACAAGATATGAAAGGGACCTGCCTGTTATTGTGGACAGGCAGAAGGCGCTCTTCAGCACATGGTACGAGTTCTTCCCCCGATCGGCTTCGGAAAAAGAGGGAAAGCACGGCACGTTCAGGGAATGTGAAAGGCTCTTTCCGGAGATAAGGCGCATGGGCTTCGATGTGGTCTATCTTCCTCCCATCCATCCGATAGGGTCCACTCACCGTAAAGGGAAGAACAATACCCTTCCGGCGCAGCCCGGCGACCCCGGAAGCCCCTGGGCCATCGGCAATTCAGAAGGCGGGCACAAATCCATTCACCCGGAGCTTGGGACGATGGAGGATTTTTTACATTTTATAAAAAAGGCCGAAGAAGAAGGGTTGGAGGTTGCGATGGACATTGCCCTCCAGTGCTCGCCGGACCACCCTTGGGTAAAAGAGCATCCCGAATGGTTCCGCTGGCGCCCTGACGGCACGGTGCAGTTCGCGGAGAACCCGCCCAAAAAATACGAGGACATCATCCCTCTGAATTTCGAGACCGGTTCCTGGCTCCCCCTCTGGCAGGAACTTAAGGGCGTGGTCTTCTTCTGGCTGGAAAAAGGCGTCCGCATATTCCGCGTGGACAACCCGCACACGAAGCCCTTTCCGTTCTGGTCCTGGCTCATCCGTGAGGTGAAACGCGAATATCCCGAAACGATATTCCTTTCCGAGGCATTCACCCGTCCCAAGGTGATGTACAGGCTGGCAAAGACGGGCTTCACGCAGTCATATACATATTTCACATGGCGGAACTCCAAACGGGAACTGACGGATTACCTTACTGAACTTACACAGACCAAAGCCAAAGAATTCTTCCGCCCCAATTTCTTCGCAAATACGCCGGACATCCTGCCGGAATTCCTGCAATACGGCGGGAGGGCGGCATTCCTGACAAGACTGGTCCTGGCCGCCACATTGTCCTCGAATTACGGCATATACGGGCCTCCCTTCGAGCTGCTGGCGGATGCGGCCCTGCCCGGAAAAGAGGAATACCTGGACTCCGAAAAGTACGAGATCAAAAATTGGGACTGGGACCCGCGCGCGGGCATAAGGGATTTCATCGCGCGGGTGAACGCCATCCGGAAGGCGAACGGGGCCCTCCAGTCCACGAACAACCTGCGCTTTTATGAAATAGACAACGAGAAGATGCTCTTTTACGGGAAGCGCTCGGAAGACGGGACGAACATGATGCTGATATTCGTCACGCTGGACCCGTTCACCCCTCAATCGGGCCTCGCGCGCCTGCCCCTTGAGGAGTTCGGCATCGGCCCCGGCGACCCCTTTCTGGTGCATGACCTCCTGGCCGATGACCGGTTCATCTGGCAGGGCGAGCGGAACCGCGTAGGGCTTGACCCGCGCGTCCTTCCGGCCCGCATCTTCCGCGTGCTTACCCGGATGCGCAAGGAAGCCGATTTCGATTACTTCATGTAAAAAGGATATCCAAAGAGGAATTCATGCCGGCGAAAACAGGCTTTCTTGACGATGACCCCTTCTGGTACAAGGACGCGATCATATACGAGACCCATGTCCGGACCTTCTACGACACAAACGGGGACGGGGTGGGCGACTTCCGGGGGCTCACCGAGAAACTTGATTATCTTAAAGACCTGGGTGTCACGGCCATATGGCTGCTGCCGTTCTATCCCTCGCCCCTGAAGGACGACGGCTATGACATAGCGGATTACTTCGATATCCACCCGGATTACGGCACCCTCCGGGATTTCCGGGAGTTTCTGCGCGCGGCGCACAGCCGCGGCCTGCGCGTGATAACCGAGCTTGTCATAAACCATACCTCGGACCAGAACATCTGGTTCCAGCGCTCCCGGAAGGCCAACCCCGGCACTGTCTGGAGGGATTTTTACGTATGGAACGATACGCCCGAAAAATACAGGGACGCAAGGATAATCTTCAAGGACTTCGAGACCTCAAACTGGGCCTGGGACAGGCTTGCCAGGCAGTATTACTGGCACCGGTTCTACTCCCACCAGCCGGACTTGAACTTCGACAGCCCCAACGTGCAGAGGGCCATATTCAGGGTGCTGGAGTTCTGGCTGGGGATGGGTGTGGACGGCCTGAGGCTGGACGCCGTGCCTTACCTGTATGAGCGCGAGGGAACAAACTGCGAGAACCTCTCCGAGACCCACGCGTTCCTTAAAAAGCTCAGGGCCTATGTGGACAGGAATTATAAAAACAGGATGCTCCTGGCCGAGGCCAACCAGTGGCCCGAGGACGCGGTGGCGTATTTCGGCGGCGGGGACGAGTGCCACATGGCCTTCCATTTCCCACTGATGCCCCGCATGTTCATGGCCGTGCAGGCCGAAGACCGCTTCCCGATAATCGACATCCTTGAGCAAACCCCGCAGATACCGGAGAACTGCCAGTGGGCGCTCTTCCTGAGGAACCACGACGAGCTTACTCTGGAGATGGTCACAGACGAGGAGCGCGACTACATGTACCGCGTCTATGCCAAGGACCCCAGGGCGAAGATAAACCTGGGAATAAGGCGAAGACTGGCGCCTCTTCTGGACAACAACCGCAGGAAGATAGAGCTTATGAACATCCTCCTGTTCTCGATGCCGGGCACTCCGGTCATCTACTACGGCGACGAGATAGGGATGGGGGACAATTACTACCTTGGCGACCGCAACGGGGTGCGCACCCCCATGCAGTGGGGGCCGGACAGGAACGCTGGTTTTTCCACGGCCAACCCGCAGAAGCTTTACCTGCCCGTCATCATAGACCCGGAGTACCATTACGAGGCCCTGAATGTGGAAAACCAGGACCGCAATGTTTCATCCCTCCTCTGGTGGATGAAGCGCTCCATCGCCATGCGGAAGAGGTTCAAGGCATTCGGAAGGGGGAACTTCGAGTTCCTCGGTTCTTCCAACCCGAAGGTGCTTACCTTCCTGCGCACGTGGGGGGACGAGAATATAATCGTCACCGTCAACCTCTCCCGCTTCAACCAGGTTGCGGAACTGGATTTTTCAAGATTTGCCGGTTATACGCCGGAGGACGTCTTCAGCCGCAATAAGTTCCCGGTCATAAAGGAACAGCCTTACGTGCTCACCTTCGGGCCCCACTGGTATCACATGTTCCTCCTCCAGAAAGAGCCGGAAATAGCGGCCAGGGCCGAAGAAAAGGTCTATCCGGTAATGGAGACCACGGCCCTCGCCGCCGTATTCGACCAGGCGGACAGGCTTGAAAATTATATCCTGCCCCAATACCTGAGGAAATGCCGCTGGTTCGGCGGAAAGGGCAGGCTTATAAGGACGCTTTCGATAATAGAGTACATGCCGTCAATAGCAATAGAGAATACCCGCTTTGCCCTTTTGGAGGTGCAGTACACGGAAGGTCTTGCCGAGATATACCAGATAATGCTCTCGGTCGAAAAAGGTGATAAGGCAAGGGAGATAGCCGAGGATTTTCCCCAGGCGGTAGTCGCGCGCGTCCGCGCCGGAGATGAAAGCGGCATCCTCTATGACGGCATATATTCCGAGGGCGTGCGGAATGCCATATTCAGGTTTATCTCGCGGAAAAAAAGGATTAAAGGCCTTCACGGGGAGATATCGGCCCTCAGAAGCCCGCTCCTCAGGCAAAAGCTTCCGCCTGAAAGGAAATCGCTCCCGTCCCAGGTGATGAGGGCGGAACAGTCCAATACGTCGGTCATCTACGGGAACGTGTTCTTCCTGAAGATACCCCGCAGGCTGGAGGCCGGCCTGAACCCGGACCTGGAGATCGTGCGCTTCCTCACCGAGAGGGCGGGCTTCCGGAATGTGCCCCATTTCGCGGGCGCTATAGAATACAGGGAAACGGGCTCCGAGCCTATCATAATGGCCATACTGCATGAATATATCCAGAACGAGGGAGTGGCCTGGAATCTGATGCTGGAAGGCCAGCGGCAGTATCTTGAGCAGGTGCTTTCGAAGAGGGCGCAGTTAACCGGGATGCCAACCGGGATGCCGAAGGTCCCGCCCTCGCTCCTGGATATCGATTTCCAGAAAGTGCCGGCCATATTCATGGAGCTTATCGGGGGATATTACCTGGAGCTTGCCGCTCTTCTTGGGAAAAGGACCGCCGAGCTTCACCTTGCGCTGGCCTCGGACAGCGAGCTGCCGGACTTCGCGCCCGAGCCGTTCTCCATCCTTTATCAGAGGGCCGTGTACCAGTCCATGAGGTCGATGGTGCGCAGGGTCTTTCAGCTCCTGGGACGAAACATCAGGAACCTCCCCGAAAACATCAGGGCCGAGGCAGAAAGCATCCTGTCCTCCGAACAGGAGATACTAAAGAGGCAGCAGAGGATATTGCAGAAGAAGCTCCTTGCCTCGCGCATCCGCATACATGGGGACTACCATCTGGGGCAGGTGCTTTACACCGGTAAGGATTTTTACATCATAGATTTCGAGGGCGAGCCCGCCCGCTCGCTTAGCGAGAGGAGGCTGAAGAAGTCCGCCCTCAGGGACGTGGCGGGGATGATGAGGTCTTTCCATTACGTCTCTTATGCCGGGTTCTTCCATTACGCCTCGATAAGGCCGGAGGACGTCTCCTACCTGGAGCCCTGGGCCGAGCTGTGGCCCGCATACGTGAGCGCGGTCTTCCTGGACTCCTACCTGAAATCGGCCGGGAAGGCCCCGTTCCTGCCGCTTGAAAAGGCCCAGCTCCCGATAATGCTGGATGCCTTCCTCCTGGACAAGGCCGTCTACGAGCTTGGCTACGAGCTTAACAACAGGCCGGACTGGGTGATCATCCCCCTGAGGGGCATCACCAACATACTGAAGGCCCAGTCCTGATTATTTTAAAAAGCTTTTAAGCGGATGAGAATAGATTTTAATCTGTAATCTCCCCTAACCCCTCTTTAAAAAAGAGGGGGACAACCCACCCCTGCACCCCTCCAAGGAGGGGACTTTAAAATCCCCGGCAATGATCTTCTCGCCGGTACTTTTTTTATAACTGCACCCCTCCAAGGAGGGGGCCCCGGCTTAAGCCTGCCCCATACTTGATACGGGGACCTGCCGGGGCATGCTTTAAAATCCCCCTTTTCTAAAGGGGGATGGAGGGGGATTACTAATTAATTTCATCTCCAATTGATTACCGGCTCTACTTTTGCCTGTACTGCTGATATAATCTCAACAGGGTTTTTTGATCTCCGGAGGAGGGATTTTAAAATGAACGACAGGGCGCAGGGCGTACTGCACGGCGCAAGCCCGCTGACTGATACAGACGTCTATCTCTTCAGGGAGGGCAACCATTTCAGGCTATATGAAAAGCTTGGCTCTCATATAATCGAACAGGAAGGCGTGCGGGGCGCCTTTTTTGCCGTCTGGGCCCCTGATGCCGAGAGGGTCTCCGTGATGGGGGATTTCAACAACTGGGACAACCAATCGCATCCCCTCGCGCCAAGGTGGGACGGCTCCGGGATATGGGAGGGGTTCATACCGGGAATCGAAAACGGTGCCCTTTATAAATACCATATCATCTCCAGGCACAACGGTTACCGCACCGACAAGAGCGACCCGTTCGCATTCTACTGGGAGGTGCCCCCGCGAAGCTCCTCGATAGTATGGGACCTGGGTTATGAATGGGGCGACCGTGACTGGATGCAGACCCGCCATGGCCGCAACGCGCTGGACAAGCCCGTATCCATCTACGAGGTGCACCTGGGCTCATGGCGCAGAGTGCCGGAAGAGGGGAACCGGTATCTGAACTACCGCGAGATGGCGCACTATCTGGCCGATTACGTCAAAGAGGCCGGTTTCACGCACGTGGAGTTCCTTCCCGTGATGGAGCACCCGTTCTATGGTTCATGGGGGTATCAGGTACTGGGCTACTTCGCCCCTACAAGCCGCTACGGCACGCCGCAGGATTTCATGTACCTTGTTGACCACCTGCACAAAAACGGCATCGGCGTGATACTGGACTGGGTGCCCTCGCACTTCCCCGACGACGTGCACGGCCTGGTCTATTTCGATGGCACGCACCTCTACGAGCACCAGGACCCTAAAAAGGGCTATCACCCGGAGTGGAAGAGCTATATCTTCAACCACGGCCGGCACGAGGTGCGCGAATTCCTGATATCGAGCGCCGTCTTCTGGCTGGACAAATACCACATAGACGGCCTGCGCGTGGACGCCGTGGCCTCGATGCTGTACCTGGACTACGCGCGCCAGAACGGCGAATGGATACCGAACGAGTACGGCGGCAAGGAGAACATAGACGCAATCAACTTCCTCCGCAGGTTCAACGAGACGGCCTATCACGATTACCCGGATACACAGACCATAGCCGAGGAGTCCACGGCGTGGCCGATGGTTTCGCGGCCCGCTTACGCGGGCGGCCTCGGGTTCGGGATGAAGTGGAACATGGGATGGATGCACGACACGCTCAAGTATTTCTCTCTGGACCCCGTCTACAGGAAGCATCACCACAACGACCTCACGTTCAGCATCTGGTACGCCTTCTATGAAAACTTCGTCCTGCCCCTCTCCCATGACGAGGTGGTCTACGGCAAGGGCTCGCTCCTTGGCCGCATGCCGGGCGACGACTGGCAGAAGTTCGCCAACCTGCGCGCTCTTTACGGCTACATGTTCGGCCATCCGGGCAAGAAGCTCCTCTTCATGGGGGGGGAGTTCGGCCAGGGCAGCGAATGGTGGCACGAGGAGAGCATCCATTGGCACCTCCTTCAGTACCCGCTGCACCAGGGAGTGCTGAAATGGGTAAGCGACCTTAACCGCTTTTACCGGAACGAACCGGCCCTCTACGAACGCGATTTCGAGATGGACGGCTTCGAGTGGGTGGATTTTTCCGATTGGGAAGGGAGCGTGATAAGTTTCCTGCGGAAAGGGAAATCGGCAAACGAGATGGTCCTGGTGGTCTGCAACATGACACCTGTGCCAAGGCGGAATTACCACGTGGGAGTGCCTTATCCGGGATGGTGGCGGGAGAGCCTGAACAGCGATGCCAAAGAGTACGGCGGAAGCGGGGTGGGCAACACCGGCGGCGCGGAGGCCGCACCCGTGCCCTGCCACGGCAGGCCGTATTCGCTATCGCTGATGCTTCCTCCTCTCGGGGTACTCTTTTTCAAGGGGCATAGAGGTTGACGCCAGGGTTTTTATTTCCCTGATCAAAGGGCTTTAAACTGGAAGAGAGGGGAGCGCTTCGCGCTCCCCTATAAAAATTTCTCTTTGGTTACTTTCTCTTTTTAAAGAGAAAGTAATGAATCTCTGTCTTTAATCTTTACAGCAGTCCGGCTTTTTGCATGATTACCGGCACCTTGTCTTCCATGCCGATGGCCATGATGTGCACGCCGTCGCAGATATTCTCTTCCTTTAATTGCCTTATATGCCTCGCGGCGATGTCCATGCCCGTCTCAAGGGCCTTTTCTTTTCCTGCGGCCTTAAGCTCGTCTATAAACTCCTGGGGCACGCGGATGCCGGGGACGTTTTTGTTGAGGAAGTTGGCCATGCCAACACTCTTTAATATTACAAGACCGGCCAGCACCTTCACCGGGTACTCGCGCGCCACCTGCATAAAGCCCTTGAACTTCTCTATGTCGTATATGGCCTGCGTCTGGAAGAACTTTGCCCCGGCCTTTATCTTTTTATGAAATTTGGCAAGCTGCGGCTCAAGCGGGTTGGCTTCCGGCGTCACCACCGCGCCGAAGTAGAAATCCGTCGCGCCCTGCATCTCGTTTCCGGCCAGGTCCCTGCCGTGGTTCAGGCCGTCAACCGTTTTAAGAAGCTGCACGGATTCCAGGTCGTAGACGGGTTTCGCGTCCTTGTGGTCTCCGGCAAGCACGTGGTCGCCGGTCATGCAGAGGACGTTCTTGATGCCAAGCACGTATGCGCCCAGGAGGTCCGATTGCAATCCGATGCGGTTTCTGTCCCGGCAGGTCATCTGCAGTATCGGCTCTATGCCGTGCTCCACAAGGAGCTTGCATCCGGCTATCGAGCATATCCTCATCACGGCCGACTGGTTGTCGGTCACGTTCAGGGCGTCCACCTTGCCCTTCAAAAGCTCCATGTCGTGCGTCATCTGCTTTATGTCGGTGCCCTTCGGGGGGCCTACCTCCGCGGTAACGACGAACTTCCCTGACTCCAGTGTCTCTCTGAAGCTCATCTCTATTTCTTCTCCTCCCTTGCGTTTACTCTTCTGGGCTTGATGGAAGCGGACCACCTCTTGGGCTCAAGCACCATCTCCTTGAACTCCACGGTCTTTCCCAGCTTGCCCATGCGCTCGTAGATGCGCACCCAGGCGCATTTGATGTCCGGGCTTATCTCGCAGTTGCCGTCGTTGGTGCCTCCGCAGGGGCCGTTCAGTATCCCCTTGGGGCAGGCCGTGACGGGGCAGATGCCGCCCGTCTGGTCCAGTATGCAGTCCCCGCAGAGCGAGCAGCGCTCGTCGAACATCTGAAGCCTTGTCATATTGCCAAGGAAGGCGCTGTTATTGGCCGGGTACACGGCTATCTGCGGGAATATCTCCACAGCGCTCTGCGTGCCCGCCCCACATGACATCACGATGATGCAATCGGTCGCCTCCAGCGCTTCTTTGTGTCCCTTAAGCTCCACCTTGGTGCCAAGCACCTGGCATCCGGTCTTCGCCACGAATGTGCCCGTGACGGTCTTGCCGTTCGCCTCCAGAAGCTCTTTCATTTCCTTAAGCTCCGGCTCGCCGCCCGTGCCGCAGAGCGTGGCGCACTCCGAGCAGCCCAGAAGGAAAAAGCTCTTATAGTCCTTTACCGTCTCCAGGAGCTTCGCCCTGTCTTTTTTTTCGGTGATGATCATCTTCCAAAGCCTCCTATGTTAATCTAACTTATCTTAAAAACAGAGGGGAATTCATCTGTAATCTCCCCTAACCCCTCTTTAGAAAAGAGGGAAAACCCACCCCTGCACCCCTCCCAAGGAGGGGACCCCGGCTTAAGACCTGCCGGGGCATGCTTTAAATCCCCCTTTTCCAAAGGGGGATGGAGGGGGATTACCAATTCATATTTTAAATCCATACTGGTTTCAGCTACTTTATGGACATCTTCGCCGAGAGAACGGTGTTCTTCATCAGCATGGTTATCGTCATCGGCCCAACTCCGCCGGGCACGGGGGTTATCGCCCCGGCTATCTCCTTGGCCGCGTCGAAATCGACATCTCCCTTAAGTATGGGGACCATCTTGCCAGTCTTCTCGCTGAGCTTCTCGCCCACGCGGTTCACGCCCACGTCTATCACGCAGGCGCCGGGCTTTATCCACTCCGGCTTCACAAGCCCAGGCACGCCAGCCGCCACGATAAGGATGTCCGCGCTCTTGCAGTGCTGGTCCATGTTCTTCGAGCCGGTATGGACGACCGTTACGGTGGAGTTCGCGCCCTTGCCCTTCTGCATCATGATTAGCGCGATGGGCTTTCCTACTATGTTGGAGCGGCCCACGACCACCACCTCCGCCCCCGATGTCTCGACCCCCGATCGCACGATCAGCTCCTGTATCCCCGCCGGGGTGCACGGCTTGAACCTGGCCTCCTCACCGCCTATCACAAGGCGGCCCACATTGACCGGATGGAAGCAATCAACATCCTTGTCGGGGTCTATCGCGTTCAGCACCTTCTTTTCATTTATGCCCTTCGGAAGGGGAAGCTGCACCAGTATGCCATGGATCTTCGGGTCCTTATTGTATTTGTCCACAAGGCCCAAGAGGTCGGCCTCCAAAATATCAGCAGGCTGGTTGTCCTGTATCGAATAAAAGCCAAGCTCGTGCGCGGTCTTCTGCTTGCCGGTCACATAGCTCACGGAGGCCGGGTTCTGGCCCACCAGTATCGTGACCAGGCCGGGCACTACCCCGTGCTTCTCCTTCATCTCGGCTACTTCCTTCTTCAGTTCTTCCCTGATCTGCGCCGCTATCTCCGTACCGCTAATTATCTTCGCCGCCACTTAATTCCTCCTTATTTTTTTTCAATAGCTTTAAAAACTATTCTACTTTTCTTTTTTTGCAAAAAGAAAAGTAGCAAAAGAAAAATTTTTACTCTTTTTTGAGCTTGCAAAGCAAGCTCAAAAAAGCTAAAAGTTCTCTTTGCCTACTTTCTCTTACAAGAGAAAGTATGGCGGGGTGAAAGGGGCGGAGCCCCTTCTTACTCTTTCACCAGGTTCAGCATCTCCTCGCGGGTGGATGCCTTACTCCGGAATATGCCTCTCACGGCCGATGTCACGGTGCGCGAGCCGGGTTTCTTGATCCCCCTCATGCTCATACAGAGGTGCTCGGCGTCTATTATAACCATTGCCCCTTTGGGCTTCAGTGTTTCCATAATCATATTGGCAAGCTGGGTAGTAAGGCGTTCCTGCACCTGGGGGCGCTTGGCGAAATATTCGAGGGTCTTGGCAAGCTCACTGAGCCCCACTATCTTTCCATTTGGTATATAGGCAATATGCGCTTTTCCGAAGAACGGGACCAGGTGGTGTTCGCATACGGAGTAGAAGGGGATGTCCTTGAGGAGGATCATCTCGTCGTGGCTTTCGCCTTCGATGGGCTTTAGAAGCGGCTCTTCCGGCTCCTTCATCCCGGCGAATATCTCCTCGCACATGCGGGCCACGCGCTCCGGGGTGGTTTTTACGCCCGGGCGTTCCGGGTCTTCGCCTATGCCTTCAAGGAGCAGCTTTACGCCTTTTTTAATCTTCTCTTTATCCATGGCAGTCTATTGTCCTTTTTTCCGTTACGATCTTGTCCACCCGGATGTCGTGCGGCTCAAGGGGCAGCGGGCCGGGCACGATCTGAAGCTCATAGGCAAGCGCCACAAGCGGTATGGGTCTCTTTCTCTTTGCGAGCATCAGGTCGTAGTAGGCCTTACCATAGCCAAGCCTCCCGCCCTTTTCATCGAAGGCCGCCCCCGGCATGAGCACAATATCCGCCTCGTCCAGGTCAGCGGGCCTGACGGTTTCGATGGGTTCGGGGATCCCCATATAGCCCCTCTTCAGGTCTTCGAGGGAGTTTATTTCGTAAATGGCTAGCTCGGCGCCTTTTACTTTAGGGACGAGGACTTTCTTGCTGGATTTGAAGGCATCATGGATAAGAGAAAGGGTATCCGCCTCGGAGCGGAAGGAGGCGAAGAAGAGGACGGAACGGGCCTTTTGGAATTCAGGCATTTTATTAAGGGTTTCCCTAATCCCCTGGTCTTTTAAGGATTTTTCCTCCGGGGAAAGGGAATCCCTTTTTCTAAGGACCTCTTTTCTAATCTCAGCTTTTTCTAAGGCCGCTTTCAATGTTTTCCCTTATTTTTTCGACCTCTTTCACCAGCTCTTCGGATACGGAGTAGGGGGCCTTGCCGTCCATATCGGCTTGGGCTATCCGGGTATCATAGCTTATCGCGCCCAAAAAAGGGACGTCCTTCAGCCTGCCGGCTAAAAACTTCAGGTCCTCCGGGCCTTTTACTTTATTTGCAACGGCAAAGACCTTTTTCACCCCAAGCCCCGTGGCAAGCTCCTTGACGGTCTCCGCCGTCTGGATGGAGCGCTGGCCGGGCTCTACCACCACAATGAAGGCGTTTACCCCTTCGGCGGTTCCTCTGGTGAGATGCTCTATCCCGGCCTCCATGTCTATTATCACCACCTCATCGCGTTCGGTGACAAGGTGCTTTAAAAGCCTTCTTAACAGGACGTTTTCCGGGCAGTAGCAACCCGACGCGGCCTCTTTGGAGCGTCCGGTGACAAGCAGGATTATATTATCAGACGTGATCTTGTCCAGTCTCAGTCCGAACTCCTCCGGGATGTCGTCCACCCTGGGGTTAAGCCTGAACATGCCGCCTGGCGCGCCGGGGCGCGCCCCCGTGCGCTCTTCAATGAGGTTCGTCATCTCGGCTATGGGCTTCAGGCCGGTGAGCCTTTCCCTGGGAAGTCCGAAGGCCGATGCCAGGTTGGCATCAGGGTCGGCATCCACGGCAAGCACCTTCCTGCCCTCCCTTGCGTACAGATGCGCCAGTGTGGCCGAGAGGGTGGTCTTCCCTACGCCGCCTTTGCCTGTGATAGCTATTTTCATATACAAAATTTTATAATAACATAACTCTTTGTTTACCAAGACCAAATTTGATTTTTAACAAATTTTCATTTATTATTGCAAGGATATGGACGTAAAAAAGATACTGGAGGACTCCTCCAAGTACTTGATGAATACATATACTCGCTTTCCCCTGGTTTTGAGAAAAGGCAGGGGAGTGCGCGTATGGACGGCGGATGACCGCGAATTCATTGATTTTGTGGGCGGGATTGCCGTCAATGTACTTGGCCATTGCCACAGGAACGTGGTGACGGCCATACAGAAGCAGGCACAGAGGCTTGTCCACGTCTCCAACCTCTATCATACCGAAGTGCAGGTAAAATTGGCCCGCATCCTTGTAGAGCACTCATTCGCCCAGAAGGTTTTTTTCTGCAATTCCGGGGCGGAGGCGAACGAGGGGGCGATAAAGCTGGCCCGCAGGTATTCCAAGGAGAAGGTCGGTGCGGGACGTTACGAGATAATCGCGGCCCTGAACTCTTTTCATGGGCGTACCTTCGGCTCGCTCTCCGCGACAGGCCAGAAGAAATTTCAGGCAGGGTTCGAGCCGATGCTGGAGGGGTTCAGCTTTGTGCCCTTTGACGACATAGGGGCCTTGAAGCAGGCGATAGACCCTCGAAAGACCTGTGCCGTGCTGCTGGAGCCCATTCAGGCCGAGGGGGGCGTTAAAGTTCCCAGCCCGGATTATTTCAAACAGGTCCGGGAGCTTTGCGATAATACCGGCGTGCTCCTGATGCTTGACGAGGTGCAGACCGGGATGGGCCGCACCGGTGAGTTGTTCGCCTACAAGCACTTCGGCATCAAACCCGATATAATGACCCTTGCCAAGGGGCTTGGCGGGGGCGTGCCTATAGGGGCGCTCCTGGCCACGGCGGACGTGGCCGAGGCCTTCGTCCCCGGCACCCATGCCTCAACTTTCGGCGGGAACCCCCTGGTCTGCGCCGCCGCGGTCGCAACACTCCAGACCCTCCTGGAGGACAACCAGTACATGATAGAGCACTGCCGGAGGATGGGCGAGTATCTGAGGGCCAGGCTTAATGCCATAAAGGAAAAGATGCCGGAAGTAATCGTTGACATAAGGGGCATGGGGCTTCTGCAGGGGATGGAGTTAAGAAGGCCGTGCGCCCCCATAGTGAAGGCCTGCATGGAGAGGGGTTTGCTTATAAACTGCACGGCGGAGAACGTCTTGCGGTTTCTCCCCGCCCTGATAGTGAAAGAGGACGATATAGACGCCGCGCTGGATATCGTGGCCGACGTGCTGGAGAGGCTCTCGTGAAGAGGGACTTCCTTACGCTCTGCGATTTCAGCCCGGATGAGGTGAGGGGGACGCTGGACAGGGCCATTGCCCTGAAGAGAGGGGCTGATAAAAGCGCCTGTCCGCTCATCGGCAAAAGCATTGGCCTCATATTCGAAAAGGCCTCCACCCGGACGCGCATATCCTTCGAGGCCGGCATATACCAGCTTGGGGGCCACCCGGTATATATAAACTCCGGCGAGACCCAGCTTGGCCGGGGTGAAACCATCGCCGACACGGCCAGGGTGCTCTCCAGCTATCTTGACGGCGTGGTAATCCGCACCTTTGCCCATGAGAGGATAGTGGAGTTCGCCGCCAATGCCGGCATGCCGGTCGTAAACGGCCTTACGGACACCCATCACCCCTGCCAGGTGCTTGCCGACATGATGACCATCAAAGAGAAAAAAGGCAGGCTGGAGGGCATCAGGATTGCCTACATAGGGGACGGCAATAACGTGGCCAACTCCCTGATAGAGGCCGCCAGCATGCTTGGGCTTGAGCTTGTCCTGGCCTGCCCCGAAGGCTATGAGCCAGACCCCTTCGTGCTTGAAAAGGCCCGCGAGCGAGCAAAGAGCGAGATACTCATCCTGCGAGAGCCCAGGGAGGCGGCGGGCAGGGCCGACGTGATATACACGGACGTCTGGGTGAGCATGGGCGAAGAAAAAAAATCAGAGGAGAAGAAGAAAAGGTTCAGGGACTTTCAGATAAACGAAGCGCTCCTTGCCTGCGCGAAGCCGGACGCGATAGTGATGCACTGTCTGCCCGCGCACCGCGGGGAGGAGATAACCTCCGCCGTTATGGACGGCCCGCAGAGCGTCGTCTTCCAGCAGGCCGCAAACAGGCTCCACACCGGAAAGGCCATCCTGGAAAAACTCCTTGCCCGATAGCAGCACAATGAACGACAACTCCCTTTCAGTAATAATCCTGGGCGGCGTCGAAGAACTTGGGGGCCTCAATATGATGGTCCTCGAGTACGGGGACGACATTATCGTTGTAGACTCCGGCCTCATGTTCCCCGAGGAGGACATGTTGGGCGTGGACTTCGTGATCCCCGATTTTTCCTATCTTATGGAAAACAAGGAGAAGGTGCGAGGGATAATCATAACCCACGGGCATGAGGACCATACCGGCGCGCTCCCGTTCCTTTTAAAAGAGATAAGCGCCCCCATCTACGGCTCCAGGCTTACGATCGGGTTCATAAAAGACAAGCTCCGCGAGCACCATCTTGAGGACTCCCCTATGTATGCCGTTGCCCCCCGCGACAAGGTCACACTTGGCGCATTCGAGGTGGAGTTCATAAGGGTTACCCACAGCATAGTGGACGGCATGGCGCTGGGCATCAGCACCCCACTTGGCCGTGTCGTGCACACCGGGGACTTCAAGGTGGACCCCACGCCCGTTGACGGCCAGCTTATGGACTTCCACAGGTTCTCCGAATACGGAGAGCAGGGCACGCTCCTCCTGCTCTCGGACAGCACCAACGCGGAGCGGGGCGGCTTCACGTTCAGCGAGAAGGAGGTGCGCCGCGCATTCGAGGACATCTTCTCCACCTCGAAGGGCCGGATAATAATCTCCACGTTCGCCTCCAATATCCACCGCATACAGCAGGCCGTGGACGTGGCCGTGATGTTCGGCAGAAAGGTCATCCTCTGCGGAAAGAGCATCGTCTCCAACGCCCAGATAGCCCTTGACCTGGGCTACCTGCGCATCCCGCGCGAGACATGGCTGAAGCTGGAGGACTTGAAAAATCTGAACGATGAGGAAGTGGTGCTGATCACAACCGGCTCGCAGGGCGAGCCGATGAGCGTCCTTTCCCGCATAGCCACCGACGAGCACAAGCACATAAAGATAAAAGAGGGCGATACCGTCGTCCTCTCGGCCAAGATGATACCGGGAAACGAGCGCTCCATAGGCAGGATAATAAACCACCTCTCCAAGCGAGGGGCCAACGTGATCTATGAAAAGGTCTCGGAGATCCACGTCTCGGGCCATGCCTCAAAGGAAGAGCTTAAGCTGATGCTTAATCTCGTGAGGCCAAAATATTTCGTCCCCATCCACGGCGAGTTCCGCCACCTGGCCTATCACGCCAAGCTGGCCCTCAAGCAGGGCATCCCGAAGGAGAATATCTTCATCCTCGAAAACGGCCAGGTGCTTGAGATAGACGGCGAGGGGGCGAGGACCAATGGGAAGGTGGACTCAGGAAGGGTTTTTATCGACGGCAAGGGCGTGGGAGATGTGGAAGAGATGGTCCTGCGGGACCGCATGCGCCTGGCCCACGACGGCGTGGTAATCGTGCTTTTGGGCGTGGAAAAGCTCACCGGCAATATAGTCTCCGGCCCGGATGTAATATCCAGGGGGTTCATCTTCGAGGACGCCTCGCCGGAATTAATTACGGACGTAAAAGATTTCCTGGCCGAAACGATTGACGCCCTCGACCGTGAGATAATCGCGGACAGCCAGCTCCTTCAGGCGAAGATCAGAAGCTCGCTTAAAAAATACCTCCGCAATACCATGGAACGCCGCCCTCTCATCATGCCGATAATCATGGAAGTGTAAAGACAAAGGACTACTTTTCTTTCTTGCAGGAAAGAAAAGTAGCAAAAGAAAGAACTCTTGTATTTTTTTGCCCCGTTCGGGGCAAAAAATCTAAAAATTCTCTTTGCCCCAAGGCGGATGATTTGAATAATATCGCTTACAAGAGAAAGAAGTCCTTTGCTAAAATATCATTCATGTCTGAATTGAACAGGGAATATCTCATCTCCTACTACGAAAAGCGACTGGAGTTATTCGGAAAGACGCCAGCGGCGCTGGGGTGGACGTTAAAAGGGCAGAGGCAAAGGTACGAGGCCATTCTTTCGATAGGCCCGCTTGAAGGCGCGACGGTTCTGGATTACGGCTGCGGCATGGGGGATTTTTACGGGTTTCTGAGAGAGAAAAATATTAAAGCCGAATATGCCGGGATTGATATTAATCCATACCTGATCGAGGTTGCCCGCGACCGCTATCCGGAATGCGGGTTTAAAATAATGGATATCGTGGAGGAAGACCTGGCGGAGGATTACGACTACATCATCTCCTGCGGCGTATTCAATCAGAAGCTGGAGGGCGTTGCCGATTCGGCAAAATATGCGACAGGGCGGCTTTGGGGACATGCAAAAAAGGCGTTTGTCTTCAATGCCCTCTCGGACAAATCCAGGGACAGGGACCCGGCGCTTCAGTTCTACGGCCCGGATGATATGCTCGAATTCGGTAAAACACTCTCCCCCCATGCCGTCCTCAGAGAGGACCTGGTCCAGGGAGACATATTTCTTTTTCTTTACAGGTGAACATGAAACTGAAAATCGGACGGATTTTTTATCTCAACCTGTTCCCCATCTTTCATGCCCTTCGCGGCAAGGGGAACGGCTACCGGTTCGCTGACGGCTATCCCTCGATGCTGAACGGGATGCTCCGCCGCGGCGAACTGGATTTAAGCCCTTCTTCATCGATTGAGTATCTCCGCCATCCGGACTTGTACCAGCTTCTGCCGGGGCATTCTATAAGCGCCCGCTCGGAGATAAGGTCGATACTGTTTGTCACAAAGTATCCCATCAACGAATTGTCCGGCAAAAAAGTCTGCTCCACTCATCATTCCGAGACCTCGCGGGCGCTCCTTGAGATAGTCCTGAAAAAATTTTATAAACAGGATGTGAAGATAGACGTGACGGAGCTTCCTCTTGAAGAGGCCCTGAAGACGCATGACGCATACCTTGCCATCGGAGACCAGGCGCTGTTTGCCGGGAAAAGCCTGCATATAGACTACGCGCGGGAGTTCGAGGACTGTTTGCCAGTGAGGCTTGACGGGCGAAGCTACATTGCCTGCGACCTTGGAGTGCTGTGGCGCAGGGCCACCGGAAAGCCTTTCGTATTCGCCCTTTGGATAGCCAATAAAAATTCGCTGGCCGAAAAGAAAAGGCTATTCGACCAATTCACTGCCGATCTCGAAGAAGCAAAGACTTACGCCCTTTCCCATCTGCATGAGATTGCGCGCCAGTCGGGAATAACGGAACTGACAGAGGAAGAGCTTGTCTCATACTGGAATGTTATCACTTACGGTTTCGGAGAGGAAGAAAGGGAAGGGCTGGAGCTTTTCAGACGATACTCGCGGGAACTGGGGCTTATTTAAGCCCCTTTCTCCTGTTTTGTCTTTTCTACCTTTTTCGCGCGGGCGCGCGCGACCTTTTTTTTATGGTATTCCTGCACCGGACGGATGGTAAGCTCGGATTTTTTCAGGGCCTCTATGGCCTCAACGACCGCCCTGGCTCCTGATATCGTGGTTGTGTAAGAGACGCCGTAGTGCATGGCGTTCTGGCGTATATAAAAAGAGTCCTTGTGCGCGCGGGCGTCCTTCACCGTGTTCACTATGAAGCTAAGCTCGCGGTTTTTTATGAGGTCCACAATGTTCGGTCTGCCCTCCATCAGCTTGTTGACCGTTTCGGAGCTTATGCCGTGCAAGGCGAAATGATTTGCCGTTCCGCTGGTGGCCACTATGCCAAAGCCCAACTCAACCAGCCTCTTTGCAAGCTCTACCGAATGCGGTTTGTCCTTGTCCCGGAGGCTGAAGAGCATCTTTCCCGAAGTGGGGATAAGGTTATGCGAGGACGCCTGCGCCTTGGCGTAGGCAAGCCCGAACGAGAGGTCTATCCCCATCACCTCTCCGGTGGATTTCATCTCCGGCCCCAGTATCGGGTCCACCCCGGAGAACCTGTCGAACGGGAAGACGGCCTCTTTCACGGCGATATGCCTGAAGCCGTTCTCCTTTGGGAGATCAAGCTCGCTGAGGCCCTTTCCGGCCATCACCTTCGCCGCTATTTTTGCAAGCGGAATGCCAGTGGCCTTGCTCACGAAGGGCACCGTCCTGGATGCCCTGGGGTTCACCTCAAGTATGTAGATGTCCCTGTCCTTTATCGCAAACTGCACGTTCATAAGGCCTATTACGTTCAGCTCCAGGGCCAGAGCCGCGGTCTGCCGTTTTATATCTTCAACCGTTTCCGCCTCCAGCGAGTGCGGGGGGAGCGAGCAGGCCGAATCCCCGGAATGTATCCCCGCCTCTTCTATATGCTCCATCACGCCGCCCACAAATACTTCGCGTCCGTCCGAGACCGCGTCCACATCAACCTCGATGGCGTCTTCCAGATATTTGTCTACCAATACGGGGTGCTCCGGCGAGGCCTTCACCGCCCGCTGCATGTAATTTGCAAGCGCCTCGTCGTCATAGACTATCTCCATCGCCCTTCCGCCAAGCACGTATGAGGGGCGCACCATTACGGGATAGCTTATCCGCCTTGCGGCATGAAGGGCCTCTTCAACGGAAGTGGCCGTGCCGCTCTCGGGCTGCCTCAAGCCCAGCTTGTCCAATAATTCCTTAAATCGCTTCCTGTCCTCGGCCCGGTCTATCGAATCGGGGCTTGTGCCGAATATCCTCACGCCTTCGCGCTCCAGCGGGATGGCCAGTTTCAGCGGGGTCTGCCCGCCGAACTGCACCACCACGCCCTCGGGTTTTTCCACCTCGATGATGTTCAGCACGTCCTCGATCGTAAGCGGCTCGAAGTAGAGCCTGTCCGCCGTGTCATAGTCCGTGCTCACGGTCTCGGGGTTGCAGTTCACCATGATGGTCTCGTAACCAAGCTCCCTCAATGCGAAGACCGCGTGGACGCAGCAGTAGTCGAACTCTATCCCCTGCCCGATGCGGTTGGGGCCTGAGCCCAGGATGATCACCTTTTTCTTTCCGGAGGGTTCGGCCTCGCACTCGGTCTTCCTGGCCTCTCCCAATTTATGGAAGGGCGTCTCGTAAGTGGAATAGAGGTACGGCGTATAGGCCTTGAACTCCGCCGCGCAGGTGTCCACAATCTTGTATGCCGCGCGCAGGCCGAAGTCCTTCCTGGCCTTCCTTATCACCGGTTCGGGAACGCCTGTTAGGTGGGCGATCCTCTTGTCTGAAAAGCCAAAACCTTTCATTTCTCTTAAGAGGGAAGCATCTCGCAACACGGCCCGGTTCCCTTTCCGGAGATCTCCTTCGGCTTCGATTATCTGTTTCACGTTCTCAAGGAACCATGGGTCTATTTTTGTTTTTTCGTAAATTTCATTTACGCTGAAAGCCCTCCTCGTTACCTGTCCGGAACCGTCCTTTATTTCCCTGAAGGCTTCGGCAACCATCCATAAGCGTTCAGGATTGGGTTTTATCAGTTTTTCCATTAAAAGGTCTTCTTTGATTAATACGTCTCTGAATTGATCTGGAGCTGCCCCGCCATAGTTGGCCAATTCCTTTTCTGAAAGCCTCGCCTCGAAACCGTAGCTGTCCAGCTCGAGGCTCCTTATCGCCTTCTGGAGGGACTCCTTGAACGTCCTGCCGATGGCCATCACCTCGCCCACGGACTTCATCTGGATAGTGAGCGTAGGATCGGCCTCCGGGAATTTCTCGAAGGCGAAACGCGGTATCTTGGTCACCACGTAGTCAAGCGTGGGCTCGAAGGATGCCGGGGTGAGCTTCGTGATGCTGTTTGGTATCTCGTCGAGGGTGAGCCCCACGGCAAGTTTTGCCGCTATCTTCGCGATCGGGAACCCGGTGGCCTTGCTGGCCAGGGCGGAGCTTCTTGACACCCTGGGGTTCATCTCTATCACGGTCATCCTGCCAGTCTCCGGGTGAAGGGCGAACTGGATGTTGCTGCCCCCGGTGTCCACGCCTATTTCCCTTATGATGGCGATGGAGGCGTCCCGCATGCGCTGGTATTCCTTGTCCGTAAGCGTCTGCGCCGGGGCGATGGTTATCGAGTCCCCGGTGTGCACGCCCATGGGGTCGAAGTTCTCTATCGAGCAGATTATGACCACGTTGTCCCTGGAGTCTCGCATGACCTCAAGCTCGAACTCCTTCCAGCCCAGCACTGATTCCTCGACCAATACCTGATTTTTAAGGCTCAGCTTGAGGCCCTTCTGGAGGAGTTCCGTGTATTCCTCCATGTTGTAGGCGATGCCTCCGCCAGTGCCGCCCAAGGTGAATGCCGGGCGCAGGATGACAGGGAAACCTATCTCCTCTATGCACCGGAGCCCTTCTTCCAGAGATTTAACGGCCGCGCTCTTTGGCACCTCAAGGCCTATATTGCGCATGGCCTCTTTGAAAAGGTCCCTGTCCTCGGCCTTTTTTATCGAATGGAGCCTGGCGCCGATAAGCTCTATGCCAAGCCTGTCGAAGACGCCCATTTCCGAAAGCTCCACCACAAGATTAAGGGCCGTCTGTCCGCCCATTGTGGGGAGAACGGCGTCGGGTTTTTCCTTCTCCAGTATCTTCTCCACTATCTCCGGCGTGAGGGGTTCTATGTATGTGGTATCGGCTATCTCCGGGTCTGTCATTATGGTGGCGGGGTTGGAGTTCACGAGCACCACTTTATAGCCCTCTTCGCGGAGGGCCTTGCACGCCTGCGTGCCGGAGTAGTCGAACTCGCAGGCCTGTCCGATAACGATCGGGCCGGAGCCTATGATGAGTATCTTTTTAAGGTCCTTGCGCTTAGGCATTGAGGAAGTCCCCCAGCCTGGTGCGGAGCGAGTTCACCTCGTTCTCGTCCTCCGAGGCATAGAGCGTGTATACGGAGCCGCTCTTCATCTTCAGTTCAAGCGTATAGAGCCGCAGTTCCTTATCAAGGTCCGGCAGCACCGTGTAATGGTGCAGGGCTATCTTCTCAACCATTTTCAGCCCTTCCGGGTTCTCCGGGGCAAGGGTCTTCTCCCTGACCGCGATCTCTTCGATATCCAGGAAGCGGAAGATGTCCTTTCCCTTGAACGGGATATGAATGCTTATTGTGCCGGCCAGCTTGTCGGCATAGAACTCAAGCTCTCTCCGGGTGAAGACGAACAGCCGCAGGAGGAGAAATCCCGACGCGAATACCGCAAAGGACGTTATGTAATCCAGCGCCCCTTTTCCCCGGAGTAGCCAGAAGCTTATGGCCGCAAGCATGGCCGCCGAGATAAAGGCCGACAGCTCGAAATTATAGATGCCGGGGCTCAGGATGCTCCCGCGCTCGGCCTTGTATTTGGTTGTCGAAAAGACAAGGTTCTCTCCGTTGATCAAAAGCTTGAAACCCCTTTCATCTTTTTTCATCTTTATCGGCCAGCATCCCTTTGAACCTGGTGAATATGTGGGAGGCGTCATTGGGGCCGGGCCCGGCCTCCGGGTGGTGCTGCACGGAGATGACCGGAAGCTCCGCGTGCCTCATCCCCTCCTCGGTGCCGTCGTAGAGGTTCTTGTGCGTGAGCACCGCCTTGCCCTTCAGTCCCTGCACGTCCACGCAGTAGTTATGGTTCTGGCTGGTTATCTCCACCCGTCCGGTGGCAAGGTCCATCACCGGGTGGTTTCCGCCGTGGTGGCCGAACTTCAATTTATAGGTCCTGCCGCCCATGGCAAGCCCAAGTATCTGGTGGCCCAGGCAGATGCCGAATATGGGCTTTTTGCCCATCAGCTTTTTGGCGTTCTCTATGGCATAGGTGACGGTCCCGGGGTCTCCGGGGCCATTAGAGAGCACAACCCCATCCGGGTCCATCTCAAGCACTTTTTCAGCCGGGGTTGCCGCTGGCACCACGGTCACATCGAACCCCGCGCTTGCCAGGTTGCGGAGGATGTTGAGTTTCACGCCGAAGTCGTACACGACAACCCTTTTAACCTTCCTTAGCCCCTCACCCTCTCCCTGAGGGAGAGGGGACAGGGGTGAGGGGCTAATCATGGGTGAGGGGGTCATTCCCTCCGGCCAGTGCCAGACGGTCTGCCTCCAGGAGAATGGCTCTTTCGAGGTCACGTCCTTTACCAGGTCGAACGCCCCTATGCCGGGGTGTTTTTTCAATTTCTCAAGGAGGTCCTCAGGGTCCAAATTTTTGGTCGAGATTATCCCCGGCTGTGCGCCGGATTCCCTTAGATGCCTTGTGAGCGCCCTCGTGTCCAGGCCGTGGATGGCCACCACCTTCCGCTCTTTGAGGTATTGGCCCAGGGGCATCCGCGAGCGCCAGTTGCTTGCGTACGGCATGTACTCTTTTACGATAAAACCCTCCGGCCACACGGCGCGGGACTCCTGGTCTTCCGGGTTCATGCCGTAATTGCCTATCTGGCTGTAAGTCATCGTGACTATCTGCCCCTTGTATGAGGGGTCCGTAAGTATCTCCTGGTAGCCGGTCATGGAGGTATTGAAGACCACCTCGCCCACGGCCTCGCCTTCCGCCCCGAAGGATTTCCCCTCGAACACCATGCCGTCCTGGAGCACTAAAAGGGCGTTTACCATCTGGCAAGCCTCCCCTTGAAGAAGGTGGCCGCAACGGCCCCTTTCAGGCACCAGCCGTCAAATGGCGTGTTCTTTCCTTTGGATATAAGCTCCTGGGATTTCAAAACGTATTCCTTCGCGGGGTCCACAATGCAGAGTTCGGCCTGCGCCCCTTCTTTTATTATCCCAGAATCGAGCCCAAGAATTCCGGCCGGGTTCACGGTGAGCTTGCCCGCAAGCTCCATCAAAGAAAGCGCGCCTTCTTCCAGGACCAGCTTCAGTGCCAGTATTAACGCCGTCTCCAGCCCCGATATGCCGGAGGGGGCGCTGTCGAACTCGCGCGTCTTCTCTTCCAGGCTGTGCGGGGCGTGGTCCGTGGCTATCACGTCTATCGTGCCGTCCCTGAGCCCTTCGATTATCGCCTCAACGTCCTTTTTTCTTCTTAATGGCGGGTTCACCTTGGCGTTGGTGTTGTACCCGGCGACGGCCTCTTCCGTGATCGTGAAATAATGAGGGCATGTCTCCGCCGTGACCGCGACGCCGCGCTCTTTTGCCTGCCTTATTATGCGCACGGAGCCTTCAGTGGAGACGTGCGCTACATGCAGCCTGCCGCCAGTGAACTCCGCAAGGGCGATGTCCCTGTATATGGCGATCTCTTCCGAAACGGAGGGGATGCCCTTCATGCCCATGCTTACCGAGAGCGCGCCCTCGTTCATCACGCCTTTTTCCGAGAGGAGCGGGTCTTCAGCGTGGCTGATAATTAGCGCGCCCGCGCCCCTGGCGTACTCAAGCGCCCTGCGCATGACAAGCGGATTGGCCACGGGCTTCCCGTCATCGGAGAATGCCACGCACCCGGCCTTTTTCATCATATAAAATTCGGCAAGCTCTTCGCCCTTCTGCCCTTTTGTTATCGCCCCGATGGGCAGCACGCGGGCGTTTCCGGCGGCCTGGGCCTTGCTGAGGATGAACTCCGTTATCCCGGCATTGTCGTTTACAGGGTTGGTGTTGGGCATCGCGCAGACGGTAGTGAACCCCCCCCGCAGGGCGGCCAGCGTGCCGGTGCTGATAGTCTCTTTATGCTCGAACCCCGGCTCCCGCAGGTGGGTGTGCATATCAACCAAACCGGGGAAGATGTACATCCCCTTCGCATCGAAGACCTCAGTATCTTTAAAATTGTTATCTTTAAAATTGTTCTTTTTTGGCTTTTCGCTTTTGATTATCTTCTTTACGGTGCCGTTTTCAATAAGAATATCGGCCTTGCCCTCGAAGTTCTCAGCGGGGTTGACCAGATATCCATTTGTGATGAGAAGCATCATTCCTCTTTGCGCTCCTCCAGGTGGTACATCACGGCCATCCTCACGGCAAGCCCGTTCGTGACCTGCTCCAGGATCACAGAGTTCGGGCCGTCAGCCACCTCGGAGGCTATCTCTATCCCCCGGTTCATGGGGCCGGGGTGCATCACGATGGCATCGGGTTTGGCGGCGGAGAGTTTTTTCTTCGTGAGCCCCCATTCCTTGAAGTATTCATCTGTGGTGGGGAAGAAGCCGGTGCCCTGTCTTTCAAGCTGGAGGCGCAGCATCATTATCACGTCCGCGCCCTCTATGCCGGTCTCAAGGTCGTGGTAGACCTTTACGCCCTCGAACTCCCCGAACCAGCGGGGCAGCAGCGTGGCCGGGCCTATGAGCCTCACTTCGGCCCCCAGTTTCCGCAAGCAGTAAATATTGGACTTCGCCACCCGGCTGTGGAGTATGTCGCCCACGATGGCTATCCTTAGCCCCTCTATGCGCCCCTTCTTCTCTAAAATGGTGAAGGCGTCCAACAATGCCTGCGTGGGGTGCTCGTTGGTGCCGTCCCCGGCATTTATCACGGAGGCCCGCAGGTGGCGCGAGAGCATGTGCGGCACGCCTGAGGACGAATGCCTTATTATCACGAGGTCCGCCCCGAGGGCCTGCACTGTAAGGGCCGTGTCCAGCAGGCTTTCGCCCTTCACGATGCTGGAGGAGGGGCCTGAGAAGTTCACGACGTCCGTGGAGAGCCTTTTTGCCGCAAGCTCGAAGGAAGTGCGGGTCCTTGTTGAGGGCTCAAAGAAGAGGTTCACCACCGTCCTGCCCCGGAGGGTTGGGACTTTCTTGATGTCTCTTCCAAGTATTTCTTTAAAGGAGGTGGCCGAATTCAGGAGGAGCATTATCTCTTCGGTGCTGAGGTCTTTTATGCCGAGGAGGTCCTTTCCCTTAAGCAGTATCCGCGTGTTCACGGCACGTCCTCCCCGGGCTGAAGAAGCACCACGCCGTCCTCATAGCCGTCTTCTTTCAAGAGCACCTCCACGCGCTCCGCCTTCGATGTGGGCACGTTCTTTCCGGCGTAGTCGGCCCTTATGGGCAGCTCCCTGTGGCCGCGGTCCACAAGTATGGCAAGCTGTACCAGGGCGGGCCTGCCCATGTCCATTATGGCGTCCATCGCGGCCCGTATGGAGCGCCCGGTGAAAAAGACGTCGTCCACCAGGATGATCTTCTTGTCGTCCACGCCGCATGGTATCTCAGTGCGGCTAACGGTGGGCTGCTTTTTTCTTATCCTTATATCGTCCCGGTAGAAGGAGATGTCCAGGGAGCCGACCGGTATCTCGACCCCTTCAGTCTCGCCTATTTTCCTGGCAATGCGCTGCGCCAGGTGCACGCCGCCCCGCTGTATGCCAACCAGGCACAGGCCTTCCGTCCCCTTGTTCTTCTCGATTATCTCGTGGCTTATCCGCGTAAGGGTGCGGTCTATCTCTTTTTTATCGAGTAACTGTTTAGGCATGAGGGCATAAAAAAACCTTCCCCTTGGCCCCCTTGGCGTTGGGAAGGTGCTTTTCTGGTTTTAACACTCTCAAGTCTCTCCTTGTTAACCTCACAGGGTTACCTTTAAAGGCTGTTCTATTAAAACACGAGGAGATGGATCGTGTCAATTTAAGTATTGACTGGTCCAGCTCCTGTTGACAATAGCTTTTACGTGCGGCTAGGATAACTCGATTTCAGGAGGTTTAGAAATTAGGACGACAGACGACTCTTTTCCTATTCTGTCTAATGAATCGTTTATCCTTTAAGCAAATAGTATTTGAACCGGATGCACCCTGTGTATTTTCAAAAACTCTCCATATAGGATATGGGATTGACGCAGCTTATTCACGCGCAGTGGGAATAAGTATTACTTCCGTAGCTGTCAATAATCCTGAAATTAAATTAGTTTTTCATATTCTTGCCAGCTCTGTTTTGGAACGGGATTTAGAGCGTTTTGGTCATCTTATTAAAATTTATCCCAATATTTCTATTCAGATTTATTTCATAGATGATTCCTTTTTTGATGCTCTCCTAAATTGGCAAAATTCCCGTCCGCCATATATTACAGGCTTATATTCCCTTTACTCCTCAAAGGAAGGGCAGAGCGACTGCTCTATCTGGACGCGGATATTTTATGTCTGAATGCAATTGATGAATTAGCTGAAATGGAGATGGGTCAATATACGATATTCGCGGGCAGGGAAGTAGAGCAGATAGCATCGACGCAAGTTCGCAAACTGCGGCTTCAAAATGATAATTATTTTAATTCAGGCATGCTTTTATTTGATATCAATAAATGGAATTCCCAGAAGGTTTTTTTTGATACGGTTAAGTTTTTATCATCAAAAATATCCGGGGCTTTGGAGTATCCGGATCAGGATGCTTTAAATATAATTCTTGACAATGGAAGGGTGAAATTCCTGGATAATAAATGGAATTTCATACTCAATGACCAAAATAAAGCTGTGCCGGAAAATACAATCCTTTTACATTTCGTTACACACCCAAAACCGTGGAGTCTACGCTATGAAGCTTCCCATAAAGATCTTTATTTCCATTATATGAATATGTCACCCTGGGCTGATCTCCGATTACAGCTGCCCACGAATTACAGAGAGATGAGGCTGTATGCCCGGCAATTATGGAAAAAGAAAATGCTGGCAAACAGCATATACTGGTATGGAGCTTACGCCGTTGTTAAAATTTTGTATAAGCTAAAATTAATCCCCTATAATGCCGTGAATTTGAAGTAATCTTATGCCCAGGGCGTCCCGCCGTCCACTATGGCGTACTCTTTCCACATGAACCAGTTCCCGGAATCGGTGAGGAAATTATAAGTGTTACTAAAGATGGTGAAGTGCTCGTTCTCCTGCTTCACAAGACAGGCGAACAGGGCCTTCTCTTTATCGGCCTTTACCTCGGCGGCGGCCCTTTCATAAAATTCCACACTCTCTTTTTCCATCTCCATGGCCACCTTAAGGGCGTCTGTATCGTCCGCGCTTGCCGGGATGCGCTCCATCATGAATTCCTTGTTCTCTTCGAATACAGTCTTCATCCGTGCCATCGGGCTAACGTCCTCAACCGTAATATCAAGTCCCCTGAACAGGGCCTGAAGGGCCTTCAGGTGTCTTTTCTCGTCCTCGATGATGGAGAGGAACATCTTCTTCCCGATCAGGTGCGTGGTTTTTTCGGCGGCTTTAGTATAAAAGTCTATCGCGTCCGTCTCCGTCTTTATCGCAAGCTCTATGGCGTTCATGGCAGGCCTCCCTATGGGGTTTTCTCGAACTGGTCCTTTCCGGCCCCGCAGAGGGGGCATACCCAGGCATCGGGCAAATCTTCAAAGGCAGTGTCCGGCGGGATATTGCCGTCCGGGTCGCCCGCGGCCGGGTCGTATTCATACCCGCAGATCATGCATGTCCATTTGTCCATTGCGCCTCCGGTCCTATTTTGAAATCATATAGATGAATTTAGTTAAAAAGATGTTGCCTGTCAAATTGAAACCGGAAGCTTTTTAAATTCGCCCCATTTCTGTTATATTTTCCGCTATGGAAGAAAACAGAAAGGCGCTCCTGGAGGCCTTGCTCTTCGTGGCCGGGGAGCCCCTGAGGCTTCAGGACATGAAAGAACTGACCGGGCTTGCCGAGGCCGAACTGAAGGACTTGATAGACGAGCTTCGGGCCGAATACAAGGAGAGGGGGGGCGGCCTTCTCATATCGGAGATTGCGGGGGGTTACCAGATGCACACCAACCCGGAGCAATCCGAGTGGGCCAGGAAGCTGCGGGGCACCGCGGCGGCCTCAAAACTCTCGCCGGCCTCGCTTGAGTCCCTTGCAATAATCGCTTACAAGCAGCCCCTTACGAAGCCGGAGCTTGAGGCCATAAGGGGCGTGAACTCCGATGGCGTGTTGAAAACGCTCTTGGACAGGCATCTGATAAAAGTTGTGGGCCGGAAGGAGATCCCCGGAAAGCCGCTCCTGTACGGCACCACCAGGGAGTTTCTGGTGCATTTCGGTTTGAAGGACTTATCGGAGCTGCCAACCGTAAAGGAATTAGAGCGCGAGGACGCGGTCTAGTGTAGTTTTGTCCGTCATTCCGGGCTTGACCCGGAATCCAGTTTTTAGTTCTGGATTCCCGCTTTCGCGGGAATGACGACGCAAAAAACTTATCTACTCGAAAGCCGGAAGAACCCTATTTCCACTGCTGGTTCAGGTTTGTAACCACAGCTGTCCAAAATAATCTGAAAAGGACCTTTCTGTTCCAAAGCGGATCGGGTCACCCGCCTACGGGTGACCGCGTTTGCGTTTGCTTCCACCGCGGTGATCGGAATTCCAAGAATTCAAGATCGTGCCCACAGCACCTTCCCCATCTCTTCCACCCCATAGCCGCCCATGTCAATTAGCATCTTTTTGAATTCTTCATCTTCCCTTATTATCTCAAGCATGGCCTTGACCACGGGCAGTTCAAGGAACTCCGTTGGGATGGCGAGGTCGTAGCGCTCCCTTGCTACCGGGATGAAATCCAGGCCCAGGGCGCGAGCGGCGGAGAGTACCCCCAGTCCCGCATCGGCCGCATCGGTGAGAACCGCCGATGCAACTGCCATGTGCGTGTACTCTTCCTTTTCGTAGCCGTTTATCCGGGAAGGGTCCAGGCCAAGCTCCCGCAGGTGCTTGTCCAGCAACAGCCTTGTGCCGGAGCCGGCCTGCCGGTTTATGAAACGCACGCCGGGCCGCGCAAGGTCTTTAAATCCGGTTATCCCTTTCGGGTTGCCCCGAAGCACCATCAGCCCCTGCTCGCGGTAGACAAGATTAACAAGCGTAACCGCCTTTTCCGGAAGGAGCTTCTTTATGAACGGGACATTGTATTCGCCCGTCTCCTCATCCAATAAGTGGGTGGGTGCGCAGTGCGCCCCGCCTTTCTTGAGGGCCACCAGACCTCCCATCGAGCCCACGTGGGCCGAGGACAAGCTGAACTCCGGGTGCCTTCGCTTGAGGAAGCTGCCAAGCAGGTCTAACGCGCTGTCGTGGCTTCCTATCACGACCAGCGTGTTTTCTATGTCCCTCTCCGTTTTGCCCTCGATAAGCTCTATCTCCACTTCGCTTCCTGCCCCAAGCCCTTCACTCATGGCGGGGATTCGCAGCAACCCGTCCGCGCGAACAAGACTCATAAGCTGGCCCGCCCCCCTGCCAAGAGGCGTGATTATGAGGTTACCTCCCACCCGGCCGGCCTTCACCCTTATGAACTCCTCCTGCCCCAGGGTGGAGGGCAGGGTCCTCGAAAGCTTCCCCTTGAGCGCTTGCGCCGGAGGGGGCAGTGTCCCCTGGAGGGCATATATGAGAGGCCGCGCGAAGAGCCTGAAGGAGATGTACGCCGATACCGGATATCCGGGCGTGCCGATGACCGGCTTCCCCCCCGCCATCCCGAGTATCACCGGCTTGGCCGGTTTTATCATTACCCCGTGGACAACCACCCTGCCCAGTTTTTCCATGCAGTCGAATGTGAAATCCCTTGTGCCAAGAGATGCGCCGGCGTTTACCAACACCAGGTTGGCCTCCATCAGCGCTTCCCTCATGGCCTTGAGCAGGGCCTCCGGTTCGTCCGGGACGATAGCTTTTACAACCGCTTTGGCGCCGCATTCCTCTATAAGGCCCGCGAGCATCCGCGAGTTCGATTCGATGATCTCTCCTTTTTGGGGTATGCGACCTGGGGCTATAAGGTCTGAACCCGTAGGTATCACGGCCACCCTGGGCCTTCTCCTCACGGCTGTTTCCGTAATCCCGCCGGAGAGTATAGCCGCAATGTCCACCGGGCGGAGGAGGTGGCTTTCCGGGACGATAAGCTCCGTGGCCACTATGTCCTCACCGGCAAGCCGCACGTTCTTCCACGGGGGCACGGGTCTTGTGAACTCTATAAAACCGCCGTCCTCGTAAACATCTTCATGCATGATGACGGCATCGAACCCGGAGGGCAGGGGCTTTCCGGTATCTATCAGGACCGCGTCCGCGCCTGTCTTCAGCCGCTTGGGAGAGGTCTCGCTAGCGCCGAATGTATCCACCGCGCGCACCGCGTAACCGTCCATTGCGGAGCTGTGCCAGTTGGGGCTGGATGCCCGCGCGAAGACCGGCGCGGCGGTCACCCTTCCGTTTGCGTTATCTGTTTTAATGACCTCGGATGGAAGCGGGCCTCCGCTTTCCGCCCGCAGCGCTTCGGCCCATAATTTAACGGCTTCCTCAAGCGGGATATTCTGCCTGTATTTATCCTTCAAGCGGGTCTCCTTGCCTTTGATTTCGGATTAATGCTATTATATCCGAATTACATGAAATTCGAGGATATTACCATAGGGCTGACATTCGACGATGTTCTTCTACAGCCGGGTAGATCCAATGTCCTGCCAAAGGATGTAGACGTCAGCACCCAATTCTCCCGGAACATAAAGATCAACGTCCCCCTTTGCAGTTCCGCGATGGACACCGTCACCGAAAGCAACCTCGCCATAGCCATCGCGAGGGAGGGCGGGATAGGCATAATCCACCGTGCAATGTCTATTGAGCGGCAGGCGACCGAGGTGGAGAAGGTCAAGAAGTCAGAGAGCGGGATGATAATAGATCCCGTGACGATAGCGCCCGACGCGCCCATCTCCGACGCCCTGGACCTGATGGCCAAATTCAGGATTTCCGGCGTGCCCGTAACCAGGGACGGCAAGCTTATCGGCATTCTCACCAACCGCGACCTCCGGTTCGAGACCAGGTTCGACAGGAAGGTGAAAGACGTGATGACCAAAAAACGGCTCATCACGGCCGCCGAGGGCACCGATCTTAACGAGGCCAAAGAGATACTCCACAGGTATAAAATAGAAAAACTCCCCATCGTTGACAAGGACTACAGGCTGAAGGGCCTTATAACCATCAAGGACATAGAAAAGAAGATAAAGTATCCGCATGCCTGCAAGGACGACAGGGGAAGGCTTCGGG
>JACWAF010000037.1 GCA_014874185.1 Nitrospirota bacterium | reverse complement strand
TTCTTTGTTCCCCTCTTTGAAAAAGAGAGGGGGGGCAAACGGCGCATCTTTAAAATCCGCATTTCTTCTTTGTTCCCCTTTTTGAAAAAGAGAGGGGGGGCAAACGGCGCATCTTTAAAATCCGCATTTCTTCTTTGTTCCCCTCTTTGGAAAAGAGGGGTGAGGGGAGATTTTCCTTAAAATGTTCTACTCCACATGGGACATCAATTCATGTCATCATTTTTTGCTTTTTCAGAATTCCTTGAAGAATCCTTCCTTTTCATAATGATTCAGGATTTCTGCCCCCGGAGGCGTATAATTATTACAACAGGTTGTTGCGGTTTTAATACAAAATTGCTGTGCCGGTCCCCTGAAAGCGTTTGAAATTCCTGCACTTTGCTTTTTGGCCCTGTTTTTGCTTGTACCTGTCCGGGTTTTATTATGACAAGTTCGCCGGGGATAAATTTCCTTGACAAAGGAACGGGGCGGCGGCTAAAATTTGTCAATTTTTAAATCTCTGAGAAATGGCTCTTTGACTGGCTTTGCCGCAAGGCAAACAAAACTGAAGGAGGTGATAGGGCAGGTAAGCAAGGCGTTTAAGGGTTCCCGGCCCAATACGGGGTGAGGCTGAACATCCGGTCCCGCCATTGGCGGGGCGGATTCGGGGGGCGTAGTGAGGCCCGGCTAAAAAAAGAAGGAGGTTAGGAATTTGAAAAGGATCATATCGGTTTTATTTGCGGCCATATTCGTATTCGGGCTTGCCGCGACCGCTTTTGCCATACACGCCGAGATCCCGGCGGAGACGCAGGCGGTAGTGGCGGCTGGCACTACTCAGATCACAATCAGCGGAGACATAAGGGTCAGGGGCTGGCTCCTGCACGACATAAACAGCGCCAGGACCCCGGCTGGATCAGAAGCAGGCACCGGCAACGGCGCCAGCTATTATGACCAGAGGGTCAGGCTGGCCGTGGACGGCACCATGGGCAACGTAAGCGGCAGGATCCACCTGGAGTCCGGCAACGACGCCAATGATGTGTACATATGGGGCGTTGGCCAGGACAAGAGCGGCACCTTTGAGTCCAAGCCCAGTTCCGTGAGCATCCTTGAGGCCTGGATACAGTACAAGGGCGAGGGCCTTTTCGGGTTCCCGGCCGGCTTCAAGGTGGGCCATATGCCCATAGCGCTTGGCGCGGTTCCGCTTTTCTTTGACCATACAAAATTTGGCGATGACGCCATCCTGGCCTTTGCGGACCCCACCCCGAACACCCATGTGGTCCTCGCGGACATCAAGGTCATGGAAAACAGCGGCCACCTGGGCGGCACCCAGGGCAGCGCGGTCCTCTTTGCACCCGCCTTTCCCCTTGCTGGCAACCTGTTTGACTCCAATAGCTACAACATAGACGCCTACGCGGCCGTGCTTGCGCACAAGATCGCCAGCACCAACCTGATGGCGTACTACGTTTACATCAACGACCCCGCGCTTGGCACCGGTCTTCAGGACGCCTCTCTCAGCGCGAAGGGCGACGTGCAGGGCCTTACCTACACCGTGCAGGGCGACTACCAGTTCGGCACGATAGGCAAAGCCGCGCCTCTCGGGTCTCCTTATGATCTCAAGGCTGATTCCTACGCCCTCTGGGCACAGGTGGGCTACAGGATAGACCCCGTGGGCGTCAGGGTTGCGGTTGCCAAGGGCAGCGGCGAAGTACAAAGCCTGGGCGACAAGAATGTAAACGAGTTCATCAACTTCCTGGGCTCCAACAGGTACTACACCGTGGTGTACGACTACCAGCTTGCGGGATCCAATTTCAACAGGTATCAGGGTATCTCCAATACCCAGATGGTGAATGCCGGTATCGACCTGAAGCCCATGAACAAGATGAACCTCTCGATTGACGGATACTTCCTCAGGGCCAGCGACACCCTTACCGGCGCCAGCAAGGACCTCGGCTGGGAAGCGGACCTGAAGGGCAGCTACGCCCTCGCGAAGAACCTCACCTACTTTGTGAACGCTGGTCAGCTGTGGACCGGCCATTTCTACAGGGATTTTGAAGGCACCAGGAAAAACCCGAGCGTCGTTATGCACGGCCTGGAACTGGCGTTCTAAACCAGCCTTAACCGGATTTTGCAGCAATAAAAGGGGGTCGCAAGACCCCCTTTTTTATTGGCTCTTCAGACTTTTCTGTGGAATTCCCCTCTTTGGAAAAGAGGGGAGGGGGAGATTTTTCGAACCATGAAATAATTCCAAATTTTCTCTTTAAACATTGACCATGGATACTTTTCGGCATCCGCCATGTCTGTTTTTTCTGAGCCACCGAAGAATGCCGAACTTTTTAGTGGAGCATTTATTTTTAAAATCCCCCCTCACCCCCCTTTTCCAAAGGGGGGGACTACCCACGCTATTCCCCGAAGGGCCTTTTTATTTATGCCCCCTCTAAAGATAAGAGTCTTTTTATTTATATCCCCCCTCTAAAGGGCCTTTTTATTTATATTCCCCCTCTTATGTTAAGAGGGTTCGAGGGTGAGTTACCCCCTCCCTTTGGAAAAGGCCCTTTGAAAAAGGGTAAGTCAGAAGGGATTTGTCCCCAAAACGGCCAGTGAATCGGGTAAAATTATTGACTGTGCCGGATACAGCCAGTCCCATTTCATTTCATATAGAGGCCCGATGCGGTGCGGCGAGGGCCGGTGTCCTTGAGACCCGGCGCGGGGCCGTCCACACGCCAGCGTTCATGCCCGTGGGGACGAACGCCACGGTGAAGGCCCTCTCTCCCCGCGAACTGAACGAGATGGGCGCTGAAATTATCCTCTCCAATACATACCACCTCTACCTGCGGCCCGGGCACGGGACGGTAAAGGCCCTGGGCGGCCTGCACAAATTCATGGATTGGAACAGGCCGGTCCTTACGGACAGCGGGGGCTTTCAGGTCTACAGCCTGGCCCGGCTAAGGAAGGTATCGGACGAAGGTGTGGAGTTCCAAAGCCACATAGACGGGAGCACGCATTTCCTGACCCCGGAGAAGGCCGTGGAGATCCAGGCCGCGCTTGGGTC
Organism: Nitrospirota bacterium; assembly: GCA_014874185.1. Lineage (GTDB taxonomy): Bacteria > Nitrospirota > Thermodesulfovibrionia > Thermodesulfovibrionales > JdFR-88 > JACWAF01. The sequence continues at coordinate 3,927 of JACWAF010000037.1, read as the reverse complement.
TGACATATTCATGTGCTTCGACCTCTGCCCGCCGTATCCGGCAAGCCATGAGGACGTAACGAGGGCCGTGCAGAGGACAACATTGTGGGCCGGAAGGTGCAGGGAGGAAAAAGACGCCATCGCATCCGCCTCCCAAAGCGCCCTGTTCGGGATAAACCAGGGCGGGGTATATCCTGATTTAAGGCGAAAGAGCCTTGACGGGCTTCTGGCTATCGGCTTCGACGGCTATGCGGTGGGCGGCGTGAGCGTGGGCGAGGGCAAGGAGGAGATGCACCAGATAGCGGACCTGATGGGGCCGCTTCTGCCGGAGGACAAGCCCCGCTATCTTATGGGCATCGGCGACTTGAAGGACGTGCTTCACGCCGTGGAGGCGGGCTTCGACATGTTCGACTGCGTTATGCCCACCCGGAACGCCAGAAACGGCACGCTTTTCACCTCACGGGGCCGCATCAGCATAAAGCGCGCGGAGTTCAAAGAGGATTCCGGCCCGTTGGACCCCGATTGCGCCTGCTATGCCTGCCGGAATTTTTCGCGCGGCTACCTGCGGCACCTCTTCCTTGCCAGGGAGATCCTCTCCATGCGGCTGAACACCATTCACAATATCCACTTCTACCTGCAGTTCTTCAGGAATTTGAGGACAGCCATTCTGGAAGGCAAATTCGGGGAGTTCAAAAAGAAGTGGCAGGAGATTGAGTTTTAGCGGCTTCCCGCCAACCCCCCCCTCGCTGGTATTTTTAAACAGAAAGCCTTTAAAATCAGGTAAGGGTTGATGCAAGCCCTCTTTTTTACTCCTATAATGAGGGAAAATTCCGGCTGCGTTTAAATGGGAAAAAATTGAGAAAGATATTTCCACTGGGGTTTGCTTTTGCGGTCCTGATATTTGCCGCCTTCACGATCGTTTTCCAGTCGAGCACTGGAAGGCTTCTGGATTCAGTACACCGCGGGACGCGTTCATTCGACCTGATAGAGAAGATAGAAGTCCTGAAAGACCGCGTTGTTGAAGCGGAACACGCCCGGAGGGAATTCGTCCTCTCCGGAAGCGCCGCCGACCTGCGGCATTACAGGGAGACGGCCGGCCTTATCCAAAGCGATTTTCAGGACCTCCGTCAGATCAGGGGCCTCCCGAAGAGCCAGCTCGAAAGGCTGGACCGCCTTGAGCCGCTCATCGGGGCGCAGCTGAAAAACATGAACGATTCGGTGGAGGGCCGGATAAACAGGGGCTATCTGGCCGGCGAACAGTCCAGGCCCTCAGTGCAGGGCGGGGCCTTGCAGGCGCGGATAACTCAGATAATCGGCCAGATGATGCGGGAGGAAAGAACGCTTTTCAAGGGCCTGTCGGGGGAGTCACAATCGGTAATAAGCGGCATATCCCGGGTCCTGCTGGCCGGAAGCATGCTTACCTTTGTCCTCTTCTTCCTCATATTCTTTTTCCTGAGCCGCGAGATAGGGGAGCGGAAGCGGGCCGAAGAGCTCTCCGCCGCCCTGGCAAAATCCGTGCGGGAAGAGCTTTCGCGCACGGCGCTCCTTAAGGACGTGGCGGCGGCGGCCTCAAGCTCGCTGGAGATTTCGGAGATAACCCGCCGCGTCCTCAGAGAGGCAAACAAGCACCTGAAGGCCTCGGCGGGAAGCATCTATTTTCTGGACGAAAAAGAGCGCGCCCTCAAGCACCTTGCCCTTTTCGGCTACCCGGAAGAGGCAAGGGAACTCCTGGCCTCGATCCCCCTGGATGAGGACGCCGTAATGAGCACGGTGATCAGGGAAAGGCTCCCCATCCTCACTCATGACAGCCCCCTTCCGCCCGGCAGCCGCGAGCGGGTAAGAAAATCCGGCCAGGCGGACAGCCGCTGGTTCGGCCTGCCCATATATGTCCGGAACAGGCCCGTGGGGACGTTCTCGCTTTCCTTTACGGAAAAGCGCCCCTTCACGGAGGACGAGGTCTCCATTTTCAGGAGCATAGCCGAACAGCTTGGCGTGGCAATGGAAAACGCCATCCTTTTCCAGTCCAGAAGGGAGGCGGAGGACAGGCTGAGGCAGCTTACGCGCCAGTACGGACTCATCCTCAAGTCGGCGGGCGAGGGCGTCTTCGGCCTGGACGCAAGCGGCAACCAGACCTTCATAAACGAGGCGGCGGCCAGGATGCTGGGCTACACCCCGCAGGAGCTGATAGGCAAGCACAGCCATTCCACCTGGCACCATACAAAACCAAACGGGGAAGCCTATCCGAAAGAGGAGTGCCCCATCTATGCCGCGTATAAAGACGGGACTGTGCACACGGGGCAGGAGCTGTTCTGGAGAAAAAACGGCACCAGTTTCTGGGCGGAGTACAACAGCACCCCCATCCATGAGGGCGAAGAGATACTGGGCGCGGTGGTCACCTTCCGTGACATCACCGAGCGCAGGCGCGCGGAGGATGCCCTTAGAGAAAGCGAAGAGCGGTTCAAGGGCATCTTCGCCAAGTCCCCAATCGCAATAGGGGTCTATGATTCCAGGGCCCGGATGGTCGATGCCAACGAGGCCTGCCTGGAGATATTCGGGATACAAAGACCGGACGAGATAATCGGCTCGGACCTGTTCAGCAACCCCAACCTGCCCGAAGAGGCCGCCCTGAAGCTGAAAAACCGCGAGATAGTGAAGATGGAGGGCCCATACGATTTTGAAAAGGTAACGTTTAAAACATCAAAGAGCGGGACCATCTGGCTGAGCGCCCTTTTTACACCGCTCATGGCGGACGGAAGGATAGAGGGCTACCTCGTCCAGCTACAGGACATAACCGAGAGGAAAGAGGCCGCGGACGCCCTTCAAAAGGCCAACGAAAGCCTTTCAAGATGGCTCAGCGAGCTTGAGCAGAGAAACCGCGAGATAGAGGTCTTCAGCACCATGATAAGCCTTTTGCAGGCCTGCGCCAGGGCCGAGGAGGCCTATGCCGTGGTGAACAACTCCAGCCGGGAGCTTTTCCCCGGCGACTCCGGCGCGGTTTATATCACGGATGCAAGCCGCAGCATGCTGGAGTCCGTCTCGAACTGGGGCGAGGCGAGGCCCGGCGAGCAGGTAATTTCGCCAGGGGACTGCTGGGCGCTGCGGCTGGGCCGCGCCTACCTGGCCGACGGCTCGCGCCCGGAGAGCCTCTGCCCCCATGTAAAGCACAAAATGGAGACGGCCACCTTTTGCATGCCCATGACCGCGCAGGGTGAGGCGCTGGGGCTCTTCCATCTGGAGCTTGATTCGTTGAGACCGGAGATGCCCGAAGACGTCCGCGAAAGGTTAAAAGGCAGCAGAGAGCGGCTGGCCGCCGCGGTCTCGCAGGAGATCGCGCTTTCCATCGCCAACTTCCGCCTCCGGGAGAGCCTCTTTGAACAGAGCATCCGCGACCCGCTGACGGGGCTGTTCAACCGGCGCTACATGAACGAGCTGCTGGAGAAGGAACTGCACCGGTCGGCAAGAAAAGGGAACCCCCTGGGTGTGATCATGCTGGACATAGATTTTTTCAAGCGCTTCAACGACACCTACGGGCACGAGGCCGGAGACATCCTCCTCAGGGAACTGGGCGGGTTTCTGAAGGCGCATATACGGGGCGAGGACTTCGCCTGCCGCTACGGCGGGGAGGAGTTCGTTATCATAATGCCCGATGCCTCGTTGGAGAGCGCGTCCGAACGGGCCGGGGAATTGCTAAAAGACGCCAGGGGCCTTACGGCCCGGTACGGGGGAAAGGAATTGGGGCCGGTAACCCTTTCATTGGGGGTTGCCGCTTTCCCGAGACACGGGCTCACGGCGGGGGAATTGATGAGGGCGGCCGACTCGGCCCTCTACCGCGCGAAGGCCGAAGGGCGCGACCGGGTGGTCTCTATAGGCTAGAGGAATCAACAAATTTGATCTGTAATCTCCCCTCGCCCCTCTTTAGAAAAGAGGGGAACAACCCACCCCTGCACC
>JACWAF010000006.1 GCA_014874185.1 Nitrospirota bacterium | reverse complement strand
GGTTCAGGTTTGCAAACCACAGCTGTCCAAGATAATCTGAAAAGGACCTTTCTGTTCCAAAGCGGATCGGGTCACCCGTGGGCGGGTGACTCCCACGAATAAAGACCCTTTTAAGAGAAATGACTTGTTGAAATAGCAGCTTTTTGGACAGACTCGGCCACCCATTCTAAAATCAGGCCCCCCTAATGCTGTCCAAAACAGCTGAGGTCTCGTCATTCCCGCGAAAGCGGGAATCCAGATTTAATGAGAACTCTTTTGCGAGTGTGTAAAAGACGAGATTTCAGACTTCCGGGAGTTTGAATGTCTTAAGCTTGAGTTCCTGGAATTCCTCGATATTTTTTTCCAGGTCCTCGTTTGAAATCAGGTCAAGCTGCACAAGAACGGCCCCAAACAATATATGATTGTCCGCTTTTTCCTTCAATAATGTCTCAATCTGCGACTTTGTAAGCAGGCCCCATTCAGCGGCGATCTCATTGAATGTTTGACACGTCTCTTCCTGGCGCACGGCAAGTTTCTCCACGTCTTCCGCGCTCAGCCATCCATGTTCAATCGCAAGTTCTTCGGTCTTCCTGTCATGACGCTTCTGATATATCCTGGCCCTTAAAATGTCTTCCCAGGTTATGTAGCCCTTTTTAAGAAGATATTGTCCGAACAATATCGACTTCATGGCGGATATTATACATAAACTGAAAAAAGGTAAAGAGCTGGGGAGGTTAAGGCGAAAGCCCTTCCGCAATATTAGTTGGTCGGGGCGAAAGGATTTGAACCTATATGGCTGGCCATAACTGCTTGAAAATAAAGTGATATTTTTGTCCAAAAATGCTCCACGAACCCTCATGAACCCGAAAAGCCCTCTTTTTTTGCAATTTCTGTGGCAAAGGAAGTGACCTGGTGACTGCCGGCAATACCGGTAAAAATCCCTTGACGGAAAGGAGGCCGCTGCTTAATATAATGCAACTGGGCGTTCCCTGCTTTAACGAAAGCAAGGGATAAATTCGGAAAGCCGCTCTTAGATTCAGAAGGACCGCCGAAACCGTCATCCATAATACGGGGGCCGCTTCTCAACCAGGAAAGAGTTTCGGGCCGCGATGAGAGTTCCGCCGTATTTGGCTAAAATAACGCGCCCAGCCGTATCGGGGGTTTTCCCAAGGGAAAGGCTCCTTGACCTCCTGGATTCGATGCGGGGCCAACCCTCGGTTTGGATATCCGGCCCGGCCGGAAGCGGAAAAACGGCCCTCATTGCCAGTTATCTCGAATCCCGCAATATCCCCCGCCTCTGGTATCAGGTTGATCAGACGGATACGGACCCGGCCTCGTTTTTTTATTACATGGGGCTGGCCGCAAGGAGATCAAGCAGGTCCGTAAAGCCGCTGCCGCTCTTTACGGCGGAATATATCCAGGGGCTTCCGGCCTTTACGGCCAGGTATTTCGAGCAACTGTACCGGAGGCTGAAACCCCCGCATGTCCTTGTTTTCGATAATTGCCAGGAGGCTATGGAGAGTGAGTCTTTCCAGGCGATCATCGCCCAGGCCGTTTCCCTCATTCCCGCGGGGACCCAGTGCATATTCATAAGCCGGTATGAGCCGCCGCCCTGGCTGGTTTATTTGCTTGCAAACAACAAGATGGGGTCTATCGGCTGGGAAGAGATTAAATTCAGCCTTCGCGAATCGGAAACCTTCATCAATGCCTCCAGTAAACAAAAAATCTCTATGGACGTGCTTCAGGAGTTGCACGAAAAGACCATGGGCTGGGCGGCGGGGCTTGTTCTACTTCTAAAGGAGATGCAAATGGCGGGCGCACCGGAGTCTCTAACCGCCATCCGTCCTGAAAAGATATTCGATTATTTCGCCAGTGAAATCCTGGATAAAATGGAGGGGGCCACCAGGGAATTTCTCATGAAGGCGTCCTTTCTTCCCAGGATACCTGCCAGCTCCGCCGAAAGGCTCACCGGGCATGAGGCGGCGGGGAAAATCCTCTCCGGCCTCAGCCGAAGCAATTATTTTATTGAAAGACGTAATACCGGTTCGCCCGTTTACCAATTGCACCCTCTTTTCAGGGAGTTCCTTAACGCCAGGGCCGGGCAGACATATTCAAAAGAAGAGATTGCGGCCGTAAAAAGGGCCGAGGCCGTTTTGCTTGAAGAGGACGGCCAGATAGAGGACGCGGCGGAGCTTTGGGCGCAGTGCGGGGACTGGGCGGCCCTTTGCGCCTGCGTATTAAAAAACGCGGAAAAACTTTTTCACCAGGGGCGGGCGCGGACCCTGGAAGAGTGGATTTTAAAAATTCCGGAGGAGATGCTTGCAGGCGCGCCCTGGCTGCTCTATTGGCTTGGCCTTTGCCGCATCGGATTTAATCCGGCCCAGGCAAGGGCCTATCTTGAAAAAGCGTTCCAGGGGTTTTCCTCCAGAGGCGATTTGGCCGGGGCACTGCTCTCCTGGTCGTTTATCGCCGACAGCTATCTCTACGAATGGGACGATTTTTCCAGCCTGGGCGGCTGGATTGACCGCCTCTATTCGCTCATGGGGGCAAAAACAGGCTTTCAGTTCCCATCCAAACTGATTGAAGCGAAGGTGGCCGCAAGCATGATGTGCGCGATGGTGTCCTGCCGCCCGTCGCACCCCGACGCGCTGATGTGGGCGGAGGAGGCGCTGGCGCTGGCGAGGGACTGCGGAGACCCCGCCTGCCGGCTCCAGACGATCACTTTCGGCTCTTATTTCTTTGGCTGGAGGGGAGACTTCAAGCGGGCCCTTCATTTGACCGATGAAATCCGTATGCCGGCCGGCTCGACGGATGTCTCGCCTCTTTTCAAAATTGCCTGGCTGATGTTAAGCGCCGTGAATAATTTATTCCTTTCTCCATTTTTGGCAAAGGCGCTCGATCAGGTTTCCGCCGCGCGCGAACTTGCGGACAGAACGGGCATTTACGCCTGGGACCATCATACGCCGGTGGTTGGGGCCTTCGCAGCGCTCGCAAGCGGAGATTTTGAAAAGGCCGATGAGTTCCTTAATGATAAGAGGACAAACCACTTAGGGCAGAAAATCGGCCTCAGCCATTTTCTCTTTGTTTCGGGCTACCGCGAATTCCTCGCGGGCAACCTGGTGCAGGCGTCGGCCCATGCCGAAGTGGCGCTCAAATATGCAACGGAGGCGGGATACCCCTATGCGGCGGCCCTTTGCCATTTTGAATCGGCGCAAGTGAAACACGCCCTGGGCCGGCCCGAAATGGCACTGGAGCATATCCGGGCCGTGCAGGAGTTATCGGTTGGCTCTGAAATTTTCAATTTCATGTGCCTTCTGGCCAGGGCGCAATTCGCCTTTGACAGGGGTGAAAACGAGGCAGCGCTGGGTTTTCTGCGGGAAGGGTTCCGCATAGGGCGGCGGCAGAACTATTCAGGTTTTATCTGGTGGTGGGACCCGCCCGTTATGGCCCGCCTTTGCGCAAGGGCGCTAGAAGCGGACACAGAGCCGGAGTACGCGCGGGAGCTGGTGCGGAAGCGGGGCCTCGCTGAATTTAACCCGCCGGTTGAAGTGGAGAACTGGCCCTGGCCGGTGAAGGTTTACACCCTTGGGGAATTTCGCATAATCCGGGATGGCCGGGCATTGGAGTCCCATGGGAAAGCGCAGCAAAAGCCGCTTGCCCTTCTTAAATTACTGGTGGCTTTGGGGCACAAAGACATCCCCGAAGAAAGGATTGCGGACATACTCTGGCCCGAGGCGGAGGGCGATCTGGCGCGCAAGTCTTTTGAGATGACCTGTGCGCGCCTCAGGAAGATAATAGGCGAGAAAGCCGTATATATAAGCGGCGGCTTGTGCACATTGGATGAAAAACACTGCTGGACGGACTTGAAGGCGATTGCGCGGGCTATGGAGCAGGCCGAAGGCGAATGGAAAAGGGCCGCCCATATGGGTGGCGGGTCTGAAACTGCCCTGGACCGGACCGAAAAGGCAATTGCCCTGTACAAAGGCGAATTCCTGCCGGCTGAGCCGGGACAGGCATGGGCGATGACAGTGCGCGAGAAGATCAAAAACAGGCTCCTGCGGCTTATTACAAATGCCGGGAAATATTTTATGCAAACAGGCCAGTGGGAGATGGCCGCCCAAAAATTCGAAAGCGCCCTTGAAATGGATAATCTTATCGAGGAACTCTATCAGGATCTGATGCTCTGCGAGATAAACCTGGGAAGGCGCGCCCAGGCGGCCCGCACATATGAGAGATGCCGAAGTGCGCTCTCCGGGATCCTGGGCCTCAAACCTTCCCCCGCCACTGAAGACATTTACAAATCTCTTTTTTAAACTGGCCCTGCCTGGATAAAGACCACCGAATCGAGCCCCTTGAAATGCGAATCGCCCGTGACTACTTTACAGCCTTCTTCAATTGCCGTGGCATATACCATGGCGTCCGCCATGGGCAGGGCATGTTTCAGACTCAAATCGGCGGCCAGAAGGGCGATGCTTTCGGTAAGGTGGACGATTTTCGTCCTGTTCATTAGCGAGACCGCGGCAAGCGCGTCCTCTTCCGTACGTTCGCGTTTTATTTTCTTGTAGACCTCGTAAAGCACTATAGCGGGTGTTACGACCTTTAAAGGATCTTTCAGGTAGTCCTGATATTTCCCTATTAACGGCCCTTCAGTGAAAAATTCTATCCAGCCGGAGGAGTCTACCAGAAACAATCAGCGGTCCTCGTGGTCCCTTAAGTTTTTGGCGTCCATGCCTTTCAGAAATCCCCTGAAGTTCTCCAAGGGCCTTTCGGGTATCAGGTATATCACTCCGCCCTTTACCACCATCGCCATCTTCTGGCCGCTTTTAAGGGCGAGTTTTTCCCTGATCTCCTTCGGAATAACAACCTGGAATTTGGACGAAATCGTTGCAGTGGCCATAAAGCATTCTCCTTTTTGGCTATCGATAAAAATATAGTAAAACATTGCGGGGGAAAAGGCAAATTAGAAATATGTGGGTCATTTGTGGGTGGCTGCGTGATTTAATACCCGTCATAGATTCCATGGTATCTGAAAAAAAACACCCAAAACAGGGAGGAAACATGAAAAGAGGTCTGGCAATGAAGAAAACATGGGTTTTACTGTCTTTGGTCCTGGGCTTGCTGTTTGCACTATGGGCGTGCGGAAGCAGCGGGACAAGCGCGCCGGCAACCTACACGGTTACCTATAACGGCAATAACAGCACCGGCGGCAGCGTCCCGGTGGACTCGAACAATTATCAGGCGGGGCAGACCGTAACGGTCCTGGGCAATACCGGCAGCCTTGTAAAAACCAACTATACATTTGTGGGCTGGAATACCCAGGCAAACGGCAGCGGGACAACCTACACACAGGGGCAGACATTCACGATGGGTTCAGCCAACATGACCCTGTACGCCAAATGGACCGCTAACCCAACTTACACCGTAACCTATAACGGAAACGGCAGCACCGGCGGCAGCGTCCCTGTGGACTCGAACAATTACGAGCAGGGGCAGACCGTAACGGCGCTCGGCAATACCGGCAGCCTCGTGAGGGTTGGTTATTCCTTCGCGCAGTGGAACACCGCGCCGGACGGCAGCGGGAACTACTACAAGCCGGGGCAGACCTTCACGATGCCTTCGGGGAACGTGACCCTGTATGCGATATGGGCCCCCGTGTACGCCTATGCGGCGAACGCCACCGACGGCACCATCTCTGAGTACGCAATGGGCGCGGACGGGTCTCTGACGGCGTTGAACCCGGCAACGGTCTCGTCAGGCGGGGCTAACTGGAACCCCTATTCCGTAACGGTAGACCCCTCTGGCTCGTACGCTTATGTGGCGGATTCTAACAACAACACCATCTCGCAGTATACGATAGGCGCAGGCGGGGTTTTGACGGCGATGACTCCAGCAACCGTCGCTACCCAAACAACACCCCAGTCCGTCACGGTCGACCCCTCCGGCAAGTACGTCTATGTGGCCGACTATTCCTCCGGCACCGTCTCGCAATACACGATAGGCGCTGGCGGGGCGCTCACAGCGATGAACCCCGCAACAGTCTCGGCCGGGGCGGGGAATTACCCCACGTCCGTCACGGTCGACCCCTCCGGCAAGTACGTCTATACGGCGGATGACTCCGGCTACGTATCGCAGTTTACTATAGGAGCAGGCGGGGCGCTTACGGCGATGACTCCAGCAACGGTCGCGGCCGGAAAGAGAGACCAAGACATCACGGTTGACCCCACGGGCAAGTATGCCTACGTGGTTAATCAGGGCGATGCCACCATCTCGCAGTACACGGTAGGCGCGGGCGGCGCGCTCACATTCATTGCTAACGCGACCGTGTCGGATGATCCCTGGTCCATCACGATTGCCCCCTCTGGCAAGTACGCTTATGTTGCGGATAATGCCGTCAATAGCGTATCGCAGTACACGATAGGCGCGGACGGGACGCTTACGGCGATGAGCCCTGCGACAGTGCTGGCGGGGACGAACCCGGCTTCGGTTGCTGTTGATCCATCGGGTAACTTTGCCTATGTTGCGAACTACGGCGACAACACCGTCTCGCAGTACGGGATAGGAGCAGGCGGGGCCCTTACATTTATCGCCAATGTAACGGCAGGTTCTGGGCCATACTCCATCTGCACGACCGGCTCATATCATTAGGAAAAAGAAAGGGATAGGGGCTTCCGGGAACCCGGAAGCCCCCTTAAAATTGTTCAAGAGGGCAAGGGAGGTTTTCAATCTGGAAAGCTACATAATCCACATCTACAGGCGGGACGAGAAGGACCCGGACTCAGTATCCGGGCTTGTGGAGGGGCCGGATTTCAAAAGGCCGGCCGTCTTTATGAACGCCCGCGAGCTTTTTGAAATTCTAACGAAATCCCACGCAACGGGAGAAAATCCGGCATTAAAAAAAGGCGGACAGGCCGGGAAAAGAAAGGAGAAACCGTTATGAAGAAATTTTTTGCCGTATTGCTGGCGGTGCTTGTTTTTACCCCTTGCGCTTTTGCCGGGGCTGCCCCCATGCAGCCGGGCAAGTGGCTGATTACTACCAAGATGGAAATACCAGGGATGCCGGTTGCAATGCCGCCCAGAACGGTCCCTGTGTGTTATTCCAAAAAGGACATCGAAAACAAAAAGGTAATCCCCGCCCGGAAGGGCTGCGACATGAAAAATTACAAGGTCAATGGGGATACCGTGTCGTGGAAAATGGTCTGCAGCGGCAAAGGAGGCCCCACGACGATGACCGGCGAAATGATATCAAAGGGGACCTCCTATACGGGCAATATGACAACCGTGATGCCCGGAGGAAGGAAGATGACAACTCACATAAGCGGAAAACGGATAGGGGATTGCCGGTGAAGGCATTTCCGCGCTCAGTCCGGCGTATCGCGGCTTGCCTGATGTTTTTCACCATCGGCATGGCCGCGGCCTGCCATTCTTCAGGGGCCAAAACCGTCAGCCGGTCCATGCCGTCTACGGCGCGCAAGGCCGCTCCGGCCGATCTGCCGGGCATAACGCCAGCTTCAGGCCTGCTTAGCGATAGCGCGCCTCTGACCTCGGTGGACGTTCTGTTTTATCTGCGCGTCATGCAGGCCGCCGTTGCCCGTTACCAGCAGCCAACGGCCAGGGACAACGAAGCCATGGTCCAGGAGCCGCTTATAGCGCAACGCGAAGCTCAGGCCGTCAAACAGATGGCCGCGGACATGAAGGCGGGCAAGTATCAGCAGGCGTCAGCCGATGTCCATCATCCCACGACTGGTGAAAAAGACCTGAAGGACCGTTATGCGGCTTTAACGACGGAAGGGGCCGATGTATTGATCGCCCAGCGTGAAGATATGCCGGAGCGGCAATGGAGCGCCCTCAAGACGGCCGTGGAGATGGCCGCCCATGCGGGCGGCTTCAGTGTGGCCTCCGGCAGCGCGGGTGACGGGGGCAGCGCCGTTTTGACCCAGGCGCAAATCCAGCGCGCCAAACAGCAGCAGGCGGTAATGGATGAAAACGAGAAATTCATTGCGCCATTTGCCGTCCAAATCAGGCTGCTTGCGTCGAAGGAAATGAAAGAGATGCAGGACCTGCGCATGAAAGGAGGACGATGATCCATGATTTCCAGGGCTATAAGATCAAGCAGGCTTGTTCGTTTTTGCGGACTTGCGGCATGCGCCGTGCTTTTCCTGTGTGCCTCTAAATCTTTTTCCGCCGATACCGGAAGTGTGCGCTGGACCTCCCCGGCGGCCGTCGTGCGCACGGGCGGTAACGCCGATGGCTATGACGCAACGGTTTACCACAGGCGCGCCTATGTAGCGGACGTCACAACGCTTACATCCGGCGCAAACAGTTATTCCCGCATATGGTTCAGCACAAACCGGACGGGCAAATGGACGCGGACCCTGGTGGCCAAGATCCATGACGACCCTAATACCGGGGGCGGGGCAGTTCCCAGGATAGTTGTGATACCTGCAAGCGGGCAAGCCGTAATCGTTGTAATGCACGCAACGGACAACAATGGCAGAGAACTGCTTACCTTTGTCGAGCAGCCCGGCGGCGCATGGAGGCAGGAGCAGCTTCCCATGGATACAGCCGTCGGGGCGATTTCGGCCCCTTCTGTCCCCAGCCTGACGGCCCAGGGAACCGCGGTTGCAATGGCCTTCAGTGCGACTTACAGCCAAGGGGTTAGCGCATGCTCTGGGCAGGTGTCTGCATTCGTTACCAAGCTCACCGGGGGAAGCGGCGGGTGGTCAAAGCCGCGCAACGTGACCGCCGATTATTGCGGGCCCAAGGGGGGCTATGCGGACGACCCTGTTTTGGCCTTTGGCCCTTCGGGCAAACTGTTCATGGTTTACCAGTGCCAGGGAGACCCAAACGGCAGTCCGGGAGCCCTTTGTATGCGCTCCGGGGACTTTGGCCCGGAAACGGAAAAGGTGATCGGGCAAAATACCGCGGACTGGTCGCTGGACGTTCACAGGCTCTACGACCTCAAAGTTGGCGCGGCCGGCACGCCCCATATAGTTTATATCATGCTTGGCCCCGACCGCCGGGTGCGGCTCATGTATGCCACCAGGACGGCAGGCGGCTGGATGGAGGACGAAATAGCAACCGGCGCTCACAATACAGGGGTGCAGGGCGATGCGGGCCCCGCGATGGATCAGCTCATGTGGCCGTCCATCGCGCTTGGCGCTTCCGGTCCGGCGGTGGCCTATGTTGGAAGCGTTAAATATCCACTGGGAGGAAACTCAAGCCTGGCCACCTTTTTAATGCGCGAATCGGACGGCAAGTGGTCGAAGCCGGTCAATTTTACCGGCAGCAAGTTCGGAGACGCCGCGCCCATCCTTGGGGCATCGGGTGGACTCCTGCACCTGTTCATGTCGCGCTCGGGAGGGCAAAGCTATCTGTATGCCCATGAAGCGCCGCTGCCGCTTATAACTTTCAGCCTTTCTCAGGCCGGCCAGAAAAACCCGCTCCGTTTTGCGGCTAAAAGGACGATCATGCTGCGGGGAACGGTTGGCCCTTCAGTATCTAAAGAACGCATAAAGGCGTGTATGGGAAAAAAGATGGCATCCAGCCGCTGGACTGCGCCCCGGTGCGCATTTGAAGCCGCACAGCTCAAAGGCAATGAGGTGGAGTTTAAACATGATTACCTAGGGACCACCGCCGGACATTACCGGCTGCGTGTGGAAGTGGGAGAAACCACCGATCATCTTGCCGGCGTCAGCCAATGGAGCGAATTTGCCGTAAAATAAGTCCTTTCACATTAAAAGCAAGCCCATTAAAATTTGGGTTAACAGGATGAGGGCGGCAATGCCGCCCTCATCCTGTTAACCCAATGGAAATCCCTCAAGTGGTCCACTTTTCCGCGCCCATTGACACAAGGACTTGAGACGTCAATTCGGTCTGCCATATCAGATTTTGAAATGTCTTACCAACCTGCCCTATTTTTGATTTGCATAGCCTTTGAGTGCAGGGGCCCTTAGAAACATGTAAAAACCCCTCCCACGAACCCGATTCAAGGGGGTAGATATGAATAAAATTGAACAAAATCAAAGGGATAGAAAGTCGGGGCGAAAGGATTTGAACCTTCGACTTCACGGTCCCGAACCGTGCGCGCTACCAGGCTGCGCTACGCCCCGACAATAGAATAGTTTAAGGATTGAAAAGGCGGGAAGTCAAGGAGGTTATAAGTCAAGCCCTTTATTTAAAATGGAATATTCATAAGCCCTCTGATGCAGGCGGGAGAGTTCTTCGTAGCTCATGAAATCAATCCTGCCGGATATGGGCGCGAATGCGGTCATGCCGCGTTTATTGAGGAATTCCGGCTTGCGCCGCTCGTCCGCCACTATGAAGAATTTCAACTGAAAGTCCTGCAGTTCAACGAATTTAAGAAGGGAGTTGTTCATATCGGTTGAATGCTCCACCTCAAACACCCTATGCGGCATCTTCCTCTGATTGAACCATGTCACGTCAACAGTGCGAGCGCGGTCTAAAATATGCCTGTAAGTGAATTCGTGAAAGCGGTCTAGGGTTGCTATCTCGTTCAGTTTTTTATTCAGAAAGGGCTTGTGCTTGTCCTGATAGGGGACGAAAGTCTCATACCCTTTCAGGTTCCCGACCTCCACCAGAAGACCCTGATAATATGAATGATTGTAAATCTGCTCTTCTTTTGGCGTGCCCTTTTCCGGCAGCACGGTTGCGGGCAGTTTTTTCTTGTAGGAATTGAGCCCCCATAAACCGGGTTTTATCCTGAAGAAGAAGCGCTCGTCCTGGACGATTCTTCTTATGCTTGCGAATGGGGTTTTGGTATTCCAGGCGCAGCCTTTTACGTTGAAGGCCTCTTTATACAAATGCCCCAAGGTGGCGTATCCGCCATTTTCCTCCATAGCCTTTATGACCGCCTCGTACTGTCGCAATCCACACCCCAACTTGGCGGATTATAACAGATGCTCTTTTAATTTGCGTTATATTCTGGTTCATCTTCGTCGTCATCAGGCCATATCTGATTCTTGCAATCCGGACAAAAATAATTATTCTCCCAATCGTCGGAAGCGATTTCTTCGATTTTTTCTCCGTAATGGTCCACATGGTATTTTTTAATTTGTTCAAGGACAAGGTATTTTGTTTTACAGCCATTTGGACATACTATTTGTTTTTTCGGCGGCCACATCAGACATTCTCCTTTCCATCTCCTTTTAATAGTGAACTTATTTCTTTCGAGCATGAAATATTCTAGATCTCTTACATATAGTATTTGAAGACACTATATGTAATAATCCCGAAACGGGCGGAAAAACCTTTCAATTTGCAGGAATACAGCTTATTTTCCGGTTCTGGTGTATAATTTACTTCTAAAAAACACGCGGAGGTGAATATGTTTACAGCTTTGGCATGGGCGGCCCCGGCGGACCCGGCGGCGGGCGGCGGAAGCGCACTGATGAGTTTTCTCCCGCTCATCCTGATATTCGTGATCTTCTATTTCCTTCTTATCAGGCCCCAGCAGAAGAGGGCCAAAGAGCACAAGAAGATGCTTGAAGAGATCAAAAAGGGAGACAAGGTGATTACCTCAGGCGGCATATACGGCGTCGTGGAGTCCGTGGACCCCAATTCGGTTACGCTCAAGATCGCCGAGAACACAAAGGTAAAGTTTGGAAAAGCCTATATCGCCGCAGTCAGGTCCAAGGAAGAAGAGGACTAACCACAGCCAGTTTCACTTGCTGGTAGACAGGGTACTTGCGAACGACCGGGCGGCGCTCTATATAGAGCTTGCCGACGAGTACCTGCGCCAGCTTGGCTATACGGAGCACGGCCTCCGGCACGTGAAGATCGTGGCCGGCAGCGCCTATCACATACTTAAAAAACTTGCCTTCGATGACAGGTACGCGGAGCTTGCCGCCATGGCCGGCCTGCTGCACGACGTGGGCAACATGCTGGGCCGGCAAGAGCACCAGAGGATGGGCGCCATCCTGGCCAAGGAGATACTTGAGGAGATGGACTATCCCCTTGGCGACATAGGCACGGTCATGATGGCCATAATGACCCACGACGAGTCCGAGGGCATCATCCCATCGCCCGTCTCGGCCGCCCTGCTCATCTCGGACAAGTCCGACGTGCACCGCAGCCGGGTGCGCAGCAAGTCCGACATCAAGGGCGACATCCACGACCGGGTGAACTATGCCGTGGCCGAATCTGACCTCTCCGTAGACCCCGCCGGGAGGACCATAAACCTGAACCTGGTCATTGATACGCGCATCTCCCAGGTGATAGAGTACTTCGAGATATTTCTCTCCCGCATGAAGGGGTGCCGCGAGGCCGCACGCACGCTTGATGCCGAATTCCGTCTCTTTATCAATGATACACGGATGGCCTGAAACAGGCCTGGAATGCGGATTTATTAACAGGTCTCATAATTAATTATTAGAAAATCCCTCCTGACCTACCCTTTGTCAAAGGGCCTTTGCTAAAGGTAGGAATTACCCCTCTTTGGAAAAGATGGGCGAGGGGAGATTTTCCGGTCAAAAGGATTCAAAGCGCCCGGACAATGTTTCCCGGCAGGCCGCATAGGCCTCCCTGGCCTGGCTTAGCACTTCCGGGGGAATCTGGGCGCGGACACGGGTGTCGCCCCTGTCCCCTTTCACCAGCCTGCCCGTCCTGATAAAGGAAGAAGGGTCGCCGAACCCCGGCTTTCCAGTATATTTGAAGAGCTTGTACTCCGGGGTCAGCTTCTCCTCAAGCCGCAGCCAGCCTGTAAGAGAGCCAAGTACGGCTTCCGTATCGTCGATAAGCCTTTCGGCTTGCAGGAATATGCCGTTCGTATTATCTATACGCGGCGCATACTCTTCGATCTGCCTTAGCCGCTTTCGATAATAATCCAGCACTTTTAACGGGTCTTTACACCATTCCGCATCGTCAACCAGGCTTTCTCCCATGTTGATTATGCTTTTTATGCTGTCTTCGGGCTTCCTGAGCAGGAATATGGACCTGAAATTTTTTCTGGCCAGGATATTTTTAGAGATACGGCAGCCGTTGTGCAGTATCTTGTCCAGGACATACCTGCCCTCCGGAAGCCCTCCGTTCGCTTTATAGACCCTTCTCCTGAGCTTCAGGAGGTCGGCGAGGCCGGAGTAGGACAGGTGCATCTCCGCATAGCCGGAAATCTCTTTGTTGCTCCCAAGTATATGGGACAGCACGGTTGAAAAGCTCCGCATGTGGCTTATAACAAAGATGTACTCTTTCCTTTGCAGGGCCAGTTTGGGGTTTGCCAGGAATATAAACGGCAATTTCAGCAATTTTTTCATGGGCGTTGGTATTTTAGACCCGCCGGCCATATCAAGGCAAATCCTTCTTTATTTAGGAGGGGCGGGGCGGGATTTCCGGCGTCCACTTCTTACTTGCCCAAAGACCCGCTTTTAAGGCAAAATAAAATGTTAATGTGTTTTCATTTAAATAGGCTCCGGAGGATTTTTGCGGGATGAAGAGAAAAATTTATTGGCGGTTGGGATTGATAGGGCTGGTGGTGCTGCTCTCTGTCATCTTCTTCCTGCCGAACACGCCAGCTTTCGAATACATGCCTGGTTGGTGGCAGAAGGACATGCCCAACAAAGGCATAGTCCTGGGGCTTGATCTCCAGGGCGGAATCAATCTTGTCTATGAGGTGGAGGCCGACCAGGCCGTGGCCAGCACGCTGCAGAGGTTTGCCCTCGGCATGAAGAGCGCCCTGGACCAGAAAGGCATAAAGGCGGATGTGACCCAGCAGGGCAATAATATCATGGTCACCCCGGCATCCATGGATGCCAGGGACCTGATAGAGACCAATTATCCCGAGCTTGCGGCCTCCGAGGCGTCCGGCGGGGCGGCCTACAGCCTGAGGCCGAAAGAGATACAGAGCATAAAAACCAATGCCGTGGACCAGGCCCTGGAGACCATCCGCAACAGGATAGACCAGTTCGGAGTAACCGAGCCCACGATCATCAAGCAGGGCGTGAACGAGATCGTCGTCCAGCTGCCAGGCATAAAGGACCCGGCCAGGGCCATACAGATCATCGGAAAGACCGCCCGGCTGGAGTTCAAACTCCTGGACGAGCAGTCCCCCATCGCCGCCGAACTCCCCAAGAGCGTGTTCCCCGGCGAGGAGCAGAAGGTTCTGGACCAGTTCGGCCCCAAGATACCGCAGAATGACGAGATACTCTTCGGAAGGACCACGGACAAGGACACGGGCAGCGTGACCAAGATACCTTACCTGGTGCAGAAGCCCACCCTCCTTACGGGCGACCTCCTTACGGAGGCCAAGGTGGCCATAGACCCGCGCTTCAACGAACCCTATGTCTCGCTGAAGTTCAACGCGGAGGGCGCGAGGCTCTTCGAGGACCTCACGGCCAAGAACGTCAACAAGCGGCTGGCGATAATACTGGACAACAACGTCTACTCCGCCCCCGTCATCCGCGAGCGCATAGCCGGCGGCAACGCCCAGATATCGGGGAACTTCAGCATGAGCGAGGCCAAGGACCTGGCGATAGTGCTGAAGGCGGGCGCCCTGAAGGCCCCCCTGAAGATGCTTCAGAACATAACCGTGGGCCCGTCCCTGGGGCGCGACTCCATACAGGCCGGGAAGATGGCCGGCCTGATAGGCTCGCTGCTGGTGATAGTGTTCATGCTCTTTTATTACAGGCTCTCCGGGCTGATAGCGGACTTTGCCCTTGTGCTTAACCTGGTCATTCTGGTGGGCTCCATGGCGGCGCTGAATGCCACGCTGACCCTGCCAGGCATCGCGGGCATGATACTGGCCGTTGGCATGGCCGTGGACTCGAACGTCCTCATGTTCGAGCGAATGCGCGAGGAGCTGAGGGCGGGCAAGACGCCCAAGGCCGCCGTGGAGGGCGGCTATCACAAGGCGTTCTGGACGATATTCGACTCCCATGTGACCACACTTATAACCTCGGCCGTCCTCTTCCAGTTCGGCACCGGGCCCATAAAGGGTTTCGCGGTAACCCTTTCACTGGGCGTGGCGATAAACCTGTTCACCGCGCTTGTCGGGACAAAGACCATCTTTGACCTCCTGCACCTTAGGAAAGAAGTGAGGACCCTCAGCATATGATAGAAATCATTAAAAACACCAAGATAGACTTCATGGCCATGCGCAAATACGCCTACGTCTTTTCGAGCATACTTGTAAGCCTGGGCATCCTGGCCATAGTCCAGATAAGCCGGGGCAAGGCCAACCTGGGGATAGACTTCGCCGGGGGCACGGCAGTGCAGGTGAAGTTCACCAGGCTTATCCCCCTGAGCCAGGTAAGGAGCGCGCTTGAGTCCGCGGGCCTCAAGGACATGGACCTGCAGGATTTCCCATCCGTAAACAAGGTGCAGGTGAAGGTAAAGGGCGGGCAGGAAAACCTGGGCCAGATATCGGACCAGATAATCACCACCCTCAAGTCCAGGTTCGCCGACGCGCAGCCCGTCATCGACTCCACCATGGAGATTGGCCCCAAGGTAGGCGGCAAGCTGAGGAACGACGCCATTGTGGCCTCCCTCTTCGCGGCGGTCGGGATCATACTCTACATCGCGATACGGTTCCAGTTCCGGTTCAGCCTGGGCGCCACGATAGCCACTTTCCATGACGTCCTGGCCGTGCTGGGGGTATTCTATCTGCTGGGGCACGAGATAAACCTTATCTTCATAAGCGCCCTGCTGATAATCGCCGGTTATTCGCTTACGGACACGGTGGTCGTCTTCGACAGGATAAGGGAAAACCTGAGGGGCGCAAAAGACCCTATAGAAAAAATAGTGAACCGGAGCATAAACGAGGTGCTCTCCAGGACGTTCATCACCTCGTTCACCGTCATACTCACATCGGTATCTCTCCTTGTGTTCGGTGGAGAGGTGATACACGACTTCGCCCTGGCGATAACCCTAGGCGTCATCGTAGGCACGTATTCATCCTGGTTCGTGGCAAGCCCCACGGTGGTCCTTTTAGGCGGCGGGAAGCATTCATTTAAAAGGCGCTGATGCACCGCCGGTGGCTCATACAGAGAACTAACCGGGAATTCATAGAGCATCTTTCAAGGCAGGCGGGCACCTCGCCCGCCATGACGCAGATAATGGTGAACAGGGGGCTCAAAAGCCCCGAGGCCGTAAGCGCCTTCCTCAACGCGGGGCCGGAGCTGCTCTCCGACCCTTTTTCGTTCCGCGGGATGCGTGAGGCCGTGCACGCCATAAGCCGGGCGAAGTCCTCCGGGACGACTGCCCTGGTGCACGGCGACTACGACGTGGACGGCATCACCTCCGCCGCCATCACCATAGACGCCCTAAAAAAATTCGGCTTTAGAGAGGTTTTTTACTTCATCCCCAACCGCTTCACGCACGGTTACGGGTTCCATGCAGACGCTGTGACAAAGGCGATCGGGCTTGGCGCGGGGCTTATAATCACCACCGACTGCGGGATAACCGCCTTCGAGACGGTGAAGCTGGCCCGCCAAAAGGGCCTTGAGGTCATCGTAACGGACCACCACGAACCTGAGCGTGATGCCGATGGCCGGCCCATGGTTCCAGACGCGCTTGCCGTAATAGACCCGAAACTCCGTGCCGGCGAACCCGAGCTTTCAGGCGCGGGCGTGGCGTTCAAGCTGGCACAGGCTCTTCTGGGCGATGACGCCTACCGCTACATGGATCTTGCCGCCCTGGGCACCATAGCGGACCTTGTCCCCCTGATGGAAGAAAACCGCATACTGGCCCGCGAAGGGCTTTCGGTGATGGAGAAGTCCGCAAGGCCCGCCTTCAGGGCCCTGAAAGAGGTCTCGAACACAAACAGGGAGATGAGCTCAAGGCTCCTCTGCTACACCCTCATTCCCAGGCTGAACGCACCGGGCAGGCTGGAGGACGCAACCGACGCCGTGCAGTTTCTGCTCTCCGAGGATGAGGGATACGCGCTGGAGGCCGCGAAGAAGCTGGACGCCATAAACAAAGAGCGTCAGCGGCTTGAGGAGGCCCTGTATCTGGATGCGAAACGAAGGCTTCAGGAAGAGGGCGCGGACTGCGCCATAGTGCTCTCCGGACCGGACTGGCACAAAGGGGTGCTTGGCATAGTGGCATCCAAATTTTGCGAGGAGTTCTACCGGCCCACGATCATACTTTCCATATCGGGCGATATTGCGCGGGGCAGCGGAAGGAGCATACCGGACTTCGACCTGTACAAGGGGCTTAAACGGCTTGAGCATCTCCTTCTGGGCTTCGGGGGACACAGGCAGGCCGCCGGGGTGAGGCTGAAGGCGGAACTGATAAAACAATTCCGTGATTCACTTTCAGAACTGGTCAGGGAAGAGGTGCGGGAGTTCATGCCGTCACTGCGCATAGATGCCGATATCAGCCTCAGGGAGGTCAGCTTCGGCATGGTAAAAGAATTCAACCAGCTTGAGCCCTTCGGGTTCGGAAACCCGGAGCCCCTCCTGGGGGCGAAAGAGCTTGAGGTGATTGCCCCGCGCGTGGTTGGCAACGGGCACCTGAAACTGAAGCTGCGGCAGAAGAGAGGCAGCTTCGCGGTGGACGCGATAGGGTTCGATATGGCATCCGCCATGAAGAGCATCGAGGAAAGCGTGACCGTGGACGCGGCCTTCACGCCGCAGATAAACGAGTGGGAGGGCGTGCGCACCCTTCAATTGAATTTAAAAGGATTAAGGCCTTCCATTTAAGAGCGAAGGTCACATCTGTTCAATTATCTTGGAAAATTTTGGAACTATTTTTTATTAAATCCCCCTCCCCCCCCTTCCAAAGGGGGGATTACCCACACGGGAGGAAGTTCCCCTCTTTGGCAAAGAGGGGCGAGGGGAGATTTTATGTCTTGGTTTTTTTTAGGGTTGTAGGGGCGCAGCCCCTACTCAAATAGGGGTGGCGGACGGGATTAGATTAAATCCTTTTCAATCTCTTAATGGAATGAATCCTCTTTTTTCATGTTATCCTAAACTGTCATGTCCTTAAAAGATATTAAAGGCCAGAGCGGCCCTGTAAAAATGCTTCAAAACTCCATAAGGGGCGGCAAGGTGGCCTCCTCTTACCTCTTTTACGGCCTTTCGGGGATAGGCAAGCGCTTCACGGCGGTAAACTTCGCCAAGGCCCTGAACTGCGCCTCCGATGAGGACGATGCCTGCGATATCTGCCCATCCTGCAAAAAAATAAATTCCGGCATACACCCGGATTTTGTCATTGTAGAGCCGCAGAAAGGAAAAGTGGAAAGCCTCCGCGCCCCCAGGGACGAGAAGTCCAGGAAGGGCTCCAGGGAGATAAAGGTGGACCATGTAAGGCTCCTCGAAGAGGCCCTGCATCTCTCCGCCTATGAGGCAAAGTACAAGGTAGCCGTCCTGGACGAGGCGGAACTGATGAACGAGGAGGCCGCGAACGCCTTCCTGAAGACCCTGGAAGAGCCCCCATCCGGAACGGTGATCATAATCGTCTCATCCAGCCTGGAGCGGCTTCCGGAAACGATAAAATCCCGCTGCCTGAAGGTGGCCTTCAAGCCCCTTGGAAGACGCGATATGGAGGCCATGCTAAAGGACAAATACCCGGAGCCTGAAAAGCTCTCCGCAATAATCGCCCTCTCCGCGGGTAGACCCGGCCTGGCCCTTCAGGAAGGGAAAGACATGCTCGCCCGCAGGGGGGCTTTCATGAAGGCCTTCTCCGCGATGGCGGCCGGGGCGCCGGATGGCTGGACCGCCAAAACGGACAAGCAGGATATCGAGGACTTCATAGACTCCTGCGGCCTCCTGCTCCGCGACATGCTGATCGCCAAGATATCCACGGATGAGGCGCTCCTTCTGAACCCGGACATGGGCCGGGTGGTCAGGAATCTGAGCAAAGGGGCGGAAAAAGAAGTTATAATAGATTGTTATAAAAGGCTTTCCTCACTTAAAGGGGGGCTTGTCTACAACCCCAACAAATCGATCCTGTGGAACTATGCGGGGTCGTTCATGAGGAGGCTCAAGATAAAACCGGAGGCCTTTGCCGATGCCTGAACTGGTTGGGATACGATTCAAGTCCTGCGGGAAGATATACGACTTCCAGGCGGATGATATACAGGTGAAAAAGGGCGACCTTGTCGTCGTCGAGTCCGAACTGGGCCTTTCGATAGGGCGTGTGGTGAAAGAGGCGTTCCCTCCCCAGGAGGAAAAGGAATACAAGAAAATATTACGCGTGGCCAGCGAGGAGGACCTGCGGGAAGAAGAGTCCAACAGCACCCTCAAGAAAGAGGCCTTCGAGTTCTGCCGGGAGCGCATCATGGCCCGCGGCCTTCAGATGAAGCTTATAGAGACCGAGGTCATCCTAGACAGAAAGCGCATAATCTTCTACTTCGTCTCGGAAAAAAGGATAGATTTCCGCGAGCTTGTCAAAGACCTCGCCCAGAAGTTCCGCACCCGCATAGAGATGCGGCAGGTGGGCGTAAGGGACGAGGCGCGCATGACCGGGGGCATAGGGCTCTGCGGAAGAGAGCTGTGCTGCTCACGCTTCCTGGTGGACTTCGCCCCCATATCGATAAAGATGGCCAAGAAGCAGGAGCTTGTGCTCAACACCGGAAAGCTCTCGGGCTGCTGCGGACGGCTCATGTGCTGCCTCAGCTATGAGTACAGGGAGGGAGAAGAGCCGATCGAGGAGCCCGTTTCCGAGGCGGATGAGTCCCGCCTTGAGGCGGGACTGAAAGAGGGCCTTCACGAAGTCTCCCAATCAGGGGAAGGGCCCCGCCGTGAGGCGGGAGAGCCATCCGGAGGCAGGCATGAACCGGGCGCGGAGCGGAGGCCCCGCTACCAGCAGAGAAGGCGTCCGGACCGCAGGGACAGGCCTCGCAGGGAGGCCAGTACCAGCCGCGAGGCGGCCCAAACGCCTGAGGGCGCTCCGGTTACGGAATCCACCCACCCCTTCCCCTCCCAGGAGGGGATGAGGGGTGGGTTGCCGAAGGCCCAGGCCCAACCCCAAGCCAATGCGCCAACCCAGGACGCCGCGTCAGCCGAACAGAAAAGGCGCAGAAAAAAACGCTGGAGGAAGCGGGGAAAGAAGCCAACTGAATAAGTTCTACGTAACCACTCCCATATACTACGTAAACGATATCCCCCACATCGGCCACGCCTACACCACCATAGCCGCCGACGTGCTTGCGCGTTATAACAGGCTGAGGGGCAGAAGGGTCTTCTTCCTCACCGGCACCGACGAGCACGGCCAGAAGGTGGAAAAGGCCGCCGCGGCGCGCGGGAAGAGCCCGAAAGAGCACGCGGATGATATGGTAAAAAATTTCCAGGGCCTCTGGAAAGAGCTTAATATCTCAAATGACGCATTCATCCGCACGACAGACCGGGAGCACATAAAAACAGTCCAGGAATTGCTGCAAAAGCTCTGGGATAAAGGTCTTATCGAAAGGCGCACGTATTCCGGTTGGTACTGCACACCGGACGAGAGGTTCTGGACGGAGAAGGACTTGATAAACGGGCACTGCCCCGAGTGCGGCCGCGAGGTGGAGCGCATCGAGGAGCAGAACTTTTTCTTTCTCATGTCACGCTATCAGGACACTCTCATCAATTACATAGAGAAAAATCCTGGCTGCATCCTGCCCGACACAAGACGAAACGAGGTGCTTGGGTTCCTAAAATCCCAGCCTCTTGGGGACCTGTGCATATCGCGCCCCAAAAAACGCCTCGCCTGGGGCATACCGCTGCCCTTCGATGAAGAGTTCGTCACATACGTCTGGTTCGACGCGCTGGTGAATTATTACTCCGCTTTGGGCTATCTCGCTCCGGAAACTAACTGGTGGCCCGCCGATGTCCACATAATAGGAAAAGACATCCTCACCACTCACGCGGTCTACTGGTCTGCCATGCTCATGGCCCTGGAGATGGAGCTTCCGGGCTGCATATTCGCCCACGGCTGGTGGACCGTTGACGGGCAGAAGATGTCCAAGTCCAGGGGCAATGTAGTTCACCCCGGAGAGACGGCCAGAAAATACGGTGTGGACGCGTTCAGGTACTTTCTTCTGAGGGAGATCCCCTTCGGGCTGGACGGGGATTTCTCGGAAGACGCCATCATAACCCGCGTCAATACGGAGCTTGCGAACGATTTAGGCAACCTGACAACCCGCACTTTCACAATGATAAAAAAGTATTTCGGCGGAAAGATACCCCAGGCGGAGATGGAGCCGGAGATGAAGGCACTCGCCTTCGGGATCCCGGACAGGATCGAAGATGCCCTGGATGTGCTCCAGTTCAACAAGTGCCTTGAGGAGGTCTGGAAGCTGGTCTCCTTCACCAATAAGTACATAGAGTCAAACGCCCCGTGGGCGCTCGCCAAATCGGGCGATATGGAGCGGCTGGGGACGGTGCTCTACTCCTCCCTTGAGGCCCTGAGGCTGCTTGCCATATTCCTCTACCCATTCATGCCCGCCTCCATGGCGGCCCTGTGGAAGGAACTCGGGTTAGCGGAAACAATCGAAAATCTCAATTTTGATGAAGCCGTTAAGGGCGCCGGACTGATTGCCGGAACGGAAATAGGCGAGTTCAAGGCCCTGTTCCCCAGGATAGAAAAAGAAAAAAAGATTACAAAGGAGATAGAGAAGAAGATGGAGCCGAAATCACCAGAAAGCCCGGAGCTTGTGCGGGAACCCGCAGCCGAAGAGAACCTGATAAATATAGAGGACTTCGCCAAAGTAGAACTCAAGGTGGGCAAAATACTGGAGGCCGAGAGGGTGCAGGGCTCCAATAAGCTGATAAAACTCCAAGTGGACACCGGCGAGAAGCGGCAGGTGGTGGCGGGAATAGGCAAGGCCTACGCGCCGGAGGATTTGATTGGGAAAACTATCGTGGTCGTCACCAATTTAAAACCCGCAAAGCTGATGGGGGTGGAATCCAGAGGGATGCTCCTTGCCGCCACCGGCCCCGACGGCACCTTGAGCGTGCTCACGCTGCACAGGGAAGTGGCCCCAGGCTCAAGGATCAAGTAAGGATTTCCCCTCCCTTAAGGGGAGGGGTTGGGGAGGGTGAAACGTTATCACCCCGCCCCCGCTTTTAATCCGCTTTCTCCTCACCGTCTCCCTCCACGTCCAGATGAAACTTATGCAGGAAGCGGTGATAGACCGGGGCGAAGAGGACGCCTATGAAGGTGAGGAAGGCCACCCCGCTGAAGAGGGCGTAAAGGGCGGCAAAGAACTTGCCGCTGGTTGTATCAAGATGGTCCACCGGGCCCATGCCGGTAAGGATCATGGAGGCGTTCAGGAAGGCATCAATCAGATGGAGCCTGCCGTAATAAAAATATCCCGCCGTGCCAAGGCCGATAGAGAAGGCGAGTATCAACATGGAAAATCCCAGGTATTTGAGCTGCCTGCGGAAGAATTCCCGCCTGCTTACAAGCGGCTTATGATGGTAGTGGTTTGACATCGCCGATTAATTCTCATTTAAACAGACCGCAGGTGTCAAGAGTTGAACTCATTTGAAAGCAAACAGGTGTCATTCGCGCAACCAAGCACTCAGAGCGCTGAGTGCTTGGGCGTCGAATCCTTCTTAAAGACCAGGAAGGATTCCGGACAAGCCGGAATGACATATTGCAAGTGGATTGCACTACTTATAAGGTGTCTATAATTGCAAAGTCCCTGCTATAATTTGACAAATGAGATTAAAAGTGGACAAGGAAAACGACGCCCTTTATTTCAGGCTGGACGAGACCTCGATAATTGAATCGGAGGAGGTTCAGCCTGGTATCATTCTGGATTTCAATAAAGAGGGCAAAGTCGTGGGAATTGAGATTCTTGATTTGAGCACCCGGATTCCAGCCGACCAGCTAAAAGTCCTTAAATACGAGACCGCCTGAAAGAAATTTAGTCCTTAGTAGTTCTTCTTCAATTCCATCAGCACAAGCTTCGCCACGCCTTTCAGCGTCTCGAAGACGCCTATGCCCTTGGTGGCCACGCCCTCGAACCAGGCGATGCCGTCGGGGTTTATCTCGCGGTTTATCTCTTCGAGGGGGACGGCATTGGGCAGGTCACGCTTGTTGTACTGGATGATGAAGGGGAGCTTCCCCAGGTCGTAGCCCTGCTCGGCAAGGTTTATCCGCAGGTCCTCAACGCTCTCCATGTTGGCGTCCATGCGCTCAAGCTGGCTGTCCGCCACGAAGACCACCCCATCCACGCCCTTTAAAATAAGCTTCCTCGATGCCGCATAAAAGACCTGGCCGGGCACGGTATAGAGGTGGAACCTGACCTTGAAGCCCCGGATATCGCCAAGGGAAAGGGGAAGGAAGTCAAAGAAAAGCGTGCGCTCGGTCTCGGTGGCAAGGGAGATGAGCTTGCCTTTCTGCTCCGGGTTGGTCCTGCGGTAGATGAACTGCAGGTTAGTCGTCTTGCCGCACAGGCCCGGCCCGTAGTAGACGATCTTGCAGTTAATCTCCCTTGAGGAATAATTTATGAAGGACACTTTTCCGGGCCCCCGCCTACCTGAACAGGTTGTCTATGTCTTCGTCCGTTATCTCGGCGAAGGGCGAATCGTCCAGTGTCTTCTCCTGTTTTTTCTGCTCGGACTTGGCCGCGATCTCCTCGAATATCCTTTGCAGGCCCTCCGAGGCCTTCTTCACCCTGAGCCGGACAAGCCCTATCGAAGAGCGCTGGTCGAAGATGACCACCAGTATCACCCTTGAGCCTACCAGCGAGATATGGATATTGTCCTTCTCGCCCTCGTGAAAGAGGAGCGTGAACTCCTTCTCGCCCAAAAGCCTGGCTATGCCCCCCGTTGCCGCGATATTTCCGGCCGTAAGAGAGGCCAGGGCCGTAGTGTCCATCTCCGAGGTGTCCCCGGCGGAGGCGATGAGCTGACCGTTCTTGTCCACAAGGAAGACGACTTTGGCGTTGGCCTGCTGGAAGAGTTTTTTAAGCTCTTCATCGATGCGCCTGAACTCACTCTCATACATTACGAGGTCAAAGTCAGGCATAGTTTCAAGCCGCCTCCCCGGCCTCCTTCAGAAGCTTCGCCCAGCCCTTGTCCACATCGTCCTGGATGCGCTTAAGAAGCGCCTCGTTCCCGGGCTGGAAGAGGTGTTTGAACCTGCCCTGCGGTTTCAGGAAGTCCGTAACCGGCACCTTCTCCGTGGGCTTGTAAGTGACCCTCACCTGGCCGTCCTCTATCTCATAAAGAGGCCACCAGCAACTCTCCACGGCAAGCCTGGAAAGGAGTATCGAGTCGTCCGTGGAACTGCGCCACCCCCTGTTGCAGGGCGAGAGGATGTTTATGAACTTGGGGCCTTTTATCGAATGGGCCTTGCGGACCTTTTTTATCAAATCAGCCCAGTGGCTGGGGCTTGCCTGCGCGGCAAAGGGGATGCCGTGCGCGGCCATTATCCGGGTGATGTCCTTCCGGACCTGCGCCTTGCCGGAAGAGACCGAGCCCACCGGGGTGGTAGTGGTGTCCGCCCCAAGGGGGGTCGCGCTGGAGCGCTGTATTCCCGTGTTCATATATGCGCCGTTATCATAACAGATATAGAGCATATCGTGGCCGCGCTCCATCGCGCCGGAGAGCGACTGAAGCCCTATGTCGTATGTGCCGCCGTCGCCTCCGAAGGCGATGAACTTCACGTCCTCCGGCATCTTGCCCTTCTTCTTCAGCGCGCGGTACATCGTCTCCACGCCGGAGATGGTGGCCGCCGCGTTCTCGAAGGCGCTGTGTATCCAGGGGTTTTTCCATGCGGTGAACTCCTGGATGCAGGAGGAGACTTCCAGGCAGCCGGTGGCGTTCGCGATCACGGCCGGGTAATCCGTGCCCAAAAATACCATCTTCACCACGGTGGGGGCGCCGCAGCCCGCGCACATCCTGTGCCCGTGGGTGAAGACCTCGGGCTTGGAGGTAAGCTGCCGGAGCTTAAGCTCGGCAGACCATTTGAGGTAATCTTTCAGTTCGAGTGCCATGTTATTCCCTCACTCCTATATATTCTTTAACGGTCTTCACGGGTGCGCCCTTGGCCAGTTCGTCCAACTCCCTCAGGACCTGCTCCGCCTGGTCCGGCATGTAGTCCCTTCCGCCAAGGCCGTATATCTTGTTTATCAGCTTGGGCCTCTCCGCCACATTGCAAAGGGCCGCCGTTATCTCCATGAACATGGGGCCGCGCCCGCCGTAGGAGTCCGCCCTGTCCATAACGCATACGGCCTTAAGGTGCTTCAGCGCATCGGCCACTTCCTCATACGGGAACGGCCTGAAGAGCCTGGGCTTCAGAAGCCCGGCCTTTATGCCCTTGTCCCTGTAGAGGTCTATCACGTCTTTGGTGGTGCCGGCGGCGGAGTTCATGATGACAATTCCAACCTCCGCGTCCTCCAGCCTGTAGCTTTCAAAGATGCCGTAGCTCCTGCCGCTCATCTTCGCGAACTCGTCCGAGACCTGAAGCACAATGTCCTTCGCGCGGCTGATTATCTCGGTCTGGAGGCGCTTGTATTCGTGATATAAATCCGTAAGTATAAGCGGGCCGTAGCTCTTCGGGTGCTCCATATCCAGAAGCGGGTTCACCTGCTCATACGGGCCCACGAAGTCTTTTACCTGCTTGTCATCGAGGTACTCTATCCTCTCTATCGAGTGGCTTATTATGAAGCCGTCCATGCAGACCATCACGGGAAGGCGCAGGCGCTTGTGCTCGCCAATCCGGAATGCCATCACCGTGTTGTCGTAGGCCTCCTGGGCGTTCTCGCTCCAGAGCTGTATCCAGCCCGTGTCCCTCGCGCCCATGCCGTCCGAGTGGTCGCCGTGAATATTCAGGGGGCCCGAAAGCGCCCTGTTCACAAGAGGCATTATGATGGGCAGGCCCATGGAGCTTGCTATATGCAGCATCTCCCACATGAGGGCAAGCCCCTGCGAGCTTGTTGCCGTGATGACCCTGCCCCCGCCTGCCGCGGCCCCGATGGCCGCGCTCATGGCCGAGTGCTCGCTCTCCGCGTTTATAAGCTCTGTGTCCACCTTGCCGTTTGCCACGAAGGCGGAGAACCTCTGCACGATGTCGGTCTGGGGAGTTATCGGGTAGAGGGAGCAGACGTCGGGGTTGACCTGCCTCAAGGCCTCGGCTACCGCTTCGTTACCGGTTACGGCCGCAATCTTTCCCATTATTTGCCCTCCGGTTCCATGACTATGGCCTTGCTGCCCTTTTTGCCGGGGCACTCGCGGGCGCACACGCCGCAGCCTTTGCAGTAATCGTAATTGAAGCCCGCCATCTTCCCGTCTTTTGTATTCACGGCCATATCCGGGCAGTAAAGCCAGCAGAGCAGGCATTGTATGCAGTTTTCTTCGATCCACCGGGGCTTGAAGCTCCTCCAGGAGCCGGTCTTGAATTTTTCAGCGCTTCCGGCCTCCAGAACTACCGCCCCCGGGGTGAGGTCTTTCCATCCTTTCATCCTTCCTTAACCTCCTTGTATCCCCTCTCAGCGGCCTTCATATTGCCGCTTATTATCTTTTCCGAGAATTTTTTGCCGAAGCTCTTTCTGACCTCATCCAGCAGGTGCTCCAGCGTGACCAGACCGGTCACGCGGTCCACCGCCCCCAGCATGGGGGCATTGGGGAGCGCGCGCCCTATCTCTTCCAGGGAGATGTTGGTGGCGTCCACGGTGAAGACCTTCTGCGAAGGTTTCGCCCCGAGCTTCTGCCTTATCTCGGAGGGGTCTTTGGTAGTGTTCACGATGAACATGGCGTCATCGGTCGCGCCCTCGGCCACGTTCATGCTGTCAAGGAGCGTGGCGTCCACAACGCTTATGACCTTGGGGTGGGTGACCGGGCAGTGAATCCTCAGCACCTTATCGCTTATGCGGTTATAGGCCCTGAGCGGCGCGCCTGCCCTTTCCGGGCCGTATTCCGGGAAGGCCTGTACGTACCTTCCTCCAGACAGACAGGCGTCCGCAAGCACCTTTGCCGCGGTGACGGTGCCCTGTCCGCCCCTTCCATGCCATCTGATTTCAAGAGTTTCGGACATTCGACTCCCTCCGGAAGATTAACTTTTCTATATTAATTGATATATAGCCATGTTTTCAATTAAGTCAGTTATTTTGCCATAAGCGGGGGTATTTTTCAAAATATATCGAATCCCGCTCTATTTGGCGCTTGCCAATAAGTCCAAAAAGAGGGGAGCGGCTTACGGCCCCTGGAGCGGGACCAGGTGGAAAAGTCCTGTTTCCGTCAGGAGCGCGCCTCCGGATTGTTGAACAGCCCCGTGCTCAGATACCGGTCCCCGCGGTCCGGGAAGACCACGGCAACCCGCTTGCCGGGGTCAAGCCTCTCGGCCACCCGCATGGCGGCCCACATCGCGGCCCCGGAGGAGATGCCCGCAAGAAGCCCCTCTCTCCGCGAAAGCCCTCTGGCCGTGGCCGCCGCGTCTTCATCGGTTACGGCGATCACCTCGTCGTATATCTTCGTATTCAGAACGCCGGGGAAGAAACCCGCGCCTATGCCCGCTATCTTGTGCCTGCCGGGCTCGCCGCCTGAGAGGACGGGGCTTCCGGCGGGCTCCACCGCGAATATCTTCACATCTTCCCTCAGCGCCTTAAAAACCTCTCCGATGCCTGTTATGGTTCCTCCAGTGCCCACGCCCGCCACAAGGGCATCGGGCACCCCGCCCATCTGGCGGATTATCTCCGGGGCCGTGCCCTTCCTGTGCGCCTCCGGATTGGCCGCGTTCTCGAATTGAAGGGGCATGGACCAGGAGGGGTTTTCCTTCTCCAGCAGGGCGGCCCTGCTTATGGCCCCCATCATCCCCTCGGCCCCGGGCGTGAGGACCAGCGTGGCCCCGTATGCCTCAAGGAGCTGTCTTCTCTCAAGGGACATCGTCTCCGGCATGACCAGCACCACCTTATAGCCCTTCACCGCCCCCACCAGGGCCAGCCCTATCCCCGTGTTGCCGCTCGTGGGCTCCAGGACAGTGCCCCCCGGCTGAAGCCTGCCCTCCCGCTCGGCGGCCTCTATCATGGCAAGGGCTATCCTGTCCTTCACAGACCCCCCAGGGTTATGGCCCTCCAGCTTCGCCCATATCTCCGCCCCGCCTGAGGCGATAAGCCTGTTTATCCTTACAAGGGGGGTGTCCCCGATGAGCAAAAGCGCCCCGTTCGCAGTTTTCATAAAGGGATTATAACACTCCGGCTATGAGTTCTTTATGATGCTTACGGCCGCAAGCGGCAGCTTGTCCTCCGGCTCTTCTCCCAGTATCCGCCTTATCTGCCTCTCGCTCAGGCCGTAGCGCCTGGAGAGCGATCTCACTTTAGTGCCCGCCTCGTAGGCGCGCCTGATCTCCTCGTCCCTGACCTTCCGCTTCAGCCCGTCCAGCCCGTTTATGTAGAGGGACGTGCCCCTGAACGCGCTGCCTATCTTCATCGCCGCCTCAAGCCCCGCCACTTCGGCGATCTTCCTCAGGTCGCCCTTCAACTCCTTCTCGATATGCATATGGACGATACCTCTTTTGAAAAACAGGTTTTATTTTTCCGAGTTCTCCCCCTGAAAACCGGAGCCCGCCAGATCACCCGAAATGGCCCATTGCCGCCCTCCTTTCCAAAAAATTGCAGGATGTGAGATAATAACGCAAAACCAGGTGATGGTATATCACAATTTGAAATTGGAAGTCAAACATTTATCACAAAATGCAATCGCTGGTTGAGATAATAGAGGCCATCAAGAGGATGAAGGGGCTGGGGACCGACAGCGAAGTGGCGCTGGCGCTTGGACTGAAGCCGCAGACCCTGGCCACATCGAAGATGCGGGGTTCCGTCCCCTTCGATGCCCTTATTTCATTTTGTGAAAGGGAGAAGTGCTCCCTGGACCTCCTGCTGCGGGGCATGGAGCTGAAGGCCGAGCCCCCGGTCAGGCTGAACGAGATGGGCGGAAAAGACCTCGAACCCGATTACCTGATGATACCGCTGGTGGAGGCCGAGGTTGCGGCCGGGATATCGGGCAGACCGCCCGACGACTCGATAAAGGACCATTACCCGTTTAAAAAGGCCTGGATAAGGAAGATGGCGGGCGGCGCGGGGAGGGAGCGGACAGGCAGGCTGGTCCTTATCCGGGCAAGAGGCAACTCGATGCAGCCCACCATAAATGACGGCGAGCTGATGCTTGTGGACCTGAATGCCCGGAACGAGATTAAAAACGACGCCATTTACGTAATCAGGGGGCCCGATGGAGGGATGCTGGTAAAGAGGCTCGTCCCGGTGCCGGGCGGCCTCGTCTGCTTAAGCGACAACAAGAGCTTCGAGGCGTTCGAGATAAAACTGAAACCCGGGCAAAGCCTATCCGAGCACGTGCTTGGCAAGGTCTGCTGGATTGGCAGGGAACTGGTGTGAAAAAATAACAGAAATTTGTAATCCCCCTCCGTCCCCCTTTAGGAAAGGGGGATTTTAAGTCCCCTCTGGGGAGGCGGCTTTCCTGCGTGCCGGGAACGCTCCAGCCTCTCTTTAGGAAAGGGGGATTTTTAAGTCCCCTCTGGGGAGGCGGCTTTCCTGCGTGCCGGGATATGCTCCAGCCTCTCTTTAGGAAAGGGGATTTTAAGCCCCCCTGGGGAGGCGGCTTCCTTGCGTGCCGGGATATGCTCCAGCGTCTCTTTAGAAAAGGGGGAGTCCCCCCTGGGGAGGGGTGCAGGGGTGGGTTGTTCCCCTCTTTTCTAAAGAGGGGCGAGGGGAGATTACAGATCAAATCTGTTGATTCCTTTAGCCTATAGAGACCACCCGGT